>CAIMUX010000131.1 GCA_903844735.1 Candidatus Eiseniibacteriota bacterium
CCCGTGCAGTCCGCCAGCTTCGTCACCGCGCAGGTACCGAGCGGATCGCAGCAGGACCCGTCCGGCTGGATGCAGGTGTTGGGCTCGCAGATGCCGTTCTCGGTCCAGGTCACGGTGCAATTCGCTGCCGTCGTCACCGTGCACGTGCCGTCCAGCGCGCAGCAGGAACCGATCGGCGCAGCGCACGTAGTCGGCTCGCAGACGCCGCCCTCGGTCCAAGCACCGGCGCAGTCCGCCTGAAGGACAAACGTGCAGACGCCGCTGATGCAGCAGGTACCGAGCTGCGGGCACGGATTGACGGCGCAGGTCGTGCCGTCACCCTGGTACACGCCACCGGCCAAGAGGCAGTCGGCCTGCAGCACCACGGAGCAGGTTCCGTCGGCGGCGCAGCACGCGCCGGTGACGGGGGCCGAACAGATGACCTCTTCCCATGACGTGCCGATGCGGAGTCCGTCGATGAGCAGGTTCTGTGTGGCAAGATACTGCCGCACTGCGAAGCCGATGGCGCTCTTGCCCGTGAGGGCGGTAAGGCTGGTCTGGACGGGAGCCGGCTCAACGCAGGGCGTAAGCGACGGATCCACCCACAGATAGGCCCAACCCGTCGTGAAATCGTACTTGACCACGACGAGGTGCGTCGTGTTCAGGGCGTAGATTGCGGGGTACGACAAGGGCGCCGTCGACGTGTGGGAGATCCCGAGATACATCCCCCCGGTAGCAGGAGCGACGTTCAACCGGGCCCAGAAATCCGTGGCGCTCCCGTTCAGCATGGCGAAGTATCCGGCAGTCGGAGTTACAACGTTCAGCAAGAACGCGTAGTACACGGCGCCTGAAGACTGAACGTAGGGGCGATAGGCATCTTCCCCTGTGTTGTCCAGCCGGGCCGCTTGCCCGATGACCGACGACGTGGGGTATCCCGTGTAAGCGAGGCCCGGCGCATAGACATCGATCGCCGCCGTGCCGGTGCCGCTGTGGGCGATCCAGCCGTTGCTCGTCAGCAGCGCGCCGTCCCCATAATCGAAGGTGTCGATGAGCGGCGCAGCCGACGCTCCCGCGGTGAGGCCCATACATGCGCACAGGGCCACCATCACCCATAGCATTTTTCTCATCTGCGGATCTCCTATGGTCAGGACTCCAAGCCCGCCCCAGACAAGGGACAAGGCAACATGGCCGGACGACCTCCTCAACGCGTGAGTCGCCAGCCGGAAACATCTACCACCTATAGTACCGCAGGGCCACGGCGGTGTCAATTGCGCAAATTCATCGCACATAAAAGAATTCTTTCCGGAATCGGGGGAGGGAAGACGTGGAAACGGCGTCGGGCTTCGGGCGTCGGACTCCAGGCTTCGGACTTCAGGCCGGAGGGCTTCCGGCCCCAAACGGGCCCAAAAGCTCCTGGTCTGCCCTCCTGAAACCTGACGTCTGAAGCCCGACGCCTGAAGCCTAGAGCCGATGTCTACATCGAATCTCAGATTCTCCCCAGACCCGATACTTGCGCGGGACCAGCCCCTCGGTCACGCTGTGCATCCCCGGCGCCGGTATCCGGGCAAGAAACGGCGCGCCGCGACCGACAATTATCTTGGGGAGACCACGGATGCAGATCACCTTTCACGGCGCGGCTCGGTCGGTGACCGGCACCCGCCACTTGATCGAGGCCAACGGCTACCGCGTCCTTCTCGATTGCGGGTTGGTGCAGGGAAAGCGAGACGAGGCCGACCGCGCCAACCGCGACTACCCATTTGACCCTTCTTCGATCAACGCTATAGTCCTGAGCCACGCCCACATCGACCACTCCGGCGCCCTCCCGGCCCTGGTCAAACACGGCTTCCGCGGGCAGATCCACGCGACGCTCGCCACGGCCGACCTCGCCTCCTACATGCTGCGCGATTCCGCCCACATCCAGGAGAAGGACGCCGAATTCGCCAACAAGCGGATGGCGAAACGCGGCAACCGCCGGCCCAAGCGCGAGCCGCTCTACACCTTAGCCGACGCCGAGGCAGCCCTCGCCCGCTTCGCCGGACACGACTACTATCGGTCGTTCCCGGTGGCTCCGGGAATCACCGCCACCTTCCACGACGCTGGACACATCCTCGGCTCCGCCATCGTGCGCCTCGACATCACCGAGGACGGGCTGGAGCGCTCGGTCGTATTCAGCGGCGACCTCGGACGGCCGCACCTGCCGATCATCCGCGACCCTGACCGGGTCGAAGCGGATGACATCCTGATCATGGAGAGCACCTACGGCGACCGCACCCACGACCTGATCGCGAACGCCGCCGACCGGCTGGCGTCTCTGGTGCACATCCTCGTGCAGCGCCAGGGTAAGCTCATCATCCCGGCCTTCGCCGTGGGGCGGACCCAGGACATCGTCTATGAGCTGATGCAGCTCTTCCGCGAACGGAAGATCCCGGACGTCCCCGTCTACGTGGACAGCCCGCTCGCCGTCAACGTCACCGAGGTCTTCTCAAGGCACCCCGAGTGCTACGACGCCGACATCCGCGAGGTCCTCGCCGGGCCCGGCGATCCGTTCGGACTGCACAGGATGCACTACATTCGCGACGTGCGGGAGTCGATGGCCCTTAACGCCGCACCGGGACCCTGCATTGTTATTTCAGCGTCGGGGATGATGGAAGCGGGCCGCATTCTCCACCACCTGCGCAACAGCGTCGAGGATCCGCGCAACGCCATCCTCGTCGTCGGCTTTCAGGCCGAGAACACCCTCGGCCGCCGCCTCCTGCGCGGTGACAAGGTCGTGAACATCTTCGGCGAGCCGCACCCGGTGCGGGCCGATGTCTTCGTCATGAACGAGTACTCGGCCCACGCCGACCGTGACGAGCTGCTGGCCTGGTTTCACGCCAATCACGGCACGCCGCGCGAGGTGTTCGTGGTGCATGGGGAGGAGGAACAGGCGAAGGCCTTCGCCGAACGCCTCACGAAGGAAACGCCCGCACGCGTCCACGTGCCGCTGCTGCACGAGTTCTTCGGACTCGGCGGGCGACATCGGGAGCAACAAGGCCCGGCTCCGGCGGAGGCGTCGAGCCCTCCGGCGGCGATCCGTGAGAATCCGGCCCGTGAAAAGGCGAGGCGGGGAGGTCTGCGCGCGGCGCGGGCGCGGCGCATCCCGGCCGAGAAGCCGCGGCAGCCGCGGCGCCACGGTGGGCGAGGCACGCGCCGACGGTAGTGGATAACGGAAGGTACTGAGTAGCTACTAAGCTAGCCGGTAGGTAGTGAAAGGTATTGGTAGCGCTACGGGGAATCGAACCCCGGTTTGATGGCTGAGAACCATCCGTCCTGACCCCTAGACGATAGCGCCACATAGTGACCCAAAGCTCGGCCCCAGTACAGGCATTCTAGGAGAGACTCGCCGGACTTGGCAAGCCCCCTTCTTCGTTATCCCGCGGCCAAATGGTTAGGGCCACAGAAGCCGCCCAGAGATGCACCCACCGAAACGGAGAGCGCGAGGCGCCATAGGCCTCGGAAAGGGTCCGCACCAGCCGGATCGACTGCCCCCCCACCCGCTCCAGTCCGCAAGCCAGCGGGACCAGCACCCCATCGAGCGCCCCGGCCTGCTTCCCCGTTTCCAGCCAGGCGGAGAGGGCCGGAAGGAGCCCGTTGGGCCGGCCGGAGACCACCATCGCCGCCCACTCAGGCGGGGGCGTCCCGTCCGTTCCCTCGGAGGAGGCGGCGAGCGATTCGCGCAGGCGCGACGCGGGCGACAGCCACCACGCGGCGTCCGGATCGCGAGACTCCAAGCGCAGGTCGCGCGCCGGTTCGACCCAGGCCGCCAGGAGGAGTCCGAGGATCCGCTGTCCGGGTGTGCCGAGACGCACCAGACGGCAGAGGGCGTTCACGCCGATGACCACGCGCACCGCGCGATCGAACGCCTCCACCCCTGCCTTCGGCTCCCGACGGCGGAGTATCTCCTGCAGGACCAGCAGCGTGGCGGCCGTGGAAACAACATCAGCCGCGTCCTCCAGCGGCAGACCGGCCGCCAGCGCGGTGCCGATGCGTTCCGTTCGATCCTCCGGACCCGCCTCCGCCCAATCCCTTGCTTCGGCGAGGAAACCCTCCGCGTCGCGCTCGCCGAGGGCGGACTGCCCCGGTGGCCGGCGGCGCGCCAGCCGGTGGAGGTCGCGAATCTCCGTCAGGTCGCGGCAACGTTGGTAGTCGGAGCGATTCCAATTGCCCGCAGCCTGGTGCCGCACCGCGGGCCGCAGGAGGACCGGCGCGTGCTCCCAGCCTAGTGCTTGCAACAGGGAAACCGCCTCGACAACGCCGGCCACGCGTTCGGCGCTCACGGCCACGCCCTCCAGACCGGAAGAGAGCAGCAGGTCGATGACCTGTTCCTTTTCCATGTTCTGCACCAGCCAGGCGAAACGATGGTCGGCCCAGTCGGCCTCGCCGGCGCGCACCGCCTCTAGGAACGAGAATAGCGTCCCCTCGCGCCCCTCGCCCGGCACCCCGCTGCAGCGAAGGAGTCGAAAGGGACCGAACCCGGGATCGTGAATCTCGCGGTTCACCAGACGGAGCGCATAGGAAAGCAGCGCCCTCCCTTCGTCGGGCGAGCGACCCTGCTGAAGAGCACGGGCGGCCGCCAGCACGGGGATCCCGCGCGGCATCCGACGGACACCGTCGTGTCGCGTGGAGCGGGCGGCAGCGAGAGCACCGACGCGAATCCAACCGTCCCACGCCCCGGGGGCGACTTTCGACAGCCTGCGGGCCAGTTCCCGGGGGAAATCCTCTGGGAGCGTCTGTTCGATCCAGCGAACGGTCTTCTCGTGCGGTCCAAAATCGAGATCCTGCGATCGGGCTGCGCTCATCCACCCCACCCTTCGCGACAAGAAAAGCCCCCGGGCGAGCGCCCAGGGGCCGGAATTTCATGGCTGGGGAGCAGGGACTCGAACCCCGGTTCCATGATCCAGAGTCATGTGTCCTACCGCTGGACGACTCCCCAGCAACAACAAGGTATCAGTACTCTACGAGGACCACCCCGACCAGTTCAACCTGTTTTTCGGAACTGAGATTCGGAGTCGTTACTCTATTTCAACAAGACCACCTTCTGCACCGCAGGCCCTTGCCCCTCAGCCGCCGCCCGCACGAAGAACACGCCCGAACCCACCGAGTGGCCGTCATCGTCGGTCCCATCCCAGATCGTTTCCACCGTTCCGGGACCCGCACCACCCTTCAGCAGCCGGCGAACGGTTCGCCCGGACGGATCTACCACCCGCAAGTCGCAGATGGCGGCGCGCGGCAGGTCGAGCCTGATCACGGTGTGCGGATTGAACGGGTTGGGACGGGGAGAATGGAGACGAAACGTCAGCGGGGACCCCACCGTGACCACCGTCTCGCCGCTCTGCCGGACCTGGCCGGCGAAGTCGAGGGCATCAATCCGGTAGCGCCAGGTGCCCGAAGGCGGCTCGTCGGTCAACGTGAACGAGCCCGGCTCGCCCATCAACTCCTCCGCAGGCCGATCACTCAAGGTCATCCACTCGCCGCCCGGTTCAGCCGCCCGCAGAAGGACGAAGGAACGTACGTCGATATCGGTCCGCCAGCGCAGCGTGATCACGCCGGCGCTGACTTCGGCCTCGAGCGCCACGACCTGCACCGGGGTCGGACCCGGCGGCAGCGCGACCGACCCGGTGTTTCGTGAGTCGTGGCGGAAGGCGGGCCAGGGGTTCGCCACTCGGTCCTCCGCGTCGAAGGGGCAGGTATTGAAGTCGAGGACCCGCATCTCCTGCACTTTCTCTGCCTGGATGACCAGGTTTTGGAAGCCGTTGCGGTCGACGTCCCAGGCGGCCAGTCCGATGCCGACCTTCCCGCCCGGCACGGTGAACGGGAAGCCGTTCATGCCCTTGCCACCCTTGCGGAGGGCATAGACTCTCCCGGTGTTGTCACCGATCACGATCTCGGGAAGTCGCTTTCCGTAGGTGGGGTCGACGACGCCGTCAAGATCGGCAAGGATCGGGCAGCCAAGTCGAGCCGTCAACGGCGCCACCTGCTTGTACCGATTGCTCGTGCTCTCGATGAAGCCTGGCAGAGCCTCGGCCGTGCGGCCGTCGAC
Organism: Candidatus Eiseniibacteriota bacterium; assembly: GCA_903844735.1. Taxonomy (GTDB): domain Bacteria; phylum Eisenbacteria; class RBG-16-71-46; order CAIMUX01; family CAIMUX01; genus CAIMUX01. Next base: position 6,059 of record CAIMUX010000131.1, read on the forward strand.
GACATACAGGGCCCCCCCGCCCCCGGCCACGGCGATGTCAAGATCGCCGTCACCGTCGATATCACCGACCGCCGGCGACGAGGTGAGCGGCCCCTCCGGGAGCTGCGACACAAGCGCCATGGTCCAGACCAGCTTGTCCGCGAAACTCGTCCACGGGTCGAAGACCCACAGACGCGACTTGGTGGTGATGATGATGTCCGGCTTGCCGTCCGGCGGGCCGCCCGGCAGGGTGTGGTTGTCCACCACCTTGGAGGTCACATCGGCGATGGCCGGCGAGGCGCTGCTGGACTGGCCCGTCGCTCCCCCCAGCGCAGTCTTGTACAAGAACGGGAAGCCGGGCACGTTGGTGCCGTATTCGGGCGAACCCCCGGGACTGCTTTCCACCGCATTGATGACGTACAGCATGCAGTAGGCGTCGTCCTGCGAGTTCGTCGTGAAGACGATTTCGTCGCGCCCATCGACGTCGAGATTGGCCAAGGCCACGCTGCAATACTGGTAGGCGTTCGCGCCGGTGTCCGGACCCGGGAGGGAGCGGAGCTTCCCGTCGGGTTTGTCCGCAAAGGGTGTGCCGTCGTGGTTGTACGCGAAGAGCACCTTCCCGCAGAGGAAGACGATCTCCATCTCCGGATCGTCGTCGATGTTCCCGATGGCAGGGGCGCCGATAGCAGGGCGATTGGTCACGACCTTCTGCCACAGCAGCCGCCCGAGGTGGTCATAGACGCAGAGCGCGGAGGGCGGATTGTTTCCCCCTTCCATGTTGTTCGACGCCAGGGCGATCACTTCCGGCAGACCGTCGCCGTTGATGTCGGCCACCGCGCACTTGCCGTTGAAATTCTGCCCGTCCGCCACCCTGGTCAAGACGCCGCGGGTCGAGGGAATCGCATCGCCGTCGTAGTAGTCGTCGCCCTTGGCGCCGAAACAGTAGACGGCGTTGGAGAGGAACAGAACTTCGTTTTCCCCCCAGCCATTCAGGTTTTCGATGGTGGGACAGGCGTCCCGCGACTCATCCACCGCCACCGGCCAGCCGGCCAGGACCCCGGGCGAGGAACTGGCCTCCGCGGGCTCGGTGCGCGGCCCCTCGATCCCGGACTCATCGATCACCGCCACCTGGTACCAGTAGCGTTGCATGTCGGGCAGCCCCTCGTCCTTGACGTAACGGGTCGCCTTGACGAACCCCGGAGCGAGCCGCTGGAAATCCCCATCCAGGCTATCGGCCCGGTAGACCCGGTAGCCCCAGACGTACGGAGTGTTGTTAGGCTTGACCCAGGAGAGGCTCACGGAATTCGGCTCGCCAAGGGACTGGAGCGCCAAGGGGACCGTGGTCGGAACCCGTGACAGCCGGAGCAGCCGCGTCCAAATGCGCTGAGGCTCGACCCCGGTCGTGTCCTCGATGATGAGATTCAACTGGAAACCTGACGACACCCGCACTCGAAACAGCATGGTATCGCTGAACGCGGAGGCACCCGGCTCCAGCGGTGGAAACCCCGCGACGGAGTCGATCATGACGGCCGATCCAGCCCCCGGTACCCCTTCGAGCCGCGCCCGAAGCCGGCCCCAACTACCGCTCCCCTGGTTGTAGAGCTCGACACACAGGGACATGGTTTCACCGATGTTCGGAATGCTGTCGGCATGGCCACCCGGAGGCAGCACTGTCTCCCACCGCACGGTGTGGATCAGCTCGAAATCGGGCCGGTCGACTTCCGGCACGATGCGCTGCGTGTGGATCACGCCGTCTGCCTGCCACTCGATGACGAGCGGGAGCACCAAACGGTCCGCCGTCTCCAAAGGAGCGAGGCCGGATTCACTGACCGTCAGCAGGAAAGCGCGAGCGCTGTCCCCTGAAGCGCCCGCCGCCAGATTCCCGATCGTCTCCGTGCTGTCGGTGAGGACAACCCGGAACGCCGGCACCGCTTCCACACGGCGCAGTCGCGCCGTGACACCGGTGGCGGCGGCGGCACCCCGGTTCGCAAACGCGAGATTCAGCGCCACCGTCTCGCCGACCTCGATCCGGCCGTTCCCGTTCCCGCGGGTTCCGTCGTTGCCGTCATCAACGATCGTGTACCCAGTAGCCAAGATCCCGGAGGCGGCGGCAAGGCGGACGGTCCCCGAACCGAGAAACGTTTTCGCCAACGGATGCGTCACCGTCACGCTGAAAGAGCCTGTGCTGGTAGGGGCGAAGGGAACATCGACCCGACCGTCAGCGCCGGTGGCCGCCACCCCAAGGGCATCGTCGTCCTTGAAGAAACAGACACGGGCGCCGGCCAGCGGATCACCGGCGGAGTTCAGCACAGTCACCGGCGCCCTGGCGGCACCGATCGCGAAATCGGCCGGGGCGGTCACCCGCATCGCCTCCGGTAGGGTTCGCCAGATATTCAGGTCGGGGTCGCCGAGAATGATGAGGCCATAGAGGAGAAAGCGAACCGTGCCCTCGCCATCTCCTTGCTCCGCGCCAAGACGATCCACAACATCCCGGTAGGCGCCTCCCATGGTCTGCTGGGGATCATTCAACCAGTCGGAGAAGATCGCGTCCTGAAACTTGCGCGCGGTCGCCGGAAAATCGAGGCTGGTGGAACCCACGTAGTTCACCCCACCCCCGTTGGGCGCCAATTGCCAGGCCTCGCCCACGCAGTCCGCGTCGACGGCAGCGGAGTTGCAGTTCACCGCATAGGCGAGTCCGCTGTAGCGCGGCCCGTTGGTCAACCCCGCCACGTCCGAAGTCAAAAGCCGGCCGGTCCCGATCGCCCAACGGTCGCGGTCCCCATGTCCCACCTGATGGACGATGTTCCGGCCGGCGTTGAGCGACGCTACGACGTTGGTCCGGTTCAACTGCTTGGCGTTGATCTCACGCCGCGGATTCCACCAGTATTCACGCTCGTACTGCTGATCAAACGTGAAAAACGACTTGAAGCTCGACTTCTTGATCGAGTCGATCAGGGCGAAGCATTCGGCCGCCCCGTCGGAACGTACGCAGGGGGTCGGTCCACCGGCAAGGCATTCATCGGCGTTGCCGAGGCGCCAGTCAGGATCGAAGAGGACTTCGCCAAGGGTTAGCACGCTCTCAAGATAACCCGGAGTGAGATCAGGGTTCTTGACGTACTTCAGGTACTTCCGAACCCAGAAGCCCACCCGGGTGGTATCGAGGGCGGAGACCCGGCCTACGCGCAGCTCGGGCCTAAGGTCGACCTTGTCGCTCTCGTTGCTGGTCCCCTGAACAAGTGCCTCGCCCCAAAGGTTGTCGCCGTCGGCGTTCCAATTGCCGTCGAGGCATGCGTAATAGTAGTCGGTGGCGATACTCACCCCGATGGGCGCGTTGTACGCGTAGCTCCGCGCGTAACGAATCGGGACAAGGGAAGGATCACCGCCGATGATCACGGTGCGCGTGCCCCAAAGGGCGTAGGCATCGCGCAGGAAGAGGCGGATGCTCTCCGCCAGGTCGACCCCCTGTGGGTAGTCCCGCTCGACCGCCTCCACCGTGCGGATCGCGGCCGGGTACCCCTGACGGTTCTTCCAATCAATCAACGGTTGGAAGGCGGGAGCAAGCCCCTCGGTCGTGATCACGAGGAACTCCACCGGAACCGAATCGAGGCTGGGACGGGTCGTCGGCGCGAGTCCGCCGCGCAGGGCGTGGATGATCGTCCCTTGCGCCCCCTTGTCCGCGGTGTCGGCAGGGACCGCGTCGTCGGCCACGGTCCGCCGCGGGGTCGCCGCCTCACCCGCGCCGACCCCGGATGTCACCTGCACGGTAAGCGTGCCGCCCGGAAAGCGCTCCAGGTCACGGCTTCGGGGATCCCAGCGCAACGGGCACACGAGAAAGCCTGCCTCCGCAAGACCTGCATGGACCTGCACCCCGCGGTAGAGGACCTGCTCGGCAGGCCAGGGGACGGTACCGCCATAGGTCCCCGGGTCCGGATCCGGCAGAACCGGGCCGCCGGCCTCGGATGGGAGGTCGCGCCAAGCGGGCGTCGGCATAACGTCATGGGCCAGCAATACGCCCGGTTCCGGGTCGAATGACCAGCTTGTGATCCGCGCCGCCGCGTCCGCCAGCGGCACGCGCACCACCGCCCAGGGCAGATCGGGCTGCCCTGGCTCTGCAGCAGAGACGCCGCGGGCAAGACGAACGGACACCGTGCCCCCGGGGCCCGGGAGGATCCCATACTCCGCGCCGGCCCAGTGTAGGGTGACCCTGGTCGTGACCTCTCCGAGGGCGCTCGTCCCGAGGACGAAGAGCCCGACGAGCGCGAGTAGCGCGCCTGTCCGCATCCGCATGAGAACCTCCCCTGGTTTCACAGCCCAACCCGGCCGACGGCTCCCGCCCCCCGGGTCCACCGCGACATCTTCGGCGAAACCCCCGTAAGATTCAACCTCGACTCCATCCTTCCCGAGATTCGGAGCACGGAGCGAATACGACGGGCTTCGGGCTTCGGGCTTCGGGCTTCGAGCTTCGGGCTTCGGGCTTCGGGCTTCGGCTGGCGGCGCCGCGGGCGCCGCCGGCGGACACATCGGTTCGCCGGAACACGTGCCGCGCGCAAAAAACGAGGGAGTTCGTGAGATTCCTCTTGCCCCCCACGCTGTCCGGTGGTACCAAGGGAATCGTTTTCGGGCCTAACACAGCCACACTGGACCACGGAGGGTTACCTGCCATGACCAAGACCCAGCTGATCGATGCGTTGATGAAGGAGGTCAAGGTCGTCGACAAGACCGTCGACCTGAGCAAGAAGGAAACGAAGGCGATTCTCGCGGGCCTGACATGCCTCGTCGAGAAGACCCTGAAGAAGGGTGACGACCTGCCCTTGTCGGGGCTCGGCAAATTCAAGGTGCAGAGCCGCAAGGCCCGCATCGGCCGGAACCCGCAAACCGGCGCCGAGATCAAGATCGCGGCAAAGAAGGTCGTGAAGTTCACGGTGGCGAAGAATCTGAAGGACACGGTTCTGACGAAGAAGGCCTCCGCGAAGAAGAAGTAACCAGCAACCGCCGGGCGGGGCTCTACCAAGCCACAGTCCCGCCAAGCCGCAGTCTCGCCAGGCCACAGTCCCGCCAGGCCGAATCGCCTCGGAAGAACGCTTTCGGGGCGTTTTCTTATTCTACGAGGAGGCTGTGGTAGAGCGCGGGAAATTTCCCATACGTTGCATCCAATCCATAGCGATCGGCTGCGGCGGCACGTCCCGCGGCCCCGAGCGTGCGGGCCCGCTCACCATCCGCCAGCAGCTCGCGCGTGCGCACCGCCATCTCCTCCGCGGTGTGGACGGTCACGATTCCCTCCCCCTGAGCGAGATCAAGCCCCTCCAGGGCTTCGGCATAGCCGACCACCGGCACTCCGAGCGCCAGCGCCTCCACGACTCGACCGCGCTGGCCGCTGCCTGCGCGCAGCGTGAGAGCGAGCACGCGCGCACAAGCCAGCCACGGTCGCGGATCATCGACGAAGCCGGTGACCACGGCGCCCACAGCCTCCGCCTCGCGACGTAAATCGTCACCCGGGTCCGCACCGAGCAGCATCGCTTCCACACCCGGCACCTGCCGCTTCCAGCCCGGCAGTAGGTCGCGTAGGAAACTCCGAGCCGCGGCGCGGTTTGATTCGCTCGACAGGTTCCCGTAGAAGACCGCACGCGGCGCCGGGGGAAGCGCCGGTTCGACGGCAGCCCGGCTCCAGCGTGTGAAATCGAGCCCCATGCCGATCACCTCGATCGGCGGCGCGTCTGCGGGCAGGTGCGCACGAAGCGTGTCGCGGTCCCGTCCCGTGATCGCGATCACCCGATCGTAACGGGCCAGCTCGCGCAGCTCGGCGGCGCGCTCGCGCGACGAATCGCGCCCCCACAACCGCACGTGCCGCTCGAACTGCACGTCGTGGGTATCCACCACCCAGACGGGTGGGCGCGGAAACACCGGCAGCCGCCGCAGGCCGTGCCAGTAGGCGGCATGCACCAACGCCGGTCTCTCGACGCGCACGCACTGCTCGACGGCATGAGCAAAAGACGGCAGGCTCTGGAAGAAGGTCTCCGGGTGCAGCCCTTCCCGGCACGCGGCCAGCCGAGCCCGGAGATGCCACGCGGCCCAAGGCAGGAAGCCACGACGATGATCCGCGAGGACCGGCACCCACCGACCGCAGCAGGCCACAGGCCCCGGATCGGCCAACCGCGCCACGTCGTGGACGAGGGTGACGATGGTCAGGTCAAACGACGTGGCGAGAGTCTCGATGATCGCGCGATTGCGGACCCGGCTCCCCATGTCGGCGGGATGGGGATGGTCCGGAAGCGCGACGATGAGGCGGGGCCTCGTCATTCCGGCTTCTTAGTCCCCTCCTGGGTCTTCGGCTCCTTCGCGCGGCGGAAGACCTCCTTCTGCACGTCCTGGAACAGGGGCATGTCGAAGTACACGACCCGTTGGTCGCCGGGGCACTTCCGCGAGGCGATAGTGTACTCGTGGGCGAACTGTTCCTCCGGCGGAGTCTTCGTCGAGTCGACACCGACCTTTGCGACGTACATCTCCTTCATCGCCCAGACATCGGCACCCTTGTTGCCGCAGTTGTCCTCGAGCCGGACGAGGATCCAGTCCTCCGTATTCAGGTGGCTTTCGTGGCGGGCAATGACATCGTCGTGCACCTGACGGTAGAGTTGCACCCAGTCCTGCAGGCTGCGCAGCACGCCGTCCTGCACGCCCGCAGCGTCGACGACATTCCCGAAGGTGAGGAGGGTGTCGGCCTGAGCCAAGGCGTAGCCGGCCAGCATGACAAGGTGGAAACCGAGCAGCCGACCCGGGGGGCCTATGATCCGTGCCATCCGGTCTTCGAAGGCGATGCGCCCGCCGGTCAACACTTCCTCGGGGTAGGCGTCTCCGTAGGCATCGAGTACCGGCTCCAGCCTCACCGCGAGCGAGTCGGCAGCCCGGTCCGTGATCACGAGCCACTCGAGCTGGTTCCGCGGATAGATCGTCGTCACGCGGTCGGCGAAGCGCGTGTTCATGCTGAAAAGGTCACGGACGGCAGCGAAGAGAACCGCGCGGTCCCGAGTCTTCGAAACCGCGGAGCGGGCCCAGGCCCGGAGCGAATCACCCGCGAACGAGGTGAACTGGTTTGGAAGGACTTTCGGCATCCGGTATTTCGACGGCGAGGTCACCTGACTGCCCGGGCCGGCGTCGCCGGGCTGCGCGAGTGCCGGGGCCGACGTGCCCACCAACAGAAACAGAGCCCCCATGAAGACAAGAAAGTGCCGCCTGACGACACCTGCCGTCGGCGCCGCCCTGAACCATCCTCTGATCCGCGTCATTCTCATCCGGTTTCTCCCCTGGTCGTGACCGTGTCGGGCGCACGCGCGTCTTCGATCCATCCATCGATCTCCGCGGGTCCGTCGGGCGGACCCTCGAACAGAACCTGGGCCATGGCGTGCCCGGCGGTGTGGCTGATCGTCACGTGGATGCGAGCCACTCCCATTGCGGCCGCCCGCACCTTCGCCGCTCCCGCAAGGGTCATCGCCGGCGCCCCGGAGGCAAGATTGTCGACCTCCACGTCCGTCCACTTCACTCCCCCGCCCCAGCCGGTGCCGAGAGCCTTGAAAGCCGCCTCTTTGGCAGCAAAGCGGGACGCGAGGTATTGGTCGTGATTGCCATGCGAACGGGCCACCTCAAGTGGGGTGAAAACGCGGCGAAGGAACCGCTCGCCGTGGCGACGGGCCACCATGCCGACCCGCTCCACCTCGACGATGTCGATGCCTACACCGAGAACCACGCATCCCCTCCCGGACATGTCGCCGACCGGCCGATCAGCCCCCTCATTCCGGAACTCTAGGCGAAACACGCCGCGCTCCGCCAGCGGTGGAATGACAGCCTGAGATTCGAAGGCCTCTGCCCTCGGGCTTCGGACTTCGGGCTTTGGACTCATCCCGGACGGCGCGCCACGAGCAGCCGTACCGAGCCGAGGATGCCGGGTCGGCTCTCGGTCTCGACGAAGCCCGCATCCCGCAACGCCGCCATGAGCACAGCCTCGGTCGGCAACGCCGCCACCGAGGCGACCATCATCTCGTAGGCGGCCCGGTCGCCCCCGAGGAACGAGGCGAGGCGCGGGAGCACGCGACGGAAGTAGAGCCTGTAGACCGCCTCGATGCCGCCACCGAGGGGAAGACGCATGTCGAGAAGCGCGACGCGCCCACCCGGCTTCACCACTCGGTGCAGCTCGCGAAAGAGCGCGTCGCACCCGCGGCTGTGACGCAGCGCAAACCCCTGAGCCACCGCGGCAAACGAATCATCGCGGAACGGCAACCGGTCCATTTCGCCGACGATGGCGGGCGAACCTGGCGCCAGCCTCTCCTCCGCCCGACGCAAGAGAGCGGCGGATAGGTCCAGACGCACAACCGGGCGCTGCAGGCGTTGCACCAAAGGAGAAACCAGCGCGCCGGTGCCGGAAGCAAGATCGAGCACGGGCCCGGGGGGAAGCGGCTCCAGCGCGCGCGCCAACCCCGCACGCCACCTGCGGTCGAGCCCGAGACTGAGCCGACTATTGAGCCGATCATAGTCGCCGGAGATCTCCTCAAACATCCGGCGCAGCGCGGGCGCGCGCCGCTCCCACGGCCGGCCCGCAAGCCCTTCAGCGTGGCGTCCGGCGCGTTGCCTCGTCGCTTCGTCCGGGTAGGCCCCGCCCTTCCTTTGGTCCACGCGGCGCCGTCTCCTTTCTGCGTCTCCCGTAGCCTGTTTCGGTGTCACGCTTCCCTTCGCGTCATCGGGGGGAGCGTTTCGGGTCTTCATGCGCGATTGCGGACGACGAGCTATGCCCCTTCTTTGGTCTTCCGTCGGCGCGGCCCCGACTCCGGCGCCGCGGCCAGCGGATCGTCCGGCCAAGCGTGCCGTGGATAGCGCCGCCGCAGCTCGATACGGATCTTCGGATAGACAGTAGCCCAAAACGAGGCGAGGTCGGCGGTCACCTGCACCGGACGCAGGCTCGGGGCCAGCAGGTGCAGGAGAACCGACACGCGCCCGCCACCGACCCTCGGCGTCTCCCTGCTACCGAAGAACTCCTGCAGCCGCGCGGCCAGCACCGGCGGATCGGCGGGACGGTACTCGAGCCGTGCCGCCCGGCCACTGGGCAGCGTCACCCGTTCGGGAGCCAGGTTCGCCAACGCCGCCGCCACTGAACCCGGCAACGACGCGCGCAGCGTCTCCGGGAGGGGCGCATCGCGCAGCTCCGCCAAACTCCGTCGGCCGGTACATAGAAGCCGCAAACGTTCCATAATCCACGGCAGGAGCGGTCCCGCAGCCTCGGCCACGGCGTCGTTCGGTGATGCCATCGGGGCGGCGGCCGCAAGGAACGCATCCGCCAGGTCGGGGCGGAGTCCGAGCAGCCACTGCACCCGGGCGAGCCACCGCGCCAGTTCCGGTTCCAGGGCGACCGCACGAGCCGGGGCTCGCACCGCAGCCGCGTGGAGCAACTCGGCCGCCCGCTCGGGGTCGACGTTGCCGGTCTCGCGTTCGTCCAGCGCGAGATCCAGAAAGAGGCGGCGATGGCGCCCGACGACTCGCCCTGTCGCCTCGTCAAAGCCGACCTCGCCCTCCTCCCGCATCGAGCCGGGAAACAGCTCCTCCAGCCACTCGCGTCGAACCAACGAGGCGAGGCGCACGAGGACGAAGCGACCCGATCCGCCGGTGAGCGGCACCGCGTCCAGCGCTGCAAAGAGGTCGCCGTCCCGCACCACCGAAGCATCGTCCAGTCGCGCCCCGATGCCGCCGACCATGAGCCCGTCGCGGGCGCCCGCGTTCCGTCGCCGGACCACGCGATCCGGGTAGCCGGCGAGAAGACAGCGCAGCACGGTGTCCTCGGACACCGGACTGTCCTCATGCGTCCCGCGTCGGCGCAACTGGCTCGCCACCTGCCAGACGCGCCGAGCTGCCCGCGGATCCAGACCCCGGGCTCGCAACGCTACCGGGTCGAATCGCAGTCGGGCCGCCTCGTTGAGTTCGTCGCGTCGTTCCAGGAGATCCGAGGAGCCTCGCGTGACCGCTTCGGTCCGACCCCATCGCGTCTCGGTTTCCGTCCGGCCGCCCCGGTCAGGCCCGGCCCCGCCCCTGTCAGGCCCAGCCCCGCCCGGGTCAAGGCTCGCGCGTGATCCGAGCCGGATATCCCGCTCCGAAAGGAGGGCCACCAGTTGGGCCGCCTCACCTTCACACGAGGAACGCTCGGCCTCGACTAAGATCCGGCCGAGCCGCGGGTGTACCGGCAACCGCAGCATGGCGCGGCCCGTGGGCGTGAGCATCGGCCGGTCGTCGGGCGACGCATCGTCGATCGCGCCCAATCGCCGCAGCAGCCGCAGCGCCCGACGCACCGCCGCCGGCTCCGGGGAGTCCAGCCAAGGGAAGGTCAAAGGATCGCGCGCGCCCCACGCCAACTGCGCCGGCAACACTTCGGCCAGGTCAATTCGTCGGATCTCCGGCTCGTCGAATTCCGGCCGGGCTGCGAACTCCTCCGCCGTATACAAACGCACACAGCGCCCCGGCGCGGTGCGTCCCGCGCGGCCGGCCCGCTGCACGGCGGAAGAGCGCGATATGCGGGCGATCGTCAGCCGATTGAGCCCGCTGCGCGGATCACGTCGTAAGACCCGGGCCAACCCCGTGTCGACGACGCCCGTCACGCCCTCCACCGTAATGGAGGCCTCGGCGATGTTCGTCGAGACGATGAGGCGCGGCATCGGGCCGGCGCGCACCGCCCGATCCTGGTCCTCCGAGGGAAGATCACCGTGCAGTGGGCAGAGGTCGATCCCGCGAGCGAGCGCCATCGGTCCCGCCAACTGGATGGTCCGGCGGATCTCGGCCGCGCCGGGCATAAAGACCAGCACCGACCCGTGCGGATCGTCGTCGAGGAGCCGTGCGGCGGCAGCCACCGCGCGCATCTCCATTGGGCGGGTGTCAGAATCAGCGACGTGCTCGATCTGGACGCCGAAGACTCGCCCTTCGCTCTCCAGCACCGGACAGCCACCGAGGAATCGCGCGATCGGCGAAGGATCGAGGGTCGCCGACATGACTACCACGAGGAGGTCGGGCCGCACGGTCTCGCGTAGCTCACGAAGAAAGGAAAGCGCCAGGTCGGCCTCGGCGCTCCGCTCGTGGAACTCGTCTAAGACCACAGCTCCGGTGTCTTCGAGCAACGGGTCCGCGAGGAGACGGCGCACCAGCACCCCTTCGGTGACGAAGGTGAGCCGCGTGAGCGCGGAAACCGCCGACTCGAAGCGCACCCGGTAGCCGACCTCATCCCCGAGCCGCCCGCCGCGCTCCGCGGCTACGCGCGTCGCCGCGGCCCGAGCGGCCAGGCGACGGGGTTCCAGCACCGTGATCCCCCGGCCCTCGGGAATGAGTCCCCGGTCGAGCAGCGCCGGCGGCACGCGCGTGGTCTTCCCCGCCCCCGGCGGCGCCTTCAACACCAGAGCCTGGTGAACCTTCAGCGACGCGACGAGAGCGTCGATCCGCTCGTCGATGGGAAGAGGCATCGGCACGGGGACATCCTACCATGTAAGTACTGTAACTACTCAGGTAGCCAGACGCCGGAATTCAGGAGTCAGAACGAGGACGCTCCTCGACGAGATTTGAGGACTTGGCCCGATTCACTTCCCTGTATTCCCGGTCTCGGCGCCGGACCGCCGGGACGATCCGGGCGAGCCGGTTGGCGAGAGCGACGGCAGCCACATAGTCGTACTTCAGCACGCCGCCCGACCTCTCTCGACAATGGCCGAGGTAGTGGGAGTGGGACATCGCGCTGACTCACTACGTCAGGAAGCGATGATCGACCGGGGGTTCGCGGAACTCGATCCTTTCGGCATGCTTGAGCGAGCGAGAGGTCTCCATCCCGGCGTGACGCCGGGTCGGCGTAGACCGCTCGCGGCGTACGACTACCTGCCCGGGCGGCGGACTGCAAGAGCAGCCGGAGCGTGGAATTCGAACCGGGAATCGCGGTGGAAAGAGCTCGCCGAAGCCCGAAGTCTCCGGCCGAGAACGCGTCGGGGGCACGCGAGCAACCCGAGCCTAAGATTCGACCAACTCCTCCGCAGCCAGCGCTTGGGATGCTCGGACCAGATCGGGAATGGACCCAACCCCGGCAGCCGTCCCGGCCAGATAGCTCGTGATGTCTCGAGGAAGTGAAGGCAAGTCGCCGTCCTCGAAATAGGCAAGGGCCTCAACCGGAGAACGCCTTCGGTCGATCCCGGCCAGGCAGCCTGGGTCGCTGACCGAGGTGCCCGGATCTCCGCGTGGCTCATGACGGGCGGGCGGTTGCCGCGGCAGGCTGAGGCCCTTTTTGATTCGCTGATTGCGGAGGGGGAACTGGTGGCGGCCTAGCCGTCCCAGTGACCGCAGGACCGTAGGTTTGGAGGTTGCCCCACAATCGAGATCCCGAAGATGCCCGGCAGACGCTCGGAAGGCACCCGGAATACGATGTGATTCCCGTCCACCCGGGCGGCACCACGACCGCGACTAGTCCTGCGGCGGGCGATCCCGTCCGCCTGCCGCCCGGCCGCCCCGGACATAGGGCGCGCAGAGCGCATCGCCCACGACGACATCTTTCCACTTCACGAGCGGAGAGGCCGCGGCGAAGCTTTCCGCCAGAGTGTACCCGGCGGCATAGCGGTCGAAGAGGATGTCGGCCCGGCAGAGACTCGCGGTGGTCGGTTCCGAGACGTACCCCTTCACTCCGGTGACGCCGCCGGTCACCAGGTCAGCCACGAGGCTCTGTCCGCCGGTGCATGAGCGGAACGTGCGACCGCTCGTGCTCACGGCCGTCTCCGCCAACGCCCCGGGCAAGAAGCGCAAGGCGCGGTAGGTCGCCGGATCGAATGATCCGTCGTTGCTTCCCCAAGAGAAATACCCGGCCAGCGGTCTCGTCCCGTGCGCGAAGGCCTTGGTGTCCTCCAGAACCACCCGCAGCCCACGCGCGCGCAGCATGGGGGCCGCGCGCCGGGCCGCGGCGTTCACTTCGGCGTAGCCAGGACTTTCGTAACGTGGGTCGAGATCGAGAAGGAACGGTCCGGACTCACTTCTTGCGGCAAGCGACCGGTCAACGAGGGCAAGGGCATCGGCGACATCATACCCATCGAGTCTGGTCACGAGATAGATGCCGAACTCCCGGTGGCGGAAACGCTTTGTCTGCCCGTAATAGGGGTTGGCGAGGCGACGCAGACCCGCGGCCTCGCGGTGCAGCGGCGGCTCCACCGGCACGTCCATGGCGCCGAGGAAGGCATCGACGGAGCAGCCGTTCTCGTGGATCCGCAGCGGTATGCCCCGGGTGAGAACGATGAAGTCGATCGAGTCACGCAGGGCAGCCCGGTCGAGGAAAGCCCGGACCGGCGCCTCGATGCGAGCCAGGTACTCCGCGAGCGAGACCTCCTCCACCGGATCTGCCCGGATGGCCAAGCGATGATCCGCTCGGATCGACCGGCGGAGGCAGTAGTAATCGGCCACTTCGATCGAGCCGGGATCGAGCGCGTCGTGCACCACGAGGACTCGATCCTCAGCCCGCCCCGGCGGCGGAGGAGGGGCGTTGCCCGGAGACGACTCGCTCCGGCAGCCGGACGCCATCATCAAGGTCGCGACCCCGATCGCGACGACGACCGCCGCCAATGCCGGCGCGGCGGTACCGGTCCGGGACGCAACCGGCGTGACGAGAAATCTGCGGTTCTGGACAAGCATGTCTCGCCATTCTGCTCCCCTGACCGTGCCGAGGCCAGCAAGACAGCAGCCTTCGCGCTACAATTCGGGCCATGAACACACCGCACCACTCGCTCACGGATCACGGATCGCCATGAGCGCATCCCCCGCCCCGCTCATCCTCCTCACCGGCGAACGCGGCAGCGGAAAGTCCACCGTTTGCTCCACCGTGCGCGATTTCGTCGCCAGGCGGGGCGTTCATTGTGGCGGCTTTCTCACGCACCGCAATCTTGACGACACCGGGACCACCTGTGGTCTCTCCCTCGAGGAGGTCGCCACCGGCGCGAGCCATCGGCTCGCCGCGACCCGCGAGAACCTCGGCGGCCCCCGGATCGGTCCGTTTTCCATGGACGCGGCCATGCTGGCCCTGGGGGTGCAACTGGCCCGATCGGCCTTCGAGGCGAATCTGGACCTCGTCTTCCTCGACGAGATCGGGCCGTTGGAACTGGCGCAAGGCCTGGGCTTCGCATCGGCGATCCCGCTCGTCGCCCGGCATCCACGCGTGGCTGTGATCCTCACGGTGCGGCCCACGCTGGTCGAAGTCGCGGCGGAGCAACTCGCACCGCGGATCGCCCATGTCGAGATCGTGACCCGAGAGAACCGTGACCTCCTGCCCCGACGCTTGGGAGAGGAGTTTCTCGGTGCGATTCCCGGCTGAAACCGCAGCCGGCGTGGCTCGGCCTCGCCGGCACGGTACGTCGCCACCACCGGGCCGGGTCCGCTCTTTCCAGCCCGTCGCGGATCTGGCATGATCGGCTCAGGGAGGACCTCGACATGCATCCCAAGCTCGACCGCCGCGCATTCCTGTCCCGCCTCGGCGCGGGCGCGGCCCTGTTCATGCTTCCCGCTTCCGCTCGCGGCGGTTGGGGACGCGCGGCCCTGGACGGCGGACGCGCCCTATCCGCCCTACCCTCGGGGGACGGCTTCGACCGCTTTGGCGTCGGCACGACACTCTTGCGGCGCACCCTCGATCGCGCTCTCGCGCGCGGCGGCGACTTCGCCGAGGTCTATCTCGAGCACGCCGTAGACCGCTCCCTCGGCCTGGAGGACGGTATCGTCAACCGCGCCTACGCTTCGGTCGCCCTCGGCGCCGGGATCCGCGTGCTGAAAGGCGACGCCACCGGCTACGCGTATACCGAGGACCTCTCTGAGCGGGCGCTGCTCGCGGCCGCGACGACCGCAGCCGCGGTGGCCGACGCCGGGGTCGGCGCGGACATCGGCCCCTTCGTCGCGACTCCGTACGAGAGCCGCTACCCCGTGACGGTCCCCTGGTCCGCCATCGGGGTCGACCGCAAGGTTCCGCTCGTGCAGGCGGCCGACGCCGCCGCACGCGCCCACGACCCGCGGATCGCCAGGGTCAGCGTCAGCTTCTCTGATAGCAGTTCGAGCATACTCGTGGCCAACTCGGAAGGGATGCTCGCCGAGGACAACCGGCCGATGGGGCTCGTCTCCGTCACCTGCGTGGCCCGGACAGGCAATCGCTCGGAGACCGCCGTACGCTTCCTCTCGGGACGCGAGGAGTTCTCTTGGTTCACGCCAGAGCGCGTCACCACCGTAGCGCGTGAGGCGGCGACCCGCGCCGTCCGGCTCTTCGACGCGGTCCCCGCCCCGGCCGGTGAGATGCCGGTCGTGCTGGCGGCCGGGAGCTCGGGGATTCTCCTGCACGAGGCGATCGGTCACGGCATGGAGGCTGACTTCAACCGCAAGGGGACCTCGGTCTACTCCGGACGCATCGGGCAGAAGATCGCGGCCCCCGAGGTCACCATCGTCGACGACGGCACCATGGGACGAACGCGCGGCTCGCTCAACATCGACGATGAGGGAACGCCTGCCCAACGCACCCTTCTTGTGGAGAACGGCATCCTTCGCTCCTACCTGCACGACCGGATCTCGGCCGCGTTCTATGGCGTGGCCCGCACCGGCTCGGGCAGACGCGAGTCGTTCCGCTTCCCGCCGGTACCGCGGATGCGGAACACGTACATGCCGGCCGGCTCACGCGACCCAGAGGAGATCATCGCCTCGGTCGCGCGCGGGCTCTACGCCGAGGAGTTCTCCAACGGCCAGGTCGACATCGGCGGCGGCGACTTCACCTTCTACCTGCGCAGCGGACGGCTCATCGAGAACGGGAAGCTGACCGCCGTTGTCAAGGACGCCAACCTTATCGGGAATGGCCCGCGGGTGCTTGAGCGGATCGATCTGGTCGGGTCCGACTTCGCCATGGCGGAGGGAGGCGGCTCGTGCGGCAAGGACGGGCAGAGCGTACCGGTGAGTTTCGGCCTGCCGACCGTGCGGGTCTCGGCCATCACCGTGGGGGGACGCGGAGCATGAAGAACAGCGCGAGAGATTCAGCGTGGGCCGCGGTGCGCGGGGCGCTGGCCCGGGGGACGCAGGGGGCGCGGGCCGTACTCACCCGTGAGCGCGAAAGCAGCGTGGAATGGCGCGACGGAAAGCTTGACCGTCTGCGTGAATCGACCTCGGTGGGCCTCAATCTGTCGCTCTTCGTGGACGGCCGCTTCTCGACCCATGACACCAGCGATCTTAGACCCGAGGCGTTGGGGACGTTTCTCGACGAAGCGGTGGCGATGACGCGGCTCCTGGAGACCGACCCCTACCGCAGCCTCCCCGACCCGCGGCGCTACGAAGGACTCTTCACCGGCGATCTCGGGCTCTACGACGGGCCGGGATCGGCGGCGGTCACAGCCCCCGATCGGCGCGCGCAGGCGCAGGCACTGGAGGATGCGGCCCGGTCGTCCCCCGGCGCCGACCGGATCATCAGCGTGACCACGAACTCTTCCGACAGCACGTGGGAGAGCGCCCTAGTCAATTCCAACGGAATGGAGGGCGAGACCCGCGGCACCTATTTTTCCCTCGGCTGCACCACGTCGGTTCGGGACGAGGAGAACCGCCGTCCGCGCGGCGGATGGTACGCCGCCGCCCACCGTCGCGACCGGCTTCCCGGGCCGGAACCGGTGGCTCGGGAGGCAACACGACGCGCGCTGCTTGCGGTCGGCGCCAAACCCGAGACGAGCGGACGGTATCCCTGCGTGGTGGAGAATATGACGGCGGGACGGCTCATCCGTGATCTCACCGGACCACTCATGGGCAACGCGGTACAACAGCAGCGCTCCATCTTTGCCGGGAAGATCGGACAGGTGGTCACCTCCCCGGTCCTCACTCTGCGCGACGAACCCCATCTTGCGGGGGGGTTCGGCTCCGGCGCCTACGACGACGAGGGGATGGCGACGCAGGCCCGGCCGGTGATCGAGCGCGGCGTGTTGCACAACTACTATCTCTCGGTCTACTACGGCGCGAAACTGAGAATGCCCGCGACCACCGCCGCTCCAAGCAACCTGGTCATCACCCTCGGCGAGCGAGATCTCGCGGGGCTACTGCAAGCCATGGGAACCGGCATCCTCATCACCGGCTTTGTGGGCGGCAACAGCAACACCGCCACCGGCGATTTCTCGTTGGGGATCCGCGGGCAGTGGATTGAGAACGGCGTCCCGGTGCGCCCCCTGGCCGAGATGAACCTGGCCGGAAACCTTCTCGACACCTGGAGCCTCTTGGCCGAAACCGGCAGCGATCCGCACCCATACTCATCGGTGCGCGTGCCGAGCCTCCGCTTCGACGCGCTGCAGTTTTCGGGGACCTGAGTCTGTGAGCGAGCTCACCGCGGCCAAGCTACGCCAGGCGGCCGGTCTCGTCGCCGCGTCCGGCGCCGACATCTGGCTGGTGTTTGTCCGCGAAACGGCTGAAGGAGGCGACCCGGTCCTCCCGCTCATCCTCGAGGGAGGACTGACCTGGCAGAGCGCGCTGATCGTCGCCGCTTCAGGCCGCAGGGTCGCGGTCGTCGGGAACTACGACGCTGACGCGCTGCGCGCCTCGGGCGATTGGGACGAGGTCGTGCCGTATGTACAGGGGATCCGAGCCGATGTAGGTCTGGCGCTCGACCGGCTCGTGCCCGATCTACCGCGCCCACCTCGGATCGCGGTCAACTTCTCGCTGGACGACCCCAAGGCCGACGGTCTCACCCACGGGATGTACCTGCTCTTGCAGGACATCCTCGAAGGGACGCGCTTCGAGGACTGTTGCGTGAGCGCCGAAACGATCACGAGCGGGCTGCGCGGCCGCAAGGTCCCGGAGGAGCTGCGCCGCTTGCGCCGCGCCGTTCGCGAAACGGAGGAGATCTTTCGCGAGGTCGGCGCCCACGCCGGCCTCGGCCAGAGCGAGCGTGAGATCTTCGCATTCGCACAAGACCGGATTCTGGCCCGCGGCCTCGGGTTCTCCTGGGAGCGTCAGGGCGATCCGATCGTCAACACCGGCCCCGACTCGATGGTAGGCCACGGCCTGCCCTCCGCGGCGATCCGGGTGGCCCCCGGGCATATCCTCCATCTCGACCTCGGCGTTCTCTTCGAGGGATACGCATCCGACCTGCAGCGTTGCTGGTTTGTACGCGAGCCGCACCACCCCGGATTGCCGGGCGAAGTGGAACACGCCTTCGCCGCGGTGCACGGCGCCATCAGCGAAGGAGCGCGCGCGCTGCGCCCCGGCATCGAGGGATGGCGCGTCGACGAGGCGGCGCGGAGCTTCCTCGTAGCCGCCGGTTGGCCCGAATACCAGCACGCCCTCGGCCATCAGGTCGGCCGCATGGCGCATGACGGCGGGGGCGTTCTCGCTCCGCGGTGGGAGCGCTACGGTCGAAGCCCCTACCTCCCGGTGGAGCTCGACCAGGTCTACACGCTGGAACTCGGCGTTATGGTCGAGGGATGCGGCTATCTCGGGCTCGAGGAGATGGTCCTCGTCACTGTCGACGGATGCACCTGGCTGAGCGAGCGACAGGACGCGCTTGCGGTCATCGGTTGAACGCCTTCAGCGGTCGTACAGAATCGCAAAGGCCCGGTCGTCGCCGTCCTTGAACGCTCCCGCCACGTCCGCGTCGGTCCTCATCGTATGCCGGCTCCCGTCGCATCCCGGGTATGTGTCGAACTCCGCTTCAGGGCGAGGATGCCCTCCCTGTTCCTGAGACGCCAGTGCGAACGAAAAGTTGCCGGGGAAATGCGGGCTGGAGGCGCGTACTCGACCCTGCCGAGAAGCTCGCGGCCGAGCGGCTTACCCTTCGCGGCCAGGCGACGGCGTCGATTGTCTGTGAGTCGCAAAGACCGGCCGTGGGCCACGAGTTACAAGCAGGACCAGCGCGCGCCACGACTCATGTGCACCCGGCCCCGAATGGGGATCCGCCCGCACCTTCGTCGTTGCCCTCGACCGGCCACCTCGGCATACTCCCGACATGCGCCTGCGGTGCCCGCTGCACGCGTCCGGCCTCGTCGGGGCCTTTCCGACTTCTCGCGACGAGCTTTGCGAATTGTTCGGGCTCTGGCTCAGTGGCACTATCACGGCCCTGGACGATCTCCAGGAAGAGACGGAGGGTGAGCAGTGGTTCAGATGGCGGTGCTGTCACTGGCGCTGGCAGCGGGAAGCGGGATGAGCGCCCCGGACCGCTCCGGAACGGAAGCGGCGACGACGAGAGGCGCTTCCTCGACGGAGAGTTCGGGCTTCTTCGCCGAAGTCCGGGGGCAGAGGCTATACTATCGGATCTCCGGCCAGGGCCCGAATCTACTGTTGCTCCACGGAGGCCTGAGCTCCGGAGAGGGTTTCCACAAGATCCTCCCGACCCTCTCGGAACGTTTTCGCGTCATCACCGTGGACCGCGGGGGTCACGGCCGCTCCTCCGATTCCGGGGAACCGTTCGTCTACGCCTCCATGGCGGAGGAGACAAAAGCGCTTCTGGATCAGTTGGGGGTGTCCTCCACCTCGGTGCTGGGATGGAGCGACGGCGGCGTGGTCGGCTATCACCTGGCGAGCCGGTGTCCCGAGCTGGTCACCAAGCTCGTCGCGCTGGGGGCCAACGTGCGGGTCGACGGCATGGCAGCGGAGGCGGTGCAATGGCTCAAGGGAAGATCGGTGCCCGACAGCCTGCTCGCGGACCTTCCGGAGGCGGCCGCCGACTACCGGCGCCTCTCACCAAACCCGGAGCGCGTCCTCGATTTCCTCAAGCGCTCCAGGGACCTCTGGCTTCGCGATCCCTACATCACTCCCGACGAGTTGGAGCGGATCGAATCCCCGGTGCTGCTCATCGGGGGCGACAGAAACGACGTCCGCGTGGAGCACCTGCTGGAGCTCCGTGCGTCCTTGAAGAACGCCCGGCTCTGCATCATCCCCGGCGGGTCCCACTTCGTCATGGAGGAAAAGCCCCACCTGCTCCTGCCGATCGTCATGGACTTTCTCACTTCCCCGTGACCCGTACTCCGCGATTGCTCCATGGATGACGATGTCCTCCCAACATCAACGGAGATTGCGGTCCCCGACGGGCCGTTAGGCCGGGTGATCCCAGCGTCCGGATCGACTCGATGGTGTTCCCCACGAGCACGCCATACCAAGCGATAGGTCGTTCCGTCACCCCGTGACGCCCTTCGCCCGACTCCGAGGCGCCAGATAGGGCTATAGCCGGCCTCCGGGGGCGAATGCAAGGTCGCTTACGGTCACTCGTGGACTGCCACAAGCGCGAAATCACGCAGTGCTCCGCGAAAACCTCGCAGTCGACCTCCAGCTTCAACCTGCCGCACCCTGTCCGGGCGGAGAGACATCGCGATTCCAGCGCCGCTCCCATCTGTCCAAACAGACCGCCGCGTGGCACCAAGACCAGGCCAGCCCGCTTTCACGAATCTCACAGCCACCGATCCCGCTCCACTCCGCAGACGGGCGAGATAGGCCCCCGAGGGCACGGTCCGCCCGCAGGCGTCGGCGCATTGTTCCGGTGAATGACGACCGCACCCCCGCCTGCCCCGGGATAGCTCATGCCCAAGCCAACAGCCTTCAGTCGCGGACTGTTGCCGCGCGGGAACGTCGCGTCGATCTTCCAGACGACCGGTGCGGACGGGTCCCGAGGTGCCGCGCCCATCGCAACCTCGTTGACGATCTGGTCGCAGGCGGGCACAGGGCTCGCCGGCGGCAGGGACATATCGCTAGACCATGCGGCAGGGCACGTGCCAGGAACTCGGCGAAATAGTCGCGGAAGTGCCTCGAGCTTCCCCCGAAGCTCCGCTTCACTACGTGCGGGCCCAGAGGTCTGGGCTTCACGCTCGCCCGCCCGCTCGGCGGGGGTTCGAGATAAATGTTGTTGTTTCGGGCTCGGGATCTCATCTCAGTAACACGAATCTTCGGGATCCGCCGGCCCGGCCAGCACGTCCTCCAGCGCCTCCAGGAAGCTCTCGATATCGGCCCGCCCGATCGTCAGGCTGGGATCACACCGCAGCACCGGAACTCCCGGACGCCGCCCGAGGATGAAGCCCCGCCGCACGAGCTCCCGGTGCGTGCGAATCGTGAGCGTAGTCTCGGCGTCGTCAACCATCTCGACCGCGATCATCAGCCCCCGCCCGCGGATCTCCCGGATCCCGCCGGTGCGTGCCCGTATCGCCTCCAGTCCGGCTGTGAGCGCGGCCCCGACCTCCCGGCCCCGCTCGATCAGCCCCTCTTCACGCAGAACCCGGAGAACCTCGAGCGCGACGGCCGCTCCCAACGGGTCATTCTGGTGGGACTGCGCATACTTCACCGGTTGGCCGCGCAGGCGACCGACCACGCCGGGCGCCACAGCCGTCACGCTGACCGGGTAACCGTTGCCGATCCCCTTGCCGATGGCGACGATGTCGGGCGCAATCCCGTAGTGCTGGAAGCCGAACCACAAGCCGGTCCGACCGACTCCCGTGGTCACCTCATTCACTAGAACCAGCCCGCCGCGCTCCTGCAAGGTACTGACGATGCTCGCGATCAGCTTCGCCGGGGGGAATCGCACCAGACCCGACGAACTGCCCGGCTCGAAGAGGAACCCGCCGATCCGATCGAAAGGGATGGTCGCCCAGCGCGGACAGCTCTGAGCACACTTCCGGGAAGCCGGGCAATCCGCGCATTTTGCCCAGTCGAAGCAGAACCACTCGTTCTCGTCCTTGCGACTGGCCGATCCGTAGGCACCGAAGTAGGAATCCTTCATCGTCAGCAGCAACGGTCGGTTACACACCGATTGAGCCAGGCGGACCCCGTACTCCACGGCCTCGCTTCCCGAGCAGAGAAACACGACCTTGCCGCCGTCCAGCCCAAGCAGGGAGAGAAACGCGAGTGCCGCGTCTTCGACGAGCCCGGCCGTATAGCAAAACCCTGTGTGGCCGATCTTCGCGGGCTGCTCCGCGAGCAGACGGAGAATCCTCGGGTGCGCGTGTCCGATCGATGTGCACCAGACGCCCGACTCCAGGTCGACGTAGCGCCGGCCCCGAGAATCGTACAGATGGCAATTCTCCGCCCTAACGATGTCATCCAAGATCAGCTCGTGGCCCGGGTACCAAAAGAGATGGGACAAGACATCCTCTCCTTGCCGACTACCACACCAAGAGCTGCATGCGGCGCCCATCCGGGCCATCCAGCCGCAACGCCGGCTCGACTCACTCCGCCACCGGCCCCTCCGCCAGAGGCCCCACCACCGTCGTCCACTCGCGGACACGCCAGCCCTTGACCACCCCGTTGGTCACATAGGGATCATCGACGGCAAACGCCTCGGCGACGAATGGCGAGTCTCCACCCATCTCCAACGAGCGATGAGTTCGCCATCCGTGATATTCCAGGTGCACCCCGGTGTGGATTGGTTGACGACATGCGGCGGGTCAGATCGCGGACATCTCGGGGAACGGTGGGCGGCCCGGGTCTCCCGCGGCTGCTCAGCTTGGTCCAGTGCTCCCGGATCATAAGGTTCCCACCCACATCGCACATCAGTATCGCCAACCATTTCGATTCCCACCCACACCGCACAGCAGTATCGCGGCCCCTTTCGACCCGCACCCACACCGCACGGCACCAGCCCCACGGCGCCTCGACCCAAACCCACAACACGCAGCGCGTCGCGGCCTGACCCGCCTCCAGCTTTCACACCGCCGAGATCCCGAAGTGTTGGCCTGTCCGAGGCGCACGTCGGCGCCCCGTCTGCCGAACCCGACTACCTTCCCAGCCGCGCCGGCCCGGCTCCCGCGTCTGCAACCTACCGAAATGGTCACTCCGGGAACCGTTCACTCGCCGGGAAGTGCGCCGTTCGCACATTCCCCCACAGGGGACACGGCGGAAAGGACACCCAGGACGCCGTGGGATGTGAGACTCGCAGGGGTTGGAGTTTTCGGGAAGGACAGGCTTCACGACTCCACGGAGTCGCCGTGGAACGTGCACGGTTCATTCAGATGAACATCTTTGCGGCAGGCCACGCGTCGGAGAGCGCCACTTTCAGCCGGCGGCACACCCAGATCGGCACCCGGCGTTCGTAATTCATTTGCCAGCCGCTGCCTGTCCTCGTCCCCTCCTGGACGTCCCCGAACACCTGCTCCAGACCGGAGCGGGAGTTCCCCACCGCAACGTATACCTCGGCAGGCCGCCCGGGACCCCAGACCCAGTAGCTGTTGTGTCCGCTGATGACGCGCGGAAGCCCCCGGGCGCGCCCGTAGTACTCGAGCGCCCCGGCCTCACCGTAGTTCTCCCCGACCAGCACCGCGCTCCTTCGCTCCCGTTCCGGCAGCCGATCGTAGACCGCGGCGACCGAGTCGGAAAGTTCGCTCCAGCCGCATCGATCCGCGAGGGACTGGGGAAGCTCCGCGCGGATCCCTTTCTCGAAGGCCATCTCGATTCCGAGCCGCCGCATGGTCGCCGCCGTCGCCCCCGGTGTGAGGACCGGTATCACCAGCGGCGCGAGGAGCGCACCGGTCAGGGCGATCACGACCATCGCCGCGGTAAGGCCCGCCGGCAGTCCCCGCGCAACGAAGAACCGTTCCCAGGCCACGGCGCCGGCGGCGACCAGCACAGGAACGTACGAGGCAATCCGGTCGACGCGATTGGATTGCGCCGCAATCATCATGGCGAGCATGAGCAGATAGGCTATCCCCAGTGCGCGATAGGCGGGCCGGTCCCGGCCGCGCAGCAGCCACCACAATCCGGCTCCCCACACCAACACCGCGATCGGATTGCTGCCGAAGATCTGATCGATCACCACCTTGCCGGGCAGTGTCGGGACGTTCTTCAACGCGGCCGCCCGGTCGTAAAACTCCAGCGAAAGAAACCGGTGGGTCGCCTGCCAGATCGCGTTGGGAAGAACGATGCACGCCGCGCAGGCCAGGCCGATCCAGAATTCCTTCCGGCGGAACTCCGACCGGGCCGGTACGAAGAGCAACCCCGCGAGCATCGCCAGGGCGAGCACGCCCAGCGGGTGCTTGTTCATGACGCCGATCCCCAGAACGATCCCGAAACAGATCCAGAGCCGCCGGTCTTCTCCCTGCAGAATCCTGACCAGAAGCCAGGCGAGCACAACCACGACCAGATACTCGATCACGTTCATCGAGAAGAAACCGCCAACGCCGAGTTGGACCGGCGCGAGCAGCGTGATGAGACACGCGAGAGCCTGTGCCTTTCTCGATCCACCGAGTTGCCGGGTCAAGAGACCGGCCACAAAGACGATTCCCGCACCGATCAGACCGCTGAGCAGACGGAGCGAGAAGAGCGAATCGCCCGCGACAGCCCGCCAGGCCGCGAGCACCCAGATGGAAAAGGGCGGGTGGTCGACGTACCCGAACGCGAGGCGATCCGCGCACGCTAGGTAGTAGAACTCGTCGCGAAACAACCCGAACTCGGGCCGCAGGAGGGACGCCAGAACGATCACCGGACGGGCGGCGGCGAAGGCTAGGAGAAACGCCAAAGACCTGCGGTCGTGCGCGGGTCGATAATCCATAGCAGGGTGCATCGGGTGATCTCCACGTGGGGGACACGCGCGTCGTGCAATGCAACGCGCCAACCCTAACGCGAACTTCCGGGGGTGTCAACCGCGGCGCTGTGGGGAATCGAACCATGGGCGGCAGGATCGAAAGGCGCACCAGGCTGGTCGAGTTGTGGGGCGCGATTCGCTACTTCCACCCGTTCCTTGCATACCGCGGAATCGACTGGGACACCGGACACCCCGATTCCCGGACGCCTGGCCCGATGCTACAGTCGTGGACGGGGAGTTCGTTTCTTTGCGCCCAACCCCCAACCAGGAGGAATGCGATGAACCTGTGCCACGGCTCGCCGCGACGGGAGCCGTCTGCCCGGTTGCGCCACCCTCCGTCCTTTGGCCGTGCGGAAGGGTCCTTGTCCCGGTCCCGTGGCTCCGTCGGGAGGTGATGCCGTCTATGTCCGACTTCGCACTGCTCCCTCCGGCGCGCAGATCGTTGCTGCTTCTCTTGAGCGGATTCTGCGCCCTCTTGCTGATGGCTGGGTGTGCCTCGACCGGCGGGAGACCAGCGAAGGCTTCGATAACGATCTGCTGCCGACCCAGGGGTTTCTGCAGATCATGGTGGAGCTGACCGTTCTGGGGCGCTGACGAGATGACTGCCTGGCGATTCGCGGAGCCTCGGCCCCGTTGTGCTAAGGGTGGAAGATATTCCTCACGGTGTTTTCGAGGATCACGGTGGGCTCCGGGACGGCCTCGGGAGGTCGTGGCCGACCGGGTCAGGCCGCCTGCTCGACGTCCGGCGGCGGATCGGCCGCCGTGGCGCCGATCGCACGCAGACTCGCCACCGAATTCGCACGGAGCAGCCCGTTCGCTTTGATGTGCTCCAGATCCTCGAAGGGCACCACCCGAAACGCCTCTTCGAGGGTGGTCAGCCCCTCGACGGCCTTCTGCAGCGCGTCCTCCGCCATGTTGGGCATGCGCCGCAGCGCTTCCTTCCGAAGTTCCTCGCCGGAGGCTCGGCGGCTGATGAGCGTGGCTTCGTACGCCAAGGGGATCCACAGCTCCGACACCACGATCCGACCCGCGTAGCCCGCCCCGCCGCACGCGTCGCAACCGCGCCCCCGCGTCCACCGGACGTCGGACGGAGGCGTCCGAAACCACTGGAGCAGGAGTTCCCGATCCGGGGTGTACTCTTCCCGACACTCTACGCAGATCTTGCGCACGAGCCGCTGCGCCATCACGCCGATCAGGACCGACGCCAGGCCGTTCGAGTCATCGTAGAGGTCGAGCAGGCGTTGCACGGCGGCGGTGGCGTTGGTGGTGTGCAGGGTGCTCAGCAGAAGGTGGCCGGTCTGGGCGGCCCGCACTGCCATCTCCGCCGTCTCCGTGTCGCGGATTTCGCCGACCATGATCACGTCCGGGTCCTGCCTCAGGAAGGCGCGGAGGAATCGAGCAAACGTGTTCTCGATGGAGGCATTGACCTCCGTCTGCACGATGCCCGGGTGGGTGAACTCGATCGGATCCTCGACGGTTAGGATCTTGAGCTCCGGCCGATGGATCGTCCGCAGCGCGCCATAGAGGGTGGAGCTCTTGCCCGACCCGGTGGGTCCGGTGATGAGGATGATCCCCATGGATCGCTGGATGAGGGCCCGGAACGCCTCCTGCACATCAGGCGAAAGTCCGAGGCTCTCCAGGGCCCGCGGCGCCTTCAGTTCATCGAGGATCCGGATCACCATCCCCTCACCGAAGCGACCCGGCAGTGTGGCCAGCCGAAAGTCCACGGTGGAGACCTTGCCGCTCCGGCGCGTCACCATGCGGAAACTGGCGTCTTGCGGGCGCCGCTTCTCCGCGATATCCATGTGGCCCAGGATCTTGATCCGGGAGATGACGGAACGGTAGTTGGCCCGGAAGAGCTCGTCCTGCCGGCCTCCCAACGGATGCTCGCGCAGCAGGCCATCGACGCGAAACCGCAGCCGGGGCCCGGAGACATCCGCTTCCAGGTGGATATCGCTGGCGCCCAGTGTGAGCGCACGCGATATTACCGTCTGGACGAGGGTCTGCACGATAGGACTGTCCTCGACCTGCACGAGGTATTTCGATTTGGCGAAGTCGAGCTTTTCCTCCTCGATAACTTCCAGATCCACGGTCGGAGCGGCAAGAGGATCAAGAACTCCGCCCTGCGGTGCTCCTCCATCCACCGATCGATCGGCGATTTCGGCCGGCGTGGCCACGGATCCCGACGCCTCCGCCACCGCCCCCGCTCCCTTCTGCCGTGCCGAAAGGACATCCTCCAGAGTCTCTCCGTAGAGCGCCCCAAAGAACGCCCCGAGATCTGACGGCGAGGTCAGCAAGGGGATGATCTCCAGGTCGGTGGCCCGGCGAAGTTCCTCCGCGCAGCCGCGGAGACCCGGGTCCGACATCGCCACGGTGAGGCGCGGCCCGAGGAGTGAGACAGGGACCAGGCGGTTTTGGGCCGCGTACGTCTTTCCAACGAACCGCCGCAGCTGTGGGTCCGGGGTCGTTGCAGCGATCGAAATGAACGGCAGGTTGTACTGCGCGGCCATGAGCCCGTAGAGCAGCTCTTCGGTGACGAGGCCCAGCCGGAGGAGGATTTCCCCCACGCGTCCGCCTTCCCGCCGCTGCGTCATGAGCGCCCGGTGCAACTGGGCGTGACTGATGTGCCCGGCCTGGACCAGCATCTCACCGATCGGAAGACGCTTGCCGAAGCGCGTCAGCAGATGGTCGAGCTCTTCGCGGGAGAGGAACCCCAGGTCCACGCAGAGCTGGCCCAGCGTCGCTTCCGGCTTCTGTTTCTTTTCCGCGACCACCTGTTCAAGCTGCTCCGGCGTGAGATGGCCTCCCACGAGGAGCCATTCCCCCAGGCGCTTCTGACCACCGGGCTGCAGATCCCTTCTCGAACGCCTTCCGCCCACATCCGTCATACCGTGCTCCTCGTCGATGAACGCGCCCCGGCGGCCGTGTCCCGCCCGGGACCGGCCTGCCCCGGTACCGACCCCATACTTCGCCCCGGGGTAGGTATCGGCCGTTCGGGGCCGGATATGGAGTGGTGACGTCTCTCGCTTCCGGGGGACGCAGAGCACTGTGGGTGCCGCAGTGCCCCCGGCCGCGGAAATCTCCAGCATGGGCGGGCTGCGCTCGGCGTGGTTCTCGGCGGGGGATCCGGCGCGGATGTCCGCCTGAGCGAAGCCCAACTGACGCGCCCCGGCGGGATGGCCGCCGGAGCGCATGTACTGATCCGCCTGCGCTACCGGAGCCGGACAAGCCGCTGGGTGCGCGTGCCCCACGGCGTGATCAGACGGGCGAAGTAAAGCCCGGATCCCAGGCGTCTGCCGCGCTCAGTTCCGCCGTCGAAGTACCAGGCATGCGATCCTGCCCCCATCTCCGCCTCGCGCCGCCACACGCGCCGCCCCGCCAGATCTACGATATCGAGCCGCACGGACCCCGCAGCAGGCAGCGAGAAGCGCAGCAGCGCGGACCCGAAACTCGGATTGGGAAACGGGCGGGCGAGTGCAAGATCGAGCGGCCCGGCGTCGCCCACGGCAGCGGCGGCGGGATCCACGATGCGGAAGACGCTGTCGCTTGTATCGCTTCCCGCGTTGCGGGCGTGATCGTAGGCGGTCACCCGCACGAGCGCGCTGTCGCTCGGCTGGCCGGGCAGCGTCCACGAGCAGGTGCCGCTGTTCGGCAGGCGATGCGCGACGGGCAGCCAGGGTCCGGCGGGACCGGCCAGCGAGTAATCCACGTTGACCGAGTCCACGCCTGCGCTGTCGGAGGCGGTCCAGGAGACCGCGTGGGTGCTCCCGATATCGTACTGCTCGCCGCCGTCCGGCGATGTGAGGGTCACCTCGGGCGGCGTCGCGTCGATAGAGCGATGGAGCGTCAAGGAGTCGATCACAGCGCCGGTCATGCTGTTGATGGCCTTGAACCGGAGGTTGCCGGCGTCGATAGCGATCTGGCAGTAGTGATAGGCCGAGGCGCCGGCCACCAGGTTCGACTGCCCCATGTCCGGAGTCGCCAAAGGCGCGCCGCCGCCGCCGGTAGTGATATGCTGTACGCCGTTCACCACGGCGCGAGCGTAGTAGTGGTTGTGACCGCCAAAGACGACCGCCACGCCGTAGCGCTCGCAGAGCGGCTCGATCTGGGTCTGCACCGTCGTGTTGTTCACGTGACCGCCGCCAGCCGACCAGCCCGGCTCGTGGAGCAGAACGAACTTCCAGGTCTTGTTCGAGGCGGCGAGATCGTTCTTGAACCACAGGCCCTGCGTGGAGAGCGAATCGAACGCCGTGTACTGATCCAGGACCGTGACATGGACCGGACCGTAGTCGTAGGAGTAGTAGTAGCGGCTCCCGGCGAACGGATAGGGAAAGTACTTCGGGAACAGGGTGGTGCCCGAGGGATAGGTCTCGTGATTCCCCATGCACCCGGCGTAGGCGAGATTGGCCGTCAGCGCGCGGATGTTCGCGCGGGAGGTGGTGAACCATTCGAATTGCCAGTAGGCGTCGGTGCACCCCTCGTAGACGTAGTCCCCCATGAACAGAGTGAAGGTCCGGTAGCCTGGGTCGGCATTGAGGGCGGCGCGGATGGCGCTGGCAACCTGATCGTGCTGTGCAGGGCTGGAACGTGTGTCGCCGTAGGCCAGGAACTTGAGCTGCGTGGCTCCGGCGGCCGGGGCCGAAAGGAAAGAGCCGGAGTAGATCGCGTCGTCGGTCGTGATCCGATAGTAGTACATCGTGGCCGGATCGAGCCCGGAGATCGTGTAGGCATGCTGGTGGTCGGTGCCGTACTCGAGGCTCGTCGAGCTGCCGGTCCCGTAGGAGGTGTCGGTGCCCCACGCAATCGTGGAGGTCGCGGTGGCGGACAACTGCCACAGGACCTCCATCTGACCCAGGGTACCCGGATAGATCAGGTAGGGCGTCTTCTTCATCACGTCGACAGCCTGCGCCGGGACGGGGACCACGAGGTCGACCAGAATCACGAATATGGCTAGGAGGCCGGGAACCCACACACGCCGGTGCATCTTCGCTCCTGTCGGTGAGCGGGCGCCGGTGCCCGGCTCCGCGGCGATTTCGAAACGTGACGAAGCCTTTCCCGCCACGCGAGAGGTCGGAGTCGGTTACGAGCCCTGCCGGTTCGCCGTGAACTGTAGCCCCGTTCACCGCATGCAGGGAGAGGACCGGAAGGATGGCCGTGGGCAGGAGAGACAGATCATCGTCCCCGGGCGCCCCTCGACTCACTGCGAGCGACCACAACCGTTAAGTCTAGCCGAGATTCGGCGCGACTTCAAGGCCATCTCCGGGTCACCCGCTTCCGACCCTGCCACACGGATGCCGGGTGGACGGCCCGCGGGACCGTTGCCATCTCGACCGGTTGGCTGGAGGACGCAATGCAGATCGAGGGGTCACCGATCCTGTTCAGCGTACTCCCCGATTCTCACGGGTGTACTTGCGACGGGGAGGCAGCCCCGAACATCGGGAGCGTCGAGTCAGGGGTTGGCTGCGATCCAGGGTGCCCGGTCGACCGACGAAAAGTACATGGTCCGTCATTCGCTGAAGCTCGGCGAGAAGATCCGATCGCCCGGTCGAATCCCGGCAGCCGGCGGCCGCGTGCCGATGTTCATCTCGCGCCCCGTGAACTCACTGCAACACATTGCCGAAGGTGGGAATCGAACCCACACGAGCCGTAAGGCTCAGCGGATTTTAAGTCCGCGGCGTCTACCATTCCGCCACTCCGGCGCGTCGAGGGGCGACAGCGCCCCCGCTCCTACGTCCCCGCCTTCATCACTTCATCGACCGTCGGCCGACGATGCCACCAGACCTTCCGCACGACACCCTCATCGAGCAGGATGAAGACCGGCAAGGTCCGGTAGTACTGGCGCAGGGTCTTCTCGGACGCGTTGGCCAGCGGAAATGCGGGAAGCCGGTCCAGCGCCCAGGCCCGCTTGTGCGCGCGGTCGCCGGCAAAGATCCCGGTGACCTTCGGCCCGCCTTCGCGCTGTGTCAAATCCGCCATCATCGGCAGGGCATCGACGCACGGCCGGCAACTATCGCCGAGAAGCGCGACGAACACGCGGCCGTCACCCAGGGGCACCTTGAGGTCCTCGGCAGCCAGGGTCTCCATGTTGTAGCCGGAACGCAGCGGCGTCACCAGCGAATCGACCGGCAGGCGGGACCCTACCCACGGCATCGCGAGGAACAGAGGCAGCGTGAGCCCATAGATCATCCAGCGTCCGCGCGATGGACTCACCCACGGCGCCTTCCAGAAAGCGAATGCCGCCAGCACGACGTAGGCTAGATCCTCGAGAATCACATCCTTGGGCGCTCGGGAGGCCATGCGGCCGAAACAACCGCAGTCGGAGGCGTTCCCCTGGGACCACGCATAGGCGGTGACGACGACAAAGAAGAGCATGAGCCCCGCAAACCCGAGGAGCGACCAACGTGGCGCTACCCACAGAATGAGCATCCATCCGAGAATGAACTCCGCCCATAGGAAGACATACCCGCCGACCGGAGCCAGCGCTGGGAAGACCTTATAGCTGCGAATTTGTTCGATGAACAGAGACATGTCGGCGGACTTGATGACCGACGCGTAGAGGAGCATTCCGCCAAGGAAGACCCCAGCCAGGAGGCCGAGAGCCCCTAGAAACCGGTTGCTACCGCGCTTCCCCACCGTGCTGCCGCTCTTCTCCCGCGCGCCGCTGCGTTTCCCCACCATGCCCCCCGTCTCGCGCCCACGCCTACTTCGCGGCCAGGATCAACGCCAAGTCCTTCTCCATCGAGACGTCCGGCTTCTCCGTGATGCGGCCGATCTCCTTCCCGCCCCGGATGATGATGAACGTGGGCGTGGTCGAAATCGAGTATTTCGCGATCGGGTCTTTCGGTTCCCGGTGGTCCTCGGTAACACCGTAGAACTCCAACGCCAGGCCCGGGTTCTTGGCCGCCTCGACGGTCCTAAGGAGCCGCGGCACCTCTTTCTTGCAGAGGAGGCACCAACTCCCAAAGAAGACAACGATTCGCGCCTCCCGCGCCGACGCGATCGCCTTCACCGCCCCCGGGTCAGGCCTGTACTTGTCCGCCAGGCGCACATAATCGGGCTTGGTCTTGCGCAGGGCTTCCAGCGTGATCGGCCCTACCAGCGGCGGTGCGGGACGAACCGTCCAACTCCCGCCACTCGCGTCGAACGTCACTTCGCCCGCAAGCTTGGCGAGCTTGCCCACGTCCTTTCCTTGTGCGACATCGGGCACCGCCTGCTCCTCGGCTGTCCAGGCCACCGCCGCGCGAGGAAGCACCTTCACGACCTGATCCTTGAGCCCCAGGAGAAAGGCCTCGTCGCCGTCCCCCGGCAACAAAAGCTGTCGCTGGTAGTCCGGACTGTCAAAGACGCGCGCCAGCGCATCGACCGAGTCACCGATCACCGCCTCAAGGCCCAGGGCCTCTTCCCAACCGTCAGCCGCGACGACAGCGGAGACGGTAGCAGAAGAAGGCGGCGCACCAAGGGTGATGGTCACCTCGTCGGCCCTGACCGGACCATGGAGCATCAGCAAGGCCAGGAATGCCGCACCCAGCACCGGCAGGGAGGCTTGGCCGCGCCGGGCAGCGTTCTTGCGGGCACGATCGACCCTGGCTCCAGCAGGGAAAGCTCCGCAAACGCGGCCGCCATCCACGCCGGCACCCGCCCCGGCATCATCCGAACGCACATGATCGGCACGGGCGGTATCGTAGGCATCCTTGGACGAACCGAAGGTGCTCCTCATGTATCATTCCTTTCCAAATCCATCGAGTTCGATCCGCCGGCAGGCCGACGGAACGCCCACCGCACAGCCATCGCCGAGCCCAACCCCAAGTTGTACCATCCCCTGACCGCCCGGTTCCGCAACCCACAGCCCGATGGCGGAGTATAGCCCGCCGCGCCCGGTGAGTCACAGCCCCGTGCCGACGCCCGCCGCCCGCGCCCGGCGAGTCGCCATTCGGCTCGAACACGCCCGCGCACGCCCTGCTTGCGGTAGCGCCCGGCCGCGGGCAAACTCGGGACTCGACCGTCCGCCGGTAGGACGCGTCGGAAAAATGGAGGAATCATGCCGCCTCGCAAGACCCCCGCCCGCCGTGCCCTCGAAGGGGGCTCTGCCCTCGAAAGGGGCCGGTCCGCGGCGAAAGGGCCGGCCCTGCGCTTCGCCCCCATCGACGCCATGAACCTGCCTGCCTATGTGGACATCGTTCGCGACGCCTACCCGCTCTTTGCCTCGGAGAAGGAGGCGATGGTGGATCACTTCCGCTCCGCCCTGATCGGCGGTTATCCGCAGCTCGTCGGGGCGTTCGAGCCGGACGGGCGCATGGCGGGGATCTACGCCCACTTCACCTTCGCCGCCACCATCCTTGGCCGGGGCCTGCCCGCCACCGGGCTCGGGATGGTCGGCACCGCCCTCGACCGCAAGAAGGCCAAGGTGGCGCTTAGCATCGTCCGGGATTTCGTGCGGCGCACGCGGCGCAGCGGAGCGCCGCTCTCGTTTCTCTACCCGTTCCGCCATGATTTCTACGCCCGGATGGGCTGGGGACCGGTGGGGGAATCGCGTCAGCATACGCTGCCGCCGGTGGCCTTTCCGCTCTATCCCGAGCGCAACATGGTCCGCCAGGTCCGCGATCCCGGCTGGGAACAGCTCGACCGGATCCATCGCCAGGCGATCGGTCGGCGCGGCGCCCTCGGGCTCTCGCGCCACCCTCTGAGGTGGAAGGGACAGCTCAAGGGATCCCCGCTCACGTTCCTCGTCGACGGCCCCTCCACCGGAGGCACGGCCCCCCACGGGGGGACGCCCCCCTTCGAGGGCACGGCGGGCGAGTCCGAAGGCTACCTCCTCGCACACTTCACCAAGCGCGCCGACCTCCCCGACCTCTTCAAGTACGATCTGGAGGTCTCGGAGATGGAGTGGACCACGCCCCGAGCGCTGCGCGCCTTGCTTGGGTTTCTCTCCTCGCAGCGCGACCAGGTGGTGGAGATCATCCTCGACTGGCAGGTGGACGGGCACCTCGGCGCGGTGCTTCTCGATCCCGCCCGACGAAACGCCGTCGCGTTACGGAACCACCAGTCTCCCGGACCCCAGGTGGGCTTGGGCGTAATGATGCGGTTGGAAGATCCACCGACCGCTTTCGCGCTGCGGCCCTATGCGGGACGCGACGCCGTGCGCCTCGATGTGACCACGCGCGACCCTCTGCGAGACGGCGCGGCGATCCGGTTCCGTGCCGACCTGCGTGGAGCGGAGGCCTCCGGAGTCCGCCTCGCCCGCGCGGCGCTGGAAACCGATCTCGCTACTCTCTCGCGGCTGTGGGCCGGATCCCTGCGCGTGTCGGAGGCTTTAGAGTTCGGCATCGCCACGGTCGCGCCGCTCGTCGCCGTGGAAACACTGGAGCGGCTTCTTGCCGTACCCGCTCCCCGGATCGTCGAGCGTTTCTAGCGAGAGGTCGAGCGCTTCCGGGAAGAGACCGGCGCTTGTCTCTCGTCCAAGTAGACCAGGAGCTCCATGCATACCCGAACCGATTTTCTGGGTCACCTCCGGGATTCCGTCCTTCTTTGCGACGGGGCGATGGGCACGATGCTGTACGCCCGCGGGGTCTTCATCAACCGCTGCTTCGATGAGCTGAATCTCTCTAGCCCCGCCCTCGTGGAGGAGGTCCACCGGGAGTACCTTCGGGCTGGTGCCGACATCATCGAAACGAACACCTTTGGCGCCAACCGCTACAAGTTAGTCCGCCACGGACTCGAGGACAAGGTGGCGGAGATCAATCGGGTGGCAGTGGAGATTGCCCGTCGAGCCATCGAGACGGTTCGGCGAGATGCCTGGGTCGCCGGCTCCGTCGGACCGCTGGGCAACCCGAACCAAAGCCTCGATCCTCTCTCCCCGGCCGACGTGCGCGCCCTCTACGCCGAGCAGATCCAGGGCCTGGTGGATGGTGGGGTCGACGTCGTCATGATAGAAACGATCGCGCGGCGCGAGGAGATGGAGGCGGCGATCAGGGCCGCACGCGAGATCGCCCCGGACATTCCGATCGTGGCTCAGATGAGCTTCAACGAGGACGGACGCACCGTCCGCGGCGACGAAGCGGGAGATCTGGCCGGCTGGATGCGGGACCTCGGAGCCGATGTAGTCGGCGCCAACTGCGCCATCGGCCCCAAACCGATGCTGGAGTGCCTGGAGGCGATGTCCCGACGAGGCGACTTCCTGCTCGCCGCCCAACCGAATGCCGGGACCCCCCAGTGGTTCGAGGGTCGCTACATCTACTTTTCCTCGCCGGAGTACATGGCCGAGTACGCGCGCCGGTTTATCTTGTCCTGCGGCGTGCGCCTCATCGGCGGCTGCTGCGGCACGACCCCCGATCACATCCGCGCCATGAGCGCCACCGTTCGCTCCCTTCATCCTTCCCGCCTCGATGTCTCAGCACCAGGCGGGGAGACCGGGCCGCCGCCGCCTGAGCCGATGCCGTTCGCCGATCGCAGCCGCTTCGCCCGAAAGCTGGCGGAGGGCCGCTTCGCGGTGAGCGTGGAGGTTTCGCCCCCGCGGGGCACGGAGACGGGGAAGGTCATCGAGGGGGCACGCCTGCTGCATGCCGCAGGCGTGGACGCAGTGAACATCCCGGACGGCCCCCGCGCCAGCGCCCGGGTCGCCCCCATGGCGCTCGGAATCCTCCTCGGCCGCGAGGTGGGCATCGAGGTGCTCCTTCACTACTGCTGCCGCGATCGCAACCTACTCGGCATGCAGTCGGATCTGCTCGGAGCACACGTACTCGGCCTGCGCAACCTGATCATCATCACCGGCGACCCGCCGAAGCTGGGCGACTATCCCAATGCCACGGCGGTCTACGACGTCGACTCCATCGGGCTGACCCGCATTGTGCGGAGGCTGAACCAGGGGCTGGACTTGGTGGGCAAGCCGCTCGGACCGCCTACCTCGTTCGTCATCGGAGTAGGTGTGAACCCGGCGGCGCCGAACCTCGACGAGGAAATCCGCCGGTTCCGGCTCAAGATCGAGGCGGGCGCAGAGTGCGCGTTCACCCAGCCGGTTTTCGACACCGACCGCCTGCACGAATTCCTCGACCGTACGGACGATCTGCAGATCCCTATCCTCGTCGGCATCCTGCCTCTCATGAGCTTCCGCAACGCCGAGTTCTTTCACAACGAGGTTCCCGGCATGAATATCCCGGAGGAGATCCGCGAGCGGATGCGAAAAGCGACCGGCGGCGAAGACGCGCGCCGCACGGGAGTGGAGATCGCGCGCCAGGCGCTGACGGAATCGCGCGCTTTCTCGCGCATCCGCGGTGCTTATGTCATGCCTCCCCTCGGGCGCTATGAGCTGGCGCTGCAGGTGATCGAGGGTGTCCTGGAACCTCCGGCGGGCGGAGCGGACAGGTAGCCACGAGGGTTGGGACCCCGCGCGCCCGAGCGGATCGCTCGGGCGCCCAAGATCGAACGAGGCTGGGGCTCAGACCGACAAGATCCTCTTGGACCAACGGTCTTCCGGATACCGGAGCCTCGCTGGTGTCTCTATGGGCTCGGCGGCTCGTGGCAGATCTTCGCTAGCCCCGATTTCCGACTTGCAGAGACCGGCACGAAGGCGCCAGAATTCCATCGGAAAATCTTGCGACGCCCGTCTTGGGTCAGCGTGAACGTGATGTCCCTGCTTTCGCCAATGCCCCTGACGTGGGGGACCGGTCAGGGGCAGAACCGACCGATCGGACGCCGGAGCCCGGTCGATCAGGTGGCGCCTGGAGGACCGCCACGATCTCCCTGACCGAGAGCTTCCTGCGACCTTGTGTTTCATGCTTGCTGTTTCCCCCGGCTCCATGGTCCCGTGCCCCGGGGGATCAGGCCTTGACGGGATCGAGACACTCCGGCTTCAAAGAAGGGGGTTATCGTCATGAAACGAGTGAGTACGCTCGGGCCAGTAGTCCTTTTGATTCTGTGCTTTGCCACCATGGCGCCGTCTGGAGCGAATGCCCAAACCGGCGACTACGGTGACGCCCCGGAGGGAGTCCCGGCTTATCCGCCGGCGGCGATCGTGGGTCAGTTTCCGACCTGTCGGAATCTCGGCCCCGCCGGCTTCATCTATCACGGGTTCGTGACGCTGGGAACCTGGTTCGGGCCGACGGTGGACATGGAGGCGGACGGGAACGCGGGAATGTGTATGCCGCCGACCTGGGATCGGGATGAGTGCTCCCAGGGCACCGACGGTGACGCCGGGCTTCTGATTCCCGATCCGTACACGATCGTCGGCGGAGCGATCACGCTCTGCGGGCAGGTCACGAATCCACGGGGGCTCGGAACGACCTGCTCTCAGGCCGTTTGGGGGACGAATGTCGACATCCTGGTGACCAACACCCAGACGAGCCCGGTCTATGTCAATGTGCTCATGGATTGGGACCAGAGCGGAACTTGGGGAAGCAGTTCGCTCTGTCCTCTAGCCGCCGCACCGGAACTGGTGCTGCAGAATTTCCCCGTGCCGGGCGGCTACAGCGGTCCGCTGTCGACGCTGATGGCCCTCGGCTCCGGCTTCCTGATCGGACCGAACCCTGGCTACGTGTGGACGCGGTTCACCGTGACGCCGAACCAGCTCGGGGCGCTCTGGCCCGGCATCGGCAGCTTCGCCTACGGGGAGTCCGAAGACTACTTGCTCCGTGTCGACGAAATGATCGACGAGTACCGGGATTTCGGCGATGCCCCCGAAGGCGCGACGGCCTATCCGATCCTCGGCACCCTCGGCCAGTTCCCGACCTGCATCAATCTCGGTCCGGCGGGATTCGTTTCTCATCGTTTCCCGACCAGTGCTTGGTTCGGCCCAACGGTCGACTCGGAGATAGACGGGAACGCGGGAACTTGCCCGCCGCCGCCGTACGATCAGGACGAGTGCTCCCAGTTCGCGGACAACGACGCGGGGCTCTTGTTGCCTGATCCGTACACGATCATCGCTGGGATCGAAACGCCCTGCACTCAGATTGCAGTCCCGCAGGCGCTGGGAACGACCTGCACGTGGGCTGCCTGGGGTCCGAACGTCGACATCCGCGTCAACAACAACTCAACGTCGGATGTGTACGTCAATGTCCTCATGGACTGGGACCAGAGTGGCACGTGGGGAGGCGGCACCCAGTGTCCGCTCGGACCGGCACCGGAGTGGGTGTTGGTCAATCAGATCGTGCCCGCCGGTTATGTCGGGCCGCTGTCCATGTTGTTGCTCGCTCCCCACCCGTTCATGATCGGCCCGCGAAACGGGTATATCTGGAGCCGCTTCACGGTCACCGGTGTGCCGATCCAGTCGGGCGACTGGGACGGGGGCGGCGCCTTCGACCTGGGCGAGTCGGAGGACTACCTGCTCCGCGTGGACGAGAAAATCCTGGAGGGGGACTTCGGTGACGCCCCTGAAGGAGCGATCGCCTACCCGGGACCGGCGACCCCGGGTCAGTTCCCGACCTGCATCAATATCGGCCTGGTGGGTACCTATGTGTTCCATCCGATCCCAACCAGCCTTTGGTTCGGACCGACGGTGGACTCGGAGCTGGACGGCAACGCGGGCGCCTGTCCGCCGCCGCTCTACGATCAAGATGAATGCTCGCAGGGAACGGACATCGACGCCGGGTTACTCATGCCCGATGCGTACACGATCGTCGGGGGCCTGGTCACACTCTGCGGGCAGGTTACCAATCCTCGGCCGCTGGGGACGACGTGCACGCAGGCGACCTGGGGCGCAAACGTCGACATCATGGTGAACAACACTTCGACGCTGGATGCCTACGTGAATGTCTTGATGGACTGGGATCAGAGCGGCACATGGGGAGGCAGTAGCCAATGTCCGATGGGAACAGCACCGGAATGGGTGCTGTCCAACCAGGTCGTGCCGGCGGGCTATGTCGGGCCGTTGTCGGGACTGTTCCTCACTCCCACGGCGTTCCTGATCGGACCCATGGCCGGCCACGTCTGGTCGCGGTTCACGATCACGCCCGAGCAAGTGCTGTCCGAGACCTGGAACGGCAGCGGCACCTTCGGCGCCGGCGAATCCGAAGACTACCTCCTTCGGGTAGACATTCCAATGCCCGAGGGCGACTACGGCGATGCTCCCGAAGGGGCGGTGGCCTATCCGTCCCTGGGGATTCTCGGCCAGTTCCCGACCTGCACGAACGTGGGCCCGGCCGGATTCGTGTTCCACTCCGCCTTCACGACCTCCTGGTTCGGCCTGACTGTGGACTCGGAGATGGACGGCAACGCCGGCATCTGCCCACCGCCGCCGTACGACCGGGATGAGTGCTCATCCGGGACCGACCCGGATGCGGGGCTCTTAGCGCCCGATCCGTACACCATCGTCGGCGGCGTTGTCAGTCTCTGCGGGCTGGTTACCAATCCCCGGGCACTGGGAACGACCTGCGCCCAGGCGGTGTGGGGATCGAACGTGGACATTCTGGTGACGAACAACGCCACCACTCCGGTCTACGTCAATGTGCTCGTGGACTGGGACCAAAACGGCGGATGGGGTGGCGTCAGCCAGTGCCCGTTGAACAACCCGGCGCCGGAATGGGTGCTCCAGGATCTCCAGGTGCCTGGGCCCTACAATGGGCCGTTGTCGGCGCTGCTGCCTCTCGGCTCCGGCTTCCTGATCGGCCCCCGGAGCGGGTACGTCTGGACCCGTTTCACGATCAGCCCGGTCCCGATCGGGCCGACCATGTGGGACGGCGGTGGAGTCTTCCCCGAAGGTGAATCTGAGGACTATCTCCTGCGCGTGGATGGGCCGGAGCATGGTGGGGACTTCGGTGATGCGCCTGAGGGGGCCCTAGCCTATCCGAGCACCGGAATGTCAGGCCAGTTCCCGACCTGCATCAATGTCCTCCCGACAGGCTTTGTGTCCCACGGGTTCCCGACCCTGGCCTGGTTCGGGACGACGTTTGACGCGGAGCCAGACGGAAACGCGGGAATCTGCCCGCCTCCGCCATACGATCAAGATGAGTGCTCACCGGCGACGGACATGGACGCCGGGCTCTTGATGCCGGATCCCTACACCATCGTTGGTGGTGTGGTCACCGTCTGCAGCCAGGTTTCCATTCCTCGGACGCTGGGCGGGGCCTGCACGCCGGTGGTCTGGGGCCAGACGATCGACATTCTTGTGAACAACAACACGAACGCCGAGGTCTTCGTCAACGTCTTGATGGACTGGGACCAGAGCGGCACGTGGGGCGGCACCAGCATCTGTCTGCCGGGCTGGACTCCGGAGTGGGTGCTGATCAACTTCCCCGTGCCGCCTTTGTTCATTGGGCCGCTGTCGGCACTCGGGCCTCCGGGTTTCGTGAGCGGTCCGCGAGGGGACTACGTCTGGTCTCGGTTCACGATCACGACCCAGCCGGTACTGCCCGCGGACTGGGACGGTAGCGGCTCGTTCGACGACGGGGAGAGCGAGGACTATCTGATCCTCGTCGACTCGCCGACGAGCGGCACCCACGAGGTGGACGGGCCGGGCGTCCGGGAGCTGGTGCTCGAAGCGGCCCAGCCAAACCCATTCAACCCGTCAACGACAATCGCTTGGGCGATGCCGGTCGCCATGCCAGTTCAGGTCATGGTGCACGATTCCGGCGGTCGGGTGGTTCGCCGGCTGATCGATAGGGCTCTGAACGCCGGCCACCACACGGTGGTGTGGGACGGCGAGGACGACGCCGGACGGCCGGTCGGTTCCGGGGTGTACTTCGTCAAGGTGGTAGCGGGGAACGAGGCCCGCACAACGAAGGTCATGCTCGCGAGATAATCGCCGGCCCGATGAACTGAGAAGGGCCCGGGGCGAGTGATCGCCCCGGGCCCCGTACTTCCCGAAAGCTGCACTCCGGTTCGGCCGTTCCGTCAATCAGGGACTGCGGCCAGATCCCCACCGATCCGGCGGGTTCACCCGGCCCGAATGGGGCCTGCCCATCGGAAACCACCGTGGTGCTGCTGATGGCCAGGGCCAACGCTTGCGCCAATCCGATCTGGACCGCCGAGACGTCTCCCAGGCTGTGCGTCCGAGTTGCTGGGTTGAAACCGCCGCGCATCGTCACGTGGTCCGGAGTGGTCGGTGACTCCGTGTGGGAGTCCTCGGAGACGAGCCAGTCGTATTCGTTCCCTAATCCGAATCTCAGTCCGTCCCCACATAACCCACAGCCGCCAATCGCGCGGGACTTAGGGAATCGTGGACGGCGGCTGAACGACGGGTGGCGAAACGGTGAGCGGCAGGGGCACCGTGAGGGAATCGGGCAACTCGGGAGCAAGCGCGTTCAGGATCCCCGCCGCTTCCAGCACGGCAAGGCCGTCGGTCCCGATCCTGACGTAGTCTCGGAAAACACGGGCGGCATCGATCCGCCGTCCCGCGCGCAGCAATTCAGTCCCCAGCTCGAAGTAGGTCGGCTCGTAGGAAGGTCGCAGACGGATCACCTCGCGGAATTGGCGCGCAGCGCCGTCGTGGTCCATCTCCCCCGCCAGCACCAGACCGAGGTTGTAGCGGGCCTCGGGATGGTCGGGGTCGAGGGCGACGGCCGCTTCATAGGCCGGGCGCGCCGCCGCCGGCTCGCCCAGGCAGTGCGAGAGATAGCCGCGCTGGAACTGGTCCTCACCCTCGGCTCGCCCCGTGGCGCACAGGAGCTCGAAAAGCCGCCGAGCCTGCGCCAAATACCCCCAATCCTTCCACGCAAAGCCGGCGGCCCGGAGGAAGCTCGGCTCCCGGCTTGAGCGCTCCACAGCACGCATGTCTGCGGCCATCGCCTCGGTGAAGCGCCGGTCTCGCCGAAGAAGAATGGCCAGGTCGTGCGAGACCCCAGCCGGGGCATCGTGCCTGCAAGCTAAGACCTCGAGCGCCACGATAGCGTCCCACACCCGGTCGAGCCGCACCAGAAGCCGGGCGTTCAGGACGGCGGCACGGAGCGAATCGGGTCCCGAGGACGCCTCTGCCAGGTAGATGGCCAGGTGATGGCGCGCCGCGAGATCATTCCCCATATGGAAATAGAGCTCGCCCAGACCGAGATGCGGTTCGAGGCGCGACGGATAGCGCCGGAGGATTCCCTGCAGACGACGGAACTCTCGATCCAAGTCGGCGGGAGATGGCGCCCTTTCCGGCGGGTCGACCCGCACCGACCCGGTCTCGATCGGCTCGGTCGGATTCCCCTGCCGTGGCAGTCCGCGTCCTGCGGGTGCTGAGGTCGCGGGTTTCGCCGGAATCCACGTGGCACGGGCAGGCATCACCGGCACGCCGCCAAGCACGAGAAGGGCAATCCCGACGAACAATCGCCGGAACGCACCGCAAGTAGCGAGTAGCGGAGCCGGAAGACGAGGCCGCCAGACACCCTCCTGCATCGGTCCTCCTGAAATTCGGAGTAGAGAACGAATATGACTGGCTCCCGGCTCCGGGCTTCAGGCCTCGGGTTTCGGGCAGGTGGACGCAGAGCAGTCTCTGGATGGCACGAATCGGCTCGCCGTTCCGGGCCACGAGTCCGGCGTGATCCTCCCTGCAATGGTCTGCCATCCTGAAGCCTAAAGCCCGAAGCCCGATTCCCGACAGATCCCTGCCCATGGTCTGCCATCCTGAGGCCTGAGGCCCAAAGCCCGAAGCCCGGTTTTCGACAGGTCCCTGCCCATGGTCTGCCGTCCCGAAGTCTACTCCGAATCTTGGGCGGTGACCGCCGGCGTTGACAGCCATGTCCCGGGAGCAGGAGAATCGCGTCCTCATGAAAGATGATGGCACGGTCAGCACCTACCGCCACCCTCGAGGGATCCTCCGAGAGGCTTGGCTCACTCACTGGATGTAACGCCATGCCGCATGTCGAAGTCCGCGGCCCCGTCCGTCTCTCCGGTTTTCACGCCGGGTTCGCCCCCCGATCGCTTCGGGAAGGGGAAACGATCACTAAGGCCGTGGGAGCGTTTCTCGCTCACGACGAACGGACGCTCCTCATCGACCTGCTGATCGTGGAGGGATTCCTGCGACAGTCGTTCTTCCTCGTGCTGACGGAACGGGAGGACGGGGCGATGGTGCGGCTGTTGCCTCGAACTTCGCCCGAAAAGACCGCGGGGGTGAAGCGAGCGGTAGCGTGGGTGGCCGCGTGGCTCCAGGCAGCGTCCCCCTCCTCGGCGATGGGAACAACCAACCTCGAAACATTCCTGGCTTACCCCTTCCCTTCTGATTCCGTGATTCCGTAATCGCGTACGCGCCGAGGCAAGACACCCAACCCGATGACCCATGAGAGCTTGACTCTCGCGCGCTCGTT
This sequence comes from Candidatus Eiseniibacteriota bacterium, assembly GCA_903844735.1. Classification (GTDB taxonomy): domain Bacteria; phylum Eisenbacteria; class RBG-16-71-46; order CAIMUX01; family CAIMUX01; genus CAIMUX01. The sequence continues at coordinate 48,776 of CAIMUX010000131.1, forward strand.
GTGGTATTCTGATCCAACATGATCGAAATCCGCGGGAATTCCGGACATCGCCCGCCGACCGATCCAAACCAACGACCGCTCAGATCGGAGGCGTCCATGGGTCGGCGTGCCTTGCTCGTTTCGCTGTTCATTCTGCTCGGATTTGTCGCGACGCCCGGGAGCCTGCTCGCCGGCAACTTCACCTTTGAATGCCCGTCCAATCGGTACGTTGCCGTACCTCTCGGGCAGGAGAAACACGAGTTTCAGACGCCGCTCTCCGCCGTGCCTCCCGGGGATGATTATGTTGATGTGTCCTTCGAGACGCACCTCCCTGACTACTGGTCAGCCAGTTGGTGCCACAGCGGTTCGTGCTATTTCTCGGATCAGCGGATCCGCCTCGTGTCCGGCGTGGTCGGTCGCCTCGACGTTGACATTTTCCCATCCACCGACACCCCTGGGATGGGTTGGGTCGATATCACGATCCGCTCCGTTGCCGATCCTCTCGACGTGACCCGCTGCACGTACACGCTCTATTCCGGGATGCCGGTTCCCTCGGCCTTCTACACCGTCGACAGCTCGGACAACACGCGGTGGCTGGCTTCAGGCGACTACGCCGAGTTCTTCTCGCCCATCCGGGACAACTTGTCCGTCGCAGACACCCTCCTCGTCCACATGATCCCAAGCCTACCGGCGGACTGGGGTGCCCAGTTCTGCCGGCTGCCGGGCGGGAGCTGCTTCTTCGACCGTGGAGAGTTTCCGCTCTGGCCCGGTCGGACCGACAGCCTCTGGATAGAGGTATTCCTCGGAGCCGCGCCGAACACCGGTGGCCTTGACTTCGTCATCCAGTCGAAGCGGAACCCAAGTATCGCTCAGTACGCTTACTATCAGGTCTTCCTCGGCGACTGGTCCGCCGGAGCGCCACCCGCAACGGTGGATGCCGCGGCGCGGACCTTCATCGTACCCAATCCCTCGGCCGGGCCGACCTCGATCGTGCTCCAGAGCCCAGCCGGTGGACCGGGCGAGCTGGCGATCTTCAGCGCGGACGGACGGGTCGTGCGCTCATTCCCACGACTGAGCCTTGCGGGCGGCATCGTTTCGGTCCGGTGGGACGGCGGGGACGATCGCGGCGAGTCCGTTCCCCCGGGAATCTACTATTATCGGCTCCTGGCGGGCGGCGCCTCGCATCGCGGTACCATCGTGCGTACACGCTGAGCCGGCTGCTTCGACCCCACGTACAGGGACCCCGGCCCGCAGCGACGCGCGATGCCGGGCACCGGGCGGGTGATCCGGCGTGCGCCATTGTCGAGCGAGTGCCCGCCGCCTTTCGGCCGCGGGCACTTCCTTTATCTTCGCGTCACGAAGGATGGAGAGTAGGGCTCAGAGTCCCCTTCTCTCCCGATTCGGACGGGCTGGGCTAGCCTTTCGCCGGCGCTCCCCGATCGGTCCACATCTTCAGAATGTCGATCGGGACCGGGAAGATCGTCGTCGAGTTGTTCTCCGTCGCGATCTCGGCCAGGGTCTGCAGGTAACGCAACTGCAGAGCGATCGGGTGGACCTCGATGACCTGGGCCGCGTCGGAAAGCTTCTGCGAGGCCTGGAACTCGCCGTCGGCGGCGATGATCTTGGCGCGCCGCTCCCGCTCGGCTTCCGCTTGTTTCGCCATGGCCCGGCGCATCTCCTCGGGCAGACCGACGTCCTTGACCTGCACGGTGCTCACCTTGATCCCCCACGGATCGGTCTGGCGGTCGATGATCGTCTGAAGCTGCTGGTTTAGGTGCTCCCTCTCGGAGAGAAGCTGGTCCAGCTCCGCCTCGCCGAGGACGCTGCGCAGCGTGGTCTGCGAAAGCTGCGAGGTCGCGAACAGGTAGTCTTCGACATCCGTCACCGCCCGGTTCGGATCGACGACGCGGAAGTTGATCACCGCGTTCACCTTCACGCTCACATTGTCACGGGTGATAATGTCCTGCGGCGGCACATCCATGACATGGGTGCGCAGGCTCACCTTCACCATCTTGTCGATCCCGGGGATGAGGATGATGAGCCCCGGCCCCTTCAGGCCGATGAGACGGCCAAGGCGGAAGATCACCCCCCGCTCGTATTCCCGCAGCACGCGCAGGGCGCTGGCGAGAAACAGGAAAACAATGATAACGATGAAGACAGCGCCGGGAGGAATCCCGGGAATCGCGGACGGCATGCAGACCTCCTTGTCGTGTCCCGGAAGACCGGGACTACTCGCGGCCCGGCGGCACCGGCTCGACCTCGAGCAGAAGCCCCCGGGCACGGACGATGCGTACGCGGCTTCCCCGGGGAACGGGGACCCGCGCGACGGCATTCCAGTATTCGCCGCGGATATCGACGCGGCCTTCCGGCTGCAGGGCGGTCACAGCCTCGCCAACCTCACCGACCATGCCGTCCAGCCCGCCGAGCGGCGGGCGACCGTGGGCGCGGACGGCAAGCCAAACCACCACCACAATCAGCGCGACAAACACGACGATGGCCGGAAACGCGATGGCGAGGGAAACCCGGCAGGTCGGGCCGCATCCGAACAGGCAGACCGAGCCCAGCACCAGGCTCGTCACGCCGCCGACGGAGAGTATCCCGCAACTCGTCACCTCAACCTCCAACGAGAAGACGCCTGCGGCGCCGACCGCGCGGCGAGCTACCCAATCAACCGAACATCTCGGCTGCCAACAGCCTGTGCCGACGAACGGCCGGGCGAATGATTGACGTTCGCGGCCGGTCGCACGAGAGACGGTCCAATCATACCGAGCACGGTGCATACTGTCGAAGAGGAACGAACGGATCCGGGACGACCCTGCCGGGGCCGAGACCTGACCGGGAGCTGAGACCTTCGTAGGCCAAGCACTCTGGAAACCAACATCGCAGCCTTCCCGCGCAGAACCGGGGACACCATGGCCCGGAACAGCCTCTGGCACCGTAGTCCTGACGGCGATATGCTAGCACGCCTTCGGGAAGACCGGCAACGAACTCCGGGCCGGTTTCGAGAACAGGCCCCGAACCCGGGAGGAGACGGAGATGGAGATTAACCTCGATGGGAAGGTGGCGCTGGTCACTGGCGGTTCCCGGGGAATCGGCCGAGCCATCGCCAAGCGTCTGGCCGAGGCCGGGGCGGCCGTGGCCATCAACTACGTTCGGCAGGCGACCCGTGCCAATGAGGTCGCGACCGCCATCCGCGAAGCCGGCGGTCGGGCCCTGACCATCCGGGCCAATGTCGCCGATCCCGCGGACCTGGAGGCAATGTTTTCCGTCCTGCGCGCCGAGTTTGGACGCCTCGACATCCTCATCAGCAATGCGGCCTCCGGCGTCTTGCGTCCAGCCATGGAGCTGACCCACCGCCACTGGCAGTGGACCATGGACATTAACGCGGGGACCCTGATCCCCCTGTCCCAGCAGGCGGTGGCCATGATGCCGGACGGGGGCTCCATCGTCGCCGTCTCCAGCCTGGGCGCCATCCGCGCCATCCCGAACTACACGGCGGTCGGCGCCAGCAAGGCAGCCCTCGAATCGATCGTCCGTCACTTAGCGCTGGAGTTGGGCCCGCGCGGCATCCGGGTCAACGCCATCTCCGCCGGGGTGGTCGACACCGATGCCCTCAAGCACTTCCCGAATCGTCAGGATCTGATCGACGCGGCGGGGCGGCGCACTCCGGCGGGTCGGCTCGTCGAGCCGACGGACGTAGCCGACGCCGTGCTCTTCCTGGTGAGCCCGCTGGCGCTGATGGTCATGGGGCACACGCTGCTGGTAGACGGCGGCTACTCCATCATGGGCTGAGTCCGGCAGCGGCATTCGGCCGCATCTGCTTGAGATCGCACCCAATGGAGAAAGCGACCGGAGATCGGGGCGGTCGAAAAGGCCGGACACTGCCGGTCGCTCCCGGTGAGTCGCATCCACCCGGCGCCTCCCGGTCATATCGAGGTGTCGAGTTGCTCACGACCGAATGTGCAGGATGCGTTTGACCCTCTCGATCTTGTCTCGGTTCAACGCGAACCGGAACGCGCCGCCGATCCGGAGCCGGGCCCAGCGGGAAAGGGCGGCCGAGTGATCCGACAGGGTGCCGCGACCGATCACCAGGTCGACCCCCCGGCGCTCCGCGTGCGTCAACCGATACTTGTATTCGCCCGAACCGCGGAGCATGTCCATCTCTTTGAGTCCGTTTTCGATGGCGTGGCGGATTGCAGACATGACCATGAGGGCGCCGGGACCGTATGCACGCAGGCTCGGGTCGTATCCGAACTGGTATCCCTCGGCGGCGTCGTGCCGGTGGAATCCGAGCGCCGTGGCGAGTTCCGTTGTGCCCGCCCACAGGGCGATCAACATGAGCCTCCGCGCACGGAAGGCGCGTCGCGAGTGGATCCGATGGAAGCGGCGGAACGCAGGTTCTACGAAAACACCGGCTCTGCCGCGCCTGTTCCAGCTCTGCGCGTGAAGGTCTTCGAGGCGATCCATGAAGGCGTCGACCTCTCCGATCGACTGCGGCTCTCTAACACACACCTCGCCCAACTGCCGTTCGACCCGGCGAAACCGATAGTTGACCTGCTTGCGATCCTCCTTGTCCATGCCGGCCAGATAGGCGTCCCACGATTCGGGGAGCCGCATGAAGGGACAGCGCGTCCGGTGGCGCCATGACGGCAGGTACCCGGCAGCCTGTGCCGCTGCCTCCACGTGCTTCCAAGCGGGATGATCTTCAAGCAGATCGCGGAGTTCCACGCGGTCCCAACCGGCCTCGCGCCGACGCAACTCCTCGACCAGGAGCCTGGCCAGGGCACCCTCGTACCCCGCGGCCACCGGCAAGACAAGGTGGTCCGGGCAAAGCGAGCCATCACCGAGGAACCGAACGCTGCGAAGGACCGGACCGATGGGCGTTACCTTTTCGTAGGCGATGTGCAACGGCACCAAGCCGACCACAGTGTCGCACGAACGCAGCAAACCGACCATGAGCCGACTGCCCCGGCCGTAGACACGAAGCCAGGTGCGGATCCAATCCCATCGGAGGAAGGTGCAGTCGACTCCCCACGACGAAAGCATCCGGTCCCAGGTCGGGCCCAGACGAAGCATCCCGGGTACCGTGTCGATCCACTCCCAGTGGAGATCAGGCGTGTCGAACCCGGTCGTAGCGCTGGGATGTCGCTGCATTCGGGTCTCCGATGGTTGTTTCCGTGTTGCGTTGAAACCTGGTCCCGCACACGGCACGCGCGGGGTAAGAAAGATACGCGCCGGTCCCCTGGAAAACATGACCAGCCGTCCCAGCGGCAAGGCCCCCCGGTCGGAAAAGTCGGACTCGGCGGAACCCCCCGTACCCCCCCGCCCCTGCGGATCTACAGCCCACTCATGATACGCGCGGCGGAAGGAAGGATCAACGCCGCCGAGGCATCTTCGACCGGCTCCGAGCGGCCGAATGGCACTATGACCGACCTCGGGAGGCGAATGCAAGGTGCTCTCGGGTCACTCGCGGGGTCCGCCGTGCGGGGAAGAGCGAACGCCGTGGCGATCTGGGATGCGTCTCACGGAGGCGGTTCCCCACCCGGGGAACGACCGATCGGTGGATGGTGCGCATTCCGATCGGTGAATCGGTTGATCGAAGACGGTGAGGATGTCGGACGCACTACCGGTCCGTTTCAGCACCGGAAGCGTTTCCGCGGCATGTTGCGATCCATGGCTGCGTCACCGTCTCGGACGACCGGGCGCTTCGCGCCCGCAGGTAAGGCGGAGCGTCCGCCAAATCGAGAAGGAACGTTTGCGGCCACGGACCTGAACAGCTCCGAAGTCAAGGCACTCATAGGCCTCACAAGAGACAGATTCCGTCTGCGAAAGAACGTCCGGCCCTGAGATTCGCGGTGAGCTTCGGGAGCACAGATCGTGAGCCAAGGGTTCGTCTGCGGCCGGCGTGGTGGCCGCCCTCCTCGCTACCGAAGCGAGGGCGGGGGTGTTGGGGCGCAACAAACCGGCGGCGCCGCAGTTTCGCGTCTCGGAGGGCGGAGCAGATGGATCGTGCGGGTCCGACGGGATTGGGTCGTGCTAGATTCGCCTTGGACATCGGAGACGAACCGCACCAAGGAGGATCGGGTTGGCCTTGCAGGGATGGCCCAGAGCGAATCGACGCGAAAACCGAACGGGCGACCGTCCACCGACGGCGGCGATCCGGCCATTCCTGTGGCTGGCCCTTTCCATCCTTACCGCAAGCCCGGCCCGCGCGTTCTACGGGGACGAAATCATCTCGGGAGAGGTGGCGCCGCCACCCGCGCCGGCGGCCCGCAGTCTTCGTACACTCTCCCCTGCGTTTCCACAGGGCGGACCGGCGTCGGGGCAGCTTTCGGCCGACCCCGGCGGGCGGCTCTTTCTCGACCGGAATGTCGCGTCGCACCCGCTGGCCGCCGGCACCCTCTCCCTTCTGGCGACAGAGACGGACAAGACGTGGAGGTCCTCTCCGCAGTTCGAGATCGTAGTGGTGGCCGAAACCCCGCGTGTGACGTTCACCCGCGGACGCCAGGTCGTGCGCGGACGCCCCGTGCTCGGCTCTTTCCTCACGGTGGCCTGGCATGCGTCAGGACGGCCGGCACTTTTGCGCACCGACGCTTTTCCGGGCGCGGACGCGATCTGGCCGGCGGCCGCCTGGCGCTCCGACGAAGCCGGAGGTACCGCTTTACGCGGTCTCCCCTTCACCGCGGTCGAATGGGAATCAAGCGAAGAAGCGTGGCTGCCGGTCGCCGGTGACGACGGGGAGACTTCCCTGCTCCCAACCTGGAACCTGCGGTTCCGCACCGAGGGCCCGCCAGGCCGTTGGGAGGCCCGCGTGCACGCCCGCACCGGCGCTCTGGTCTCCCGGCACAACCTTCTCGCCTTCGAGTCGGTCGAGGGAACCGTGGAGGCCATGGTCGAGCCGGGCATGCCGGGTGACCCACCGGTCGTCGTCCCCGTGGAAGCCGCGGCGGTCACGGCCGTGTCAGGGCAGTTCTTCGCCGCGGACACCACGGGGCCCGGCGGCGACTACTCGCTCGTGCTTCCCGGCAATGGGAAGGCACGGGTCACCGCGGAGCTGCGTGGCCGGCGTGCCTGGGTACGCAATGCCTCCCAGGGCCTCAGAACGCCGTTGGACACCGCCACAGTGTCGGTACCTGGAAGCGCCACTTTCAGTTTTGACGACGGCAATTCCACGCCGGCCCTGCGTGACGCCTACTTTCACCTCGTGCGTGCTCACCGCTTCACCCGGGCGCTCGACCCGGGCCCGGCACTCGCGCGGCTCGACCGGCCGATGGAGGCGCGCGTGGACGACCCAAGCGGGGGCTGCAACGCCTACTGGAACGGAGCCCGCCTCAACTTCTACGCCGCGGGCGGAGGTTGTGTCTCGACCGCCCGCATCGCCGATGTCGTCTTTCACGAGTACGGACACGCTGTGACGCAGAACTGCTATGAACCTTGGGATCCGCCGGGCGACATGAACGAGGCATTCAGCGATTACTTCGCGGCCACACTGACCGATCAACCGCGCATCGGGAACGGCTTCTTCGGACCCGGCTCGTTCCTGCGCGACGTCGACCGAGACCGGGTTTGGCCGCGCGACGCCAGTCCGAGCATCCACCTGCAGGGGTTGATCCTGGCCGGTGCGCTCTGGGATCTGCGCCGGGATGCCGGCGCGGCTGTGGCCGACCCGCTCTTTCACTACGCTCGCTATGGGGCCGCCGACTCCTTTGACGACTACCTGCTCGACATCCTGGCTGTGGACGACGACGACGACGACATCGGCAACGGCACCCCGCACTTCGACGCTATCGTCCGCGCCTTTCGCGCGCACGGCATCGGCGACTACGCTGTGCACATCACCCACGCCGCGCTCCCTGATCTGGAGGATCCCGCGCCGGTGATCGAGGCCCGCGCCGTCATCCGGTCGCTCCTGGGGCTCGCCCCTGACTCACTGACGTTCTTCTACGCCACCGGGGGCACATTCACGCGTGTGGTACCACGGGCCACCGAGGCCTCCCGCGAGTTTATCGCCGAGATCCCGACTCCCGCTCCCGGAACGTCGATCCGGTATTACTGGACGGCCGCCGACACCGCCGGACACGCCGCGCGACTTCCCGCGCAGGCGCCGGATTCTTGCTTCGTCTTTTTCGTCGGCACTGACACGATACCGCCGTCCCTCATTCACGAGCCGCTGGAGGCAGTGACTCGGGACCTGGCTCGCCTCACGCTGCACGCGTCGCTCGCCGACAATTCGCACCGAGTGGGCCAGGCGTTCGCCGAGGTGCGCTATCACGCGGACGCCACCGTAGTCGGGCCGTTCACCTGGCTGGGCGGAGGCGAATACCGGGCCGAGGTCCCGTTGCCGCCGTCCGGGGGCGACACCCTCACCTATCGTCTCACGGTCATGGACACGGCGAACAAACCCAATCTCGCGAACTGGCCGACGGCGGGAGAGCACACGGTCCCGATCCGCCCGGGACAAACGCTGACGTTTGAGGATGGCCCGAGCGATCTCACCCCCGACGCCGGCTGGGAGTGGGGCGTCCCCGCTTCGCCGATTCTCGCCTGGAGTGGCACGCGGGCTTGGGCCACTGGATTGGCCGGCGCCTACGCGGACAACGCATCCTGGTCGCTCGCCTGGGGGCCGCTGGACCTGGGCGGCTGGGACCGGGGGCGCCTCGAGTTCATGCATCGCTACCGCTCCGAGGATGGATACGACGGCGGTTGCGTAGAATACGCCACGCATCCGGAAGGACCCTGGTTTCCGCTCGTGCCCACGGGAGGGTATCCCTCGGCCCTGGTGCGGGCTCTCGACGCACCCGGATTCAGCGGCGACTCCGAAGGGTGGAGACGGGAGCGTTTCGCCCTCGATCGGCTCCTCGGACAGACGGTCTGGATCCGCTTTCGTTTCGAGAGCGATGCCCGGGTGCATGACATGGGGTGGGTGATCGACGATGTCTCGATCATCGCGGCGCAGTCCCGGGCCATCCCCGCCTTCCTGCGCGCGGAGGAGTGCGGGCCGGATTGCGTGCAACTACGGTGGTTGCCCCCCCCTGAGGTCGACACCACCTCGGCCCGCTTCATCGGCTACGAGATCCGGCGCGCCGAGAGTGACGGACCGTACGGGGACATTCCGATCCACCCGCTCCCACTGCGAAGCGTGAGCTACCTGGACACGGGCCTCACCACCGACACCGTGTACCATTACCGACTGGTCGCGCTCTACGACGAAGGGCCGAGCGACCCCCGTCTCGCCGCGGCGACGCCCGCAGCCCCCGCCCTCGGACTCGATCTTGCGCAGATCATCTACGAGCTGCGCGGAACGGCACGCAGCGATACGAGCTTCCTGGCGCTGAATCGCACCGGTGGAGTGCTTCACATCAACACCTATCTCGGGGAGGCCGGCCAGCCCATCGACTCGGTCCGCCTCGTCCACGTCTGTCCCGGCGGTGACACTCCCTGGAAGGCGATGTGGGAGGACGCGATGGATGACCGCGTCCCCGCGGACCTTGCCGGGATCGACCTGCGGGAACGCATGGACCCGGAAATCGGCCCGGTGCTGGAGATCCGCCTGCGTGGGCATGCTCCCTGGGGCGATCCTTCAACCTGGGGCGGACTCGTACTCATCGACACCGACGACAACGTCTCCACGGGCCTCGCCGAGATCAACCTCGGCGCCGATTTCCTGATCGCCTTCGGCGCGCTGGCGCGCGAGGCGGGACACGACGGGCCGGCGGTATTGCTCGACTCCTCTTTCCACCCGATCAGCCAACTCACCGGTGGAAGCATCGCTGCGGGGGTTCAGCCGGTGCTGTTGGCGGTCCCGCACGATCTCCTCGGCGCACCCGCGTCGGTGCGGGCGGCGGTCCGGCTGGCGACCGCGCTGGGCGCCGAACCTTACGACCGGGCGCCGGAGACGCCCCGCCTTCCCTGGCTCTCGCGAGAACCGCGCTACGGGCGGGCCAGTCCCGGCCACCCGCAACCGATCGCCGTGGACTTCGACGCCTCCGCCGTCGGCAACGGCACCTATGGCGCCAGGCTGTTCCTGGAAACCAACGACCGGACGGACCCGCTGCGCGTCATCCCGGTGACGCTCCGCGTGAGCGGCCTGGTGCCCGACGAGGTCCGGAACCTCCGATTTGAAGCTTTCGACAACGGACGCTTTGACCGAGGACTCTCGATGTCCTTCCGTCTGCCCACGGACATGCCCGTGAGCGGTGTGGCTGCGGAACGGTCGGACTCCGAACCGCCCCGATGGAGCGTGCGAACGCCGGTGCCGATCCATCCCGATTCATCCGGCACCGTGGTGTTTCGTGACGCCAACGTCGAGCCGGGCAAATACGCTTATCGATTCCGGGTGGTGTACGAAACGACTGAACTGGTGCTCTACGGTCCTTACACCGCCACCTACGCTCCCACGATCCCGTCCGCACCGTGGCTGTCCCCGCCGGGCCCGAACCCATTGCACGCGCCCGGAACCGGAGTGAAACTTCGGCTCGACCTGCCCACGGACGGTCCGGTGCGATTGGAAGCCTTCGATCCCGCGGGACGCCGAGTGCGCCTGCTTGTCGATGACGCGCTCCGGGCAGGCACGCACGTCGTTTCCTGGAATGGTCGCGACGAGGATGGGCACCCGCTCTCTTCGGGGGTTTACTGGATCCGCCTCGCCACCGCCCGCGGCGAGCGAAGCACGCGCCTCGTGGTCGTGCGATGAACGCGGGCCGGACCGCGCCGGGCCGAAACGCCCGGCACTGCTGCCGCCGTCCAGGCGGCGAAGGGAGAACGACCATGCCGAATCACCGTCGTCGCGCCCTCCTGCTGACCGGCGCCATTCTCAGTGCCGTGATCTGCTTCCTCCTCCCGGGAACGCCCGAACCACGTCCCGCCCGCGCCCAGGCTTCGCAGCCTCAGGAGATCCTGCGAGCCTTCGCCGTGGGCGGAGTCCTGACCGCCGACGGCACACTCTGGCAGTACCTGCCCGAGAAGAAGCGCTGGTTCACCATTGATGAGGCGTTCCGGGCTCAGGGAAAGGAGACCCGGATCCTCCCGTTGCCGGTCAGGACCGAGGAGATCGCCGATCTTTCCACGTGGGGCTTCCTCGTCACCTCCGCCAGCGTCTGCTGGCTCTATGACATTGAACAGAAGCGGTGGGTGGAGCTGCCTCCGCCGGTTTCCCCCCGCTAGGAGCCGAGGCGCTGGATCCCGTGCCCGACGATGGTCATCGCGCGGCCTCGATCACCGCATCGAGCGCCGCCTCGTAGTCGGGGTGGTGCGAGATCTCCGGCACGATCTCCCGGTAGATGATGTTTCCCGCTGCATCAACCACCAGGATCGCCCGCGTCAGGAGGCGGAGCTCCTTGATACCCAACCCGAGTGCGGGACCGAAGGAGAAATCGCGATAGTCGGAAAGGAGGCGGTGCAGAATTCCCTCGGTCGCCGCGAATCGCGCCTGGGCAAACGGCAGATCGGCACTCACCGTAACGACCTCCACGTTCGTGGGTAAGCGCGCCAGCTCTTGATTGAAACGCCTGGTCTGCGCTGAGCAGACGCCCGTGTCCAACGACGGGACGACATTCAGGAGCAAGACCTTGCCGATGAGGTTCGCGCGGCCCACCGCCACGAACTCGGTCGTCGAGAGCGTGAAGTCCGGCAGTACGCATCCCTCCCCGAGGTCCGGGCCCAACAGTGTCAACGGCCGTCCCCCGAAGGTCACGACCCCGGATCTTTCCTCCATGTATGCGCTCCTTCCGCGCCCCATGGGGCGCCTCACTTCCACGGCCGGCCCGGCCCCCGGCCGGACCCGACCAGCGCCGTGGATCTATGGCAGCAGGCGACAATCGAGGAAGGCGAAACCTGCTTCCGGGACGATCGCCTCCGCCGTTATCGACCGGCCGGTGGTCGGGAACACCACTTCGACCTCCACTGGCCCGGGAGCTACTTCGATCACGGCGAGGCCGATCCGTCCGGGCAGCGTACACCAGGACCTCGTGTCCGCCCGTTCTGTGGCCACGCCGAGCAGATTGGCCAACTCGCCGGCCAGCTCCCCGGAGTGCCGGGCTGTGGCCCGTGACGCCAGAGCCTTGAGGATGGCACGTGCCGCCGCACGGGCCGCGATGGCAGAGAACCTGCGGTCGAGCTCGATCCGCGCCAGCCCATCGACATCCTCGGCCGGCGCCGCCACGGTGGGCGGGTATCCCGCGACCTCCACTCTCGGCGGAGCCGCGCTCTGATCAGACCGCGGTGGGTAGACCGGCACGGCGACGTCGACAAAATAGGCGATCTCACGCCGGCGGTAGCCCCCCCGGCCGTGATGCAGGTCGGAGGCTCGACGCCCCACGATGTCACTCCACGGGCCGAGACGATCCTGGCCCCAGTCCTCCTCCTCGCGAAGAATCGGTACGCGAAGGTGAAAGTCCTGGAGCGAACTGACCAGCCTTTCTTCCACAATCACGACCAGTCGCGAGCGTGCCGGCCCGACCTCCCCCGCCTCGATCCCTGCGCGCACCGCCGTGCGCCTCACCGCGTCATCGAGCAGCCTGCGCAGTTCCGGTGGCGGCGCGCCGCCTCGTGCCTCGTAGGCCGCGCCGGCCGCCCGATAGGCGATCCACGCGTCGTTCCAGTCACCACCTGACTCGAGGATCAGCCCCGCCAGAAGCCGGCCGAATCCCCAATCGCCCGGTCCTCCCTCATCACCCGGCCGGACCCGTTCCTGGAGCAGACCCGTGAGGGCACGCGCCTCCACAAGGGCGCCTTCCTGATCACCGAGGTCGAAATAGTTGAGCGCCGCGTAGACATGCAGGAACGGCAGCTCGTGATCGGGGGTTCGGTACGGCCTGACCGCATCGCTGACCGCCAACGCCACCGTCTCGTTGGAGATACTGCGCGTGTACAACTCGTCGTGCAGCTGAAGCGCGACCGCCAGGGCATCGTTGCTCTCGCGGAAGCGTCCCGCGACGCGCAGCAACAGTCCGCGCTCCATCTGCCAGAGAGCGCTACCGGGATCCGGATCCCGATCGACCAATGCCACGGCTCGCCCCGCCTCGCCCTGGCGCAGCGCCTTGAGCGCCGGGGCCATCCGGGAGCCGTACGCGGCACAACCAGCCACCGCCAGAATCACGGGCCACGCCGCCCACCACGATCGCATGTGGATTACGGAGTGAACCGGCCCTTCTGCACGACCTTCTTGATCTTATGCTGACCGATCCAGGACTTTTCATTCGATTCGATGTTCTGCAGCGTGAGATCCACCTGGTAGTAAAGCGCCGCCTGCCCTTCCTGCCGGTCGGTGATCGACTCAATGGAGCCCGAGAGCATGAAGTCCGCACCCAGCTCACGTCCCATTTTCTTGGCCGTCTCCTCGGTGGCGTTCTGCCACTGGTCGGCGCGCTCGCTGCGAAGGTCCTGCCGCTCGGCGGCGGTGGCCACCACGCTCATCTGCCCGGAGTTTACGAAAGCGCGCTCGATGTCGCCCACAAAGGTGCCGACCGGGATATGCTCGGCCGTCCTATTCCGGATCACCCCGACGATGACCGTCGGCTTGCGGCCCGTTTTCTGAATCCATTGCGTCACCCAAGGAGCGTTGAGCGCGTCCTGGATCATGGCCGAGGAAACCTCCCGGCTATCGGCATCGTTCCATCGTCCAGAGAGGTCCACGACCGTGTCGGGGGTGATCCGCGTGACCGTCCGTTTGGCACAACCGAGGCCCCCCGCTCCTGCCGCGGCGGCCAGGACGAGGACAGATAGCGCGAGGCGGCGAACCGCGACCGGCAAAGAGCGCATCTTGATCTCCTCTCTGGGTGCATCCCACCCGCGCGGGTGGATGTGTTGAGGTTAGGATCGGCTCCGGTCGGGTGTCAATGTCCACGCTCCGCTTCTGAGACAGTAAACAGAAGCCTGAAGCCCGAAGTCTGAAGCCCGAAGCCATTGTATTCGTTCTCGGCTCCGAATCTCAGGTCCTTGCGTGGCCCTTGACCTAATCATCGGCAAGAGCTAAACTTCGCCCGGTTGTCGAGAAGTCAGGGAAGGGGGGCGCGTGCGAGAGAATCAGGGTCTCCAGGTCTCCTCCAGCTTCCGGTGCTTCACCGGCCTGTGGACGTTTCTCGGGATGCACCGGCCTTTCACCGGGCTGCCCTCGCTCATGGACGAACGTTGCGGCGCACATCATGCAAGCAAACAGGGAGGGTGGGCGGAATGGCGCGTGTCACGGTTGTAGCGGCTACGGTAAACGCTCGGGATGCTCTCTTGGCCACAGCCGAGACCATTCTGCGGCAAAGCTTCCGCGACTTCGATTTCTTCATCGCCGACGACGGGTCCACTGACGGAACCGGGCTCGCCGCCCTTTCTCGCTTCGGCCCCGACGCCACCCGGGCCGAGCGAGTCTGGGGGGAATGCCTTCGGGAGGACACGGGTACCCGTTGCGTCCGGATGATTCGCGACGGCATCGGCATCCACTACCTGCACCAGGTGACCGCGCGGGGCCCCGGCGCGGCCCGCAATCGCGCCATGCTCATGGCCACCGGTGAGATGTTCGCCTTCGCGGAGCCGGGCGACCTCTGGCACCCGGACAAGCTGGCCCAGCAGGTGCGCCTTCTGGACGAACACGCCGACCTCGGGGCCGTCCTCTCCTGCCACCCCGGCCGCAAGCGCCGCACCGCCGCCTGCCGCGCGTCGAAACTGCAAGTCGTCAGCTTTGAATCGATCCTCGAAGCCGTCACCGAGCCCCTCGGGGGATCTCTCGTGCGTCGGGCCTGCCTGAACGGTGAAGTTCCGTTTGACGAGAACCTCCCGATCGGGGAGGAGTTCGATTTCTGGCTCCGACTTACGACCCGCCACCTCGTAGCCCGGTGGGAGGATCGGCTCCAAGTCGCCGCGCCCACGGCTTGCGTCGCCGACTGGGGCCTCGAGCGCTTCCGCGTCTACACCCTGGAGAAGGCCTACCAAGGCGGTCACCTTGGGGCACTGCTGCGCCACCGCGTGGCAGAGGAGCTGGTGCGCCAGTGCGAGCATCTCGTCGACGGCTACCGCCAGCGGGAGAACCACGAGCGAGCGAACTTCTACGACCGGAAACGCAAACGCTTTACACAGGAGATCGTCAAGCTCGACGTGGGCGATCCTCTCTTCAGCTGAATTCAGGTAGGTTGACCGATGTCAGCGTCGGGCTGACGCCGGAGGCACAGCAGCCGGAGAGGCCGGGCTGACGCCGGGGGCGCCACCTCTGGAGCATCGAGGCACTGGCCCCTGCCCACGCATCGAGCAAGGGCCGGGAGGCGACCAGCCACCCGACCCACGCGTTTCACACTCAGCGCTTCCGGGAGTTCAGCAGCTTCGGCCGCGGGAGAGCACCTCCATCGAAATGATGTGCCGCTGGATCTGGCTCGTCCCCTCATAGATCTGAAAAACCTTGGCATCACGCATGAGCTTCTCGACCGGGTACTCGCGACTGTAGCCATACCCGCCAAAGATCTGCACGGCATCGGTCGTCACGCGCATGGCGGTGTCGGCGGCGAAAAGCTTCGCGTAGGCCGCCTCGAGAATGCCCGGATACCCCCGATCGATGTGCCACGCCGCACGCCAGGTGAGCAGCCGGGCCGCCTCCACATCGCGGGCCATATCGGCGATCATGAACGCCACCGCCTGCTGCCGGGCGATGGGATGGCCGAAGGCACGCCGTTCGTTGGCATAACGGATGGAGTGCTCCAGCGCCGCTCGGGCCAAACCCACCGCCGCGGCGGCCACGACCGGACGGGTATGCTCGAACGCCTTCATGGCCAGGAACCAACCACGCCCCTCCGCCCCGATGCGATTCTCTTCCGGGACCACGACATCGGTGAATGTGATGCCGCGGGTGTCGCTTGCCCGCTGTCCCATCGTCTTTTCTTTTTTCCCGACCTCGACCCCGGGTGTCTCTCGAGGCACGATGAAAGCACTCATACCGCGCGCGCCCCGCGATGGGTTGGAGAGGGCGAGAACAAAGTACCAATCGGCCACCCCTGCGCTTGTAATCCACATCTTGCTGCCGTTGATCACATACTCGGAGCCGACTTTGCGTGCGGTCGTGCGAATCCCCATGACATCGCTTCCCGCGCCGGGTTCGGTCACGGCATACGCGGCGAGCCTGAATTGCTCGGCCATGGGCTGGAGCCACTTCTTCTTCTGTTCCTCGGAACCACCGACGAGGACCGGAGCCTCGGCGAGCTGATTTGCCTCCATCGCCGTTCCGATTCCCGAACAGGCGGCGGCAATCTCCTCACCGATGAAACAACCCTCCAACACCCCGAGGCCAAGCCCGCCATACGCCTCGGGAAGGTGCGTGTTCATCAGCCCGAGCTCCCACGCTTTCTTTACGATGTCCATGGGGAAGTCCCCGGTCTCGTCGTGGTGGGCCGCGTGCGGGGCAACCTCGCGTTGCGCGAACTCACGCGCCAGATCTTGCAGTTGCTTCTGCTCGTCGCTCAGAGAGAAGTCGATCATCGTCCCTCCTGGTCCGCCTCTTGGTCCCGGCGTGCGCCGGGAAGCGCCTGTATTATAGGGATGTCCACCGCCCACCTCAAGGAGAGGGAATGGGGGATGGTATGCTCATTCCGCGGATGAGCGCACCGCAGGGGAGGGGACATGTCTGAGAGAGACCCACTCGCACTGGTGACCGGCGCCGGGATTCGCCTCGGGCGCGCGGTGTCCGAACTGCTGGCCCACCATGGCTTTCGGGTGGCACTGCACTACCACCGCCACCGTGATCAAGCAGAAGCGTTGGCGGCTCTGCTCAATCGCCACGGAGCCGGCGCCAAACGAGCCGCCTGCTTCGCCGCCGACCTGTCCGACCCCCACGCCATGGAGCCGCTGGTAGACACGGTGGAACAGGAGATGGGGCCACTCGAAGTCCTGGTTCTTTCTGCGGCCATCTACCCACGGGATCCGCTCTCAGGTGTGGAGGCGGACAGGTTCGAGGAGACCCTCCGCGTCAACCTCATCTCGCCGTTTCTCCTTGCGCGCACGGCCGGGCTGCGCATGAAGGAACGCGGCCGGGGTTCGATCACGGCACTGCTCGATTGGTCGGTGGACCGCCCCTACGCCGACCGCATCCCGTACTCCATCGCCAAAGCCGGCCTCAGGTCGGGCGTGCTGGGCTTGGCGCGGGCACTCGCACCCGAGGTGCGGGTCAACGGCATCGCCCTCGGCGCGGTGCTTCTGCCCGAAGGGATTAGTTCGGAGCTACACGAGCGTATCCGGACCGCGGCCCCGCTGCAGCGCATCGGCACCCCGATGGACGCCGCGGACGCCGTGCGGTATCTCGTGCAGGCTGAATTCGTAACCGGCACCATTCTCACCGTGGACGGCGGCCGTTCTGTGGCTTGATTCGCGGTGCGAGCCGGCCCTGTTGTTCGACCCAGTCCGGCGGCACGGCCCAGCTCGGTCGCATGGCCCGGTACTGGCGCGGATCGGCAACGCCGTTACCGGCGCGGGTCGGCGATCTCGGATGGCAGCGCACCACTGAGCCGATCCAACTCTCGTAGATATCCGGAGCGAGAGAGGACCTGGATGCTCGGCCGCTCCGACGGGCCGGAAAGGACGGCATAGAGCGCCGCATTCTCGCCCCCCACCAACGAGGAGAGGAGCTTCCCCAGCCCGTCTCCGGTCTCGCCGATCGAACGGATACTGAGCACGCAGCGCAGAGAATCGCTCGCGTCAAGCTGCCCCGCCCCCTCGATCCGCAGCGGAGGCGCCTCGATACGGAGCCGGTTCCAGCGGAGCGTGCCGGCATCGCGACGGACGTCCGCCTCCAGGAGATCGAAGGTGAGAACCGAGAGCCTGTCCAGGTGCGTGCGGCGGCGCAGCTCCTCCTGAATCGGCAGGCCGCGCAGGCTACCGTCGGACGCGTGCAACGATCCTTCGAGCTGAACGCCCGCAGCAAAGGCATCCGCCGAACTCGGCCAGCGCAATCGCATCGTTCCGGAGAGCGTCCCCTCGACACCCCGAGCCATTCCAGGGTTCATCCGTGCCAGCAGGGGCCGCAACAGCTTGAGATCGACCCCGCTGATCTCCAAGCGTGTGTCCTGGGCCGCCAGTTCGGAGCGCCCGCCCTTGGCTGACGAGAAACCTCCGCTAAGGCGGCCGCCTCCCAGGCGGACATCGAGATGCTTGAGGCCGAACCGACGTCCGCTGCGATCCAACTCTACCGAGAGGCTGTCGAACGCCACTCCCGCCACACTGCCCTGGTCGATCCGCGCCGCGCCGCGGCCGGGACGCGCGAACCAGAACGGGATCTCGTAGGCCGTGGGAAATCGGTTCCGGTCCAGGCTGAAATCCTCGATCCGGCAGAAGGGAGACGTGAACTCCCAGCGAGTCTCGGCACGGGCGTAGTCAGGCCTTCTCGGATCAGCCAGGGGCAGATCCCGTGCATCGAGACGAAACGGACTGCTCCCCCAGATCCCAGCCAGGACGAACCCAACTCTTTCCCCCGCGCCCCAGGCGTCCAGGCTGCCCTGCGTGAGACTGTCCGCAAACCAAGGGCCACGCAGACGAGTGAACGACCCGTCCATGCGACCTCGTGGCATCAGGGTCCACCCTCCGCCCAGTGCCTCACGCCTCCCCTCGAACGACACGGTCCCGTTCATCCGCCCGGCCGCGCTCCATCCCTGGCCGAGAATTCCGATCCATCCCGGGTCGAACGTCCCGGCAAGATTCCCGGTGAGGTGAAGCCCGTTCGTGGTGGAGAGCCATTGCAGTTGGACTTCCGCGCTGTCCCGACCGGCGCCGTCGCGGTCACGCAATACGAGGCGGGAGACGTCGATGCGACCCGGCAGGATGCGCACTGTTCCCGACACCCCGGTACGTGGTGATTCCGCCCCGGTCAGAGAGAGAAAGCCTCCCCGCAGCTGTACCGCCGCCTCCCCCACTCCGGACAGCCGCCACCCCTCACCGCTCGCGTGCAGACTCCACGGCCCCTCCCATCGCAGCCGGCCCAGCGGACCGTCGCGACCATCGAGAAAGGCCTGCGCCACCGTGCCCATGGGATCCCGAAGGTCCCCCGACCAAGACGCCACGCCCCCCTGACCCGCTTCGGCCACACGAATGCGCACGCCGGAGGAATCGGACCCGAGAGCAAGGTCCCAGACAGGCCCGTCACCGAACTTGCCCGCGTCGCGCAGAAGTCGCACAGGTACCGACCAAGCGCGCTGTTTCACCCGCACGCGCAGTTCTCCCGCCAGCTCGAGGCGGTCCCCTCCCGTGAAGAGGCGCACCTCCCCCACGCGCACGGCTTCACCCTCCGGAAACAACTCGGTGGGAAGCCGGATGTCGAGGTCGCGCGCCAGCACCGCGGGTTCCCGACCAACTCGCTCCGCACGCGATGGATCGCCGGATTGCGAAGCGTCGGCCGGGCCCGCCCCGCTTTCCTGGATCACGCGCAGGAGAGCACTCCAGGGGATGGGCCGTGGAGCGCCGGAAATCGGGTCGACGTAGCTGCGTGGCGCTTGAGGCAGCAGGTCGCGACCGATGTCGACGACGCCGCCGCGGATCTCGACGCGATCAAGGCCGGGGCGCAATGGGAAGCCCCAGCGCGGGACCAGATCAACGGCTTCCAGACGAATGCGGCCTGATACCGCGCCCGGCCCGGGACGACCGGAGAGAACCGATGCCTGAACGCCGCGCAGGCGCAAGGCTGGGCGCGGCAGCCAGCGAAGGCGTGAATCCTCCCAGCTTGGAGTAGAGACGCGTCCATCGAGACCGATCCCTCGAACTGCGGCTACTAGATCGACCTCGCGCGCGCGTCGTTCAAGCGAGGTGCGGACCGCCCGATCGGCCACAAGACCGGCGGAGACGATGAGAACGCCCGCCCCGAGCCAGGCCCAGCGGCGTCCCTTGCTGTCCATGCCGTCCCCTCTCGCGGCCGCGTCGACCCACCTCGGGCCGCGCGATGACGCCGTCTAGTCGGCCCGGCCCGGAAGGGCCGCGGTGCCCGTTGTCAGGCCACCGGAAGAAAGCCACGTGGGCTCCTGCCAGACCCCCACGATCGTCACCGGTGTACCAGTGCGAAGGAAAGACATGAGCCGGTCCATGTCAGCGTTGGCCAGGCTCACGCATCCGGCGGTCCAGTTATTTCCGCGGCCGCCTTCCCCGTGGATCTCGATCAGACTGCCGATGCGGGCCCCGCGTGAAATCTGCCCGGTCCGCTTGGCCTTCACGAAGCGGCTCCGATCGGTCTGGTTGGGGTAGTTCAGGAGGGCGGCCTTGTAGTAACGACTGTTGCCGTGCCCCTTCAGAGCCGAGATCTGGTAGCGCCCCTCCGGCGTGGCTCGGTCTCCCTCCGTGAGTTTCCGCTCCATCCAGGAGTTGCCCATCTCCACCGGGAACGTCTCGACCACGCGCCCGTGCCGAAGGATATGGCATTCCTGGTTGAGCTTGTCGATGAGCACCATCGGCTCATTGGTCTGAGTCGAGGCAGCTAGAGTCTCCCGCACCAAGACGTTCCATTCGTGGCGCCGTTCGAGGAAACGGGTGAGCCGCGCCTGCAATCGCAGGGAGGCCTCGTCGATCTCAGCTTCCGCGCGATCGAGCAGCTCCCGCGCGTCGATCGCCTCCTGGTCCATGAGGCGCGCGTCGGCGGCCTTGATGAAGGCATCGGCCGAACTGAGGCGAACCAGGGCGTCGCCGCGCAGGTTGAGTCGCTCAACGAGGCTACGGGTCGTGGCCAACGAGTGCCGCAACGATGTGACGCGCCGCCCTCCATCGAGGGCGGCGGTTTGGCGCGCCTCTTGGGCCACGGAATCAGCCTCTCCGCAGAGCTTCCGCGCCCGGTCCACGTGGTAGCGCGCAAGATCGTAGCGGCGAAAGAGGTCGAGCTTGCGATACTCCTGCTCAACGGCCCGCTGCGCGTCGCCGAGATTCTGCTCGGCGGAGTCCAAAAGCGGCCGGGCGGGTACTTCGTCCGACGTGCTCCGCGCCTGGTTCAGAGCCATCCGGGCGTCGAGCAGCGACTGGACGGGCGGAAGATCCCTCTTGATCCATAGCCACGTAGTGCCGCCACACAAAATCGCCGTACAACCGAAAACCACCGGCGCCAGCCAGCGCCGGTTTCGCTTTCCCCGTGTCATCCAACCTCCTACAAAGACCAAAGTCCCTTCCCATCGTCCTCGGGTTTATGACGTTACACGCCAATGGACACCGGGGTCAACGCCCAACTCAAAAAAAACATCGACAGAACCTTGCCGGCAGGGAACCTGGCGACCTCGGCGGTGTTTATGCGGCCGTTGTTTTGTGCTTCGGCACATTCTCTTGGGCACTGCTGTCTTGCTGAACGATCCTGCACGCCTCGGATGCCTTGCGCGTCCGGGGTGGCGCTACAGGTCGTCAGGGGATTGCGGTCCCAGACCTTGCGGCGGCGACCCGGAAACTGCGATCCTCCAGCCCCCCCACGTTTGAGGATCGACCGGGTTGCTGCCGCTTTTTCATTCGGTCCTGCGTCGACGTACTCGCGGCGGCTGATCTGGAACTGCCTCCTTGGCCGCACTGGGCTAGGAGGCAGTTATTTCGTGACTGCCTAGGTTGCCAGGAGTCGGGATTCAGAATTCAGAATGAGGACGCTGCTCGACGAGACGTGAGGGCCGAGACGTGAGGGCTTGGTGGGATGGCAGCATGACCATCAGGCTGTGCTTGAGCCTACCGCTTGTCTCGGACATTCCCCCGATCAGGACGGCACGCGGCCATCCGCACCTCTTCAAGGCTGGGACCTCCCCGGCTGGGATCACTGCCGCAACCAGACCATCCACGACATTGACTGGGACCACTCCGAGAACGACACCTTCCGAGTAATCATCCGATTCCGTGTGGACGAGCCCTGCGTGCAGGGGCCGATCGAGGAGGCGATCGACCAACTCCGCCGATACGCAAACCAGCGGTCGTGGGCGGTGGACAACGAGGGCAACGTTCGCCTGTTCCGCACCTACCAGTTTCGTGATCGCCACGTGCTGAGGCGAGGCCCGCGTGGGCGATCTCGGGGCACAGGCGGGCCACCATCTGGAATGGAAGGATACGGCGATGGCGGCATGAACACGCTCGGCCCGTCGTCGATCCCGACGTAGGAGAGCTCCGGACAGGTCGTCCACCCTGATGTGGTGATCATTCCCAGCGGCCGGAACGGCGTCGTGCGGACGTTGACGCACGGGCAGCAGGAGACCCGCCGGCACAGGGTGATCCGAGACGGCCGAGTCAGGGCTTCCCGGGGGCGATCTTGCAGGTGGCCAGTCGCGGCTTCAGGCCTCGCCCAGCGTCTCGTCGAGGCCGGCCGCCGGACGCGTCCCCATCAACCCCCGCTCCTCGAGCAGCCGATAGAAACTGCTTCGCGCGATGCCGAGGGTCCGAGCCGCGTGCGTACGATTGCCCCGGCACTCTCGGAGAACCCGGCGAATCTGCTCCGTGCTAATCGGTTCCGCGGCGCCAGCCCGCGCCCGGTCCGCCGTGCCCCCATGGAAGATCCCGCGGCCACCGCCGCCACCGGCGCCGCCAATGAGCGTCCAGATCCGGTGAGGCGACACCCGCAGATGACCCTTCGCATGCAGCGACATCCGCAAACGGCGGAGAAACTGATCCAACTCGCGGACGTTCCCCGGCCACAGATGCGCGCGCAGCGGCACGAGGCAGTCGTTGTCGAGCAGTCCCGGCGGCAGCGCCGAGGGCTGCCCTTGCCTGGTCCACAGAATTTGGATGAGATCAGGCAGATCCTCGAGCCGCTCCCGCAGCGGTGGCAAAGTCACTACGCCCTGCGCGAGGCGGTAGTACAGATCGTGGCGGAACGCGTCGTGCAGGATCCTCTCCTTGAGCAGTCGGTTCGTGGCGGTCACGACACCCAGCTTCACACGGGAGATCCGGTGGGACCCGACGGGACGCACCTCGCCCGAGTCCAGGAAACGCAGCAATGCCACTTGGCCGCGCGGGCCGATGTCGCCGATCTCGTCGAGAAAGAGCGTGCCTCCTTCGGCCTCGACGACCAGCCCGTGGCGGGTGTGGTCGGCACCGGTGTACGCGCCCTTCTCCGAACCGAACAATTCGCTCTCGAAGAGATCGGGCGTGATGGCGCCGACGTTCACCGGCACCAGCCGCCCCTGACGACCGCTCAGCTCATGGATCCCGCGCGCGAGCAGCTCCTTGCCGGTGCCTGTCTCGCCTTGTACAAGCACCGCGCAATCGGCGATCGCCAGCATCTCCGCCTCGTGGAGCATCGAGAGCAGGCGGGGCGACTTCGTGGCCAGGCCGAGACGGCACCAGATTTCCTGGATCTCTTCGGTGCGGCCGTTGCTTCTGTGGCTTCTGTCCCGGCGGCCGGCGACGCTCGCCGCGGGTGGGAGTGTGGACTCCGGGACCATGGCTTCAGAAGTCGCGGTGGCAAGTGTCACCGCTGCGAGCGCCATCTGTGCCGGGTGCAGCGGTGGCATGGCACCCGCGATCTCGCCGTCCAGGCAAGCCAGCCAGCGGCGGACGAGCTGGACCTCCAGCTCCTCGCCCATGGTCTGCAGCTTGTCGTGTGCAGTGCGCAGGTCCGACCGCGCCTCGTCGCGCCGGCCGAGCAGGAACCGCGCGACACCACGGAGGCGAAGCGCCTGGCACTCCTCCCACGCGAAGCCGGCCTTGGACGCACAGGCGAGCGCCGGGGTGGCCACGGCTTCGGCTTCAGCGGGATCGCCCTGCGTGAGGGCCAGGAGAGCCTCGCGGATCCCGCACTCGGCTACCAAGTCTCCCTCGGGAGCGATCCGCGTCGCGATCCGGCGACAAAGTGCCAGGGCGCGGCGAGCGGTTTGGGGGCGACCCATCAGGGTCAGTGCCTCGCCGAGGAATTCCAGAGCGAGGGCCTGTTCGCGGGGAGTCTTCAGACGGCGCGCTTCGAGCCAGCCGTGTAGGAGGTGGCGTCGGGCCGCGTCGAGGTTCCCTTGGCGAATCGAGACCATGCCCAGGCCGAGGCGGGAGCGCATGACATTGGTGGCGTGGGAGATTTCGCGGCTTCGGCGGTGGGCCTCCTCGTACGCTGCATGGGCCTCTGGTAGGTGGCCGATGCGGTTGAGGAGGGCGGCGCGGTTCAAGTGGACGCGAGCCGTCCAGACAGAGTCACCCGCGACGGCAAATCGGGCGGCGGCCTGGGCGTAGAGTTTCAGGGCGTCCGCCATTTGACCTCTGGCTTTCAGTGCTACTGCAAGGAGGTTTCTGGCGATGCCGGCGGGAAGTGGCGCGTTCTCTCGATCCGCCTTCTCGACGCAGATGCTCGCAATGTCCTCGGCCTCGTCGATCCTACCTTCGCGAATTAGACTGACGAAGCGGAAGGATAGAAGGGACACGAAAGCAGAGGCGGATAGCTCGCGGCCGACGAGCTGCTCCAGAAACTCGTCCACAAGCGCGGTGGTCTGGGCATAGTCGCCGCGCGAGTTATGCCAACCGGCGAGCACGGCTATCGCTTCCGCCCGCAGCTCTGCGCCGACCGGTGGCGCGTCCTTGATGAGGGCCTCAAGCATGGGAGCGAGGGTGGCCACATGTTCGGCATGTCCAAGTTCCCGACAACTCCTAAGCTGGAGTGTCGATGCCTCGAATCTGCTCTCGATCGGTATCCCCCCGAGCGCGGACAGGCTCAGCCCCATCGGGGACAGCAGCTCGTGCGAACTCCCGGGAGATCCGGCGTCCAGGTAGATCCGGGCCCGGCGCAGGACCGAACGCAGGCTTGCGTCGTCCTGTGGCGTTCTCGCCCTCGATGTCTCTCGATCGCCTTTCCCCGTCATCAACCCCTCCGGTGCTTCCTTGTCTTGTTGCTGCCGTTCGAATCAACGCAGGACTGGTGACTGGAACAGGAGGTAGAGCAGGATGTCCCTGAGTTGCCACTTGTCCATGTGCAGAGTCGCCAAAGCCGTGGTACCGGCATCCGGCACGGAGGCGCGTGGTGCGCAGGTCTGGGAAGTACAATCCACCGGCCGGGTCGGCTCACCTGAAGGCGGCAGGATGGCAGACTTGTAGTCACCAGCCGGGTCATCCGGATCCCCAGGATCAACAATCACCACCTGCGTTGGCGGAGCCATACGTGCCTTCGCGATAGGCACTGTGATGAACGCCGGCGTGGAGATCGCCAGGATAAGCAGAAGCACCGGCAGCAATCGGTTTCGGGTACGCATCGAGAGAATCTCCTCTCAACCCCGGAGCACAGAAAGAACGCCCAAATGGCACGGGTGAAGTATAGCGCATGGCTCCGAGATCGGCAAGTGCAAACGGCCCCAATCGACAATCCATGGACCCGGTTGCGTTTTCGGCCGGGAACGAGCAGGGCTTGAACGCGGTGAGACGGAGCGACGAAAGGAGCCCGCTAAAAACGCCGGGCTCCACCGTAAAGTGTAAACCACAATGTCGCCCGCCGACGACACGACTGCTCCCCGTTCCCGCAGAATCGATTAGACCATCTGCTCCGCATGACTGGAATCAACAGACGACAGGGCGCAAATCGAGAAGCGCCCGCCCGTGATCGCCGTGTCGACGTACCGACACGCCAAAGCGAGGCCCACACGTGCGTTGGAAGTCAGGGGTCGTCGCGTCGAAATCGCCTCCCCGTTTGGCACGACCCATGCGTACCTCTCACCGACTCAGTCGCGTCCCGCAGGAGCGGGGCGGATCGCCGGGACCGAAACGAGGAGGTGTAGGATGATTTACGCGATTGGCCTGATCCCGATCCTTATCATGGTTCTCAAGGGCCGCGCCGGCTGGTAAGCCGAGCGACCGCCGGAGCCGGACCGCCAGGTTCGGCTCGGGAGATCCGACAGAGCGCCTCGTTCGATCCGGTTTTCCTGACCTGTGGAGGCCCGGCTTCGCGACGGCGCGAGAATAGCCCCCGGACTCTTCCGGGGGCTTCTCTGCGGGCTGTCGGCGAATAGGCCTCCAACAGCTTGCTGACGATCTCGTCGCCGGTCTCCTCCTTCTGACTCCTGAATTCTGACGTCCGGCTACCTGAGTTGGTACGTTCCCTCCATCGTTTCTGTTCTTGCGCGACGGACTTCCGGTGACCGCCCCACGCGGCGGCAGGGGCCGGGCCCTACCCTACCGGCCGACCACCACACTCCGAGAAGCCCGAAACCCATTCGCCCGCATCCGCACGAAATACACTCCGGCTGGAAGATAGCGCCCCGACCCATCTCGCCCGTCCCACTCCACGCTGTGCCCACCGCCCGCGTACGTTCCGTCGAATGAACGCACAAGGCGGCCGGCAACATCGTGGATCCCAAGCCGAACCCGCGTGGCCGCGGGCACCTGGAAGGCAATCCGCGTCGCGCCCGGGGAAGGATTCGGCCGCGTGCCGAACAGAGCAAAGCGCGCGGGCCCGTCTCCCGCCGGGGTCACATCCACGGTCGAGGCCTGGGCCAAGATCTCGAAGTCATCCACGGCTGCTTCGACTAGGCTGGGGTCGCTCAGATCGCTGCCGACGAACTTAAACTGCACCAGGCCGAGTTGTGATCCGAAGAGGGCCACCACGTCGACGGTCTGTGCCACCCACGCGTTCGAGGAAAGCATGGTGCTCTCCACGGTCACCCAGGCGCCGCCGTTGTTGCGGGCCCAAACCCCCCAGGTGTCGGCCCCCGGGACCGCACCTTGGTCGTTGGAGTACCAGCGCCAGTACTTCACCAGGCCGGAGTCGAAACCGATGAGGTCATACACCGGCGAGTACAGCGTGGTCGTTCCGGCGTCGATGTCGGCGGTGCCGTCGGTGGAACCCGCGGGGGCGTTGCCGGTCACCCAGCAAGTGGTGCCAGGATCGGCAGTGTGGTCACTCTCGGGCTGAGCGATGGTCCCGTTTGGGTCGAGCCGCACCCACTGCCCGGTGGTGGCGTTGTCCGTGCCTTCGAGGTTGACGGTCCAGCCGCTCGCCACCTCAAGGTTGTCGTACTCCGTCGCCACATCGAAAGCATGGAGTAGGTCCGGCGCCAGAGCCGGATTGTTCCGCGTGTTCCCCGCGACATCGCGCGCCCGCAGGTAGTACTCCACCTGGGCCGGCGGGTTCAGGTCCGGGATCGTCCCGGCATACTCATTGGTGCCGCCCGTGGGTTGCAACAGGACCGATTGGTACGGACCGCCGTTCACGCGATAGAGCACAACCAGAGAGTCGGCCACCAGCGCCCCCTCGGTGGAGGAGATCACGCCCGTGATCGTCGCGGGCCCGCTCCCCTCGCGGCTGGCCAACGGCGTGTGCAGGATCATGACGCCGGTGAGGATTTCGGGACAGGAGAAACCGTGATTGGTGGCGCCCAGGCAGAGGGCGTCGTAGTTCGGCGTGCCATTGGCTAAGTTGCCGTCGTCGTCGTCCGCCACGAACGTGGCCAACACCTGATCGGGCTGGGTCGTCGGAAGCTGGAGCACCCGGCCATAGTGCCAGTCCCGGGCCGCCGCGAGCCGACCCTCCTCGGGCCCGAGGACGACCATCATGGCTTGCATGGCATCCCATTGGAAGCCGGCGATGACCTGCCCGGCGTAGTGGATCGTCTGGCCGACCACGTCTTCCGGGTAGCGCAACGAATTCTGAGAGTTGCGGATCCCTGTGGTGCAGGTATTCAGATAGAACCCGCGGCCCACGATCGGTGACATCTGCATCACGTTGCCCAGGATGTCGCCGTTCCCTTCACCCAGACCTTCATCGCCCTGCTGGCCGAGGATGGCATCCTGGACGCCGTGCCCGAACTCATGCTGCACGACATCCATGATCTGGCCGGTGTTAGCGCAGCCGTCGCCTGCCACGTAGAAATTGATAGTGCCATCCCAGTAGGCATTGCAGGTGGAACTCCGGCTGACGTTGGCCGTCATCCGCTGGTTGGGATAGGCGAACTCGGGGGCTACGGCCTGAAAAAAGCGGTGAATGTCGTTGACCGCGCGGTAGACGTCCTTCTCGTCTTTCTGCGAGTTGGCGTCGGTGAAACTGATCGCCAGGGGCACGCCCGGCGTGGCAATGCCGGTGAAGGTGCCCTCGGCTCCGGCGACGTTGTTCAGGTCGACGTACGGGCTGTAGAGATCAGCCGTGACAGAACGCGGATCGGTGCCGGCGTACGTGAGGCTCCAGTTGCCGGACGTGTCGGCCGTGACGCTGGAAAGACCCGAGACCTGGACCCTAAGGTACGGCATCGCCTCGGTGGCCTGCCCCTCACAGTAGGTCGATCGCTCCACCTGGCCCGTCGCCGTCCCGGTGTAGTCCAGGAAATGGACGTCGTTGTACCGCCAGAGAATCTCGCCGTCGTTCGCATCCACGTACGTCACCCAGATGGCGCGGGGCGCTCGGATGTCGACACGGACGCGCCACGCCAGGTGATGCTCGACGGTGCCGGCACCGCTCGGGACGGGCAGGATCAGGAGCCTCGGCAGTTCTTCCACCGTGTCGGTCGCAGGATCGAGGGTGAGGTCGGCGCGCGCCCGCTCCCGGGCCTCGGCCACCGTCAGCCGCGGCGTGGGATCGACATCGATCCCGGGGTAGCAGGTCGACCCCACCAGAAAGAGACGCCCGCCCTCGGTGAAGGTCACGTTCGCACCCGCGCCGACCACGTCCAACATGCGGTAGACCTGCTGGAAGTGGACGGTCTGCTTCCCCGCGCCCCGGGGCGCGGCCACGAATCGCAGGCCGGCGACGTTGACGTTGAACACCTCCGGGTTGTCACGAATGACGCCCCGCGCGGCGTCGACCGCGTCCTGCGCCCTGGCGAAAGCCGGCGCCACCTGAGCGCCGCTGCCGTAGACCCAGCGCGGCGTGTTGTTGAGCGGGTTCGTGGCGTAGACCCGCCAATCGCCGTCGTAGTTGCGAAGCATCCGCTCTACCGCCACTCGGCCCGCCGCGTCCGCCGCCGCCGCCGAGCGACTCCCGGGCTGGTCGTACGACGGGAGCGGCACCGCGAAGTCCGCGTCGTGTTCCGGGGCAACGAACGACAGAGCGGTGCCGGTCACCCCAAGAAGGCCAAGGACCGCAGCAACGACACCGTGAGACCGAAAGCGAAATTTGTTCGTCATGGGCTCGAATCTCCTCTCAAGAATGTCGACGATGCGGACGGCAGACGCCTAGCCTGCATCGCAAAACCAGGCCAGGGCCGTGCTCTCCCTGTCGTTGCAGCATATAGGAAACGGGTTGCGCTGTCAAGGAACTCTTTGTCATGTCGACAGATAGGCAGTACGCCGGGCACGGACGGGTCGGTCAAAGATGGGCCGGGCGCAAGTGGATCGGCCGCCGGTAGGAACGGGGAAGGGACTAAAGAAAAACCGTGTCCCCAACGGGATTCGAACCCGTGTTGCCGCCTTGAAAGGGCGGAGTCCTAGGCCGACTAGACGATAGGGACAAAAGGCGAACCCGTTGACAGTAGCCGATGGATCCGACGTCGTCAAGAACGCTGCGTCTCGGGCGGGTCGACGTCGTTCGAATGGAGGTCGTAGAAGTCCCTGGTCCGCCTCCGGTGATCCTCCACCATCCTCGCCTCCCGTCCCTGGCGCGAGGGACGAAAGAAACGCTCGGCGCGGATCTCATCCGGTAGATAGGACTCGGGCACCCAGCGCCCTGGAGCGTCGTGCGGATAAACGTAGCCATGACCGTAGCCCAGATCACCCATCATCCGGGTGGGAGCGTTGCGGATCCGCAGCGGTACCGGCAACGCCCCGCGCCCGCGGACCTGTTCCTGCGCCCGACCGTACGCCGCGTATGCGGAATTGCTCTTCGGTGCCAGCGCCAGGTACAGAACGAGTTCGGAGAGGGCCAGGCGACACTCCGGCATCCCCACGAAACCAACCGCCTGCATCGCCGCGGTGGCGTAGACGAGCGCCCCGGGATCGGCGAGGCCGACATCCTCGGAGGCAAACACGATGAGCCGGCGCACGATGAACTTCGGATCCTCGCCGGCTTCGAGCATCCGCGCCAGCCAATAGACGCCGGCGTGGGGATCGCTTCCGCGAAGACTCTTGTGGAGCGCGGAAATCCAGTCGAAGTGATCCTCGGCACCGTGGCGCACCGCCGCGCCGGATTGGATGACCCGCTCGACCTCGGCGGCGCTGATCTCTTCCCGGTCGCTCGCCGCGGGAAGCACTGCCTCGATCAGGTTCAAGAGCTTCCTCGCATCCCCGTCGGCGAAAGCGAGGAGCATGGACCAAGCAGCCTCATCCAGGCGCGGTGGATCTGCGGACTCCTGCTCCGCGACTCGGCCGGCGAGGGCATCCTCGGCGATCGCTCGGAGCGACATGGCATCCAGCGGCCGTAGGGTGTAGACCCGGCAGCGGGACAGCAGCGCCTCGTTCACTTCGAAGGAAGGGTTCTCCGTCGTCGCTCCGACGAGCACGATGAGACCGGTTTCCACGTGAGGAAGGAAGGCGTCCTGTTGGGCACGGTTGAATCGGTGGATCTCGTCCACGAAGAGGATCGTTCGTCTTTCTTCGGCCTCGCGCCGTACACGGGCACGCTCCACGACGGCCCGAACATCTCGGACGCCCGCCAACACCGCCGAGAATTGCTCGAGGTGATACGCCGGATGCCCGCCCAGAATGCGGGCCAAGGTGGTCTTCCCGCAGCCGGGAGGCCCCCAGAAGATCATGGAAGGGATCTCGCCCCGCTCGTGGAAGAGCCGCAGCGGCCCCCCGGGACCGACGAGGTGAGCCTGCCCGCGCACCTCGTCGAGCACTCGGGGACGGCGCCGGTCCGCCAGGGGGCGCGATGTGGCGTCGTCAGGAACGGGTGGCATGGCCGTGAGGAAGGACATCGCCACGAGGGGGGGCGTAGCCATGAGGATGGGCCAGAGCCCAGCGCCAAGCGGACTCCACAATGACGTCGAGCCGATCCCGGCGCGGCGTCCATCCCAGTTCGCGGCGGGCTTTGTGGCTACTCGCCACCAACCGCGCAGGATCTCCCGAACGGCGCGGAGCGGCTTCCCAGGGAACCGGCCGCCCGGTCGCGCGATGCACGGCATCGAGAACTTCCAGCACGCTGAACCCTTCCCCGTTGCCGAGGTTATAAATTTCAGCGGAGTGCTCAGACATACGTTCCAAGGCCAACAGGTGCGCCTCCGCCAGATCCTCGACATGGACATAGTCGCGGACGCAGGAGCCATCGGGGGTCGGGTAGTCGAGACCGAACACCGGCAGCGGGCCGCGGCGCCCCGCGGCCGCCGCGATGGCCAACGGCACCAAGTGCGTCTCGGGGGTGTGGTCTTCCCCGCAGCGATCGCTCGCACCGGCGGCATTGAAATAGCGCAGGGCGGCCCAGCGCAACCCATGCACGACACCCATCCAGTGCAGCATCCGCTCGCAGGTCAGCTTCGACTCGCCGTAGGGGTTCGTGGGCTCCGTGGGTGCGGTCTCGGGAATCGGCACCTCTGTGGGCTCGCCATAGGTCGCAGCGGTCGAACTCAGAACGAAACGGCCGATGCCGGCCTCCAACATCACTTCGAGGAGCCGCAGCAAGCCGCCGACGTTGTTGCGGAAATACGCTCCGGCGTCATGCATGGACTCGCCGACCAGGCTCGATGCGGCAAAGTGGAAGACCCCGTCGATCGAGTGCTCGCGGAACACACCCCGCAAGAACGGACCGTCCCCGACATCGCCGACATAGAACGGCACATCCTCGGCAACCGCTCTCCGGTGGCCCCGGGAAAGATTGTCCACGACGACTACCGCGATCCCGCGTTCGCGCAGGACCTCGACCAAAACGCTTCCGATGTAGCCGCCCCCTCCGGTCACGAGGATCGCCATTTCCCCTCCTGGCTCAGCGAAACAGAAAGCACGGCCCCCACGGCGAGAGACCGCAGGCGTCGTGCATCATAGACTACATACGTGCATGGCTGAGAAAAAACCAGTTGACGACGGAATGCAGGGAGATCTAACGTCAATCTTGGTTGAGGAACCGGTTCCCTGCCCTGTTTGAGTCTTCACAGCGCCTCAAGCCCAATTTCCTTGCGGGCTTCCTGAATTTGGGGCTCTGAGCGCTGAAGACCCGGTGGCGGCGGGGAACTTTTTTGCCTGGGACTCCCCCAGTCCCTGAAACCGAAGGAGCCGAACCGTGCCCGGGCGACGACTGCCAAGTCAATGCCCGAGCGACAGCTACCCGAGCGACAGCTACCAGACGACGACCACCGGCACACGGCGGCAAAACGACGATCGGACAAGGGGGCTGCCGGGGATTCAACCTGAGCAGCCCCCGGATCAACGGTCCGAGGTAATCAGGCCTTCTTCGCGACCTTCTTCACGGCCTTCTTCGCGACCTTCTTCACGACCTTCTTCACGGCCTTCTTCGCGACCTTCTTGACCGCCTTCTTCGCGACCTTCTTAGCGGCCTTCTTCGCCATCGGCATCTTGCATTCACCTCCCTCCATGGCCTGCTTTAGTTATTGCCTCGTGCGCCAGCGGCGGCGCTCGATCCGCTTCCCCCCAGGAGACCTCGGATCAGCCCGAGCATGGCGTCCAGATCGAACGGCTTGCGAAGATAGTGGTCGACAGACAATTGGCGGCACCGACGTTCCGACTCCGGACTGTCAAATGCCGTCATGACGATGACGCGGCCGGCATAGCCCCGCTCACGCTGGCCCTGCAACAGATCCAGCCCGGAGCGATCCGGCAGCTTCACGTCGAGCACCATCAGATCCACGTCTCCGCCCTGGCCCTTGAGCAGCGCTTCCCCATCGCCCGCCGTCCCTGCGGGAAGAACCTCGTACCCGGCATCCCGCAGCGCGTTGGAAAGCGTCCGCAGAAGCAGAGTTTCGTCATCCACGATGAGAACCTTGTGCGCCACCTTACAAGCCTCCAGTGGCTCTGAAGTTGCAATGATTGTGCCAATGCCGACCACTCCACGACATGCAAGGCATAACCCATTGTGAGGCCATGTGATATATCAGGTCAGGGGTCTTTGCGGAACGAGGACAAACCGAGCGGCAGGATCGCGGGAAGTGCAAGAAAGTCTTACAGTTGTGGCGACAAAACACAAAACATGTTGCGACACAATGGGTTGGCGAAGCAGAAACACCTGTCAGAACATCTTACATGTCAAAAGAATGGACACATTATGGTTCGACGGGCTCCGCAGTCCGCCCGCCCCTTCGCAGCCGGTCGATCAGCCCTTGGCGTGAAAGTCCGAGAACGCGCGCGGCCCGGCTTTTGTTGCCGTCACATCGAGCCAGGACCAGTCGGATGTACTCCTCTTCCACATCATGGAGGGTGGGCAACGGCTCCTCCGCGGAGAGAGGAAGCAGGAGAGGCAACGCGACGGCCGCGCCAGAGCCGCGCGCTTCGCCGACTCCTCCAGGTGGAGCGGTTCCTCCCCGCTCTCCCCCCGTTGGAGGCACGCCCCGCGGTGCGGGGGGCCCAAGGAAGAGAAGCTCGGCCCGCTGCGGGGCGCCAGACAAACCGGCCTTCCTCGCCACTCGCTCCCGGATCTCGGGTGGCAGGTGCTCGGCCGTAAGGACCTCGCCATCCTCAACGATGACGATCCGTTCGATGAGGTTGCGCAGTTCGCGCACATTCCCAGGCCAGTCGTAGTTCCGAAAGAGAGAGCGCACATCCTCGTCGATGGCCCGGAAGCTTCTCTTCAGCTCGGCCGAGAAGCGCTTGAGGAAGTGCTCGGCGAGGAGGTTCACGTC
Organism: Candidatus Eiseniibacteriota bacterium; assembly: GCA_903844735.1. GTDB lineage: Bacteria > Eisenbacteria > RBG-16-71-46 > CAIMUX01 > CAIMUX01 > CAIMUX01. The sequence goes on from CAIMUX010000131.1 coordinate 82,327, forward strand.
GTCGCCCCGTTCCCGCAGAGGAGGCAGATGGATCGATACGACCTGGAGCCGGTAGAAAAGGTCGGTGCGGAACCGCCCCTCCTCGATGCGTCGGGCCAGGTCGACATTGGTTGCAGCTACGATACGAACATCGATGCTGATGTCGACATTGCCGCCGACCCGCCGGAAAGATCGATCCTCGAGAAAGCGAAGCAACTTGGCCTGCGTCTGGGCGGGCATCTCCCCCACCTCATCTAAGAAGAGCGTGCCGCCATCGGAGAGCTCGGCCAAGCCTCGCTTGAGGTAGGAGGCACCGGTGAAGGCCCCTCGCTCGTGCCCGAAGAGCTCGTTCTCCAGCAGGGTCTCCTGGAAGGCGGAGCAATTGAGCTCCATGAACGGAGCGCGGCGGCGGGCGCCCTCGAAGTGGACCCCGCGCGCCACCAGCTCCTTCCCGGTCCCGCTCTCGCCGGTAATGAGGACGCTCGCCGCGTCGGATCGAGCCACTTTGCGCACCAGATCCCAGACACGTGCCATCGCCTCGGATCGGTACAGGATCTGATCAGGATTGTAGAGACTCCGGTCCTTGCGCCGGTAGACGCGAAGTTGAGCGTCGCGCGCAAAGGTTTTTGCGGCCGTCTCCACGGCGAGGATGAGCTCGTCGAGGTCGTAGGGTTTGCGCAGAAAATCGGTGGCCCCGGCCTTCATGGCTTGCACCGCCGCCTGGGTGTCACCATAGGCGGTGATGACGATGATTTGTGTCGAGTTCTCCACCCGGTGGATCCGGGGGATCAGATCGAAGCCATTGGCATCGGGCAGCCGCAGGTCGAGCAGGACGATGTGGGGGCGCTCCGCCTCCATCCGTTCGAGCCCCGCCTGCCCATTGGCCGCCACCGAGACAAGGAAGCCGCGATCGGTGAGGACCCGCCCCAAGGAGCGGGTGATGGACGGCTCATCGTCGATGACCAGGACTCGGTACTTCAACCGGACGGTCCCGCCCCGGAGCGGACCGGGAATGAGAGACGGAAGGTGACCCCTCCCTGGGAGCGGTTCCGCACCGTGATCCGCCCTCCGTGCTCGCGTAGGATCTGGAGGCTGATGCTCAAGCCCAGGCCGGTCCCGGCGGGCTTGCTGGTGAAGAAGGGGTCGAAGATCTTGTCGATCACCTCCTCGGAGATCCCGCATCCGGTGTCGCTGAAGGCGACCTCCACCGCTAGACGCGAGCGGTAGCGGCGAACCGAGCTGGAGATGCGGAACTGCCCGCCCCCTGGCATCGCTTCGATGGCGTTCAAGACAATGTTGAGGAAGACCTGCTGGATGGCGTCTCGGTCGAACGGAAGCCCGGGTAGATTCGGGGCCAGGTCGCGTCGCACGGTGATGCCGGCCTCCGCGAACGGGATCTCAAGATTATCCATCACGGTTTCGAGGATGGGGTTGATGTCCTGCTCTACCAACTGGAACGACTTGGGGCGCGCGAACTGGAGTAGGTCGGTAGTGAATTGTTCGATTCGGTCGAGCTCCTTGATGACCTCCTCTAAGTCCGCACGCAGAGTCGAGTCCCGGGGCATCTTGCCCCCGACATACTGGATGGTGGTACGGATCCCGGTGAGAGGGTTCCTGATTTCGTGCGCGATGACTGCGGAGAGATCGCCGACCGATGCGAAGCGGTCGACGCGGCGCTGGAACTCCACTTCGCCCACGGTCTCGGTCACGTCATCAAAGGCCAGGATGGCCGCGATCGGCCCCTCCGTCTCGGCCGGAGTGAGCCAGCGCGCCTCGAGAAGAAACTCCTTCGAGCCATACTCGAGCATGATCTCGCGCGTGCCCGCCTCTTCGGGGTCGATCTGGTCCAAAGACCAGAATGAAAAGCCCGGGGTGCGCGAGTTCAGGAACTCGCCGGCCGGGCGGCCGAGGAACTCCTCGGCGGGAGTGCCCAGGATCTCCGACGCCTTCCGGTTGATGTAGAGGACGTGACTCTCCCCGTCCATAGCCAGAAGGCCGAAGTCGAGGCTGTCGAGCAGCTGCGGCACGAGTCCGCCGGCCGCCTCGGTGCCTGTCGTGCGGGGCGTCATGGCGTCATCCTCTCCTCCGCGGGAACCGGATCCTCGGCCTGGGCCGCGATGGCAAGACCGCGCGCGCCCAGTCGCCGCGCCGCGTCCATCACCTCCACCACCCGCCGTAACGGGACACCCCCGTCACCGCGCACGACCACGGTTCGATCGGAGGCGCGTGCGAGGGCCAGGGAAAGCTCCGTCTCCAGTGCAGGCCAACCCACCGGTTTCTCGTTGACGAAAAGCGCCTCGCCACGCGTGAGAGTGACCACAACCTCCCGCGCGATGATCGACGAGGGTTGCACCGCCTTGGGCAGATCAAGGGGGATGCCCTGCTCGGCCGCGAAGGTAGAGGTCAGGAGGAAGAAGATCAGCAGGTTGAATATGATGTCCGACATCGGCGTTCCATCGAAACGGATGCGGGCCTGGTCTTCCGCACGGCTAAACCTCATAGCGAGCTCCATCCTTCCGCGGCGCTCACGCCCCGTCCTCTCGCCCCGTGACGAGAAGAACCATCAACTTTCTGGAACGCTCCTCCATCTGTCGAACCTCTCCTTGGATGCGGCTCATGATGAGACCGTGCGCGAACGAGGCCGGAATGGCAACGATGAGACCAAAAGCGGTGGTGAGGAGCGCTTCCCAGATCCCGCTAGCGAGAACGCTCGGGTTGACCGCCCCCTGGAGCCGCTCCACCTGTTGGAACGCCTTGATCAATCCGGTCACCGTGCCTAAGAAACCGAGCAGCGTGGCCCCGCCGATGATGCTCGAAAGGCCACCCATGAACCGCTGAAACTCGGCGACCTCCATTTGGCCGACCTCCTCGATCGCTTGGCGCGTCCGATCCTCGCCGTCGGCTACGCGCATCAGGCCGGCAAAGAAAACCTGGGCCAGGGGCGCCTGGCTCGCGCGGCAGACCCGGATGGCGTCATCGAGGCTGCCGGGATGCAGGTGGGTTCGCACCTCAAGGTGAAAGCGCTCGTTCGCCCCGCGTACGCGGCGTAGGAAGATCCAGCGCTCAATGATGATCGCCAGCGCCACCACCGAGCACAGGAGGATCGGGTACATCAGAGGACCGCCCGCCGTGAAGTAGTGGATCGGGGATGACAAGGTAGCTCCTCCGTGGCGTCGGCCGCGGTGCCGCCCAGAACCGCGCCGGGTGCTAGGAATACCCGCCGTGGTGAGCGGGTGCAAGCAAATCCTGCATCACCCGATCACCGCACGATGCTACGATCCCCGAGCGAGGAGGAGCAAGGTGTGATGGACGAGATCCGGACCCCATGGAGGATGCGCTACATCGCCTCGACGGCGCGAAAGGCTGCGTGCATCTTCTGCCCGCCATTCGCGCAGCTCTCTCGGGGAGCGGTGCTCTCGCAGAGGGCCATGCCCTCGCAGGAAGCCGTGCCACCGGTAGGGGAAGAGACAGACCGCGAGCACCTCGTGCTCCATCACGGCATCACCACGTTCGTCATCCTGAACCTCTACCCCTACACCACGGGCCACCTCATGGTTGTTCCCTACCGACACCTCCCGCGGTTTCACGATCTCACCGGTGAGGAACGCGCGGAGATCGCCCGCTTGCTGCGCGAGAGCGAGCGGATCCTGCGGGCGGCCACCGGCGCACGGCGCTTCCACGCGGGAATCAACCTGGGCCGCGCAGCGGGCGCGGGAGTGGAAGGCCACCTCCACGCCCACCTTGTGCCGCGGGACGCGCGTGAGGAGTGGGCGGACACTCCAGGCGCCGAGGAGCCGGCGCTTCCGGTGGGAGAGGCCTTCCGGAGACTGGCGCCTCATTTCAAAGCAGGAGTTGACTCCACGCTCTGACCAGCGAGGGGCCGACGTCGGGAGATCCGGGGGAGGGCGATCGCCGCGGCAGCCAGGACGAGCGTGACCGCGACAGCGAAACGACTGACCCGCGTGCCCCACAGTCGTGCTGGATCCTTCATGGCGAAGGCAACATCATGACCTCCCACCGGCACTTCGACGCCCATCAGGACATGATCCACACGATGGATCGGCGTCGGCCGGCCGTCCACCGTGGCCATCCATCCCGGCGGGAAGGCCGTCTCGCTCACCACCACGAAGGCGTCTCCTTCCGCGTCCACACGCAGCCGGAGTGAACCCGGCCCGCGCCCGGTCAGAGTCACGCGCCCGGATGCGTAGTCGACGCGCGACGGTCCCTGGCCGGGGTAGGCCAGCGCCGTCTCGCCCGGACGAAAACTGTCACTTTCGAAGCGGCGCGTGAGCGCGCTGAAGTCAGCGACCGGCTCCACCCTCCGGACGGCCCACGCGCGCGGGAGCGAGTCAGGATAGGAGTAGACAAAGCCATCGGACTGGTACAGCGGGGCGCCGAGAGCGTCGATCCGGCTCGGGCTAAGGAGGAAGCGGACGTTCAGCATCGAGAGAACGGCCGGCTGCGAGATGAGGTTGGCGTCGATGAGGTCCGCGTAGGCACGCAGCCTCGCCGTGTGGTAGCCGCCGACCGACTCAAGTCGCACGAGACCGAACGCGTTCGACCGGAAGAGCGCGGAGTTTGCAGGCAGAATCCGGAAGGTTCCCGGTTGCCGGGCGAGAAAGTCACAAGCCCCCGGCAGGGGAAGCGAGTCACGGGCGGCCACTCGGGGCTCGACCTGGTAGAAGGAACGCCCGACGAGGACGACATCTCCCACAATCACGATGCCGGCGAGGAGACCGATCCAAGGGGCCGCGACCCGGAAGCGGCGCAGTGTCAGAACGCCGAGGCCGAGGAGCAGCACGATCATGCCGTGGGCAACGCTCTGCTGCAGCAAAGAGAGGCGTTCGCCCTGAAGTGCCTGCATTTGGCCCGGACTTAGACGACCCACATCTTCGGGGCGAAGGAGCGCGTTCGACCCCGAGAGCGCACCGCGCGCAACAAGAGCCAGGACCACCCAAAGGACGAGCAGCACAGCTCCGATCGTGAGCAGACGCCGCGACGTGGCGGCCGGGGCGAGAGCGGAAGCCGTCCCTTTGCGCTTCGCTCCACCCGCGGTACGCCCCCCTCCGTTCGCAGCGGCCCAGGGCGCGGCCAGCAGAGCGTCGAACCCAGCGGCCACCGGGAAGGCCAGGCAGAGCGGCAGAATGCTGTACATCATCGACGGCACCCTGAAGCGGTTGAAGAGCGGGACAAGGTGGTACATCGGGCCATAGACGAGCGGCAGGAACCGTCCGAAGCCGACGAAGAGCACGAAGAGCGAGATGCCACCCCAGATCCAGGGGCGCGGGCCGCGTGCCCGTGCGAGACCGAGCACCGCCAACACCACCGCGGCCACGCCGAAGTAGTGGGTGGATTGCGTGAATGGCATGGGGCCCCAGTAGGTCTGTCCCCGCAGCCCGAACCATCCCGGAAAGAGAAAGGCCACCAGCTCTCGAGGATGGAACGACCAAGCTGTAGCGTAGTCCCACCCGACGCCGCTGCCGCCCTCCCCGCCCGCAGCAGCCCCACGGATCGACCACGGCGCATATTCACGCACGGCTAGGAGCGGCTCCATAGCCAGGCCGGTGGCAAGGGCGACAGCCGCAAGCCCGAAACCCACGAGGCCAAGCCAGTAGCCGCGCCCGGCGGCCCGCTTCTCGACGACGAGCACGGAAACGGCGTAGAGGAACCCGATCACGAGCCCGTAGAAGACCACTTGCGGGTGGTTCGCCCAGGCGAGGAGCGCCCCCGTTCCCGCCAGGAAGGCGGCTCGCGCCGCTCCGGGTCGTTCGAGGATCATGTCGAGCGAAAGAAGGAACGCCGGGAGAAGGCAGAGCGCTTCCAGCTTGGTGGAATGCCCAGCAGCGACGATCCCCGGGAAGTACGGCGTCATGGAAAACAGGAGCGCCGCGATGGCCGAGGCGGGGCGGGAGAAGCCTTGCCGCCGCAGGAAGGCGAAGAGGGCGAGGCCGGCCACGGAGAATAGGATCCAATAATAGGCTCCGCGGTTTCCATGACAGAGCCGCTGCATCAACGCTACCGGGTTGAACGGACTGCGCGGCGTATAGGTGTAGCTGCCGTACGAAGGCATCCCCGAGAAGATGTAGGGGTACCACTCGGGTACCTTCCCCGTTTCCTGCTGCACCTGGGTTCCCCAAATGGAGAACGGCTGGCAGGCCGCTGTGTCGGGCGCCGGCGGCTCGTTCCCACCTATGATCATGGCCGCATAGAAGAAAAACGGGACCGCGACGAGAGTCAGCACAGAGAGCCAAGTGCCGCGGCTGGCGGCCAATGCGAAGGCTCGGGGGCTGGCGGGGTCGGGCATGGATCCTCCCGGATTCTGTTCTGCTGGACCAGGAGCGAGGTCGCGCGCCGACCCGACTCGATTGACCCACCCGGTGTCGGTTGCTAGGTTGGCCGGGCGAACTCTCCCGGGCGCCACCAGGGCGGAAACGGGGCGAAGTATAGGAAAGGAGTCCACGGGTGTCAAACCGTGAGGCAAAGAGCCGTGAGACAGAAAGCCATGAGGCCGAGAAGGCCGTCACCCCTCGCGGCACGGCGGCCGCGCCGCGACACCTGCGCACGGTCCTCGTGGTCTCCTACTACTTCCCCCCCTCGGGCGGCCCCGGGGTGCAACGGGTGCTGAAATTCGTCCGCTACCTTCCCGCGTTCGGGTACCGTCCCGTGGTGCTCACCGTGCCGGAAACAGCGGCCTTCCCGCTTCTCGACCCATCCTTGGCCACGGAGATCCCCCCCGAGGCGAAGGTCGTGCGCAGCCCGATCCGCGAATTCTACGGCCTGTACCGCGCGGCGGCGGGCACTGCTTCTGCCGGGGGAACGGAGAACCTCGTCACCACCGCTCGTGCGGGAGAGGGAGTGCGCGGGCGGATTTTGCACGGCCTGCGCGCCGCGTTGTTCATTCCGGATGGCCGCGTGGGCTGGTTGCGAGGAGGAACGCGCGCGGGACTTCGCACCATCCGGTCGGAAGGGGCCGAGGTGATCTTCGCCTCAGGGCCTCCGTTCACCGCGCACTGGATCGCGCGGCGTCTGGCCGATCGCACCGGTCTCCCCCTGGTTCTCGACTTCCGCGACCCCTGGACGCGCGCCCCGTTCTACCCCCGCCGTCCCGGCCCCAGCCGCATTCTCGACGAGCGGCTCGAACTGTCGTGCCTGCGCCGGGCCGACGCGGTACTAACGGTGAATCGCGACATCCGCGACGATCTCCTCGCGAGGCACCCGGACCTCGACGCGGCGCGCTTTCACCTTCTGCCGAATGGCTACGATCCTGCCGATTTCAGAGGGCGCTCCTGGGACCCCCAGCCAGACTGGACGCTCACGCACACCGGGACGCTTCCGGGCAACTCTTTCCCCGCAGGGCTCACCGGGGCTCTGCGGCGCCTGGTGACCGAAGACCCGGAGGCGGCCGCCCGGTTACGCATCAGGATGATCGGGAGACGCAGCCCTGAGTTGGAGCGCCGCCTTTCCGAGCCGCCGCTCGACAGCCTGGTCCGCCTGGAGGGATACCTCCCGCACGCGGAATCAGTGCAGGCACTCCTCGAAAGCCGGCTGCTCCTGCTCTTCATCGAGGAGGGACCGCGCGCCGCCGGGATCCTCACAGGAAAGCTCTTCGAGTACCTGGGATCGGGGGCACCGGTGTTGGCGCTGGCCCCCGAGGGGGAGGCAGCAGAGCTGGTGCGTAGCACCCGGATCGGTCGCGTCGTGCGCGGCGACGACGAAGATGCGGTGCTGGCGGCCCTGCGCGAGGCAATGGCGGCATTCCGCGCCGGGCAGCGCGCCTTCGGGGAACCTCGACGGGAGCTGGTGGAGGAGTACACCCGCCCGGTACTCACCGCACGGCTCGCGGCCATCCTCGACACGCTGCCCCGCCACCATTTCTGAGCCGGACCCCTTATCTGCGTCATGGCACGAAGCGGGCCAAGTCTCTAGACTCGGGGTTGTCCGGGCTTCATCGCCAGGGGCGGTGGAAGCGAGGCAGGGAGGCGGGGCAGGGAGGTTGAGCATGCAGATTCCCCTGATTGACCTGAAGGCGCAGTACGCGAGCATCCATGACGAGGTTGACGCGGCGATGCGCGAGACAATGGAGACGACCTCATTTATAGGCGGCCCGCAGGTGGACGCCTTCGAGGCGGAATTCGCGCGCTACCTCGGCGTCCCGTTCGCCCTTGGCGTGTCCTCTGGCACGTCCGGCCTTCACCTGGCGCTGCTCGCCGCCGGGATCACCGAAGGCGATGAAGTCGTCCTCCCTGCGCACACCTTCATCGCCACCTCGGAAGTGGTGGGACGCCTCGGGGCCACGGTTCGCTTCTGCGAGATCGACGAGGCAACCTTCACGCTCGATCCAGCGGCCTTGGAAAAGGCGATCACCCCGCGGACCCGCGCGGTGATTCCGGTGCATCTCTATGGGCATCCTGCCGACTTCGACCCGATCGCAGAAGTCGCCGCACGACGAGGACTGCGTGTCGTCGAAGACGCGGCCCAGGCCCACGGGGCGCGCTACAGGGGGAATCGCTGCGGCGCTCTGGCATCTCTGGCCGCCTTCAGCTTCTACCCGGGCAAGAATCTCGGCGCCTACGGCGATGCCGGCGGCGTCACAGCCTTCGACGCGATCGAGATGGAACGGATGCGAAGCCTCTCCAATCACGGGCGGCTCGACAAGCATCGTCACCGCGAAGAGGGATTCAACTACCGCCTCGACGCCCTGCAGGCCGCGGTTCTGAGGATCAAACTACGCCACCTCGACGAGTGGAACACCCAACGCCGGCAGGCCGCGCGGTGGTATGCCGAGCGGCTGGCCGCCGTCCCGGGCGTGGTGCTCCCGGCCACCGCGCCGTGGGCCGAACATGTCTATCACCTCTTCGTCGTGCGGGTGTCCGACCGTGACCGGGTGTTCGCACAGCTCCACGAAGGCGGTATCGGCGCCGGCATTCACTACCCGGTGCCACTGCACCTCCAACCGGCTTACGCGCATCTCGGCCACCGACAGGGTGATTTCCCCGTTACCGAGCGCGTGGCGAGCGAAGTCCTCTCCCTCCCGATCTATCCCGAGATCACGGAGGAGCAGGTCGACCGGGTGTGCGCGACCCTGCGGGAATCCCTGGCGGGGTGAGCGCGCTGGGAGGCCGCGGCGACCGCACGCCGGAGCAGGGGCCGGTTCTGGCCGAACCGCTCCCTCTCGTGGTGGTGCTCGACAACCTGCGCAGCGCTTTCAACGTCGGCTCGATCTTCCGGACCTCGGAGGCCGCGCGGGTGGGTGACCTGCTGCTTTGCGGCATCACCCCCTATCCCCCACATCCACAACTTGACCGCACCGGCCTGGGCACCGTGGACCGGGTTCGGTGGCGGCACATCGTGAGCACGCTCGAGGCGGTGCGAGAGCTGCGGGAGGCGGGCGTCCCGGTTTGGGCGGTCGAAGTGGCCGAGGGCGCCCGTTCGCTGCGCGAGGTTGTCTTTCCGCAGCCAGTGGCCGTGATCTTCGGTCACGAGACCGCTGGAATCGGTCCGGAGGTCATGGGCGAGGTGAACGGCGTGGTGGAGATCCCGCTCTATGGCCGTAAGAATTCGCTGAACGTGGCCAGCGCCTACGCCGTGGTCATATTCGAAATCCTGCGGCAGTGGGGATACTGAACCGGCCGGGGCAACCGAGATCGGTCATAACTAGGAACGTAACAGGAAGCCAGAATTCAGGAGGCAGAATGAGGACGCTCCTCGACGAGACCTGAGGACTTGACTTGGTGGCGTGGCAAGAGGCCCACCGTTTGTCTCGGGCATTCCCCCGATCTGAAACTTCTGAATTCTGACTCCTGAATCCTGTCTACCCGGTTGGCAACGCCCAGTCGAGGTAACCAAGCCGGCAGTGGTCAAAGCAGGGCTGACTACTTTCGATCCCACCCCGGCACTTCCTCGAAATCCAAGCCGCCGGCATCTCGGTCGGTGGGTTCCCCCAGCCAGCGCACGACGATGACCGTGACGTTGTCCGGCGCGCCGCCGGCCAGCGCGGCATCCACGAGCGCGTCCGCCGCCGCCGCGGCGATCTTTCCCGCCACCAGGGACGGAATGCGCTCCACCTCCACAACCCGGCCGAGGCCATCGCTGGTGAGCAGGAAGAGATCGCCCGGGATCGGGCGCAGCGGTCGCGACGGCAGATCCGGTCTCGCGTCGGGGCAGGTTCCCAGACAGCGGGTGAGCAAGTGCGAGGAGGGATGCCGATCCGCGTCGGCCGCGTCTAGGAGCCCACGGCGGACGAGATCGTCGGCCATCGTGTGATCGCGGGTGACGAGGACAAGCCGCTCGCCGCGGATCCAGTAGAGGCGGCTGTCTCCCACCGAGGAAACCCACGCACCGCCCGGCAGAAACAACGCCGCGACCAGCGTCGTGCCCATGCCGGTGAGAGACGGATCGCTTTGCACTTCCCGGGCGATCCGCTCGCCCGCGTTCCGGAAGGCCGCTTCCAGCAGGCTTCGCGGGCCGGTCGACGAGGACCATGCCTCGTCGGCAAGGGAGCCGACCGCCAAAGCGCTGGCCCGGTCCCCGCCGGGGTGGCCGCCCATGCCGTCGGCGACCGCAGCCACGAGCGCGTCGCGCGCGACGATTCCCTCGGCCGGGGGCCACAGGCAAACCGCGTCCTCATTCCGCGAGCGGACCAGCCCCCGATGCGTGCGTGCGGCGGCGTCGAGTTCCATGCGATCCCTTTCCCCCCTCCGGTCCGGTTCCGTTCCCAGCTCCGACCCCGGTTCCGTTAGAATCTCCCGACCGCGCGCGCTGCTGTCAAGCATTCCCGCTGCGCCCGGAAATTCGGAGTATTCGTTGCCCACTCCGAGTCTCGGGCTGCGCCCAGCGCCGCGGAGGAGATGAGATGCCTTCTGACCGCCACCGCGCCCGTCTGTGGATCGTGGCCATGACCATGTTCCTGGACCTGCTTGGATTCGGGATCATCATCCCGCTGATGCCCCACTTCGCCCGCACGTTCGGGGCCACCCCTCTGGCCTACGGGCTGCTGGCCGCATCCTACAGCCTGATGCAGTTCCTCTTCGTACCGGTCTGGGGCCGCCTGAGCGACCGGGTGGGTCGCCGGCCGGTGCTACTCATTTCCATCGCAGGCTCGGTGTTGTCGTTCCTGCTGCTCGGGGCGGCCGGATCGCTGCGCATGCTTTTCGCGGCGCGAGTCCTCTCCGGAGTCTCCGCCAGCAACCTCTCGGTCGCCCAGGCCTATGTGGCCGATGTCACGACGCCGGAGGAGCGGGCCCGCGGCATGGGGTTGATCGGGGCGGCCTTCGGCCTCGGTTTCGTGGTCGGTCCCTTCGTAGGTGGAGAGCTGAGCCAAGTCGACCTCGCTCTGCCCCTCGGCCTGCACCTCCACGCGGGAACCGTGCCGTTTTTCTTTTCCGCCATGCTCAGCACCGTCAACTGGGGTCTCGCCTACGCGCTTCTCCCGGAATCGCTGCCACCGGCCGATCGCACCGCAGCGGCCATCCGCTTTCTCGACCTGAAACGGCTGGAAGGGGTCTTCGCCCACCGCGAAATCTCGGGGCTCTTCGCGGTTTCCTTTCTCTTCACGATGGCGTTCTCCATGATGGAGCAGACGCTCATCCTCTTCGGCGAGGATCGGCTGGGAATGCGTGGGCTGGATGCTGGAAAGCTCCTCGGTTTTGTGGGGGTACTCATCGTCGTGGTCCAGGGTGGCCTAGTGGGGCGGCTGGCGCGCCGCTTCGGCGAGGGCCGACTCACGGTGATCGGCGCGGTCTTCATGGTGCCGGGGCTCTTGCTGATCCCGCTGGCGCCGGCCAGTCGCGTGGCGGGATACGCGGTGCTCTACGCGGCGATGGTGCCGCTCGCCCTCGGCAACGGACTTCTTCACCCGAGCCTGCACGCCCTCCTCTCTCGTCGCTGCAAGGGGGACGAGCAGGGTGGGGTCCTTGGCCTGAACCAGTCACTCTCCTCACTAGCGCGCGTGGCCGGACCGACCACGGGCGGACTGCTCTTCCAGACCCTGGGGATCGGCACGCCTTTCCTCGCGGCAGGCGCCATCATGTTGACAGCGGCCATGGTCGCCATTCCCGCCGTGCGACCTCCGGCACGCCGGACAGACGGGACAGATCAGGGCGCGAAGGCCCGACAAAGGCGGAGCTAGTCCTCCTCCTCCTCGTCCTGAAGTTCCTCGTCGTCTTCGTCATCGTCGAGATCGTCGTCTTCGTCCTCGTCCAGGTCCTCGTCCTCGTCCTCGTCTTCGTCTTCGTCCTCGTCTTCCCACTTCTCGTCTTCGTCGCCTTCATCCTCTGCCCGGGGGCCACCCAGGATGATCATGTCCCGCAGAAGAAGTTCGTCCAGCATCGGGGGCCTCCTTGCCTTTCTCAGCGAACCGGATCGGCGGCCTATCCGCGCGCCCGGCAGCCTGCCGTTCTCCATCATCGGCCCGATCGCCGATGGCGGTGTTTGCAGACGCGGAGTAAATCGGCGACTTCGGAAACTGTCAAGCGAAAGTTCCCCGCCTCCACCGCGACGCGCCCTTATAATCGGACCCAGCCCCGCGCTCCTTAACCTCGACCACGCACTCTCCGTGCGATTCGCGGTGCCGGAGTCCAGCACCGTCGGCCGCCGCGCGGGAGGGCGCAGCCGGAAGGAGACGAAGAGCATGACCGCTCAAATCACCGGCCGCGCCTTGAGGATCGTAGGCCTTGCCTGCCTGCTGCTGCCGGCGGTTGCGGCCGTCGTCCTCGCCTTTGACGAGGCGGATGTCCGCGCCATCGTCGGAAACACACGGGCCGTGGAGGCCAACCCCACAGCGCGCGGCCTTTGGATGGGGCGGCAGCGCTCGGTGGAGATCGATGGCACGGGCAATGCCGTCATCACCGAACACATCCTCGCGCGTGTCATCGAACCGGTTTGGGGCGCAGAGCGATTCTCACCCTATCGTCGGATTTTCTGGGGGGAGTTCACCGATCTCGCGGTGCGGGCGCGTACCTGGCGCTCGCGCACGGAGCCGATCGATCTCCCCGCCGACTCGATCCGCATCGGAGACGCCCCGGAAGGCGGCGCCGTCGGCTCCTACCGCAACCTTCGGGAGTGCCGCGTGTCCCTGCCGCCACTGGACCAGGGCGAGGTCGTGGAGTTGGTCCTCACCTGGACTTGCCCGACCCCTCCCTACGACCGGAACGTCCGCTGGCTGGAGGAGACCTTCGGCGCGGAGGACCCCGTGATCGAGCAGCAACTCGTCCTGATCACCCCCTCCGCGATGAAGATCGGCACGGCAACGTTGGGACCTCCGCTGCCCGCGCACACCAGATCGGCGAACGGGAAGCGGACGCAGACATGGATCACTGGCAACATTCGGCCCGTGGCGGCGCGTTTCATCGAAACCCCTTGGTCGCGTGTGCCGGTGCCCGAGGACACCGTGGGCTCGGGGGTGACCCGGATTCTCGTCAGCACTCTCGACTCGTGGAGCTTCCCCGGGACCTACTTCGGCGCGCGGTGGGAGGACTCTTGGAATCGCAGCAGCGCCGAAATTGATCGGTTTGTGAGCGCCGCCATCAGGAAGTTGGAGGACCCGCGCGCGCGCGCATTGGCTCTGGAAGCGGGAGTGCGCCATGAGTACCGAACTCTGCCAGTGCCCGACCTGGTTCTCGGGACGTGGCCGCCGCCGGCCTCGCTGGTAGCTCTCGAACATGCGGGAAGTACCCGGGACACATCGCTGCTGCTGGTGGCTGCACTGCGGGCTGCCGGCATCGAGGCCTCGCCGGTCCTCATCCGCGAGCGACGCGACCTCTGGGATGACAGCTTCCCCGCGCTGGCGCAGTTCGATCGGTGGGTGGTTCGCGCACGGACCGGAGGATCGGAATTCGTGTGGCTCGACCCTGCCGGATCGCGACAGGCCATCCATCCCGGGCGCGGACTGCTCCTCGCCGGCGATCACGACCGCATCGAGCTGCAGCGCGAGGCGGGGCTGGTGGAGTTCCCTGGGCTGCCGGCCACCGCCAGGTAGGCTCGGACGACGCGGGCCGTCAGTCGATCTTCGCGCCGGAGTAGGTGACGGTGATGGAGATACGGCGGTTCTGGTCGCTGAACGGCTCCTCAGGCTTCAAGAGCTGGCGGTCGGCGTAGCCCACGACGCGTGCGATGCGCGTGGGATCCAACCCGGTTGCCTCCAGCGCCCGCCGGGCGGAGTTGGCTCGTTCGCCGGAGAGCTCCCAGTTGGAGCGACTCCCTTTGCCACTGTAGGGCCGACTGTCGGTGTGCCCTTCGATCAAGAGGGTGTTGGGCAGGGGAGTGAGCACGCGGGCCACCGCCCCCAACAGCTCGCGCCCGGTGGCCGTCGGCTCCGCCGAGCCGAGCGCGAAGATCGGCCGATCCTGCAGATCCTCCATCTGGATCCGCATCCCCTGGCTGGTGAACTCGATCGTTACCTGCCCGCGGATGTCGCGGAGGAGCTCCGACTCGTTGAGCGCGTTCTCAAGCTGCTGTGCGGACGCGGTCAGCGCGCCTTTTTCCGCCTCGGTGTCAGGGCCACCGCCTTCCAGGCCCAGCTTGAGCAACGCCGCTTCCACGGACGCGGCGGAATCGGCTGCCTCCTCTTGGCGAATCCGCTCCATCGACTGCTTGAGCTCGATCAACCCTTCCTTGCTGAGAAAGCCGCTCCCCTCTCCCTTGAGGATGCTCGGGTGGTTGAAGTAGGCCGCCACCGCCACCTGGGTGGCCTTGCTGCTCCCGAGAATCCAAAGGACGATGAAGAGCGCCATCATAGAACAGAAGAAGTCGGCCGCGGCTACCTTCCAGCCACCGCCGTGGCCTCCGCCATGGTCTCCCTTCCGCCCCATGATGCTTCTCCGTGCCTCCTAGGACCGGCCGGCCGGCCTCACGCCGCACGCAGCGACTTGCACTTCTCCTCGATCTCCTCGCGTCCCGGCCGGTTGTAGGTGAACAGGACGCGCCGGGCGACCTCCGCCACCACCACCGGCGCCTTGCCCTGGGCAAACGCGGTCATCCCGACCGAAATCGCCTCGAAGAAATTCGTTTCGTCCTTCAGCTCCTGCTCCATCGCTGCTGCCATCGGCCCCAAGAAACCGTAGGCGATAAGAACACCGAGGAAGGTTCCCACCAGCGCGGCGGCCACGTGCTTGCCGACCGCCGCGGCGCCGTGGGACATGTACTTCATCGTGACGATGATTCCCAGCACGGCGGCCACAATACCGAGTCCGGGAAACGAATCGCCGACCTTGGCGATGGCGCCCGCCGGCACACTCTCTTCCGCATGGTGCGTGTCGAGCTCGCGTTCGAGGATCCCCTTCAGGTCCTCCGGGCTGACGGCTCCGTCCACCTGGAGGGTCAGTGCCTCGACCACGAAGTGCATGATCTCGTGGTTCTTTCCAACCAGCGGGTAGTTCGAGAAGATCGTGCTCGTCTTGGGGTCGCGCAGGTGGCCTTCGAGGGCGATCACTCCCTCTCGCTTGACCACGATCGTCAGGTGGTAGAGGAGCTGGAGGAGCTGCTCTGCCATCGCCTTGGTAAACGGACTGGCGCCGAAGATCCCCGCGAGACGTTTTTTCGTCTTGGCCAGCATGGCCGGCGAAAGCGAAATCAGAACGGAACCGAGAGCCGCCCCGAGAAGCACGATGAATTCGGCTGGTTGAATCAGGGTGATCACGCTGCCGCCGGCGACCGTGAAGCCTCCGAGAACCGATCCGAGCACCACGACAAATCCGATGTAGCGGATCACGCGTTCACCCCCGCGCCTGTGCGCACAACCGACGCCCCCGCGGTGTGGCCCCGCCGGAGCGTCCGTGCCTTCTTACTGGTTGTGCTTATCGACGACGCGCGCGCCCTTCTTGAGCGGGGGAACCGGAGGAGGGCGGGGGTGACAAGGTGGAGGGCGGAGACAATGGCACAAGCCCAAGCTGCGTATGAAATACCGCTTCAAACGACTGGACGTTCGACATGCAGGGATCCTGGTCGAAGTCCCGGTTGTCGGCGCTTCGAATGCCCGGGAGGGCTTGGACGGTGTAGGTCATGCCAGGCTGGAGAAGCGAAAGTGGGGTAAGGATCACCACGTGGAAGCTGTCGGGATCGGAGGCCAAGGCCGCCGTCAGGTTCACCGGCAGCCCCGACCCGTCGACCAGGGTGAAATGCGCAGCCACCACGGAGTCGGCAAGGAGAGGACGCGTGAAGCGGAGGCGAAGTTCCGTGAGGAGCGTGTCGACGCCGGCGGCGCCGGCGGCCGGAGTCGAAGAGAGGACCTGCAGGTTGCAGAAAGAAACCCCGGTCGGATCCCAGGCAGACCAGAGCCCGCCTTTGTCCAGCACGCGTAGCCTGATCTGGTACGACTCATCACACCCCGCAGATCCGGTCTCGTCCGCGGTCCCATCCTGGTCGTCGTCCTCCCGGTTGCAGCCCCGGATATCCGGACACGTATAGGGGTGGCTCGGGGACGGCCACTGCGGGCCGGGTATCGTGATGGTCTCAACTGCCGTGCCGTCACCCCAGGTGATTTCGGCGAGAGAGAGGTTGTCGTCGGGCTTGCTGGCCGAGGCTGCGAGAGTGACGACGCTCGTGGTCGGGTCACAGATCCCGTCCCCGGCCTGGGCTACGGGAGGCGTGCCGGTGCGGAATCCGGACTCGAACGAGTCGGGGGCCGGAGTGTCGGGATCATCGTCGTACGGGTTCCCGGCGTGATCGGCCACCTGTGTGCTGATGCGGATCCAGTACTGGGAGTCCGGCGCCAGGGGTGCGTCCGGCTGGAAGCTGAAGACGATGTCGCTCCCGCTCAAGATGGTCCCGGACACGTGCGCTGTGCCGCCGTCCGGGTACACGGCGAAGGCGGGGACCACCACCGTGGCCGGATCGACCGGGGCGGCGAAACGCACCTCGACCACTACGCCGGGATCTACGCCGGAGGAGTCTCTCGCGGGAAAGACCGCGGCGACGCGGGGGGGGAAATCCTCGGTGCGGAAGGAAACCCTGGACGGCTGGGGGCCGGGCATGACGCGATCCTGGTCGAGACGGTTGCCGGAGGAATCGAGGGCCGCCTCGTTCGCTTCCAAGGTGTAGAGCTCGGCAAAGCGCAGCCTGTCGGCCGGGATGAGAAAGGCGTGCCGGTCGTCTGGGATCTCGGGAGGAAGTAGCGCCACGGGCTCCCCCCCCGAGTCAAGCAAGCGCAGCCCGCCGGGAAGCGTACTCACCGCCATCGCCTCATCGAAGGTGACCTCCGGGTGGACGGTCACCTTGACCGTGGTGGCGCCGTCCGGCGGCACCCAGGCAAGCACGCGGGGCGGCACGTCATCGCGCGCCGTCGTGAACCAGCTCTCGAACGGATCGCGCTCACCGTCGAGCTGCTGGTCAAGTCGGTTTCCCGCCAAGTCGGCGGCGGTGGTGTCCACCCGGACATCGAAGCGGACGGCGTAGCGCAGCGGCGCGTCGGGTGTGAAGACGAGACGAAGGCCGTCGGGAGAAGGGATGGGGGAACCGGCCACGACTCCGCCTGGACCGGTCAACGTGAACGCACCGGTCAGCGTCTCATCAGCCCTCATCGGCTCGCTGAAGATCACCTCGACCGCCGCATTCACCTGAACCCCCGACTCGCCCAGGTAAGGGGAGAGGCCAGCGACGCGCGGCGGCACCCGTTCGATATCCGTGCGGAACCTGCCGGTAAAGTCCTGGTTGAATGGCGCCGCCGGATCCTGGTCGAGCTGCTGTCCAAAGCGGTCCTCGACAAACTTCGTGACCGTCACCTGATACTCGACGTCGTTTTCCAGCGGCGTCGTGGGCCAGAGTGTCGCCACGAGGCTATCGGAGGTGATCGCGCGCGTCGCATCCAGGCGCGGGTTCGGGGGCAGCTTCCTTTGCAGGAAGAAGTTGCCTTCGCTCAGCACGGAACTCTGGATGATCGGCTTGGTGAAGTGCACGGTGACCGGCGTCGCCGTCGACACGCCGATAGCGTCATCTCCCGGGGTCCAGGAAGCGACACGCGGCGGGATCCCGTCCGCGGAGGTGAGAAACTCGGAGCGGAAGGGTTGGTAGCCGGGTTGGGTCGGGTACTGGTCGAAGCGACTGCCGCGAGTGGATCGGAGCGACGTGTCGGCCAGCACCGCGTAGGAACGATAGAACGAGAACGAGCCCTCCGGCTGCAACCGCACGAGCGTGCTGTCGGCACTCCACATCAGGGGTCGCAGCGACACCGGGGAGGCGCCGGCAAGCAGGCCGAGGTTTTCCGAAGTGACCGAGCTCCGCGCCACGGGAAGCGAGAACCGCAGCGTGACCAGGGTGTCGACCGGGACATGATCCCGACCATCCGCGGGCGTCACGGAACTAACCTGCGGGCAGTTTTCCACCCGGAACAGCGAATTGAATTCCTGGTACGCGGCGATGGTGCTGTCCTGGTCGAAGGGGATGCCGAGATCGTCGCGGATCCCCACCGGGTCTCCTTCCGGGTCGAGCCCGCCGGCCGCAACCACCACGCGGTACGAAATGCCGCGGTCCAATTGCGTCGGCGTGAAGGTGAACTCAGTGCGATCGGCCGACGAGACGGCCAGGACTCCTGAGATTTGCGCCCCCACCGGAAGCTTGCGGACCGTGAAGTTTCCGGTGACCGTGGCCGCCTGCACCGGCCGGGAGAATGTGACTCGCACCACCTGCCCGACGGGCACGCTACCCTCGCCGTCGACGGGTGTCACCGCCACGACGCGCGGCCCGCTCGGCTGGGGAACCGTGCGGAAAGAGGTGATGAACGGTTGGACGCCCACCAGCCCGGGATCCTGATCCAGCGACTCACCTCCGCGCCCGCGCAGGTCGCGGACCTCCGTGGTCACGGTGAGCTGGTAGCGAGTGCCGAAGCGGAGGGGCGGCCCCGGCGCCACCCGGATGACCGAAGCCTGCGGCAGCGTCACCGCGCATGCCACCGCATTGCCCGCGGAGTCGGCAAGGAGCACCGTCTGCGCGTTCACCGTGGCAGGACGAGCCTGACGGTTCAGTTGAATCTCGATCAACGGGCGCGTAAGGACACCGGTGGCTCCGCCAACCGGCACCGCGGCGGTCACGCGCAACGGGTCGTAGTCCTCGGTGTCAAAACGACTCGCGAACACCTGCAGGCCCGCTTCGGTACGGGACTGGTCGAGCGGCCTCCCGTCGAGGTCGCGGAGATCGGTGGTCACTTGCAGCAGATAGACGGCGTCGCGACGCAGCGGGGCGACCGGCCGCAGACGGAGCCGACGACCGTCGTCCGACCAGGAGGAAGAATCGATGGCGAGTCCCACGAGGTCGGTCGTCCCGTCGACTCCCAGCGTCACGGCGTTGCTGAGGGAGGGGACACTCACGTCTCCGAGTGACAACGGGTCCATCGGACGGTCGAATTCGATCTCCACCGCCACGCTGTCGGGCACGTCCGTCGCGCCCGCCGCGGGCACGACCCCACCGGGAAGCACGTGCGGGGTGTCCTCGATCCACCCGAAGGAGACAGCCACCGCATCACTCGCCACGGAAACCGCGTCGTCATGCAAAATCGCGCTAACCCGAAACCATGTGGTGTCAAGCACGGCCGGGTTGCGCGGGACTTCCGTCGTCTCGACCGGCCGGCTCATGCCGGCATCCAAGCGCGGCCATCCGCGCGTCTTGGTCGCACCTCCGGCTCCTGCTCCTGTACCGCCGGTCTTCTCGGACCACCGGACCCGATCCGACAGCTCGAAGACGCGGACGGTGTCACCCACCTCCTCGATCTGCTCCGGACCGGCCGACGGGCGGCGATACAGGCGGTAGCTCGAAGCGCCCGCCACGGCAGACCACCGCAGCGTGATCTGTAGATCGCCGGGCTGCCCGGTGAACGACTTCATCCGGGGCACGGCATTCCGCAGCCGCAGGTGCGCCTCGGCCGTCGTCGCCGCCGCCACCGCGATCCCGCGCGTCTCCCCTTCAGCCATCACGCCGCGACCGCGCGCGCCCGATCCTTCTAGCTGCATCCGGACCGCACGATCGTCCCCGGCAGGCACGCGCAGGGAGATGTCGAACGACCCGGTCGCCACATCGAAGGGTGCCACTACCGGGCCTACGAGAATGCGATCCTGGCCGTCGAGCACCCACGTGCGTGCCGAGTCAGCCGTGGCAACCGGGACACCCGGCTCGGCCTTCCAGATGAGCGCCAAACCGCCATCGCTCCGAGCCGGATCGAGTTCCCTCGTGCAGCGAACCGTCAGCATCACCGCTGCGACCAGAACCAGAAGCACCGCGACCCGGGCGACGAGCGGCCTGAGCCACCGCAGCCGCGCGCCACGGCGGAAGGAACGACGCCGGCTCATGGCCGCCACCTCCGCTGCCAGGAGAGGGATGCGTCCGAGCCGCGTAGTGCGCGGCCTTCACGGCAGCGCCCGTAGACCCCGCGCACCGCGAGCCCCAGTCGCCCTTCGCCCAGGCCGCGGGTCCACGACAGGCCCGGCTCCAGAGCCCAGGCAGACCCGAGATCTCCGGGATAGCCGCGCACGCCTAGCAAGCCCAGCGAGAGACCGAGTTCCCCCGCGCTCGTGAACCGGACCCCGGAGAAGACGAGGCGGCTTGCTGTTCCGCCACCGAGCGACGGGGCGTTCATCGGCGCGCTTGGATCCATCGAGCCGTCGGCGCGTGTGGCTACGGTGCCCGCGACATCGAGTCGACCCCGTTCGTACTGCCGCCGCAGACCGGCCCGCATCGCGAAGGCATTCCCGTCCCGATAGGAATAACCGCCGTCGAGGGTGCTGCGGCCCATCGCCTCCCAACGCAAGCCGAGATCACCGAGGATCGCCCCGCGCCCGGCGGTGAGGCCGCCGGCGAGCTTCCAAACATCGCCGGGATCGAGCCGCCGGCCGTCGGCGAGGATCTCGTACGATCCGCGTCGCTCCCAAGCCGTGCCCACCTGCAGGGCAAGTCCGGTCCGACGCACCGGCTGTCCCCCGGCTTCCAGCACCAAGCATGGCCCTCCGGGATGCAGCGCCCTCGGAAGGCCAAGGGCGACCTCGTCGAGCAGTTCCGCCGCGCGCGCCGATGTAGGCCCGAGGCCCGCGGCGGAGGATGGGACGCGGACCCCGGCGGCCATGCGCACGCGATCGCGCCGGAAACTGAACTCGGAGGCGCCGCGAAACTCGCCGAGAGACAAAGGCGCTCTCGGCCCGCCTGGCAGGTCAACATCAGCGCGCGTGAAATCGGCGCCCGCCGAGAGCCGGAACGATGGCATTCGCCAGGCGAGGTCGACGGGTAGCATGTACTGGATGGCCGAAAAGCCTCCGCGGAGCCCTTCCCACTCACGAGAGTGGTACGCCGCACCCGTATGAAGCTCGAGGTACGAGGTGTCGGTCGAGCGGACCGCGGCGGAGGCGCCGGTCGCGAACAGGAGGCCGAACGCCGGGTTTCCCGCGAGGGACAGAACGACGCCATACCGCCCAAGCGAACCGCGCGACCATCGGCGGAGACGAGAGGCAGGGGCCGGACGAGCCTTCATTCCCGCTCCCCATGGATGTGAAGAATCCCCTCGCCGCCGATAACCCGCCACGGTGCCGGCGCCCCGTGAGCACCCTCACCGGGACCGACCGGGAGGCCCAGCCCATCCATCAACTCGTTGAGAGCCGCCCAACCATCGAGCCCCGGTGCCTGGAGCCAGGCTTCCCGCAAAGCCTGTTCCGCAGCGGCGGCCTGCTCCGGCCCGAGCCCTGCGGCGGCGCGAGCTGATGCCAGCGCGGGCCAAGCAAACCAGCTCAGCGGCACTCGCATCCACCGCTCCAGTACCGGGCGCGGGAATCCTCGGTCGAGCAAAAGCAATGTGGCAGTCGCCTGCTCGAGCTCCGGCGGTGTGAGCGACCACCCGGCAGCGGGCTCCAACGTGCCTCCACCCAACCGAAGCGCAAGCCGGGAGGCGGCCTCGCGGGCCGCGGCCGGTGCATCTCCCGGCGTGAACGACGCGATCACCGGCTCCCCGAAACGCGAACCGCCCAGGGCGTCGAGGGGCGATAGCTCCACCGTGATCCGCCCCTCTTCGCGGCGCCACGTGCCCCGTACTACGGCCGTGGCACTACACAGCTCGGCCACCCGCGACACCTGCTTCGGATCGACCGGCGGAGGGATCTGCTGCAGCCAGGCCAGAAGCGTCTCCTCGATGCGCCCCTGGGTGCCAAGATCAGCTTCGCCGGTCGGCGGCAGGCCATGATCCCGCTGAAACCGGACCAGCGCGTTATCGAGATCATCCCCCCAGGTGCCCGCTGGGCTCTCCAGGTAGAGAACGCCATCCGTGCCGGGCAGAATCGAGAGTCGTGCGCGCAGCCCTTCCACCGTGTTTACCGGCGCCGTGGAGACCGCCAGGGGTGCCCGAATCGGTTTGCCGTAGCGCAGAAGATCGGCGGCGGCCAAGGCCACCGGCACCGGCACCGGGCAGATCCCGCTCCCTCGGAGCGCCTCGTGCAGAAGATAGATCCAAGCGAGACCGAACAGCGGCGCATCCTCCGGTGCACCCGCGTTCTCCGGCGGGAGCAGAAGCACGGCCCCACTCGCGCCCCGGCCGGCGCCCCCATCCACGCGATCGGGCCCTCGCGCGGCCAAGGCATCGGCGGCCCGGCGCTCCAGAGCGCGGCGACGCCACTCGGAGAGGACCGCCTCTCGCGTTCCCGGCGCGAACCCCTCGAGAGCGAGGTAACGACAGTCCGCCACCGCCTCGCGGCCCGCCTCCTCATCGGCCCGCGCGGCCCAGTATGCCGCGGCCGCATCGGTAGGGTCCTCGGTGAGCAGGCTGTCGAGCAGCACGGTCGCACCCACGACGTCTCCTGCCTCGATCAGCCGCGCCGCACGCACACGTGGAGTAGCGGCGGTGGCGAACCCCGGCAGGCCGAGCATCGTCATGGCAGACAGGGCGAGGGCAAACCACGCACGAGACATTCAGCGACTCTCCCTCTTCTCCTGCGGCGGTCCCTCCGCGTCCACTGCGGGGATTCCACCGGACAACTGTCGCCCGACCCAGTCGGCGAGGTCAACCGCGAGCTTCGGGCGCGCACCGAGGGTGCGGGGGCTGCAGGCATAGCCATCGATCGTCCAAAGGCGACAGGCAGGGCGAGCGGCGAGATGGATTTCCCTGGCGGCGTTGGCCTTATCCCGGTCATCGGTGGGAGCCAGCACCAACGCCGGCATGGCGAGACCGGCGAGCAGCGGTCCTACCGGCAGCCGGACAAGTTCCCGCACGGGAGCAATGAGGAGCAGAGCGACAGCGGGCCGCGACAAGCGGGAAGCAGCCACCGCCGCGGCGGCCGCGCCGCGTCCCGTCCCGCCAAGCACCACAGGTCCACCCTGCCCGATTGCCGCCCCCGCTTGCGCCAGGACCGCCACGACTTCCTCCCAGGCGGACGCCCAAGGCGCCCCCGGATCCTCAGGCCGGCCCCACACCGGCAAAGAGGCCGTGGGGTGCCGAACCACGATCTGTGGCACGAAGACGAGGTGACCCCGCCCGGCAAAAAGCCGCGCCAATCTCTCCCAGGTCGCCAGACTGTCGACCGGATCGGGCAGAAGGACGACCGCACCTCCAGAGATCATCCGGGATGGCCGATAGCAATCAACAGGGAAGGGAACGCCGCCCTCGGTCCGCAGGACGACGCGCTCCAACCCGACGGGAGTCGCGGCCACCGTGTCGGCGGGGCTTGGCCGTGCCGCCCACAGAGGCGCCGGGGCAAGGAGCGGCGCGAAGAAAACAGCAACCAGAAGCACGCGTGCGCGGTGGGCCGCGCGCGTGAGCGCAATGCTCGCACGTTGCGGGCTCAGGGAGTCCAGGGACATGGAACATGAGGATGGTGGTCGCCCCGGTCTCATCGGGTACGACGAGAGAACGGAGACCTGGTTCGTACGTTCCGCCGATTCCCAGAAGCTCATGCTCACCCGCCAGTCCTTGGCCCGCCTCGTTGAAATGTACAACTCCGTACACACCGGCCGGCCGATCGTCCTTGTGGAGGAGCGGGAGCTCCGCCGCCTTCTGGCAGTCGGGCGCCACGCCGAGGAGGCCCGCGCCGCCGCTGCCGCCACGGAGCACCGACGTCCGGTCGACCTTCTAACGCGGCTCGTCGCACAACTCCTCACCGGCCTGGCGGGAGCCGTTGCCTCGCCCCGAGGCCCACGGCCTCGATAGCCCCCCCCCGCGTCCGCGCGGTCCCTCGTCACGGCCTCGCCGAGTGCGGCCCCGGAGCCTCCTCGGCGCGCCGCCGCAGTTCCTCGACCTCCCGGCCGATCCGTCCGATGCGCCGGCCCAGCAGCAGAAGGTAGACGGCAAGCGCCACCCAGATGAAGCCGTAGGCCAGCACCAGGTATCCCAGTCCGTTCATCGGCTCACTCCCGCGCATCGAGGCCGGCGCGCAATGCCGCCACCCGCGTCTCGAGCCGCCCCAACAAGAGGCGCTTGACGAGAAGGGCAGCGAAGACGGTGAAGACGGCCAGCATCCCCATGCGCAGGGCGACCGCCATGGACGGATCGAGGCCGCCTCGTTTCGAGATGAGAGTCTCCGGATGCTGGGTACGAAACCAGCGCACAGAGAGGTAGACGATCGGCACATTGAGCGCGCCGATGATGCCGAGGACCGCGGCGTAACGCCGCACCCTCGCGTCGTCCGCCATGTAGGCACGGAGCACCAGGTAGCCGGCGTAGATCAGCCAAAGCACCAGCGTGCTCGTGAGCCGCGCGTCCCAGGTCCACCAGGCCCCCCAGGCGAACCGAGCCCAGACCGGGCCGGTGAGGAGCACAATCGTGCAGCAGAGCAGCCCGGTCTCGGCCGCCGCCTCTGCCGTGGCATCCCACGAGCGGCGCCCGTGGGCGAGGAAACCGATGGAGGCCACCAGGACGATGCCGAAGCCGAGGAAAGCCGCCATGGCGAACGGAACATGGAAGTAGAACACCCGCTGGACGATGCCGCCGGTGTCGCCGGCGGCTTCGGGTGCGCGCACCATCGCGAAATAAAGGGCCGTGATCACCAGCGGCACGGTGAGCAGGTCAAACGCGCGGCCCACCGCGAGCCAGGCGGCCAAGTGATCATGCGGCCTCTCGCGGTCGTGCTTCGCGGCCACGCCACCGTCCTTCATGGTCACCCCACCATTCTCTATGGCCAACCCACCATCCCCCGCGGCCATGCCGCGATTCTTCGCCGCCATGCCACCGTTCCGCGCCGGGTTCTGCCGTTTTCCGCGCCTGTGCCGGCTTCTTCGCGGCCGTGTCGCCTCACTCCTCCAGCAAATGGTCGAAGAGAAGCAGTCCCGCGGTGATGAAGACGATGTCGTAGGCCGCGATCAGGGCCAGCCACCGCTCCCCCTCCGCCGCCGGCCGCCCCCCCAGCGCCTGTCCGGTCAGTTGCGTAGCTGCAATCAGCACCGGCACCCAGACCGGGTAGAGAAGCAATGGCAGCAGCACCTCTCGCAGCCGCGATCCGCTCGCGAGGGCGGAGAGAAGCGTACCGACCGCCGAGAACCCGAGCGTGCCGAGGAATGCTACCAACGCGAGCCGCGGTAGGCAAGACAGCACGGACACCCGCATGAGGATGGAGAAAATCGGAATGGTCAGGACCTCGACAAGCCCTATGAGAAGCAGATTGCCGAGCATCTTTCCTGCGAATACCGCGCTGCGGTTGACCGGCGCCAGCATGAGCGCCTGCAGACAGCCGCCTTCCCGCTCGATGGCGAAGGAACGATTCAGCCCCAAGACACCGGAAAAGGAGAAGGCGATCCAGAGAAGCCCCGGCCCCAGCGTCTCAGCCATGATGTCGCGGTCGATGCGCCCGGCATCGAAGGAAAACCCGAAAAGCACAGTGACCAGAAGCGCGAAAAACGCCATGGACGTAAGCGCCTCGCGCGAGCGCCACTCGAGCAGCAGGTCCTTCCGCAGGATCGCCCCAACAGCGCGCAGCCACGGGCTCAACCGTCACCCTCCCCAGGCGTCACGGCGCACCCCCGCGCGCCACGGGACTGCCCGCGAACAGCGCGAGCCAGCGCGATTCGAGAGCGGCCGCGCCCAGTTCCGGGCCCCTGACCTCATCCTCGACGCGGCCGCGACGGAGAAAGGCGGCCCGCGTGCCGGTCCCCGCGACGTGCGCCAGGTCGTGGGTAGTCATGAGCACCGCGCCACCGGCGGTGCGGAAGCGGGCGAGGATCTCTTCCAGTCCGCGGATCCCCGCCGGATCGAGGCCGGTCATCGGCTCGTCGAGAAGGAGCAGAGCCGGCCGGTGCAGGAGTGCCCGCGCCGTCGTCAGCCGCTGCGCCATGCCGCGACTGTAGGCGCGCAGCGGACGATCCCCCACCCAGTCCAGCCCCACCGCGGCCAACACCGCGTCGATGCGCGATTCCGGAGCACGCAGACTGAACAGCGAGGCGGTGAAGCGGAGGTTCTCGCGCGCACTCAGGCCCGCGTAGAGAAGCAGGTCGTGGGAGACGAAGCCGAGTCGCCGCCGCTGGTCCGGATCGTCGGAATGAAACGGCACGCCATCGAGGAGCACCTCCCCCTGCTGCGGCTTGTGGAGACCGGCGAGAAGCCGCAACAACGTGGACTTGCCGGCGCCGTTGGGGCCGAGCAGGACGAGCGACTCGCCGGCGGCGAGATCGAGGTCGATGCCTCGCAGGACCGGCGGACCGCCGTACCCCTTGACCAGACCGCGTACGCGCAGGAGCGGAACCCCGGTGAGGGCGCTCACGAACCGCCCTGCGGGACAGCGTCCGGGTGCTCTTTCCCGGCCGCCTCTTGGGCCTTGTACTTCGAGGGGCACTTGGTGAGCAAAGAGCTCGCCCGAAACACGGTGAGCGAGTCCAGTCGCCCCTCCAGCACCACCTCACTAGAATCGGTGAACGTGCCGGGGGAGGTGCCGTTGAAGCAGACCGGCAGTGAGTTCTTGCCATCGCTCACGCGAAACGACAGAGCACGCCCCTCCTGCAAGACGGTGCCGGGGACGACCTTGCCGGTGACGCGCAATCCGCGCGGGCGCGCGGAGGCACTGGGGGCCAACAGTTCGCTCACCGTGTAGTAGTAGACCACACCGCTGCGGTTCGCACGCAACACGAGGACGACGACGGCGCCGAGAACAGCGAGCACCACGATAGCCGTGCGCACGCGGGTGTCACCGCGGCGGCGCGCGGGAACAGCCACGTCGGGAGTGAAGTCAGTCATGTCATGTCTCCAGGGTTCGCGGGACCTCGCGCCTCGCCGCCTCAAAACAAGCGACGGCGCGGGCCGGCGCCCGGACCGATCCCGGGGGCAGATCCCGCCCACGCCCATGATAGCCGGACCCGCCGGTCTCCAAAAGCCCGCTTTGGGCCGAGAGGGCGAGTAACCGGGCGGTCGTCGCCGGGTCCTGCCGACGGGTGGCGCACCTCGGAACCCACACCGGCGGAACGCCGTAGTCGACATTCGTTATCCAGCCGCGGCCTCACGCGCCCAGGGCGATCGGGGCCGCATCGGGTGGTGACTTCGCGGAGCGAAAACGTCTCGGCGCCGGAGCCGAGACCGCGGGAACTCCAAAGATATCCTGGCTGCGGAAGGAGACCCGACCGCTCGTCTCGATCCGCATCCGCTCGGGTCCCACAGCCTCGGCGAGAGCCCGCAGAACCTCTGCGGTGGGGCTGACCCGGACCTCGCGCGGCCGGACGATGACCCCGCCCAGCAGACGAGCATCCACGTGGAGATAGACAAGACAAGTTCCGGATCCGATGGCCAGAGCCGAACGGATCCGCTCTAGCCGCTCCGCCTCCCAGGAAGTCGAGATTTGCAGGTGGATAGCCACCCGACCCATGGTGAGGAGGTCCGCGATTGCCACGGCGTCCTCGAGAATGATCTTCGGCTTCTGCTGTTCACGGGTGGAGAGCCGTCCCTTGACCAGGAGCGGCCGATCCGCCTCAAGGCCGACGCGACAGCGTTCGAACGCCTCGGAGAAGGCGATGCACTCCACGGTGCCGGTGAAGTCTTCGATCTGAACAAACGCCATACGGTTTCCTTTCCGGTCGGGGGAAACCTTGATGGAGACCGGAACCCCTCCGAGCGTCACTGAGCTGTCGTCGCTCAGCTCATCCAGGCGCTGCACCGAGGTAGCACCTGCCCGTTCCAGGAAGTGACGGTACGCATCCAGAGGGTGACCCGAAACGAAAAAGCCGAGCGCCTCCTTCTCGCGCCGCAGCAGTTCCTCTCCGCTCCACTCGGAAATCGACGGCAGCGGCGGATCGGCCGGGCGGGCACCCGCGTCGTTCCCCCCGAAGAGAGAGAACTGCCCCGCCTCACGTTCCCGGCGCCGGCGAGCTGCGCACTCCATGGCGGTGCTGAGCCCTTCCAGCAGCGCCGAGCGAGCCGCGCCGAAGCCGTCGCACGCCCCGGCGTGGATGAGCGCCTCGAGACACTTGCGATTCACCGTGCCGGGATCGATCCGCTCACAGAGGTCGTACAGGCTGCAAAACGGGTGTTCCCGGCGCGCGCCCGCCATCGACTCGACGGCGTTATGCCCCACGCCCTTGACCGCGCCGAGCCCAAAACGGATCGCCCCCTCGTGCACGGTGAACCCATCCGCGGAGAGGTTGACATCCGGCGGGCGAACGCTGATCCCCAGGCGCCGGCACTCGGAGAGAAGCGTCATGACCCGATCGGAGTTGGACATTTCCGAGGTGAGCGAGGCGGCCATGAACTCCACCGGATGGTTCACCTTGAGGAAAGCGGTCTGGTAGGCAACCACGGCGTAGCCTGCGGAGTGCGACTTGTTGAAGCCATAGCCGGCGAAGTGAGCGATCAGGTCGAAGACCTTCGCCGCCGTCGTCTTCGGAATGTCGCGGGACAGCGCGCGCTCCACAAAGCCGGCGCGCTGCTTGTCCATGATCTCCTGTTTCTTCTTCCCCATGGCCCGCCGCAACAGGTCGGCATCGCCCAGCGAATAACCGGCCAGTGCGGAGGCGATCTGCATCACCTGCTCCTGGTAGACAATGACCCCGTAGGTCTCCTTGAGGATCGGTTCGAGGAGCGGGTGCTCATATTGGATGCGCCGGCGGCCGTGCTTCCGCTCGATGAAGTCATCGACCATCCCCGACTGGAGCGGCCCGGGACGGTAGAGGGCGTTCATGGCAATGAGATCCTCGAGGACCTCCGGCTGAAGCTTCCGCAGGTACTCGGTCATCCCCGACGACTCGAACTGGAAGATCCCCACCGTGTCGCCGCGGCAAAAGAGGGCATAGGTCTCGGGATCGTCCACGGAGAGCGTTTCTAAGTCCACGACGACGCCACGTTGGCTCAGCATTTCCAGGCAGTCCTGCAGCACCGTGAGGGTGCGCAGGCCGAGAAAATCCATCTTGAGGATGCCGACCTTCTCACATGCCCCCATGTCGAACTGCGTCGTGACCTCGTTATCCTTGGTGCGGAAAAGCGGCACGTAGTCGGTGAGAGGGGTCGGAGTGATGACGACGCCGGCGGCATGGGTCGAGGCGTGGCGGGACAGCCCCTCGAGGACTCGGGCGATCTCGATCAACTCGTGGACCCGCGCATCACCGTCGTACTGCGCCTTCAGTTCGGGTGACTGCGTCAGCGCCTTTTCCAGCGTCATCTTGAGCTCAGGAGGAACCGACTTGGCGATCCGATCGACCTCGAGATAGGGCATCCCCATAACACGGCCGACATCGCGCACCACGGCGCGGGCCGCCATGGTGCCGAACGTGATGATCTGGCAGACGTTCTGCGCCCCATATTTCTCGACCACGTACTGGATGACCCGGGCGCGACCCCGGTCGGAAAAGTCGATGTCGATATCGGGCATGGAGATCCGTTCGGGGTTGAGGAACCGCTCGAACAGGAGCTGATATCGGATCGGGTCGATGTTGGTGATACCGAGGGTGTACGAGACGAGACTGCCCGCGGCCGAGCCACGCCCCGGCCCCACCGGCACGCTCTGACTGCGGGCGTAATTGATGAAGTCCTGCACGATGAGAAAGTACCCGGCATACTTCATCTGCCGGATCACCCTAAGCTCGTAGTCGAGCCGTTCGCTCAGCTCCGCCGTTCGTTCGCCGTACCGACGGCGCAGCCCCTCGTCACAAAGGTGGCGCAGGTATTCGTTCAGGTCGGTGAAGGGCGGCGGCGGCGGAAAGTGCGGCAGGAGAAGATTGCCGAACTCCAGCTCCACCGAACACCGTTCGGCGATCTTCACCGTGTTGCCCAACGCCTCCTCCTGGCCGGGAAAGAGAGCGTACATCTCAGCGGGGCTCTTCAGGTACATCTGGTCCGTGGAGAATCGCAGCCGGTCCTTCTCGTCGCGGGTCTTCCCGGTCTGGATGCACAGAAGCACGTCGTGTGCCGCCGCGTGCTCGGGGCGCAAGTAGTGCGTGTCGTTGGAGGCGACGAGCGGCAGCCCGGTCTCGCGGGCGAGATCGATCAGTCGCCGGTTCACCGCCGCTTCGTCGGGAATGCCGTGGTCCTGCAGCTCAAGATAGAAGTCGCCCGCGAAGACGTCGCGATAGAAGTGGGCCGCGGCGCGCGCCTCATCGTAACGCTCGTAGCGCAGCAGCCGATTCACCTCACCGTTCAGGCAGGCCGACATGCCGATCAGACCCCCGGCGTGCGCGGCGAGTAGTTCCTTGTCGATGCGCGGTCTGTAGTAGAACCCTTCGAGAAACGCCTTGCTGGAAAGCTGCAGCAGGTTCAGCCAGCCGGAGCGATCCCGCGCAAGGAGAATCAGGTGGTGGTTCTTCTCCCCCTTCGCAGCCTGGCGATCGTGGCGAGAGCCAGGCGCAATATAGGCCTCCAGGCCGAGGACGGGCCGAATCCCGCGTTCGCGCGCGGCGGAGTAGAACTCGACAGCGGCGAACATGTTGCCGTGGTCGGTCATGGCCACCGACTCCATCCCCATCTGCTGCACGGAGTTCATAAGCTCGTCGATCCGACACGCGCCGTCGAGAAGACTCAGGTGGGTGTGGACATGGAGGTGGGCGAACGGACTGGCCACGGGTCCTCCGACTTGCTAACTTCATCCAGAGAAACGAATTGTCTCAGCGAATCCGGCTTTGACGATCTGTACCATAGCATGGGAGAACTGCCCGGGGCAACGGCCATGCGATCAGGGTGACGTCCAGCCTAGGGCACGGAAGGCGGAAGTCTCCCCCGTAGGCGAGTCCGGATGAGCGCAACCAAGCAGACGCGGCCGAAGGGGCGCGTAGCGTTTGACTTGCCCCCGCTCCGATCCTATAGTGCCGCCCGGGACCGCAGAGCCTGGGTCGGACTCGGCCTGGAGAGGAGGCACGGAATGACACGCGGAGACCGCCGGCGCAGGCGGTGGGCTCATCTCCTCTGGGTAGTGCCACTCATGGTGACGAGCGGGCCGTCCGTCTCATCGGCACAAGCGGGCGGCGAGCGAATCCTCATCGTGGCCAAGAATGCCGTCTACGGCGGGGCCACGGGTTTGCTCCTCGGCGGCGTCCTGACCCTGGTCGTCCCGTCGGAGAGCCGTGACGACATGGTTCGTTGGGGCGTGGTCCTCGGAACGTTTGCGGGGTTCGGCTACGGTCTGTACGAGGCCCGGGGACAGAAGGATGGGTTCAGTGAGCGCGTCCAGGCCCGCGCCGACGCCCGGTTCCAGACTCGTCTCGCCGCGCGGGACGAGGCCGGGATCGCTGCGACGCGAACGACCGCCAGGCAGGGAGGATCGATCCCGAGGGGCCGGACCCCAGTGATCCGTTTCCCAGAGAGTCCACGGTGTTGGAGAATCGAGGAACGGTCGGAGCCCGCCACGGGCGGGACCACGGGGAGGACGTCATGATCAACCGCAAGACCGGCAGCAAGACCGTTCCATCCGCAAGAAAATCGCCCGGCCGCGGCGCGCCGGCCAAGATCGCTCGGGGCCACGCTGCAACCCCGGCCGTGAAGAAGAAGGTAGTGGCACGCCCCGCGACGCTGAAGCCGGCTCTGCGGACCAAGGCCACCCCGACCAAGCCCGCGCCGACCAAGCCCACGCCGACCAAGCCCGCGCCGACCAAGCCCACGCCGACCAAGCCCACGCCGACCAAGCCCACGCCGAAGCCGTCGCCGGCGGCATCCCGTCGGCCGGCTCCCCCGACCCGGGTGGTGGTGACCTCTCGCGACGACGACTCCCGCCGGAGAATCCAGGTCCTTGAACAGGAAAGGGCGGAACTACGGAACCTAGGCAATCAGATGAGGGCGGAACTTGACTCCGCGCTGGCCGAAGCGGACCGGTTGCGTGAGCACCTGCGAGAGCAGATGCGCGACCTGGAATCGACGCAGAGGCAGCAGGTGAAGGCGGAGCCGAGCCCGGCGAGCCCGGGCGGATTCGACCCGGCCGTCGATCTCGACGAGGAAATTCCCGCGGTGCCCGATGATGACCTCGATGAAACCGCTGGATTCTTCGACCGCATGGACGAAATCCGCGCCCGACGCAACGAACTCGATCGCGAACGGAACGATCGCGAGTTGGAACAGTCGGACCAACCGTTCTGGATGATCTGCCCGAAGTGCGGCGATCTGATGGAGGAGTCCGAGGGCGAAAACGTGAAGCTGGAGCGGTGCGAAAACTGCGGTGGGCTGTACCTGGACCGGGGCGAGGTAGACCTGATCCTCAGCCTCTGCGTCGGGCCCGACGCCTATCGGCGGCTCCACAACATCATGAAATTCTGACCCGTTGGTCCCGATAGACCCGAAGGAAACGGGACGAAGGTGAGGTCCATCGGAAGGGTGCCGAAGAGCCCGCGGAGCTGGGCGAAGGAAAGCGCTTCGAGCGACATCGGCAGGAGGATCGATTTCTCCTTGCGGATCATCTCCTCCAACGCCGCGGCCGCGGGCTCTCCTGCCGTCGTCCCGACGAGGCGCAGGTCAAGCGCAGTCAGAATCTCAGTCCGGAGGGCCTCGTCCAACGCGCGTCCGGCAGCCCCACAAGCGCGTTCGCGGCACTCGCGCATCCGCTGCGCCGCCGCCGCCTCGTTCTCGCGCCGGAAGGTGTCGACCGGGTGCCCGGGGAGCAGTTCGCGCTTCGGCGGCTCCTCCAGGGTCTCGCCCAGGACCGACGAGTGGAGGTCGCACATCTCCATCCCTTCCTCGGCCGGCATCCCCTCGGCCATCAGCTCCTGATCGAGGGCCGCGATCTCGTTGGCATCGACGGCACGCACCAGGGTCGTCAGTCGATCCCGAACGCCGGCGACCGGCGCCCCTCTGCGTGCAGATCCTTGATGATTCCCTTCTGGATGCCGAGCCGCCAAGCTCGGTTGTCGATCAGTTCGCTCATGATTCCATTCCGTGCCTGGCCGGGATCTAGCGGTGAAGGTCCTCACCACCGAGCCACCGGCGGATCATGGTCGTGATCTCGGCGACACCCTCTCCACCGTCGACGCGGAAGGTGATTTCGCCGCCCGGCTCCAGGAGAAGCCAGCCGGGCACGCGGTCGAGCCCGAGAGCATCTGGGAGATCGGGGGACGAGGCAAGGTCGGAGCGACCGAGGAGAGAACGCAGGTCACGGTTCGGTGCGCCGCCGACGACGAACCGATCCGTCCCGATCGCGACGATGGGCCGCATCGCAGGCGCAGGATTCGGGGTTCCCGCCCCCCCGGCAGTCAACGTCGTCCAGACTTCTTCCATCAGGGCCACGCGCTGCATCGTGCACTCACAGCCGACCGACGTGGTGAGGAGGAGCGCCGCCCGCTTCCCTCCGCCCGCCGCGCGGATCGCCGGAA
Organism: Candidatus Eiseniibacteriota bacterium; assembly: GCA_903844735.1. Classification (GTDB taxonomy): domain Bacteria; phylum Eisenbacteria; class RBG-16-71-46; order CAIMUX01; family CAIMUX01; genus CAIMUX01. The sequence goes on from CAIMUX010000131.1 coordinate 115,951, forward strand.
GGATGGCCGCCGCGTCGTCGCCGAGAGCGCGGGCGTCACTGGCCAAGATCGCGATCGTGTCGGCGGCAGCCGAGTTGCCGGCAACAGGCGCATTGTCGGCGCCTGCCAGCCTGTCGACACCGGCCGGCTGGTCGGCAGACAACGGCGAATCGGTAAGCAGTGCGAGGCGCGACCAGGCCTCGGCTGCTCCGCTCACCAGAAGCTCCCACTGCTCTCGCAGGAGCTGCGCCGTCACGCGCGTGTTTGATGCCTCGAGAGCCGCTGCATTCCACCCGATCGCTAGGGCTTGCACTTCGGCCGCAGGCCAACGAGCCGGATCCTCGCCCGCGGAGACGACAAGCGCCGCCTGCTCCCGTGCAGCCACCTGGAAGGCCGGGAATGATCCAGCGTCGGAGGAGGCAGCCTGGACCGGTCGGACTATGTAGGAGAGGCCACCGAGCAGCGCGCCCAGAAGAATTCCGCACCGGACGCCGGGGGCGATCCACCGTGTCGGGACGGTATCGGCATACTGCGATCTCGTGATCATCGGCGCCCTCTCCTTCTCTCTTTGCCGGTTCTCTAGAACGAAGTCCACACCATCCACGCCCCACCCAGAAGAATCAGAACCCCGCAGCCCCGGCGCATCCACGCCGCCGCCCGCGAGTGGTTCCCCCAGTCAAGGATTCGCTGGACTCGCGCCCCCGCCGTCCCGGCCGCCACGATGACGGCACAATGCCCGACGCCGTAGGCGGTGAAGAGCAGTACCGCCAGCACCGGATTGCTCGAGCCGACACGAAACGTCACGCCAAGCACCGGCGCCAGAAAAGCGAAGGTGCAAGGGCCCAACGCCAGTCCGAAGACAAGGCCGAGAACGAGCGCGCCGACGTAGCCGCGCCGCGCCCCCGCCGATGGCCCACGCGCGGCCAGCGGCAACGGGATGACTCCAAGCAAGTGCAGCCCGACCACCAGGAAGATCGCGGCCACGACCCAGTTCCCCACCGGCCCGATGTCGCCCAGCATCCGCCCGAAGGCCGCCGTCAGCACGCCGAGGAGCGCGATGGTAACCAGAATCCCCGCGGCGAACAGGAGCGAAAGCCGGAAGGCGCGGCCTGTGCCGATGCCGGGCTGCACGCCAAGGAAGCCGACGATGAGTGGGATGCTGGCCAAGTGGCAGGGGCTGAGGAGCACGCTGACCACACCCCAGGCGAATGCGCCGGCCAGCGCCACCGGTGCGGAGGCCGAGACGGCCTTCGTCAGAGTTGCAAATAGCTCGCCGATCATCGAGCCGCGCCGCCCGCCTTCACTCCCATGAGAGAGAGCTGGGCCGAGATCGCGTCGCGCTCGAGAAACCCCTCGTGGCGCGCGATCTCCTTTCCCTGGGCGTCGAGAAAGACCTGGGTGGGGATCACGCGGACCTTCCAACGGCGCCCAAGGGCGGGATCCTTCTGCACATCCAGCTTCTCGACGACGAGCCGCCCGGCGTAGGCCTTGCCCACCTCTTCCAGGATCGGAGCCATCTGCCGACAGGGAATGCACTTCTCGCCGCCCAGTTCAACGAGGCGCGGCAGTGGCGTGCCGTCGGAGGCTCTCACCGGTACCGACCCGGCATCCCCGGGCAGGGCCTCACCCGGCGGTACCGCTGCCTTTCCGGAGGCGGCGCCGCCGGCGGTGCTCTTCCGCTCGCCGGAGCAACCCGCAACGACGCCGAGGATCAGCAAAGACAAGAGCAAGCGCATGAGTCGGCGCCCAAGCAGGGGCGGCAAACGGGTTGCGCGATCGCCCTCGTTGCGGGACGCGCCCCGGCCGTGCCCGCATGGAGAAGAGGCTTTCATGCCCGATCCCCTTCCACTGTATCGCCCGCTGTGCCCACTGCGGGGGCCGTGCCACCCTGGGCAGCGGCGGCAATGATCTTCTTGATCTCCTCGACACTCGGAACGCGGCCGGCGATCCGGACCGCGCCGTCGATCACCAGCGCGGGCGTGATCATCACGCCGAACGCCATGATCCGCTCGATCTGCTCGATCTTCTCTACAAGCGCATCCGAGCCGCTCTCGGCGACCGCCTGCTGCACATGCTCGGCGGTCTTCTTGCACTTCATACATCCCGGGCCCAGCACCTGGATCAACATCGTAACCTCCCTGCCCACCGCGTCGCCGCGGCCTTCACCGCTTGTCCTCGGCAGTCCGTTCCCCTCTTTCCAATCGCCTTCCTCCGCGCCGTTCCTTCAGAACCGACGCCGCACACCCAAAGAAACTCATGATGCACGGCGTGAGCAGCCGGTAGATGACGCTGTTCCCATCCCGCCGGTCCTCTACGATCCCGTGGGCCCGCAGCAGAGCGAGATGCTTGGAGACGGTGGTCTGATCCGCCGCGATCATCTCGACCAGCTCTCCAGCCGTACACTCACCCCGACTCAGCCGGTCCACGATCATGAGGCGGGTCTCGTGGGCCAGCAACTTGAGGAGTCGGGCGTGCCGACGATAGACATCCTTGCTGGAGAGGGTCATGGCTTGCGATTTCGTCGGCGTCATGGGGATAGCATATGGCGGATTGGGCATATAGTCAAGAGCGTGAGCAAGCCCGAAGCCAGAGGCCTGATGTCTGAAGCCACTCCGCAACCATGATCTCAGGCATGTGACGCCGGAGCTCTTGCCGCCGTTCATGCGGCCATCACCGGAGGCCTCACACGACCGGCCACCTCCCCTCTCAGGTAGGTTGCCGCCGCGAACGCAGGACCAGAGCGTGGAGTCTTACCGCATCCGGACCAGCAGACGCCGTGAGGTGAACGACCCCGAGGCGGCCTCCAGGTAGTACACCCCCGCCGGCACCACGCGCCCCGCAGCGTCCGTACCGTCCCAGGCATCTCCGTGATCCAGCGGCAGCGCCTGACGCGCCATGGCCAGCCGCCGTCCCTGTGGATCGTAGATCGCCCAGGACCAGCTCGCCCCCGGGACGTCCGCAATGCCTGATCCCCTGCTCGCCAACACCGGCGCGAACCGAACCTCTCCCGCGAACGGGTTGGGTCCCACGCGCAGGTCGAGGCGTGTGGAGGAAGCGGCACCTGTCACCGGCTGGATCCCCGTGACTTCTTGCGTGAAGAAGGTGCGGGTTTCGCGCGAGAGGCGCCGGTGACCGGGGGCGTCCTCGGCGAAAACCTCCCACTTGTAGTATGAGTCCTGATCCAGCGAAGCGAGCGTCAGCGTCGTGTCAGTCCCGGTGGGGTAGGTCCACTCCGCGCCGCTCGGAAACTTCCAGATGTGTAGCTGGTAAGTCACCGGCACCGGCGAGTCCCCGTCGACCGTCCGCCGCCAACGGAAGGAAATCGGCCACGGATACAGCAGTGCATTCCGGTCCGGGCTCACCAAGTCAAAAGGCAGCGGGTAGAGGACCGGAGAGGAGTTCATCGCCGCCACGGCGTTGATGCGACCCCATCCGTAGTCGTTGCCGGGTGTGAGGTGGCGATCGGCAGTGTTCATCATCGCCGAGCGGATCTGCATGTTGCTCCACTCAGGGTGCGCCTCAGCCAGAAGCACGGCGACACCACTTACCAGCGGACAGGACAGCGAGGTCCCGCTGGCCGACCCGTAGGTATCGACCGCGCTCGCGTCAGCCCACCAGGTCCGGACGCCCCGGGCCACAACCTCGGGCTTGGTCCGGCCATCGTCACTCGGTCCGCGTGAGGAGAAGGAGGCGATGACATTCAAGCTGTCCACGGCCCCCACCGAAAGCACGCTGTCGGCGTCAGCCGGTGTCCCGAGGCTCATCGGTCCTTGGTAGCCTTCGTTCCCCGCCGAGTTGACACAGAGGATCCCGCGGGCCGAGGCGATGTCGATGGCGCGGGAAATCACGGGCGTGTCGCCGTCCTTCAGCGGGTAGTTGTAGCAGAAACCGTCGTCAAAGCAGGTGTACGCGAGGCTGGCACTGGTCACCCGCACCCCGAGGGAGTCGGCCCACTCAAGAGCGGCGACATAGTTGTCCTCCTCGACCTGCGTCTCGGAACGAATGTCCTCCGTCTTGGCGAGAACAAACTCAGCGCCGTACGCCGGGCCGACGATGTGGCCGGGGTCATAGCCGCCATGCGCCGCCCAGGTGCCGGTCCCGTGGGTCTGCTGTCCGGAAACGTCGACCGCCTCGTTTTGGGTGTTCCCGTCGTGGAACACGAAGTCTCGCTCACCCAGAATCCTGGCACTCGAAAACGCATGATGATCTTTGCGAAACCCTGTATCTAACATCATCATACGGACTCGATTGCCGGTATAGCCGAGAGCATGAACAGCCGGGACTTGGATCTCCAGGAGCTGGCCGTACGAGGGCCCGTACGGGTCCGGCCCGCGGGTCGAGCTCTTGTCTGCGAGGGTCCGGCCGAGGGGCGTTCCGTCAGGAGCGAATGCCGGGCCGAGGCTCTGCCGCTCGCCCCGCGCCACCGGGCGCACTTCGCGGACGAACGGGAGGGCACGCACGGCCGCGACCGCCTCCGCAGACAGGTCAGCACTCACGCCGTTCAACCAGCGGGTCTGGTGGCGAATGCACCCCAGAGTTGCGATCCGGTCAACGTACGACTGACGGAGCGGCAGGTCGCGCTCGTCGGGAACTGCGCCCGAAGGCCCGGCCTCTCGTGAGGCCCAGGACTCGGCGGGAATCCGTTCGGCGACGGCGAGCCAGTCTTTGGGGGTGGGCGGGGTGGGTCCGCGGTCGGCGAAGAAGACCCAATAGGCACCGGTCTTGGCGGATGGCGCCGGAGCCGGAACTGGGGTAGGCGCTGGGGCTGAAGCCACAGCACCAGAACGGGTTGAGGCCGAAGAAACAGCCGGGGCGGGAGCCACCGCAGCCACCGCCGGGCCCGGGGCAGGCGCCAAGATACCGAGTAGAGTGGACAGGACCGCTGCCGCCGCCCCGCACCAGGATCGCAACATGGTAACTCCTTCTCTGGGGCACCAGACGGCAGGGCCGGGCGTTCGCATTTCCGCCCCCACAGGACTAAGGATACCATAGTCGGTCCGGGATCGGCTCAGTGGATCGTGATGCTGCTCTCGGCAGGCAGTGCAGCGAGGCGGCGCCGTCCGCGTAGTCGCCGCCGAACCGCGCGGGCGACAATGGTGCCAGGTTGTCCACCGGCTCACGAACGGCGGAGCCCGGATGAGCACGCATCAGAGATAGCGCGCCGTAGCGGTAGCACAACCATTGCTTCAGCACGAGCAGGTGAGGCGAAACCGCCGCCATGCAAGTGGGGTTCGCATCGAAACCGGGTCGGATCGCGCTGGCGGCGAGATGCTCAGTCTACCGACAGCCGCGAGAGAATCGCCTCGTGGAGCGGCCCGTTGGTCGCGACGATCGACCCACCTTGGAGCCAATCATCACCCCCGCGGGCGTCGGTGACTCGCCCCCCAGCCTCGGACACGAGAAGCGCCCCCGCCGCGACATCCCACGGGCTCAGCGCGAGCTCCCAGTAGCCGTCGTAGCGACCGGCCGCGACATAGGCGAGGTCGAGGGCCGCGGAACCGCAGCGGCGCAGGCCGCGGGTCTCGAGGCTCAACCTCGCCCAGTTGTCGAGGTTGGTGTTTCCGACCTCGCCCTGGCGATAGGCGAAGCCACTGGCGAGGAGGGCGTGCCCTAGATCGGCATCGTGGGACACCTGGAGCGGGTGAGCACCATCGGCGGACCCTCCGCGGCCGCGCACGGCCGCAAATGTCTCGCGCAGCCGCGGCGCGTGGACAACGCCGAGGAGAATTCCCTCTTCGTCTTCGAGGCCAATCGAGACACAGAAGAACGGGTGGCGATGGACGAAGTTTGTGGTCCCGTCCAGCGGGTCGATGATCCAGCGGTAGGGCGCGGTCCCCTCGCGGGCGCCCCCCTCCTCGGCGAGGATAGCGTGCCCGGGCCAGGTGGCGCGGATCCGGTCGATGACCAGCCGCTCCGACGCTAGGTCGTATTTGGTGACCAGGTTGCGCCAGCCTTTGTAGTCAACCTCGCCCCGCTCGACCTTCGCGTACCCATCGAGAAGGAGGTCCCCCGCCTCGCGCGCCACATGAAGGGCGAAAGCCAGCATCTCGTCGGCGTGCTCGTTTCCGCCCGTGCCCTTCGCCACCCCGCCTCCCGCCATCGGTCCCCCCTTCTCGCCTGTGCGCGCTGGCTTCGGGCTTCAGGCCGGAGGGCGTCGAGCAGTCCCTGAAGGCCACGAATTACGGCCCGATGCCCGATGCCCGACGCCTCCGAATCCCAGCGCCGACCTTCCCCGTTGAGATCCGCCCCGCCCAGCGGGTACAGTCTCCCAACAATCTACCAGTTTGGACACGGGCCGTCCCGACTCCTTCACGCGACACCAAGGCAGCGGGCGACGGGTCGGCCGAACACGGGGGATGCATGGACAACGTCATGGACAAGATCGTCAGCCTCGCCAAGCGGCGCGGCTTCGTATTCCCGTCGAGCGAAATCTACGGCGGCATCAACTCCTGCTGGGACTACGGTCCGCTCGGCTCACGGATGAAGAACAACGTGAAGCGCGCCTGGTGGAAGGCGATGACGCAGATGCGCGACGACATCGAGGGGCTCGACGCCGCCATCCTCATGCACCCGCGCGTCTGGGAGGCGTCCGGCCACGTCGAGAACTTCACCGACCCGCTGGTCGACTGCAAGACCTGCAAGGCGCGCTTCCGGGCCGACAAGCTGGACATGGTCCAGTGCCCCAAGAAACCGAGCAAGCATCCCGGTGAGCATCACGAGTGCGAGCTCACCGAGCCCCGCCTCTTCAACCTGATGTTCAAGACGTTCATGGGACCGGTGGAGGAGGACGCGTCGGTCGTCTACCTGCGCCCCGAGACCGCGCAAGGGATCTATGTCAACTTCGACAACGTGCGCGTCTCCTCGCGGCAGAAGGTTCCCTTCGGCATCGCCCAGATCGGCAAGGCGTTTCGCAACGAGATCACCCCCGGAAACTTCATCTTCCGCACCCGCGAGTTCGAGCAGATGGAGATGCAGTTCTTCGTCAAGCCCGGCACCGACATGGAGTGGCTGGAACACTGGAAGGGCGTGCGCATGCAGTGGTACCACGACCACGGCATCCGGCCCGAGAAGCTCCGTTTCCACACCCACGAGGGGAAGGAACTGGCCCACTACGCAAAGGCCGCCTACGACATCGAGTACGAGTTCCCGTTCGGCTGGCAGGAGCTCGAGGGGATCCACAACCGCAGCGACTTCGACCTCGGGCAGCACCAGAAGTTCTCCGGCAAGAAACTCGAGTACTTCGACGAGGCGACCAAGGAGAAGTATCTCCCCTACATCGTCGAGACCTCGGCCGGCTGCGACCGGTCGCTCCTCACTTTCCTCGTCGATGCCTACCGCGAGGACGAGCAGGAGGGCGAGGTTCGCGTTTCGCTGGCGCTCCACCCGCTGCTGGCCCCGATCAAGGCGGCGGTCTTCCCTCTCGTCAAGAAGGATGGCCTACCCGAGATCGCCCACCAGATCGTGGCCGAACTGCGCCCGCACATGGAGGTCTTCTACGACGAGAGCGGCGCGGTCGGGCGGCGTTACCGGCGCATGGACGAGGTCGGCACACCGTTCTGCATGACGGTCGACTCGGAGACACTCGCCAACCAGTCGGTGACCGTCCGCGAGCGGGACACGCTGCTGCAGGAGCGGATCAACATCGCGGACTTGAAGGACCACTTGCGGAGGAAGATCGAGGGGTGAGTCGCCGGGCCGACCGAGGCCCGCAGGGCTCGCGGAACCGGCGCGACCATGCACAACGGGGACGCCCCGGTTCCGCATCGATGTCCGCTGCCCGCCCTCTTCTTTCTTCAACGGGGTCGCCAGCCGGGTGCTTCCCTGCTTGTCCCTCTATCTTGTTGTGTGGACTGAACATGGCAACTGTCGGACGAACCGACACCTGATCGTCGTGCTAATTCGTTGAGATTCAAGCTGTTTAACCCTGAGCCACCCCCGAGACCGGGACGATAGAAGCCCGGGGGTAACAAAGCTCGCCCCCTCAACAAGAGTCGAACGAGCGAGCCATCACGCAGTACTACGCCATACAACATGTTATGTGGAAGGACATGAAATCAACGATAGCGGCGCGAAGATTGCCGCTACCTGATGGGAGTCTGGCCTCCGAGAGCGGAATTGCCGTGTCACGGGGCGGCGGACGGAGAGAGAGAGACACCATGAGAATTCGCATCTTAGGCACATTGGCGCTGCTGGCATTGGCCAGCGGCTTCGCTGGACCGGCCGGAGCGATTCCGGCGCTGCAGCTTTATATCGACGGGGCCTCCTGGGACACTGTCACCGAGACTTGGCAGGTTACGGCCCCGACCTTCGATCTGTGGGTTATCGGGGACGTCGGCCACTATGGTACGATTTTCGACGTGAAGCTGGCTGTTGCCTACAACACGGGCGACACAGGCGCGCTCACCCTCACGGGTAAGCGGACGACCAGGATCCAAGACCTGTCGACCCCCGGGAACCCTGCCTACCAGAGCTTCGCTGACGGCATCGCACCCGTCACCGGCGATGGCAGCAGTCTGCCGGGGCACGGCGTTTATGGGGTTGGCCATAGTTTCCGGAAGTACTTCCTGGGTGATTTCACGTCGACGGACTCCAAGATCGGCGATTTCAACGGAGATCTTCCGTTCCCGACCGCGTTTCCCGATTTGGGCCAAATCAACGTCTACGAGGTTGCTGTCACGGGGTTCACGGGCGGCCTCCATTTTGACACCTACAATCACGTCGCGGGCAGAAATGGGAGCGAGAAATACGTGACAGCCCCGTTCTCCCATGATGCCGGCGCCAGCACCCCCGAGGACGTCCCGGAGCCCGGCGCCCTGGTTCTTTTCGGCACGGTCATGATCGGGGCGTTCGGGGTCGGCCTCCGGCGGCGCCGCCGCTAGGACGCTCACCCCGGCCTGCACGCGGCCGGTACGAAAATGTCGAGGCCGTCGCCCTTCGCGTCGGCCTCTTCGTTTCCCCCCGAGTCTGCATCTCCGCTCGCGCGATGCTACGCTGCATCGACGAAAGGGGGCCTGACCATGAGCACCCAACTCCGCAAACACGCCGGCCGCAAGTACCGCACAAAGAAACGCCCACCGCCCGGCTCCGCGCCCGGCACGCTCGTCGGCGCAACCGGGGCGCACCCGCCGACGATTCGTGTCATCGGCTACGGGCCTGAAAGGATTGAGGAGCACACCCCCGCACGCGTCGAGGAACTGCCCGCGCTGCTCGAGCGGCAGCCGGTCACCTGGATCGACATCGACGCCCTCTCCGACGCCGAGACGGTGCGGAAGCTCGGCGAGATCTTCCACCTCCACCCGCTGGCCCAGGAGGACATCCTCAACACCTACCAGCGGGCGAAGGTCGAGCCGTACGGGGATCACATCTTCGTGGTCTCGCGCATGTTCAGCCTGCAGGGAGGCGTGCTGCAGGCCGAGCAGTTCAGCCTCTTCTTCGGCCCCGGCCTTCTTCTCAGCTTCCAGCAGGTGCCCGGCGACTGTCTCGATCCGGTGCGCGAACGTTTGCGCCGCGGCGGGTCGATCCGCGAACGCGGCGCCGACTTCCTCGCCTATGCGCTGCTCGACGCGGTCATCGACGCCTACTTCCCGGTGATCGAGGAGTGCGGCACCCGGCTGGAGGAGGCGGAGATCGAGGTCTTCAGCCGGCCCGGGCCGCAGGCGGTGCGCCGCATCCACGACATCCGCAGCGATCTGTTGATGCTGCGCCGCGCGGTGTGGCCGCTGCGCGACGCGGTGAACGCCCTCGTGCGAGATCCGCACCCGGTGATCCGCGACGAAACCCGGGTCTTCTTGCGCGATTGCTATGATCACACGGTGCAGATCATGGACCTGGTGGAGACCTTCCGCGAGCTGGCGGCCGGGCTCACTGACATCTACCTCTCGAGCCTCGGGCAACGAACGAACGAAACGATGCGGCTGCTCACCGTGATCTCGACGATCTTCATACCGCTGACCTTCCTCGCCGGACTCTGGGGAATGAACTACGACCCGAGCTCGTCCCCGTTCAACATGCCGGAGCTGCGCTGGAAGTGGGGCTACCCGGCGGCGCTGCTCTTCATGTTCGCGCTGGGAGTCACGATGCTGGTGTTGTTCCGGCGACGCGGCTGGCTGGGGGCGCCGAAAGAGGGGCCGGCGGCGAACGAGCGCCCAGGGAACGCCGCAGATCCACCCGAAGATCGCCGGTGATCCCTGAGCGAAGGCACGCGCGTCGAAGACGCGTCTGTCGAAGGCGTCCACCGCATCGACCGGTGCCACCGGAACCGACGGGTTGAGCAGGCCGTCAGGTCGGACCGTTGCCCCCGGCCCCCCGCGGCTCGCCCCGCCCCCGTGCTCGCGGCGCCTCGCCCGCGGGCGCCGGGCACAAGCACGCCGGCGGCACAGGACTGGCTCGACATATCTCTGGTGACGCTCGCAGGACGGTTCTCCGTCACGCCGGTCAGGCCGGCGGAGAAGCAGTCGAGTGGGTCATCCCGAAGGCTACGATGGCCGAACACCAGTTCACCGCTCGTTGCCTTTTCGTCCTCAATCTCAAGCGCCGGGACCTCCGACCGGAATGGTGCATCCGGGTCATCGAGGATCCGATTCGCCGAGAGATCCAGCCGGATGGCCGCATCCGCTTCTGGGCAGTTCTGCCCGAGATTGGGGGACGTACTCTCCGGGTGGTAACTTTGGCCGATGGGACCACAATCATGACGGCCTTCCCGGATCGGAGGTTCAAGCCATGAAGATCACGTACTTCCCCGACACAGACACCCTGTACATCGATCTCTCCGAGAAGCCCAGCGCTGACACCGACGAGATCGCGGACGGAGTCGTCGTCGACTACGACGCGGATGGCTCTGTGACGGGAATCGAAATCGACCATGCCCGCGCCCGCCTGGACCTCACCCGATTTGTTCTGACCCGATTTCCGGGCGAGATCCAGCGGGAGTCGGCGTAGCCCCTCCACGATCGCCGAGCGGGGCAATCCCACGCTCGAACACGACATGGCGAGAGCCTGGCCCCCCCGGCGCCGGGCGCCGATGGCTGCCAGGCACCGGACCACTCCCCCGCGGACCCGCTTCGCCGTCCTTCAATCTCGACACCTCCCGCCCGGGCCCCGGCCAGAACACCCGTACGGCCAGAATGGGCGCCGGCAGAAGTCGATAGAAACGGGCTCCGCCTGACGGCAGCCGGTCCCAGCGAGAGGACGGCCGATTGCGTCCTCGATGCGGCTCGGTGGAGATTCAAAAGATGAAATGCGATTGTGCGCGCGGCCGATCGGCTCTTTCCAAGGACGAAAGTGATCGTGCGGTGGGTCGCGCGATCGTGCGCAGGCCCAGCCACTTTTCGGACCGAGGTGTGCGTTCGGGCAAAGCCTCGGGCGGGCTCTCATACCGGTGCGCGCCGCTTGCGGAGGCTCGGACGACATTTTCAAACGGCGCGTGCCGTTTGCGCGATCACCCTGCTGGTTTTCGAACACCCGCGTGCGCGGGCGCGCTCGCCGGTGCGGGCGTTGAGCCTGGTCGTTGTTCCCTCCGGGCGGCGTTGGGGGACACGGCGTCCATCCATGCACGATCGCATTTCACTTTGTAAATGTTCGCACTGGCGCATGCACGAAACGATCCGCCCTTGGGACGATCCAGCTCCTGGCTCGCCCGAGATGTCCGCGCATGCGCCAGCATCGCCGGCGGGGATGCCCGGCGGGTGTTCGAGTCAGAGCGGCGAACCGGGCCGTGGCGCGGCTGCGCCCGGGACGGTGGCGGGCGAATGCAGCCTCCGGGCCGTGGCTCTCGCTGGGCTCAGAGTTCGCCTGGCCGGTGACGGGGATTGGGGGCCGGGTCTTGTCCGGCGCCGGCAAAGTAGAGCTTCGGGCTTTCGGGATCAGGACGTGTGACCTTGAACCCGCCGTCAGATCGGACGCGCATCCCGCGACGCCGGATCCTCGCCGTTGTCCCCTGAAAGCGCTTCGGATCGCCGGGCCACGGCCCGGATCATCCCCGGGAAGATGAAGCGATGGAACGGTTGCACCGCCCACCAGTAGGCGTAGCCGACGAACCCGCGCGGTTCGTAGAAGGCGGTCTGCTCGACGCGCGACCCGGCGGGATCCGGTAGCACCTCGAACTGCAGCCAGGCATCGCCGGGCATCTTCATCTCCGCCCGCAGGCGCAGCAGGTGCGGGGCTTCGAGCGCCTCCACCCGCCAGAAATCCACCGGCTCGCCGAGCTGCAGATCGCGCGGGTGCCGCCGCCCGCGCCGCATGCCGACGCCGCCGACAACGCGGTCCATGGCGCCGCGGAGTTGCCAAAGCCAGTTCCCCGCCGGCCAGCCCGCGTCGCCGCCAAGCGAGCAGATCACGTCGAAGACCACGTCGGGCGCCACCTTCACCGAGCAGCGGTAGCGATCGACGAGCATGCCTTCGTGGACATCGAGCGGGCGGCCTTCGGGCAGGTGGTCGCTGAAGCTCGCCAGGCTCGAGGCCCAGGTCGTTGCCACGTCATCGCTGGCCAGGCGCTGCGGCGCATGCTCCATCGCCAGGTGATACCCGGCCGTCTGCACCGAGAAGTCGCGGCGGGCACGGTCGTTGGTGACGACGGTGTCGGTCCGCAGGCTCTCGATCAGAGGGTGCACGATTCGATACGGCACGGGTGTCAACAGATCGACGAACCGGGCGCTCAACTCGGGGAAGGGCACACGGGCGGACAGAATCCAGCGCCGCAGCCCGCGCGCTTTCGCATAGCCCACCATCATCTCCCGGTAGGTGAGCAGATCGGGGCCGCCGATCTCGTACACCCCGGACGCCCCCGGGTGATCCAGCGCCTGCAGCAGGTAGTCGAGCACGTCACGCACGCCGATCGGCACGCCCCCGGACGCCAGAGCCCGCCCGACCTCGTGCCGGGACACCAGGTGAGTGCTGGCCACCTCGTCGGGATCGCCGAGGCCGCCGAGATAGATGATCCGCTTCACGCCGGCGGCCGCGGCCGCCACGCCGAAGCTAGTGGCCATCAGCCGGTCGATCTCGCGAAAGGTCTCGCCGGCCGGCCAGACGGTCGGAGCGGCGCGCGACGCAGCGCCCAGTGCGCCCCTGCTCGATGAGCCGCGGCACGAGCCGTCCACCGATGTACCCGGTCGCTCCAGTGACGAGTACGCGCACGTCGCCTCCCCTCGAGATCCTGGTTCAGGGTGGCCCAACCGGCGGCACGGCCTGCAGGAGCGTTTCAACGATGCCAGGCGTATGACCGCGGCACGGTCGCTCTTGCGACGTCCCGGGGCGGCGCCGGCTCATCGGGTGCCGGAGCCGGACGGCACGCTTCTACCGCGGGCCCCCGCGGGAACCTGCCCCTTCCCACCCCCGCAGCATCGCCTCGACCTGCGGCCGTGAGGGAGCGTCGGGGTGGGCCCGGAGGTACTCGCGCACGATCGCGATCGCTTCGGCCGTGCGCCCGCTGCTCGCGAGAAGCATCGCCCGGATGACGCGCCCTTCCGGTGTGTACAGCGGATCTCGCACCGCGTCGAGCGTGTCGAGAACGGCGGCCGCCTCGGCGCCGCGCCCGGCCTGGCCCAGGATTCGCGCCAGATTTAGCAGGTGGATGCCACGCTCTGGCTGCAGCGCCCGAGCGCGCCGGTGAGCGGTGACGGCCCCGGCGATGTCCCCTTTCTCCACGAGCAGGTTTCCCAGGTACGACCAGGCCTCGGCATAGTCCGCGTTCAGCGTGATGACCCCGCGAAACTCGGCGATCGCGTCGTCGAGGCGGCCGGCCCTGTACAGGGCGATCCCGAGGTTGTAGTGCGTCTCGGTCGAACCCGGCGCCAGTTTCACTGCTTCCCGTTGCGCCGCCAACGCCTCGTCCACCTTTCCCTCGGCGAGGTAGGCCGCGCCCAGGTTGGTGTACATCGCCGGCGTCATCACGGCCTCTTCCTCTTTGCTCGGGTGATGGACCAGCGCGATGCCGGCGAGCAGCGCCACCACGCCGACCAGAAGTCGCCGGCGATCTCGACCCTTCCACGCGGCGAACCCGGCCTCGACCGCCCCCGCGGCAAAGACGAGAAGCAGCGAGACCGCGGGCAAACGGTAGCGCCCGAAGACAAAGAACGCCGCCACCGAGACCAGGTAGACGGCAGAGAGCGCGTACAGGAGCCAGAGCCGCCGCCGGTGGCGCCAGCCGAGCGCCAGGCCGGCGACCGCCAGCGGACCGAGCAGATCCCAGCGCACCGGGTTGAACCGCAACCACGGCGAGTAGCGCGCCCAGAAGCGGAAGTCCTCGTTGTCGGGGACCTCGTGCCGGTGGAGCAGCAGGCCGAGACGGGTCGCGCTGAGGCCGAGGAACCGCCCCGGGTGCGCCCCGACGTAGCGCCACGCCTCGCGCGACCAATAGGCCGAGACTTCCGACGGCTTCAAGGAGCGCCCCAGACGCCGCTCCGCCTCGCGCCGGAAATCCTCCTCCTCGTGCTGCGGGTCGGGACGCAGGAACGCGGGCGGCTGGTAGACGCCGCGTGCGTTCCCGGCATGGTTCCCGATGTAGAAGTTCTGCCCCGCCTGCGAGGTGGTGAGTACCCAATCGCGGCCGACGATCCGGTTGCGGATCAGCACCGGCAAGAGGACGACGAGCAGCCCGGCACCCACGGCCGCGGCGCCTCTCCACGCCCGCGGCGACGGCTTGGGCCAACCCACGAACAGGCGCCGGCGGTCACCGGACGCCGGACGGCCTCCCTGCCGGCCGGGCACCGGACCACTCCCCCGTCGACCGGCCCCGTCTTCTTTCGGCGCCAACGCGTCGCGCCCATGCCCTGGCCAGAGCACGCACGCGGCGAGAATCGGCGCCAGGAGGAGGAAGTTCGCCCGCGCAAGCGCGCCGATACCGAGCAGCGCACCCGCGAGAAGACCGAAGCGGGTCACTCGGGACCCGGGTGCCGTCTCACGGTGCGCCGCCTCTCCCGCCCAGAGCGTCGCCAGCACTGCGGCGTTCAGGAAGAGCACTTCCAGGAAGGTCTTCAGCGCCAACCCTTCGTAGAAGACGAACGGCGCATAGAGGGCCGCCAGCAGGGCGGCAATCCGGCCCGCGCGAGCGCCCCAGAGCCGGGTCGCGATGGCCCAGAGCAGCGGCACATTCAGCGCCCCGAGAAGCCCCTGCAACACCATGACCACCGCCAGATGCCGGCCGATCGTCGCGTAGAGAACTCCCAGGAAGTACGGGTAGAGCGGGTCTTGGTAGAAGACGCTGCGACCCAGCCACTCCCCCGCGGCGATCCGCTGCGCCCAACGGTCATAGGCGCCCTGGTCCACAGGCAAGTAAGAGGAGAACGGGTTGGCCCGCTGCGCAAGAACGTTGGCTAGGCGAAGCAGGAAGGCAAGGAGGGTGCAGCTAAGAACCCAGCGGTCCGGAAGCCGGAGGGAGGCCGGCGAGGCTTGGCACTTGCAGGCGTCGTCGCCGGATTGGCGCTTTGTCACTTCGTGTCCCCCAGGTGGCTGGGCTTGGGATCGGCGTCCGCTCCGGGGCGATCTCGTGCCGGGCGAACCCCTTCGATCGGGGCCAAGGGGAGTTTGCCGGTCGGGCCCGGACTTGGCAAGGGTCCCTGCCGCCCGCTCACATGTCAAAGAAGGGGCGGCTGGTTACTCCTCGGAGATCAGCGGATAGGTGAAGGTCGCAAAGAGCGGCGCGCCAGCCAGCCGGTCCTCCCGGTGAAGACAGGCGAACTGCCACTTCAGAAACGCGGAGCGGCCCGTTGAACCGGCGCAGGGAAAAGCCGGGTCCCGGGGGAACCGGCCCTTCCCTGCCCTGCGCACCGGTCCGAGACGACCGCCGATGTACACAATGGCGGGTTAGAAGTAGAGAAGGTACTTCAGCTTCACGGCGCTGATGGCGTACTGCTGCTTCATCTCCTCTCTGACCAGACCGCCGGGGCGATCGGTGGCCTCGATGGCGCCGTATTCATTGATGGCGAAGTAGACCCAGCTCTTGGGGGCGAAGTTCCAGGTGTAGAGCATCCCCACGCGATTGGACTGGAGCCGGGACTTCGCGAGCCGCGTCTTCTCCGCGTATCCCACCATCTCGTCGAACACCGAGAGGGTCATGTAGGCCGTGATCCGGTAGTCGATGCGGGGCCGGAACCTCGGAATCGTGGCGACCACCTGCTTGTCGGGGTTCCACTCCATCCAGAGGTTGGAGTTGAGCGTCGTGCTCACGGGCGAGGCAAAGGAGTAGCTGAACGTGAAGTAGTTCGATCCTTGCCAGGCCAGGTATTGGCGCTGGTAGTTGTAGCTGTAGGCATAGTTGCAGCCGGCGTTGAGGTTGTTGCCCAGAAGGACGCCAAAGATGCCATAGCTGATGTCCTTGTACGCATAGCCCACATAGGCATTCTTCGCGGGGTCGTATTCGTAGTTCCGCCCGACGTTGGCGTCCAGGTTGCATCCCCAGTTGGAGCGCAGGTTCGGATTGATCGAGACGGTGCCCAGGGTCGCCCAACGCGGGCTCCCGGGGTCACGCATGCGCGCGATTCCAACCGTGGTGTAGAGGTTGCGGACGGCGCCGTGCTTGAACGTCCAGACCGGCCCGGTGCCCAAGATCGCCCGCTGCCGGCCGGCCCAGGGCGCGAAACCGATATCCCCAACATCGAACGAGTCGCCGACCGCCTCGTAGGTACCCATCGTGAGAAACCTGCCGACGTAGCCCCGATAGCCCGACGAAACCGCCCATCCTTTCTTGTCGTTGCGGTTGCTCATCGCGCCCTGAAGGAGCAGTTGGCTGGAACCACGACGGAGCGCCGCCTCCGTTCCGATCGCGTAGTTGTACTCCCACCGGCCCGAAAGGTTTTCGCGGTCGCGCCCGCTCGCACTCACGCCGCTGGCCAGCAGACCGACCTCCGAATTGCCGAGCACCCGTCGCTGGACGCGGAGCACACCAAAGCCCCGATGCGGCTCGTGAATCCCCTCCGCATCGTCCCGATAAGAGTCGGTGTAGGCGCCCAGCGCACCGACGTTCCAGTCCTCTGCCTTGTGGGTGAGCTTGACCCCACCGATGATCGGAACCGCCTCGCCGTCGACCGACCGGCCGACCCGCCTCGAGTAAAAGAGATTCAGCGACTGGAACGCCCCGGTGTGAAGCTCCGAGAAGCGGAAAATCTCCCTCCCATCCACAAAGAACGGGCGCTGCTCCGCCAGGTAGATTGGGTAACGAGACAGGTTCACCGAGAACGGATCCGACTCGATCTGCGCGAAGTCGGGATAGGCGGTGGCATTCAATGAGGTCTGCGAGGTCAGATCCCACTTGAGGTTCAGGCTGCCCTTCGGTTTCGTCTCGGCTTTCGTTCCCCGGTAGTCTTCGTAGCGAACAAACCCCTCGGGATAGAGCTCGAAGTAGTATCCGAACGACTTGGCGGCGATACCGCGGGCCGTGCCCCATCGCGAGACTAGATCGTCGTCCTTTTCGGAGACCTCGGTCCAGTAGTCGTCCTCGAAGTTGACGGCGATGTGCCGGCGGAACTGGAGCCCCCACTCCGTCAGCCCCTTCTTGTACCGAATGGTCTTGAAGGGGATCTTCATCTCCACCTCCATCCGGTCGGGGTACATCTTCACGGCCCGGGACCACACACCCTCCCAGGTCAGGTCCATGCCGCTACCGTTATCGAGGATCAGCCCGTCCCAGAAGAGGCCGCTGCCGAACACCTGGAAGAAATACCCCGAGGTTTTGCTTCCGAACGGGTCGAAACCGATGGAGACGTAGTCCTCGTCCTTGGTGAAGTTGGCGGTGGGCGGATTCTTCACCGCATGACAACGGAACGCTACGTACAGGTTCTCCTCGTCCTGAAGCAAGTAGACCACCGTCCGCTCGGTGGGCTCGGTCTTCTCGTACGGCTGCTTCTGCACGAAGCCGGTGGCCGAGTCCGCCGACTGCCAAAGATCTTCGATGACGCCGTCGATCCGCGGCGGGGTGGCGGTGTGCCGGACGTCGACGCTCTTGATCGGCTGGGCCGACGGGTCCTCAGCGACAGCCACGCCGGCGGTGACGAGCATCGCCACCAGCATCCCGATAGTCCGTAACGTTGCTGTGGTCATGGCATTGCCTCCCAGTGCGATTCCACCGAATCCGAGTCGCCCGGCTGCTACGCAGACCGGGAGCGTCGTCCGTCCCGGCGTTCCCTACGACCGCGCGCGGGGGCAGGTTGCTTCAACGATACACCATTTTGGGTAAGAACTTACGTATTGCAGAGCAAGCCCGGGAAGCGTCCGTGAACGACGCTCGGAGACCGCTCGAGACCCCGGTGGACATCTTGGGCCTGCCTCGGAGCCGGTTCCGAACCGCTGGATCCTCGAATCCCATCGAGGAACGTTCTTCTTCTGACTTCTGGATTCCGGCTTCCGGCCACCCGAGTCATTGCGGTGACTGTCGATCACGGTTCCGGACGACTCCGCCTTTCGCGTATCGTCGGAAACTGCACCGACGCGGCGGCGCGGTGCGAGGGCCCGAGCGTTCGGACCGCACGGGAAGGACGAAACCTATCATGGCGAACCAAAAGACCGACCGCGCCGACGACGGCGTTCACTCCGCATCCACCGGATTCCAGGCCACGCCCACCAACTTCCGCGCCATACCCGCCGTCGCTACACCCGGTCGCCCTGGCCGGGCCGGCATCCCCCTCGCGGACCCCGCGTTGGACCGGATCGCCCGAAAGCTCGATCGAGGTGACCGACTCGACTTCGCCGATGGCGTGGCTGCGTTCCACACGAACGATCTGGCCGGCCTGGGCTCTCTCGCCGACCGCGAAAAGTCCCGCCGCTTCGGGGATGAGGTCTATTTCGTCCTGAATCGGCAGATCAACCCCACCAACGCCTGCGTTCTCGACTGTCGGTTCTGCGACTACGCCAAGCGCCCGTCGGACGTAACGCACTACGCGCTCACGATCGATGAGATCCTTGGCCGCCTTTCCCCCGAGTTGCGCGAGGTCCACATCGTGAGCGGCCTCCACCACGAGTGGCGCTTCGCGCACTATGTCGAGATCATCCGGCAGATCCGCCGCGCCTTCCCGGATATCACGATCAAGGCCTGGACCGCGGTGGAGATCGATTTCTTCGCGAAGATCGAGAAGATCTCCGTGGAGGAAGTGCTCTCGACGATGCAGGACGCCGGGCTCGACTCCATGCCGGGGGGTGGCGCGGAGGTCTTCAGCGAGCGGGTACGGCAGGAGCTATTCCGGCACAAGATCGGCGCTGATCGCTGGCTGGCGATCCACGGGATCGCCCACCGGATGGGGATCCCCACCAACGCTACGCTTCTCTACGGACACATCGAGACGATCGAGGAACGAGTGACCCACCTGCTGCGCCTGCGCGAGGCGGAGGAGACGGCACCCGGCTTTCTCGCGTTCATCCCGCTCGCTTTCCAGGTCGGCCACTCCGGGATCGTGGAGCGCCCCGCCGGCGCCGTGGACGACCTCAAGACGCTGGCCGTTTCCAGACTCCTGCTCGACAACATCCCGCACATCAAGGCGTACTGGGTGATGCTCGGCGAGGAGACAGCCTCCCTGGGCCTCAACTTCGGAGCCGATGACATGGATGGCACGGTGCAGGAGGAGAAGATCGCCCACGCGGCACTGGCCGCCGGCCCCCTCGGCATCGCGCGCGAACGGCTGGTGGCGCTGATTCGCGGGGCGGGCAAGGTTCCGGTGGAACGGGACGCGCTGTATAGGATCATCCGGCGCTACGAGCGGGACGCCCCTGGAAACGGCATGGTGCGCCCATGAGCGGGGAGGCGCCCCCTGAACAAAGCGTGGTCCCTTACCGGGTTGCGCGCATTCCGTACCTGAATGTCGCACCGTTTTTTCTCGGCTGGAACGACCTGCCCGTGCGCTCCGACGGATGCTGGACCACCTCGGAGGCGCCCCCCCGCGTGCTCGGCGAGGCGGCGGAACGGGGTGAACTCGACGCCGCGGTCTTCGCCGAGGCCGACCTGCATCGACTCCGCGCCGACTTCATTCCGCTGACCCTCGGACCAGGCGGATCGCAGATCGGCATCGCCAACCACGATCGCGTGGGAAGCGTCTTCCTCTTCGTGCGCGACCCCGAGCGGGCAGGCGAACCCACGCCGCCGCAAGGAGTCCCAGGCCGGGTCCTCTCCACCGCGGAGGCAGAACGTCTCCGGGGCGCTCGAATTCTGCTCACGGGTGAAAGCTCCACGTCGGTGCGCCTGGTCCGGCTTCTCCTAGAGGTACGACATGGCGTGCGTCCCGGATCGTGGGAGCGCTGCGATCTCGCTGCGCCGGTGGGAACCGTTCATGCCCCCGGGGGCAGGCATTTCGCTCCCCGCGACATGACGGAGCCTGAACTCCTAACGCAAATCGCGCCAGACGTGAAAGCGGCCCTGGTCATCGGCGACACCGCGTTGCGCTGGATCCAGCGTGCTCCGGCAGGGTTTGCGGTCGGCATGGACCTCGCCGCGGCATGGCACGCTTGGACCGGATTGCCGTTCGTCTTCGCTCGCTGGGGAGTGCGGCGAAATGTGCCCGCTGTGGCCCGAGACTGGCTCGCGCAGTACCTGGAAGCGTCTCTGGTCGACGCTGAGTCCTCGCTGGATGCCCTGGCGCAGGGGCAAGCGCCCGATCTAGGTCCGCCCACAGAGCTCGCCGCCTACCTCCGCGGCTTCACCTACCGACTGGGTCCGGAGGAGCTTGCGGGAGCCGAGCGCTTCCACGCGCTCCTCGCCGAACACGGGATCACGGCACCGCGGGCGTGAGGAAGACGCGCAGGGCTGGATCCGCAGTCTGCCCCTGCCTGCCGGCTTCGCGGCGCTGTGCCGGGCGCCGTCCGCGGCGCTGTTCCCTGCGCTACCCACGACGCTACCCTTGACGCTACCCCGCACCGGCTCTGCTTCACCTCGTGCGCCAGAGCCTTGACCGGTCAGGATTCGGCGTGCATCATTCACGTATCGAACTCCATGTGCATGCAGAAGGAAGAGATCGAGTTCGACCGAAACCGGCAGCGCTTGCGGTAGCCGAACCTGCCACATCTGCGGGAGCTTGAACAACGGCGGGAGCATCTGAGGGAGCTTGAGGGACGCCGGCCGCGCCTGCTGGAACCGGGTCCGCCAAGGAACAAGGCGGCGGCGGACTCTGGTCGAGCCCGTCCGCAAGTCTCGTAGAGAACCGACATCCCGAGAGCTGAGGAGCCGGCATGAAACGTGAGCACTCTCCGCGTGCCCTGGAGTTGGTCCGCCAGGCAGAAGAACTGCCCACCGAAGAGCGGGAGCAGCTTCTTCTTCAAGCCTGCGCCGGAGACAGTGCACTTCTTCAAGAAGTGCGGTCCCTCCTACGAAACGACACAAGCCTCGGGGATGCCTCCACGCTGCCCATGCCCGAGCGAGGACCGGCCGATGGATCCTCCGACCCGTTCCACGACTCACGGATTCCGAAGCAGATCGGTCCCTATCGCCTTCTGGAGGCCATAGGCCAAGGCGGCATGGGCTCTGTTTTCCTGGCCGAGCAGGAACAGCCGCTTCGCCGTAGGGTCGCGCTGAAGATCATCAAGGTGGGCATGGACACCAGGGAAGTCGTTGCCCGATTCGACTTGGAACGTCAAGCGCTGGCCATGATGAATCATACCAACATCGCGAAGGTTCTGGGCGCCGGATCCACCGAGCACGGGCGCCCCTACTTCGTGATGGAATACGTCCCCGGTCTGCCCTTGACGGAATACTGTGACCGTCACCACTTGAGCACTAAGGAGCGGCTCGCGTTGTTCGTTCCGATCTGTCACGCGATCCAGCACGCGCATCAGAAGGGGATCATTCACCGCGACATAAAGCCGTCGAACATACTCGTGGCCATCGAGGATGGAAAGCCGATCCCGAAGATCATCGATTTCGGGGTCGCCAAGGCGGTCAGCCAGCGACTGACGGAAGAGACCGTCTATACCCAGCACGGCCGGCTGATCGGAACGCCGGAGTATATGAGTCCCGAACAGGCCGAGATGACCGGATTGGACGTCGACACGACAACGGACATCTATTCTCTCGGGGTGGTGCTCTACGAGGTTTTGGTGGGGGCTCTCCCGTTCGATCCATCCATGCTGCGCAAGGCGGGCCTGGAAGCGATGCACCGCATCATCCGGGAAGTTGATCCGCCGACCCCCAGTTCGCGGATCAGCACTCTTGGAGCCAGTGCCGCGGCGATCGCCCACCATCGCCGGGCTGAACCCCCGACGCTCCTCCGGCAGATTCGAGGCGAGCTGGATTGGATCACGATGCGGGCGATCGAGAAGGATCGCACGAGGCGCTATCAGGCCGCCTCCGAGCTCGCGGCCGACATCCAGCGCTACCTGGACGGCGAAGCCGTGATTGCGGGTCGCCCCAGTACCGCCTATCGGCTCAAGAAGGCGCTGCGAAGGCACAAGGCGGTAGTTGCCGCCGTGTCCGCTGTGTTCCTGGCCCTGGCGTTGGGACTCGTCGTGAGCACAACTCTCTACGTCCGGGCGCAACGAGCCCGCAGCAGAGCAGAAATGCAGACGCGAAAGGCAGAGCAGATCAACCTATTCCTGCAGAACATGCTCGCCTCGGCCAAGCCATCTGAGAAGGGGCGGGAAGTGACGGTGCGTGAAGTGCTGGATGAGGCGGGCAAGCGGGCCGAGAGGGATCTGGCCGACGAGCCGGAGGTCCAGGCTTCGGTCCGCAGCACCATCGGCTGCACCTACATGGCCCTCGGACTCTTCGCTGATGCCGAAGCCCAGTTGCGGCGTGCGCTACTCATGCGCCGGTCGGTCCTGGGAGAGAACCACCCGGACGTGGCCGGCAGCCTGGACGAACTGGCGGGCCTCATGATGGAAAAGGGTGACTACAGCGCCGCGGAGCCACTGTACCGCAGCGCCCTGGCCATGAACCGCGAGCTGCTGGGCGAGCGAAACGCCACCGTGGCGACAAACATTAGCAACATCGCCACTCTGTTGACAAACCAGGCGCGATACGCAGAGGCGGAATCCCTCTGCCGCGAATCGCTCACCATGACGCGCGACGTCCTCGGTGAGAACAGCGCTGACTTTGCCACAAGCCTCAGCAACCTGGCGACCCTTCTTCAGGCTCAGGGCAAGTACGCCGAGGCGGAACCCCTGGCGAGAAGCGCCCTCAGCTCGCAAAGGGCGATCCTTGGGGCGAGCCATCCCGACGTCGCTTCCGGCCTCCATAACCTGGCCGGCATTCTCCAGGCCCAGGGCAAGTACGCAGAAGCCGAACCTCTTCTGCGCGAGGCCCTGGCGATGGAAACGACGCTCTATGGGGACCAACACCCTTCTGTTCCCGAGACATTGAACAACCTGGCCGTCGTTCTCGACTATCAGGGACACTACGCGGAAGCCGAACCCATGTACCGAGAAGCGCTTGTATTATACAAATCTATTCTCGGTGAGAAGCATCAAAGCGTCGCAGCCTGCATGAACGCCCTGGCGGTCCTTCTCCAGGCGCAGGGAGAGTATCCCGAAGCCGAATCGCTTCACCGGCAGGCCCTTGCCATGCGTCGAGAGCTTCTGGGAAACGCCCACCCCCAGGTTGCCGGCAGCCTCAGCAATCTCGCGTCGCTCCTGCAAGACCGAGGACAACTGACTGAAGCCGAGTCACTGTACCGGGACGCGCTGGGTATCCAGGAAGAGGCCCTGGGTGCGGATCATCCTCGCGTCGCAAGTACTTTGTTCGGGTTGGGCTCGCTTCTCGTCGACCGGGGTGACGCGGCCGCCGCGGAGCCTCTTCTGCGGCGGTGTGTTCAGATCCGAGGCCGGTCCTATGCGGTGGACTCCTGGCAGATCGCGCGCGCACGGAACACACTCGGGGATTGCCTACGAGCTGAGGGTCGGTACGCGGAGGCGGAAACACTTCTGGTCGGAAGCCTACCGATCATCAAGGGCGCGGGTTCTCTCACCTTGAGACAGAAACGGCAGGCCGTGCAGCACGTCATCGACCTCTACGAGACGTGGAACAAGCCCACCCAGGCGGCCGTCTATCAAGCGGAGCTGCAACGCCTCGCCGGGCTGTAGGATGCTCAGTGCGAATCCCGATGGCGCGGGCTCTGCTTGAGGAAAGGCGGACGAAGGTCACACCCATCGCCCGCCTCCGACCGTCTCCGCCTCGGCGATGTCAGCGAAGTATCGTGACCCCCGTCGTGCGCTGGAACCCCGGAGCCGTCATCTTCAGGTAGTAGATCCCGCTGGTTACCGATCTGCCTCTCTCGTCTCTGCCATCCCACGGGACTCTATGGATACCCGGCTGCATCTCGCCGTCCACCAAAGTCCTCACCTCGCGGCCCGCCACGTCGTAGACCGCGAGGCGCACCCGCGCGAGCCGTGGCACAACGCAGGCCACCCGCGTTTCTCCGCTGAACGGATTCGGGACGCCGCGCTCCAGGCCAAACGCGCGCGGCGTGCTGCTCTGCTGATCCGGCACCGGCGAGCTGGCCGGATCGTACTCGACGACGTTTGTGATACGGCTGGCATGCCCGCGGTCATTCACCAGCGTGACATGGATGAACCAGAACCCGGGGACGGGAACCGGGATCTCGAAGTGATACGGAGGTGCGGAAGGCGGCGGTCCATCGTAGACCAGATCACCCGTCACGCCCCCTCCGATCGCGCTCTCTTCGCGGGACACGAGCATCGTCAGGCCGATCTGGCCACCGCCACCGCCGCCGGCACCGCTCAGGTTGACGATGTGGCCCGTCGCCGGATCCAAGTCCCCCGTCTCGGTTCCTCCGGTCCACGGATCCTTGAAGCCGATGGTGATGCTGCTGTCCGGGTTCTCGGGATACGTGATCGAGTTCAGGGTCATCGCATGACCGCCACCACCATCCCAGAACACGCCGACCAGAACATCCCGGCACAGCTCCAGCTCGTTGCGGATCCTCTGCCAGTCCGCTTTGGTCCAGGTGCTGCCGCTCCCGTCACAGGCGTAGTGCGGATAGTAGCGAACCGTATAGCCCTGGCCGTACGCGGCGATCCACGTGCCCACACCGCTGACCCAGCGGGACGGCAGTGTACCTTGGACGTTCCGGTTCGTGCCCATCCCCACGGCCAAGGCCTGCACCAACCCGGAGGTCTCCAAACCACCCGTGACCAGGCTGTCTCCGTGACCCTCGAAGTATTGCAGACATTGCGCCGCCGCCACAGGCGCGCAGTACATGCTGTCGTAGGCTAACTGGTTGATCCCCGGGATCCCTTTGACAAATGTCGTGTCCATCGGAGAGCGCTGGATGATGATCCGCGTGATCACCGCCCCATTGGCGTAGATGTCCGTTCCGAGGGCATCCCGGTCGATCACCACCCGGTCGGTGATCCTCACCGTCCCCATCGACGGGGGGGCGGGATCGTAGTCGTGAACGGTCACATCCTCCACCGGGTCGCCCGCGGCCGGATAGACCACCGTCTTGAACTGAATCGAACCCGCCGGGATCGAATCGGGAACGACGATCTCTGCTGACCAGCCGCACCCGGTCATCTGTACCGACGGATCGAGGGTGTTCAGGGGCGGTTCGTAGCCGTCCACGTCGTCCGCGATGAGATGCCACGTGGCACCGGCGTTGGTCGAATAGAGGAACTCCACGTGCTCGATTTCACCCAGGTGATCGGGAATGTTGGCCTGGATCGGGATCCCAGCTCCGCCCTCGCCTGCGTTCACATCACTGACCCAGTCGTGCCAGGGCTCGGGGTTGATCCAGCCT
Source organism: Candidatus Eiseniibacteriota bacterium (assembly GCA_903844735.1). Lineage (GTDB taxonomy): Bacteria > Eisenbacteria > RBG-16-71-46 > CAIMUX01 > CAIMUX01 > CAIMUX01. The sequence goes on from CAIMUX010000131.1 coordinate 141,591, forward strand.
CCGGCGACGGCTTGCACTTCCATCGGCACCGGGAGCGAGGCCACGCTCAGCGTCCGTACCGCGGAGATGCTGCCGAACAGCTTGCCGTCGCCCTTGTATACGGCGGTGAGCGAGCGCTCTCCGGGGTACGGAGTCGGCAGTGCCAGGGCGGCCGTGCCGCCATTCACCGGCGACGTGCCGAGCAGCGTCGTGCCGTCGAAGAAGCGGACCGAGTCGGTGGGCGCGCCGTAGCCCGGAGCGGGCACCGTCACGGTTGCAGTCAGCGTGAGCGGTGAGCCGAGCACCGAGGGGTTGGGATGCACGGCCAGCGAGGTCCGTGTCGGCACCAGGCCGAGCAGTACGGACAGGGTGTTGGAGCCAAGGTTCGCCACCACCAGATCGGGCCGGCCGTCCCCGCTCACATCTCCGATCGCGACCGATCGGGGCTGCGGCCCGGTCGGAAAGTCGGTCTTCGTTCCGAACCAGCCCGTGCCGTCACCCAGCAACACCGACACGTCGTCGCCACCGAAGCTACCGGCATTCGCCACCGCCAGATCGGGCCGGCCATCACCATTCAGATCGCCGATGGCAACCGAGTAGGGACCGCTTCCGGTCGCAAAGTCGGTCCTGGCTCCGAACCCGCTTATGCCGTCGCCGAGCCGCACGGACACGTCGTCCTCACCGCCATTTGGCGTCGCCAGGTCGGGCTTCCCGTCACCGCTCACATCTCCGATCGCCACAGACCAGGGCCCCGCCCCGGTCGCGTAATCAGTATAGGCCCCGAATCCGCCCGCGCCATCGCCGAGCAGCACGGACACTGTGTTGGACTGCGTGTTCGCCGTCGCCACGTCGGGCTTTCCGTCACCGCTCACATCAGCGATCGCCACCGCATTCGGATAGCCCCCGACCGCGAAGAAAGTGCAATCCAAAAATCCGCCGACGCCGTTACCGAGCAGCACGGATACGGCGCCACCGGTCGACGCCACCACCAGGTCAGGCGTTTCGTCGCCGCTGACGTCCCCGATAGCAATCGCAGAGGGGTAATACCCGACCATGAAGTCGTGCCTCTCTCCGAATTCGCCCATGCCGTCGCCAAACAGCACCGATGCATAGGCGGACCCCGCCGCAACCGCCAAATCGGGGTTCCCGTCGTCATTCAGATCCCCGATCGCGACCGAGGCCGCAGCGAACTGGGTGTAGACGAACGTCGGCGCCCCAAACCCGCCCATGCCGTCACCGAGCAGGACCGGTACGCCGTCCCCGGCGGCCGCGGCCAGGTCGGGCTTCCCGTCAATGTTCACATCTCCGATCACCACGGATCGGGGCGAGCCCCCCACATAGCCACTCCCGGTCGCAAAATCGGTCTTCGCCCCGAATCCGCCCGCGCCGTTGCTCAGCAACACCGACACCGTGTTGGAATCAAAGCCGTAATAGCCGTAGTTCGCCACCGCCAGGTCGGGCTTCCCGTCGCCGCTCACGTCCCCGATCGCGACCGAGGCGGGGCCGCTTCCGGTCGCAAAGTCGGTCTTCGCCCCGAACCCGCCCGCACCGTCGCCGAGCAGCACCGACACTGTGTTGCAACAGTAGTTCGCCGCCGCCACGTCGGGCTTCCCGTCGCCGCTCACGTCCCCGATCGCAACCCAATAGGGATAGGCCCCGGTCGCGAAGTCGGACCTCGCCCCGAACCCGCCCGCACCGTCGCCGAGCAGTACCGACACCGTGGCGGAGTTCCAGTTCGCCACCGCAAGATCGGGCTTTCCGTCGCCGTTCATGTCTCCGATCGCCGCCGAAACGGGGTTCGTCCCCGTCGCGAAATCGATCTTCGCCCCGAATCCGCCCGCGCCGTTGCCCAGCAGCACGGACACGGCGTCGGAGCCCCAATTCGCCACCACCAAATCGGGCTTCCCGTCACCGCTCACGTCCCCGATCGCGACCGAGCGGGGAGTCATCCCGGTCGCGAAGTCGGTCTTCGCCCCGAATCCGCCCGCGCCATCGCCCAGCAGCACAGACACCGCGTCGGAGCCCCAGTTCGCCACGACCACGTCGGACTTCCTGTCCCCACTCACGTCCCCGATCGCGAGCGAGCGGGGATTCATCCCGGTGGCGAAGTCGGTCTTCGCCCCGAACCCGCCCAGGCCATCGCCCAGAAGCACCGAGACCACGTTGGAACCAAAGCTTGCTACCACCAGGTCGGGTTTTCCGTCGCCGTTCACGTCTCCGGTCGCGACAGAGGAGGGTTCCGGCCCGGTGGCGAAATCAGTCTTCGCCCCGAACCCGCCCACGCCATCGCCCAGAAGCACCGACACGGTGTTCGATGCGTCGTTCGCCGACACGAGGTCGGGCTTCTCGTCGCCGTTCACGTCTCCGATCGCGACCGAATAGGGGCGGTTCCCGGTCACGCAATCAATCCTCACGCCGACGGTGAAACCCTGACCCTGCGACACCTCAGGCCCCGCAGCCATCAGCAGGCAGACCCCGACCACAACCGCCACGCAGAGGAATCCTTTGTGTCGCGAATGGACCACCGAGACAGGACCAGCGCGGAACGAAGGCTCAAGCCTACAGAAAGGAATGGTCGGTTCCATGGTGCTCTCCTTGGCTGCCGTGCAGGCCCACAACACCCTCGGCCCTGCACCGCCTTGACGGTCGCCCCTCTTCGTCCCCAGGTCCGCGCTGTCTGAGCACGGTCACCCGGATCCCACGCTCGCTCGCCCAGATTCACCGGTCACGCAGTGCGGGGACCGCATCCGGCAGGGTGAGCTCGACCTGCCATCGCGGCCAAGCCCAGGCCTGGAATCAATCCCCATCCGCACGTCGCACGATAGCCGCGAGTCTACGACACTCCGCCGGGGGAGGAAACGCGAAAAGCGACCTGCAAGAAGCGAAGCAGAAACCGGCTGGTCCGCGAGTTCCAGGCCGGAGCGGACGACTGAGGGCTTGGGCGGGGGGACGGGTAGTGGGTGGGTAGGCGACCCACCCGGCGTCGCCCTTCCCAATCCCGTCAGGGTTTCGCTTTCTTCCTGTCCGGCGACTCAGATACGGATCCCCCCGGTTCGGCCCGACCACCCGGGCGCTTGGCCGGAAAGCTCTCCGCCGCGGCGAGAAACACTCGCGCGGGATCGATCCGCAAGCCCACCTCCGCACCACCCAGGCCGACCCCAGGCTCGCCGGATCCATCCGCGGCCAGCGACTCCCGTAGCACGCTCCACCGCTCGTGGCTGATCTCCGCCGCAGCGGTCTCTCCCCACGCGCATGCAAGGTCAAGCCGCACTGTGGGCCCGGCGACATGGAGGCGTCGCACGCGCGCCGTCAGGCCGGGGGCGGCATCAGAGGCCGGCACGATCTCGACATGGTGCGGCCGAATATAGGCACCCACCGGGCCATCGGGCGGGGATGTCCCCACCCTGCCCCCACGGGTACCGGCAACGGTGGCGACGCCGGTGGCGGCCATCGCAACACCGTCGGCCCCGGCACCCGTCGGCCCGCCCATTACCACCCTCGCCTCGCCCAATACCAAAACCCCCGACTCCAACCTCCCGTGCAGGACATTCACACTCCCCAGAAAGTCGTAGACCAACGGCCCGGCCGGTCGTGTGTACACTTCCTCCGGCGTGCCGATCTGTACAATCTCCCCCGCATGCATCACCGCCACCCGGTCTGCCGTCTCCAGCGCCTCCTCCTGATCGTGGGTCACTAAGACGCTGGTGAGGCCGAGCTGGTCATGCAGCCGCCGCAGCCAGGCGCGCAGCTCCCGGCGCACCTGAGCGTCGAGCGATCCGAACGGCTCATCGAGAAGAAGCACCTTCGGCTCCACCGCGAGTGCCCGCGCCAGCGCCACCCTCTGCCGCTGCCCTCCGGAAAGCTCCGACGGCAGATGCCGCGCATGTGGCTCCAGCCTGACCAAGTGCAGTAGCTCATCGACGCGAGTCCGGATCGCCTCCCGCGAGGGGCGTTCCCGCCGCGGTTTCACGCGCAAACCGAAGGCAACATTCTCGAAAACGGTCATATGCCGAAAGAGGGCGAAGTGCTGGAAGACAAACCCGAGCCCGCGCTCGTGGACCGAACGATCGGTGACATCCTCATCCTCGAAAAGAACCTGTCCAGCATCGGCGAACTCGAGCCCGGCCAGGATCCGCAAAAGGGTCGTCTTGCCGCATCCGGAAGGGCCGAGGAGTGCCAGAAACTCGCCGGATCGCACGTCGAGATCAATCCCGCACAGCACCTCGTGCGGGCCGAAGCTCTTCCGCAGTCCGCGGGTCGCGATCCTCACTCCCCTACCCCCATCCTCATCCCCACTCCCAACCTCATCCTCAACCTCATCCTCACTCCGCCATCCGTCTCACCGCGGCCGTGGCCATCGGCGCCGGCGCCACGGGCGCTCCCCGCCGCGCGCTCCAGTGCTCAACCACGCTCTTGGCGATGAGCGTGGCCACCGCCAGTAGCGCCAACAATGAGGCCACCGCAAAGGCGCCCGCGAAATCGTACTCGTTGTACAGGATCTCGACCTGCAGCGGGAGCGTGTTCGTCCGGCCGCGAATGTGCCCCGAAACGACCGAGACAGCCCCGAATTCGCCCATGGCGCGGGCATTGAGGAGCACCACCCCATAGAGCAGCCCCCAGCGCATGTTCGGCAACGCCACCCGGCGAAACATCTGCCAGCCGGAAGCGCCGAGGGAAAGTGCCGCCTCCTCCTCGTCGCGCCCTTGGGCCTCGAGGAGCGGGATCAGCTCCCGCGCCACATACGACGAGGTGACAAAGAGGGTGGCCAGAACGATACCCGGCAGCGCGAAAATGATCTTCACACCGTGGGCCGCGAACCAGCCTCCCAGGGCGTTGTTCGACCCACAGAGGATAATGAAGATCATACCCGCCACCACCGGCGAGACGGTGAACGGCAGGTCGAGGCAGGTCAGGATCAGGCTTCGCCCGGGAAAACGGAACCGGGCAAGAGCCCAAGCCGCGGCGACCCCGAACGCCACATTGATCGGCAGCGCAAAGGCGACCACGGCGAGCGTCAGCCGCAGGGCGTGGAGCGTCTCGGGATTACGGATCGATCGCAGGTACCACCCGATCCCCTTTCCGAACGCGGAAGCGAAGACCACCCCCATTGGCACCACGAGGAACAGCACCAGAAAGAGCAGCGCCGCCGCGATGAGAAACGGCCGCGCCCGCGAGCTCCTGGGTCTGCTGGTCCCGCTCACGCCGCCCGCCGCTGCCAACGCTGGAGCAGGTTGATCGCCAGCAGCATCAGAAACGAGGCGCCGAGCATCACCACCGCCAGCGCCGTGGCCCCCGCGTAGTCGTACTGTTCCAGCTTGGTCATGACCAGAAGCGGCGTGATCTCGGTCCGCATCGGCATGTTCCCGGAAATGAAGACCACCGAACCATACTCCCCGATACCCCGCGCCACCGCGAGAGAAAAGCCGGTAAGGAGCGCGGGTGCCAGCGCCGGGAAGGTTACACGGAGAAACGTCTGCAGTCGCGAGGCGCCGAGAACCGCCGCCGCCTCTTCGGAGTCGCGCTCAAGATCTTCCAAGACCGGCTGCACTGTCCGCACCACGAACGGCAGACCGATGAACGTAAGGGCGATCACCACGCCGAGCGGGTTGTAGGCCGCCGCGATCCCGAGCTCCGCCAGCGGCCGGCCCAGCAGACCGCCCGGCGACCAGGCGGTGGTGAGGGCGATCCCCGCCACCGCCGTAGGAAGCGCGAACGGCAAGTCAACGAGGGCGTCGATGAACCGCCGACCTGGAAAGCGGTACCGGACCAGCACCCATGCAGTGATAAGCCCGAAGACGGCGTTCACAGCACCTCCCGCGAACGCCGCGCCGAAGCTCAGCCGGTACGACGCCAGGGCCCGGGGCGAGGTGACGGTAGAGACAAAGTGTTCACCGCTGACCCCGGCGGCGCGCAGGAGCAATCCGCCCAGCGGCAGCAGAACCACCAGCCCAAGGTAGAAGAGGGTGAACCCGAGGGAGGGTCCCAACCCGGGAAGGATCGATCTCTCCGCGAATCGGACCCGCCCCGTCTCCCGCACCTCGGCCAAGCGCCCCTCACTTCCCCGGCTGGAAGATGGAATCGAAAATGCCGCCATCGGCGAAGTGTTTCGCGTGCGCTTCATGCCAACTCCCGAACATCTCCTCGATGGTGAAGAGCTTCACCTGCGGAAAGACCCCGGCGTGCTTCTTCGCCACCGACTCCAGGCGCGGGCGGTAGTAATGTTTCGCGGCGATTTCCTGTCCGCGTTCCGTGTAGAGGAACTCGAGGTAGGCCTTGGCCAGCGCCTGCGTGCCGTGCTTCGCGGTGTTTCGGTCGATCCAGGCGACCGGTGGCTCGGCGAGGATCGACAGAGACGGGGCCACGATCTCGAGCTTGTCGGGTCCGAGCTCGCGCACCGCCAGGATTGCCTCGTTTTCCCAGGAAAGGAGGACATCGCCGATCCCACGCTGGACGAAGGTGTTGGTGGAGCCACGGGCGCCGGTGTCCATTACCGGCACGTTCTTGTACAGGCGCTGCACGAAGTCACGCGCGGCGGCTTCGTCGCCCCCCTTCTTTCGCTCGTATCCCCAGGCGGCCAGGTAGGCCCAGCGCGCCGCGCCCGAGGTCTTGGGATTCGCGGTAATCACCTGCACACCGGGACGGACCAGATCGTCCCAGTCGAGGATCTTCTTCGGGTTTCCCTTTCGCACCAAAAAGACGATGGTTGAGATATAGGGCGAGCTGCGGCTCGGGAGGCGGTCCTGCCAACCGGCCGGCAGGAGCTTCGCCTTCTCGGCGATGGCATCGATGTCGTAGGCGAGAGCCAGGGTGACGACATCGGCCTCAAGCCCGTCGATGACCGACCGGGCCTGCGAACCGGAACCGCCGTGCGACTGGTCGATCTGCAGGGTCTGCCCGGTCTTCTCCTTCCACTGCTTCGCAAATACCTCGTTGACCTCCTTGTAGAGCTCCCGCGTCGGATCGTAGGAGACATTCAGGAGCTTCGCCTGCGCGGCGGCCGTGCCTGCGACCGCCAGGACGAGCGCTCCCGCGGTGAGCACGCGGGCGAGGAAGGAGACGTGGCCGTGGGCGTGGGCGGAACCGGGGTCGGAGGCGGGGTAGTGGCCGTGGTCAGGGCCGGAGCCGGGTGTCCGCGTGCGTCTCATGTTGTCCTCCACGCCCGATCGCGACCGGACGCATCAAAACTTGGGGCCCGCGCGACGCCCGGCAGGTACTCGCCGGAACGTCGGTTGCGGACTGCGTTCATATCTGCCAATCGGAAACCGCCCCCTTACCAATCCCCGCATCCTGCTGCCGCTGCAGCAAATCGGCCAGCGTGGTGCCGTCGAGAATCCCCGCGGTGGCATCCCGGACCTCTTTCATGACGATCCGGATCCCGCAGGTCGCCTCGTCCGTGCAGTCTCCGCACTTCTGATATGCCGTCAAACTGGCGCACGGCACAAGTGCCAGCGGCCCGTCTAACAACCGGATCACATCGCCCAGGATGATCGCCTCGGGAGGGCGGTCCAGCGCGTATCCCCCGCCGCGCCCTTTCTTGCTGCGAAGGATGTCGGCCCGTTTGAGTTGCAGGAGGATGCTTTCCAGGAATTTCTGCGGAATCTTCTCCCGGCGACTCAGGTCGACAATCAGAATCGGACCCTCGGCGTCGCGTGCCGCCAGCGCCAGGAGGGCCTTCAGTCCGTATTTCGCCTTCATCGAGAGCATTGTTGCCTCTATGCCTTCGCCACCGCGCCTAGACCGTTTCCCAGACCATCGTTCGGTCTATCGGCGATCACCCTACCGACTCAGTAGGCGCAATCAGTCTATCAGATATGTCGGGATATGTCGACCAAGAAATGGCGTGCGGCGCCGTGCGGCTGGCCGGGGCCGTGCGGCCTTGCCGCGCTGGATTCTAACCAGTTGTGAACAATCTGGTTACGAAGGGCACTCTCACTCACAGGAGACGCCAAGAAGTGTCGAACCCTTTTCCTCCGGGATCAGAACGACCGGCGAAAACTGCGCCTTCGTTGCGGTGAATCGAACAGGTCGTCGAACGCGCCGCGCAGTCCCTTGGTGGTCGCGCTGTTGCAAACGATCGGCCAACACGATTCGGCACAGAACCGGGCTGCCACCCGCCGACGCTCAGGAACCCCGACGAATGGCAGCGCTGCCGCGTTACCTCCCGGCCTTCTTGATCGCGTCGAGCAAGACCTCCGCGGACTGGGCTCCGACGAACTCGATCGTCTCGTTGACGACGGTCTTCGGCACACCGGAGATGTTGTACTTCTGGATCATGTCAGGGAACTCGCTGACCTCGATACAATCGGCCGTGATGAGCGGGTGATGAATGGCGAGCTTGTGGGCCAACCTGGCCGCACGGGGGCAGTGGGGTCAGGTGGGGGTCCCGAAGACCTGGATGTGAACCCGGTTCTTGAGGCCTGCCAGCTCGGCCACCGCCTTGGGCGCCAAGTCCGTCTCTCCCCGCGCGACGTCCACGAGGTCCTCAATCAGGCTGGAAAACTCATAGCCGGAGGGAATGCCGAGAAAGCGCACCTGCCCCTGAGCCTTTCCGGAGAGGACGAACGATGGGATCCGGGTGATCCCCATCTCCTTCGCCTTCGCCGCTTCGGTGAGCAGGTCATGGGTACGCAGGGTGATCCGGTCGGAAAGCCCGGCTACCTCACGGAGAAGCTCGCCGGTCTCGTGGCAGTATTGGCACTCGTGGATGGGCAGCGTGCCGGGCGACTCTCCCTGGGTGAAGTGGTCGATGGCGACCGGATCCTTCAGGTTCTTCTTGAGGTGCTCCCGGATGAGCTTGGCGTCCTTCTCGGAGATCATGGGCATGGCGTGGATCCTCCCTGGTTTTGGGTCTGCGACTGGACGGTCGACTGGACGGCCGGGTGAACCAACCTCCGGACGGGCGGACGATCGTCCCGAGGACTGGATCATCTAACGGGTGGCCGAGGGCAACAGTGGCGGATGGGCCACTCTCGACCGTTCGTATCAGACCCGTCATCGAGGAACGATAGCGCGGCCCGGAGCCGGGGTCAAAGGCGCGGTCCATCTTTGTTGACGGCCCCGGCGCGCAACGGGATACTTCCGCGTCCCCAAGATGAACCCAAACCCGCCCCGGGATGGGGCAAGGAGCCAAGAATGTCCGTCTACACGCTTCCCGATCTCAAGTACGACTACGGTGAGTTGGAGCCGCACCTCTCCGCCAAGATCCTCCAGCTCCACCACGACAAGCACCACCTCGCCTATGTCAACGGCGCCAACGACACGCTGGAAAAGCTCGCCGAGGCCCGGAAGACCGGAAGCTTCGCCGCCATCAACGCGCTGGAGAAGAGCCTGGCCTTCCACATCTCCGGCCACAAGCTCCACTCGGTCCTTTGGACCAACATGAGCCCCAAGGGCGGCGGCCTGCCGACCGGAGACGTCAAGGGCCTGATCGAAAACGATTTCGGCGGCTACGAGGGATTCTTAAAGCAGTTCAACGCAGCTTGCGTCGGCGTGCAGGGCTCGGGCTGGGGCGTCCTCTCCTGGGAACCGCTCGCCGGGCGGCTGATCGTCCAGCAGGTCTATGACCACCAGAGTGAGCACGCCCAGGGGTCTGTGCCGCTTCTGGTCTGCGATGTCTGGGAGCACGCCTACTATCTGCAGTACGAGAACAGGCGCGCCGAGTGGATCAACGCCTTCTGGGCAGTGGTGAACTGGGACGATGTCAACCACCGGCTGGCCGAAGCGAAGCTGGGGAAGTTCAGCGCGTAGGACGTTTGGGCTGCCGGCAGCGCCGGTTTACAGGAGACGGGCCGCTTCCGCCCACGTTTCACGGTTGCCATCCGGGGGTTCGAACGCCCGGCGGCGGCGGCGGAAATTGGTGAACGACCCCGTCGGATGCGGGCTTTCTCTTGACAGCCCGCGAATTCGGCTATTCTGCCGAATTATGAAGCAATTCGGCAAAAATGCCGAATCGACCTATGCCGCCCTCATCGGAGATCTGGTCGGTTCCAGGAGCCTCAGCGACCGCGCGGGACTGCAGAAGCGTCTGCAGACGCGCCTCAGATCCCTCAATCGTCGGCTCGGATGCCGAAGCCTGGCCGCGCCGCTGGCCTTTACCGCCGGTGATGAGTTCCAGGCTCTCCTCCTCAGACCCGAGGCCGCCGCGACCATCGCCGTGGAGCTGGCCAATGCCCTACACCCTGTGCGCATTACCTTCGGGTTGGGCTGGGGAAGTCTCTCTACCGCGCTCGGTCCGGATGTGGGCGCTCTCGACGGCCCCTGCTTTCACCGGGCCCGCGCGGCCCAGGAGAAGGCGCGCGCGCAGGGGCGTTGGCTGGTCGCCTCAGGGTTTGGCGAATCGATCGAGTCCGCCGTCTCGGCGCTCTTCTTCCTTATGGACGTGATCCGGCGCGGCTGGACCGACAAGCAGGCCAAGTACGTCCTAGCTGCCCGTGGGCAAATCCAAAAGGACGTGGCGGGACGATTTGGCGTAAGCCCCTCGGTGATCAGCGAGAGCCTCCAGGCCGCCTCCTTCGAACCGCTCCGAGTCGGCGAGGGGGCGGTGACGACCCTTCTGGAGGAGTTCGGCCTTTTAGCCGAATTTCGTCCGACTTCGGCTAAAAGGCCGAAGTCGCCCCCCGGACGAGGTTGAAAGGCGGGCCGCTGATGCCTGGGTGGCTTTTCACGCAGGGATCGGACGGAGCCATCGCGGCGCTGCTCATAGCCGGGCACGTGGTGGGAGATTTCGTCTTCCAAACGCGGGGGATGGTCGAGCGGAAAGGTGAGTTTTCCCGCCTGGCGCTACCCGCATCCTCCGTGGTCGCCGCACAGGCGCTCTTTCTGGTGCCCTTCCTTTCCCCGTGGGGACTCGTCGTGCTGCTCGGTCTCGGGGGGCTTCACGCAGGTATTGACCGGTTCAAGTTTCTCCTCCAGGGGCGGTGGGCAGGAACTCTCACGCTCTTTGTTTCCGATCAGATCGCACACCTCTGCGCCCTGCTGGGGGCTTGGCTTCTCCTGCGCGGTCCCCATGCCGGCTGGTTCGTCCCTCTGAACGAGGATCTCACGCGCAGGCTGACATCGGCGACCGTCATGGTCGCGGCCTACGCCTGGAACGGCAACGGCGCAGCGGCCCTGATCGCCGGGTTACTCCGGGGCTTTCCCTTGTCGCCGGTGCCCGCGGCCGCGGAAGCGGGGGCGATCGGACGCAGAATCGCCTGCGGGCGGATGATCGGAATCCTGGAGCGCATGCCGGCCCTCACCCTCGTTCTGATCGGACAGTGGGGTGGGCTCGGCCTCATCATGGCGGCCAAGTCGATTGCCAGGTTCCGAGACCTCGATCAACGGGAGTTCAGTGAGTACTATCTCATCGGCACATTGGCCAGCCTGCTCGTGGCCGTGGCGACCGGGCTCTTGGTCAAGTTCCTGATCGGCTAGAAGAAAGCGGCGGAGTCCCGACCGCCGGTGGCGGCACGATCGGGCAAAGCTTCCCCCAAGGTGCCAGGATCACCAACGTGACCGCGCTCTTCTCCTTCTGGGGCTGGGCGTACAACGACGGCACTTCGCTCCCGACCTGGAGCACGGCGCCGAAGGTCAATGACGCAAACTTCGGTGATGACGTAATCCCGGTCAACACCGACCCCATCATGGGCTACGGCAGTCTCGGCTTCGGCGCTCCCGGCACGACTCCCTGTCCGACCAGTGGCAGTGACCAGGACGGCGCTTGTTGCGATCCGGCGGGGGCCTGCACGGTGACGACGGAGGCTGCCTGCCTTTCGCCGGCGATCTGGACCTCTGCATGGACCTCTTGCGCGCCGAACCCGTGTCCGCAGCCGCCCAGCGCCTGCTGTACTCCGGCCGGCACCTGCACCGTGACCATGGAAGGAGACTGCCTGACGCCGAACGTCTGGCACTCCACCCGGCTCACCTGTGTTCCGGGCCCGTGTTTGGCGTCCGCTGGCGGCTCGATCGTAGCCTGGGGGAGCAACTACCACGGCCAGTGCACCGTCCCCGTGCCCAACGCCGACTTCGTCGCGATCGCGGCCGGTGGGGTGCACAGTCTGGGCCTCAAGTCCGACCGGCCGATCCTCGGCGCCTGCTGCTCATCGGCCGGCACTTGCACGCTCGCGCTTCAGGCTGCCTGTCAGTCCCCGAGCGTCTGGCAGGGCGCCGCCACCTTCTGCAGACCGGCCCCCTGCCCCCGGACCCCGGTCCTCATCGAGTCGTGGACGGCCTCGTCGCTGACCGAAGGGCTGCAGATTCGCTGGGAAATGCCGCTCGGCATGACCGGCGCCCGGTTCCGGGCCTGGCGCGATCCGGCTGCCGGGCGGCAGGACCTCGCGCCCACGCCCGATGCGGTACTCGTGTCGTCCCTCTGGATGAGCGCATCCGCCGAAGGGATCATCGAAATCATTGACCGGGATGCCCCACGCGGTGCCACGATTCGCTATTTCCTGGAGATGGCCACCACCGGCGCTCGCAACGTATTCCTCGGTCCTGTCGAAGCTCGCTGGGATCCGCCGGCGTTGGTCTGGTCGGTCGGTCCGACTCCATTCCGCGATGCGGTACGGCTTGTGCCCCCTGCGCCGGGCCAGGCCCGCGTGGAGATCTTCGACCCGGCCGGAAGGCTCGTACGCATTCTCGTTCGTATCGACGGCGGCGCTCCGCTGGAGTGGGACGGCACGGACGGCACCGGACGCGAGACGCCGACCGGGGTCTACCTGGTCCGGCTCACGAGTGCGTCGGGTGATGCGGTCAAACGACTGGTAAAGATTCAGTGATGTGCAACGAGGCCTCAGTCAAGCAGTCGGATCGATCTCACCCGGAGGTACAGGCTCCAATCCGCTCGGTGAACGACCCCGCCTTGCCGTGAAACGAGGTCGTCGGGACATCTGCCTCTGCCGACTGAATCGCGGCCTTGGAAACGACCCCGTCTCGCGATGAGGCAGGGTCGTCCGGGTTGTTGGTCTCACTTCGGAGAGGGAGCGAGACTCCACTTCCCCTGCTGGAAGGCCCAGATCTTTTCCTGGAACAGCATCTCGGTGCCTTCCGCGACACGCAGGGTCTGTAATCCGGCTTGCTCCTGAATGTCGGCGCTGCCATTGCGGAAACTCATCGCCGGGAAGTCACCACGCTTCCCGAGTATCTTGGGAAGCGGATCGGCCCAAGCGCTCCCGAAGACGATCCCGGTACCCATGGACGTCGGGACCATTGTGAAGTCGTCGGCGCTGATGTCCGACGCTACTCTTGTGCGGTCAAGTCCATGTCGCGCCAGAGCGGGCCGGCCCTCGGCACGCAACCCGCCCGAGGCCCGATTCAGGGCGAAGACGACGATCGCGAGGTAGTCTCTCGCCAGAGGATCGGCCGGGGCCTCGCGGAACCGCAGTGCGAGCGCCTCCCGGGCCTTCTCCATCTCGACGATGGCCTTGATCTCGTCGGACAGATCGAACCGACCTACGGGGACCGAGGGATTGCAGGCCACACTGTCAATGGTGAAGACAATCTCAGGCTTTCCCGCCCCCGGAACCTCGCGAGTACGGAACGGGATTTTCATTCCGCAGGCCTCGCGGTAGCCGTCATAGAAGATTTCGACGGAGAGCTCACCTTGCTGAGTTTGTCTCCGCGCCGAGGTCTTGAGAAGCAGCCCGGTGGCCTGATCCATCCACTTCATTTCCGGGGGCCCCTCCAACGGAACCAACTCGACTTTCCAGGCCGCCTGGCCGTCCACGGTGTCCACACCGACCGTGGTCGCCGACTTGTAATACTTCTTCCAGTTCAGCCAGTTGTCGAGGTCAGCCTCCTGGAGGAGCATGGCTCGCTCGGCGCCCATTTTCAGCCTCGGCCCACCGTCCTCCGAGATCTCCCACACCGTCGAGCCGTTGCAGCCGCTCTCGATCTTACCGAAGGCAGGCGCCTCCATCAGATCGTAGCTCATGTTCGGCCGCTGTGCCCATGCGGTGTGCTTCAGCACGACCTTCGCTTTCGGAATCCTGACCCAGCCCGCGGTGAACATGCTCTGCCGTTTTTGGTAAGCAGCCTTGCCGCCGGTGGCGTCGATCATCTTCCGGATCAGCGCCTCGGCCTTCGGTGCTCCGGGGACCTTCGCACTCGGCGTCGATCCCGGCTTCGGCGCGCTCGCGCACCCCCCGCTGAACCCGCTCACGACGAGCAGCAGACCGGCCACAATGAAGCCACGATCTCTCCACGCACGAAACCCTCCGCGCCCGGCCCGCCGGTGCGGCAAACGATGCGACCCTGTCATCCGCTCCTCCCTCCTGTATCGCGGCGAGGCACATCCCCGCCCTGTCCCACCCGACCGACTTTGCCGACCATCCTACAGTTCAAATCCGTTACTACTTCCCCTCGCCCTTCACGGCAGGGGCTTCCTCGGTCTTCGGCTCTTCGATGAGGGCCCTGATCTCGGCGGGCAGGGCAAACCGACCCTCCGGAACCACGGGGTCACAGGCGACACTGTCAGTGGTCACGACCATTTCCTGCATCCCACCCATCACGACCTGGCGAGTACGGAACGGAAGCTTCATTCCGCAAGCCTCGCGGTAGTCCTCCATGAAGACATCGACCGGAACCTCTCCCATCTCCGTCTGAATCTTCATCGAGGTCTTGAGAACCAGGCCGGTGGCCTGGTCCATCCACATCGTCTCCGGGCTCCCCTCCAACGGAACCATCTCGACCTTCCAGGTCGCCTGGCCGGCCACGGTGTCCGCCCCCGCCGTCGTCGCCGACTTGTAGTACTTCTTCCAGTTCGGCCAGTTATCGAAGTCGGCCTCCCGGAGGAGCACGGCCCGCTCGGCGCCTTTCTTCACGCTCGGCCCGGCCATCGACGAGTTATCCCACACCGTCGAGCCGTCGCAGCCGCTCTCTATCTTTCCGAGGGCGGGCGACTCCATCAAGACATAGCTCTTGTTCGGCCGCTGTGCCCAGGAGGTTTGGCTCATCTCGATTCCCATTTTGGGCATGCTCATCTTGCCCGAAGTGAACCGGCTCTGCAACTTGGCGTAGACGGCCTTGCCGCCGGTGGCGTCGATCATCTTCCGGATGAGCGCCTCGGCTTGAGGTGGACCGTCCTCGGCTCGCGCCGGAGTCGCCGGGCACGTCACGCCGATCCCAGCCACGGCGAACAGCAGACCGGCCGCGATGAAGCCGAATTCTCTCCACCCTCGAAACGACCAGCGGTCGGCCGGCCGATGCGGCGAACCAAGCAATCCTGTCATCCGATCCTCCCTCCTATATCGTAGCGAGGCGCATCCCGCCGTGCTCTACCCGGCCCGCCACTGCCTGCGGCAGACAATCTGAGACCTGTCACCGTGCGGTACCGATCCACGCCGTGGCCGCGTCAAGTTGCGCGTCGTGCCCGGCGAGAAGCGTCTCCCGCGTGAGCGCCACCGTGGAATCCGGGACGACGCCGTTCCCCTCGAGGGTGTCGCCACCCTCCGAGACGTAGTTGGCGATCGCGTATTGGAACCCGTCTCCATTGGGCAATTGCTCGATGATCGACGGGAGCGCGGCCCCCGCCGTCTTAGTGCCGAAGATGCGCGCGCGACCGAGATCCCGCAGCCCGGCCGCGAGAATCTCCGTCGTCGACGCGGAAAGAGCATCGACCAAGATGGCGAGCCTTCCAGTATACGGATTCGACCGAGGCGACACCGTGAACCGAAGCGGATTGCCGCGCATGATCATGGTGCCGAGTTTCTTCCCCTGGTCCGGAATGAACCAGCCGGCCATCCCCATGGCCATGGCCCCGAGCCCACCCGGGTTCCCGCGCAGGTCCAGGACGATTCCCGGCGCGTCCCGAAACGACTGGATCGCGTCCCCCACGGCCGTCATCACGATGCCGGGATCGAGGAAGACGCTGACCTTGATATAGCCGGCGCCGCCTTCCAGGCGTTTGGACTCGGTAGATGCGAAGACCGGCGGCAGATTCCCGAAAACGGTCCGGTTTCCCGGCGGGCGGATCAGTGGCGAGCGCAGATCGACCTCACGATCGGCGCCATCGCGGAAACGCATCGAAAGAGTGTCGCCTATCACGCCCCGCAGTTGACGCGTCAGCGCCATGGTGATGAGGAGGTCGCGGGTGGTCTTCCCCGCGAAGGCCGGCGTGATGGCGGCCACCTTGGCCGGAATGTCAACTGTTCGTGCCCGGATCAGTTCCCAACCGAGACGCACGCCCTGCGCATAGACCGGCGCCGTCGGATCGATGAACGCCACGAGGGCGCGGCCATCGAGGATGCGCAGCTCGAAACCGGGCTGGCCCTCGCCGCCGCCGCCTGCCATCTCGCCGTACACACTGACGGGAATGATCCCAAAGTGCGACTGGCCAAGGGTGGCAATCATCGCCTGCATGGCGGCCCGGGATTGCGTCCGGGTGGTCGCCGCTGCAACCTCGGGCCGCAGTGAATCCCTCACGGCCTGCCAGTTGAGGCCTCCCAAATCGGGGTCCCAGTGTTTCTGCCGGATCGTGTCCCAGACGAAGTCGAAGGAGATAAGTTCCAGCTCGCGGCCATCCGCCGTGAGCGCAGGCTCCACCGGCATGGCGGACGCCTCCGCCCTCAGCGCAGCCTTCGCCAACGCTTTCGGCATCGCCTTCGGAACAGCCCCCGACACCGACCCCGGCTCCGGCGCGCCCCCGCAACCGCCGCCGAGCGCCGTCAGGAACACCGCGCCGGCCACCAGCGCCAGGCAGCCGTTCCGACTTCGTCTCACGACACCCCCTTCGCCGCGGCGAGCGCCCGCAGTATGATCAGAGCGGTGGAGATCGCTTCCCCCGGGCCCGGACTGCGCCGGCGGATCCGGGTCTGCCCGCCGAGAAGAAACTCCACTTGGAACGGCACCCCTTGCAGAAAGCGCTGGACTTCGGCCTTGCTCAGATCGCGGCCGAGATCGAGCCGCACCATCTCCGCGCGAACCGTGATCTTTTCGCAGTGCAGCCCCGCCCCGAGAATACGCACCCGCCGCAACCCCAGCAGGTGTCGCACCGGCTCGGGGTGCTTGCCGAACCGGTCGGTCATTTCCGCGGCGATCTCCTCGATCTTATCGAGCCCACGGGCGTCGGCCAGCGACTTGTACAGATTCATCTTCTCCCGCGAATCGGGTACGTAGTCGTCGGGGAGGAATGCCTGGACATCGGTGGCCATGCGCGGTTCCACGTACTCATCGCGAGCCTCACCGCGGAGTTCGCGCACCGCCTCGTCCAGGAGCTGGCAATACAGCTCGAAACCTACGTTGATGATGAAGCCGTGCTGCTCCGACCCGAGCAGGTTTCCCGCCCCACGGATCTCCAAGTCGCGCAGCGCCAACTGGTAGCCGCTGCCGAGGTCCTCGAACTCCTCCATCGCCTTCAGCCGCTTCTGCGCCAGCTCGGTGATGGCGTGGTACGGCGGGACCAAGAGGTAGGCGTAGGCCTTGCGGGCCGAGCGTCCCACCCGACCGCGGAGCTGGTAAAGCTGGGCCAGTCCGAAGGTGTCGCCGCGATTGATGAGGATGGTGTTGACGTTGGGTAGGTCGAGCCCGCTCTCGATGATCATGGTGGAAACGAGAACGTCGTACTCGCCCGCGAGAAACTTCGACATCACATCCTCGAGCAGGGCGTCGCGCATCTGGCCGTGGGCGATGGCCAGGCGCAGGTGCGGGACCAGGCGCCCTAAGTAACTCGCCATCGCGTCGATCGACTCCACCCGATTGTGGACGAAGAACGACTGGCCGCCGCGGTCCGCCTCGCGCATCAGGGCGTGGGCGATGACGTCGTCGCGGAACTCGAGAATCTCCGTCTGGATGGGGCGACGATCGCGCGGCGGCGTCATGATGATGCTCAGATCACGCCCGCCCATCAGGGCCAAGTGCATCGTTCGCGGAATCGGCGTGGCGGTGAGGGTGAGAACATCCACCGTGGTGCGAAACCGCTTCAGCTTCTCCTTGGCCGCGACGCCGAATAGCTGCTCTTCGTCGACGACCACGAGGCCGAGGTCGCGGAAGCCCATCTCCTTCGAGAGCAGGGCGTGCGTGCCGATAACGATGTCGACCTTGCCGTCCAGGCACGCCTGCTTGACCGCCTTCGCCTCGGCCGCGGTGCGGTAGCGCGAAAGGAAGTCCACCACCACGGGGAACTCCTTCAATCGCTCGCGGAAGGTGTCATAGTGCTGCCGCGCGAGGAGTGTCGTCGGCACCAGCACCGCCACTTGCTTGGCGTCCTGCACGACCTTCAGGGCCGCGCGAATCGCCACCTCGGTCTTGCCATAGCCGACATCACCGCACACGAGCCGGTCCATGGGGCTCTGTGCCTCCATGTCCGTCTTCACCTCTTCGATGGTGCGAAGCTGGTCGGGCGTCTCATCGTACGGAAACGCAGCCTCCAGCTCGCGGACCATGGTGGTGTCGGCGCTGAAGGCGAAGCCCTGTCGGGCCTTGCGGATAGCGTAGGTCTTGAGCAGCTCGCCGGCCATGTCACGGATCGACTTCTTGACCCTCTCCTTGGTGCGTTCCCAGCTCTTGCCTCCCAGCCGGGAGAGGGTCGGGCGCGCCCCCTCGTCGGCCGAATACTTCTGCACCAGCGCCAACTGGTCCACCGGGACGTAGTGTCGATCACCGCCGGCGTATTCGAGTGCCAGGCAATCGGTCTCCTGCCCGTTCACCGTGAGCCGCTGCAGACCGCGATAGAGGCCGATGCCATGGTCAATGTGGACCACGAAGTCGCCGGGCTGCAGCGCCAGCAGCTCCTTCAGCGAGATGCCGCGGGAGAACCGGCGCCCGGCCGTGCGACGGCGCAGGCGCGTGAAAATCTCGTGATCGGTGAGCACCGCCAGTCCCCGTGTGGGCAGGACGAACCCGGCGCCGAGATTGCCGACGTGGAACTGCGCGGGCGCGCCGGAGAGGAGATCGAAAAGCCGGTCGCGGTGGTTCTCTGTGTCGCAGAGGACATGGATCTCCGGCGCTTCCTCCGTGAGCCGGGTCAGGTAGGCGCGCGTCGCATCGAGGTTGCGGCCGAAGTGCTCGGGTGGGTGGGCACGAAAATCGAGGAAACCGGAATCCTCCGCCTCCGGCCCGGTGTCCCACTCTTGGAGGCTGTGCCCACCGCGGGAGACGTCATCTCGGACCCCGGTAGCTTGGGCCGGCGTACCGTCTCCGCCGTGCGGCTTGTTCGTTCCCCCGGCCCCCGGCGCTGTCACCACCGGCAACCCCACAGGAACCCCAAGCGCCGAACCGCCACTTCCCACAAACACACGGGCACCGCTCCAGCCGAAACCCCGGTCCTCCTCCAACCAGAAGATTCGCCCCGGCTCCACGGGCGGCAGCGAGAGTGCGCCTGGCCCTGCGCGCACGGCGACGTCGGGGTCGGCGCGAAGGTCTTCCCAAGCCACACGGAGGTCATCGGCCCACGCCGCGAGCCGCGAGCGCACGAAGGTCGGACCGTCCACGACGAGAATCCCCTCCGGCGGCAGGTAGTCGGTGAGGCGCCCTCGCCAATCGCCGAAGAACGGCAGGCTCCACTCGATCCCCTCCAGCGTGCCGTTGGCTTCCAGGGAGCCGAGGCGTTCCTCGACCAGCTCCTCGGCCATGGAAACGTCGTCGGAGGAATCCGGCCCGGAAGCAGCCGCCTCGGATGCGCCGACTCGGGGCGCTGCGGCATGCCCGGCGAACTCGGCCAGCTCCTCTTCGCCGGGCAACCACTCCCACAGCGGGAGGAACACAGCCTCCGGCAGAGTCTGCAGCGAGCGCTGGGTGAACGGGTCGAACTCGCGGAGCGAGGCCACCTCGTCGCCATCGAACTCCACCCGCACCGGGTTCTCGCGACCGAACGAGTAGACATCGAGGATCCCGCCGCGGCGTCCGAAGTCACCGTACTCGCCCACCATCGGCACGCCCGCGTAGCCGAGACGAACCAGCCGCGCCAGAAGCAGATCGAGATCGACGGTGTCGCCGACACGCAGGCGGATCACGCGAGACCGAAACTGCTCCGGCCTCGGCACCGGAACTACCAGGGAAACAGCCGGCACCACGAGGACCTGCAACCGGTCACACGCGGGAAGCACAGCCTTCCACGCCGGGTCGGCCAGGGCCGCCAACGCCTCGATGCGCGCAGCCCGCAACGCAACCCGCGGGTGCTGAGCCCGGTACGGCTCCAGGGAAGGGTCGGGAAACACGGCCGCGGTGCAGGGCCCAAGGAGAAAGAGCAGGTCGTCTTTCAAGTCCTCGGCGGTGGAGAGGTCGGGCGTAACCAACAGGATCGGGCGGCCGGTCTCCCGAACCAGCGCGGCCGTCAAGAGCGAGCGGGAGGATCCCGTAAGCCCCCGCAACCAGGGCGACGCATCCAACCGTTCCCTCAGCTTCACCAGCAGTGCGCGGAACGTCTCGTCGCCCGAGAAACGCTGGAGCAGGTGGGTCGACACCATCTCCGCGGGTGGGGTTTCCCGTCCAAGCTTGGTCGCTTCCGGCATTGGGTCAGGGTACACCAGCGGGGCGGGGTTCGGGGGGAGCATTCTGCCATGCCGAAGCTGCCTCGACGATCTCCCTGCCCCCCCGAAAGCCGTGTGCATAGCCGGCCCACGCTTAGATTGAGGTTGATGAGGGGTGATAGTGGCCAGCTCACGCGAAGGTTGGGGTTGATGAGGCGTAATCATGGCCAACTCACGCGTAGGTTGGGGCTGATGAGACGCGATCAGGGCCAACTCACGCGTGGGTTGGGGTTGATGGGGCGCAATCATGGCCAACTCACGCGTGAGTTGGGGTTGATGAGGCGTAGTCGTGTCCGCCTCACGCGTAGGTTGCGGTTGACGAGGCGTAATCATGGCCAACTCACGCGTAGGTTGGGGTTGAAGAGGCGTAGTCGTGGCCGCCTCACGCGTAGGTTGCGGTTGACGAGGCGTAATCATGGCCGACTCACGCGTAGGTTGGGGTTGAAGAGCGCCGGGGGGGTGTAGAGCGCCCCCGGCGCCCCCCCTCAGCCCCCCGAGCGCGGCAAGACGTCTTCGCACCGCAGCACCGCTTCCAGCCTGTGCCGCAGCTCTCCTAGGTCCTTCGACTTGAACGCGGTCTTGGTTCTCTCGAGAACCGCGATGGTCTCCCGGATCGCTCGCTCGAGTTCCGCCGGCCGGTGTGGTCCGGCCGGATGGACGTGGGCGGCGGCTTGTTCCTCGCGGGACGCCCCGTCCGGGATGGACGCCATGCGGCGCAAGTCCTGCAGTGAGCCGAGGATGTTGGCCAGCGTGAGCTCCAGGTAAACTTGGGCTCCGACCGGAGCATCGCCGTCTTCCAGGGATGTCCGCTCGATCTGCCCTAGATCCTTCGCCAGTTGCTGAATGCGCAGGTGGGATCCCTGCAGCACCCTCCGACGCTTCGTTCGACAGACTCCGCGTTCCACGCAGTCGAAGAATTCGTCGAGGTCGACTGGTTTGACGAGGTAGCCGACGATGTCAAACTGGTGGGACTCAATCGCCGTGTCGAGCGACGGGTACCCGGTCACGATGAGCACCGTGGGCGCGTCGGCCAGATTCGCTAGGGAGTGCAGCAGATCGAGATGCTCGTTGCCGGGCATCTGGAGATCGGCGATGAGCAGGTCGTAGTCGACCTCGCGGAGCATGCGCGCCGCGACCGCGCCGTCCGGGGCGCAATCGCAGCGGTGCCCCCGGACCCGAATCAGATCGGCCGTGGACTCGCGATAGGTCTCCTCATCGTCGGCCAGAAGGATGCAGCCGGATTCGATCATGTCTCCGCCCTTTCTCGTTTGATCCGGGTCCGCGCCGACCGCGAGCCGCCGCTCGACACGCCCATGCTCCGATTCATCAGGTCCCTATCCATCAGATCCCTATCCAGCAAGTCCTTCCTTCGGCGGGCATCGCAGAGGCAGACGAATACGAAAAAGAGTGCCTGCCCCCTCCGGGCACTCGAAGTCGAGAGTGCCTCCCATGGACTCCACCAGGGTCCTGGAAATGGAGAGGCCGATTCCCATTCCGCCGGAAACGGCCGTTCCTTTGGTGCTGAAGAAGGGCTCGAATATCCTGTGCTTGAGCTCGCGCGGAATCCCGGGCCCTTGGTCTCGTATGGTGATCTGCACGACGCCGTCGGTAGACGACACGACCACCGTGATGGTGCTCTCCGCCGGAGATGCCTCGATGGCGTTCTGGAACACATTGAAGAGCACCTGCCGGAAGGAGTTCTCCGGCTGCACCATGAGAATGGGCTCGTCCGTCGGGGCACACTGGATGGAGACCCGGTGCCGGCCACAGGAGGGCGCCAGGAGAAGAATCACGTCCCGGACGGTCTCCCCGACGGGCATCTCCTGCGGCACTTCCCTCTCCGGCTTATACAGGCAGAACATCTGCCGCACGATGCGCGCAATGCGATCGATCTCCCTTTCGATCATGCTCACGAAGCGTGTATACTGGTGCTCCGGGGGCACCGCCAACTTGACGAGCTGGAAGCTGTTCTTGATCCCGGCCAGCGGGTTGTTGATTTCGTGGGCCACGCGCGCGGCCATCCTGCCCGTGGCCGCCAGGCTTTCAATGGCCGATCGCTGCCGCTCGAGGTCCAGGACCTGGTCGGTCCTCTCGCGGACGGCCTCTTCCAACGCCTCGTTGTAGCGCTTCAGCGCCTCTTCCGTCTTCTTCCGCTCCGTGATGTCCCGGGCGGCGGCGAACACGCCCACGATGTGCCCCTCTTCGTCACGGTAGCGGGTGGCATTGTACAGCACGTCCCGCATTCGGCCGTCCCGGTTCCTCAGGACCAGCTCGTAGTCCCGGACCGATCCGTCGGTAATGACGGTCCGGTAGCCGGTCCGCGCCTTGTCCGGATCGGTGAAGTAGTCGCAGAAGTCGGTGCCGATGAGCTCATCCCGGGAAAGCCCGGTGGCGCTTTCGGTAGCCGCGTTGACGTCCCAGATGGTCCCTTCCGGGCTGATGGTGACCAGGGGATCCAGGCTGACTTCCAGGAGGTTGCGGCTATAGGTGCCGGCACGGATGAGGATCTCGGCTCGTTGCGAGCCGCTCATGGCCGTCTTGGCCTCCAGTACACAGTGGGTTCGTCCCTGGGCGTCTCGCAGGGGCTGGAATACGATGTGATACCAGTTGTGATCGACGGGATTGTACTTGTCGGCGGACTGGACGGCTCCCGTGGTGAAGGCTTCCGCGGCACGGCAGATCGTGCAGGGCGCCGGCGAGGCGGTGAAGACGAGATGACAGGCCGAACCGATCGGCTCGCGACCCGGGAACATGGCGCGGAGTTTGTCGCTTGCCCAAAGGATTGTGCGATCCGGGGCTATCAGCGACAGTCCGGTCGCGAAGTGCGCCAGGGCCGACGTGGGGTCGGGATGCTCTGTGTGGGTGGTGGTGATGGGCGTGTCCACTGTGCTGCCCGGCGAAAGATCGCGGACCGTGGTGATCACGACGGGGCGTCCTTCATAGTCCACAGGTTCTGCCCAGAGCTCCAGCGGCATGATCGTGTCATCGCGGCGGCGGTACACGGTCTTCAGGAAAGAGCGACCGGTCTGCGAGATGTCCCGATTGATGGCGGAAACAATATCCCCGCGATGGGATGCATCGATGTCGGACAGCGACATGGACAACAGGTCATTGCGCCGGTAGCGCAGGCGGTTGCAGGCAACGCGGTTGGCCTCCAAGAGACGGCCGTCCGGCGCGTGGATGAGGACCGCGTCCCCGATCGCATCGGAATGGGTATGGAAGGGCGATCGCTGCTGCGAACGGCCGGCAACGCGTTCCTGGAGTGCCTGGTCCCGCCCCTCCAGTTCTGCCAGCCGTGATCGGAGAGAGACAAGCTCCTGTTCGAGCTCCTCGCGGGACCCCGGATGTGATGCGTCGGGCGCGGATGCCGGCGATGTGCGGTCGAAGCTGGCCACTACTCCCTCCACTGCCGGCCCGAGTAACACATGGCGTCGGGAAGCCCCGAACCCGACCGCCGACGATCGCGCTGTAGGGCACGAATGCGCAGAGTATCTCCTTGGCGTCGGGCTTGGCGCAAGTGTCAGCTGGCAGACCGGCTTCGGGCTTCAGGCTTCGGGAAAGCAGATCATACGCACAGAGGATCACGCCGAACTCGCGGCCCGGCACGGCGAGCTGATTTGCAGCCTTCAGAGACTGCTCGACGCCCTCCGGCCCGAAGCCCGAAGCCCGCAGCCCGAAGCCCGCAGCCTGAAGCCCGAAGCCCCCAGCCCGAAGCCCGAAGCTCGAAGCCCGAAGCGAGTCGTATTCGTTCCGCACCCCGAATCAGACACAACATTTTCCTAAAGCCACTTGCTGACCGCTCCCGAAGACGGGTGTGACATTGGCCACGACACGGTCGTGAGCCGCCGGGACGAGCAGGAACAATGGCCTGCGAGTCGGAGGCACGGGGCGCAATCCAGCGGTTGCGTCGGCCGTGCCTTTTTTGTTGGCCAAAAGACGCTGGGGGACCGTGGCGCCAAGGGTGCGCCTGGCCGGCTGGGCGCCGCGGCAGCGGGAGCTGCCCGAGACTCGACACACATGGGGAGGTTCTGACCATGAACTGGTTTCATGACATGGGTATCAAGGCGAAGCTCCTGAGCGGCTTCGTCCTCGTGGCGATGATCGCCGGCGTCATCGGCGCGGTCGGCGTGACGCAGATCAAGAAGATCGATGCGGCGGACACGAAGATGTACGCCAGCTACGCCGCGCCGATGGGCGACCTGATGGATATGGCGACCTACTACCAACGCATGCGCATCAACATGCGGGATATGATCTTGGCCACCACACCGGCCGAGACGGAACAGTACGCGACGGCGATGAATGAGCTGGTGGGCATGAGGCAGGCCTCGGCGAAGTCCTACGAGAACACCATCGTGACCGACGAAATGAAAGCCGTTTTTGCCGAGTACCAGGCCGCTGACGCCGACTACGTGCCGGTGATGCAGGAGATCGAGCGCCTGGCGAAGGCGGGGAAGGACGTCGAAGCCACGGTCTTCATGCACGGAGAGAAGGCAGCCGCGGCAGCCAAGGGCCTCCAAGCTTCCCTCGATAAGATGGCGGAGATGAAGGGGACCGGAGGCAAGGCCCTCTCGGACGAGAACACGAAGCTGGCGAACAAGGCAACGGCCACGATGCTTCTCCTCATGGGCATCGGCGTCCTCTTGGCCGTGGTCCTCGGGGTCTTCATCGCCACCGCGATCGCCACGCCGCTCAAGAACGCCGTGGACGTCCTGCAGGAGCTCAACCGCGGCCACCTCGGAACGCGCCTGAAAATGACGCGTAAGGACGAGGTGGGCGTCCTAGCGCAGACGATGGACGCGTTCGCCGACGACCTGCAACACATCGTCGTGGGGACGATGCGGAAGATCGCGGTGGGCGACCTGACGACCGAGGTGCAGGTCAAGGACCCGCAGGACGAAATCGCGCCGGCCTTGAGCCTTATCAAGAGCTCTTGATAAGGCCCATTATCCCAAGAACGCCATTATCGGGAGTCGCATCGCCTGAGGCCCGTCATGGTGTGATCTGACTCGAGAGTGCTCTTGATAACGGAGGCCTTTACAGCGATGCCAGGAACGCAAGCGTGCTTGCAGTTGGTCGCC
>CAIMUX010000132.1 GCA_903844735.1 Candidatus Eiseniibacteriota bacterium
CCACGAGATGATCCATCCAGTAACGCTGTTTCTTGGTCGGTTCCGGTGATCGTCGGCTTGGCATCGCTGCTCTCCTCCTCTGGAGAACAGTGTGGCCCGGACGCGGCGCGGTCGCCAGATGGGGTTCAGTTGGCGCTTACGTGACGGAGAAGGTGGGCTCCGCCCCGCTGTATCGGAATCCCCGCGCGTTGCAGTCGGGTGCGGACAATGCGGGACACGGTGCCACTCTTGGAAAAGAGACGGACCGGTGGTACGTGCGAGAGAAAGACCGTGCGGTCGGTCGTCTGTGGACGCTCGTGGAGCACGTACTCCGCGAGGGCGCCGCGGCAACCTCCTCGAGCAGCGGCAGGACGCGGTCACGATGCCCCTTGGTGTGGCGCAGTATCAGCTCCCCGGCCCGCCAGCGAATGTCGCCGAGTTCCAACTGACGCAGCTCCCTGTTGCGCAGGCCGGTGGTCGCCAGCAGCAGCAGCATCGCCCGATCGCGTATGCCCGACGGCGTCGTGGTCTCGATCGCGTCGATCGCGCGTCGAACGTCCTCCCACGCCAGACGAGGCGGCAGGTGCACCCGGCGCCAGCACGGGGTCCTCGGCACGAACTGCGCCAGTTCTTGCGCATTGAGGTTCGCCCAGTGGAGGTAACGCAGGAACGAGCGCATGTACGCCGTGGTGGACGATCTCGCGCTGTCACTGCGGCATCCTGAAAGCAGGTCGTGCGTCATGGCCAAGACGTGCTTCGCGGTGAGCTCGGAGAGCGGCTTACCGGCGAGGTGCTTCTTCTGCCACGCCAGCATCCGCCGCGCCGTCAGAACAAGCCCCTCACATGTCTTTGACTGGAGGCCGCGAAGGACACGAAGGTGCTGCAAGTAGGCCGCAAGTAGCGGGCCATCCGGATCGACCTGGTTCTCCGAAGGTGAAATCGCAAACCGATCCCGGCAGCAGCGCGCTGCATGGCCTATCGCCACCTGCGCAGCCCAGCGTGCCGCGATCGTCGGTCTGGCCCGCAGATAACGATCGACGATCTCGCGGGGAATCGGCCTCGACCTGCTGCAACCACATCCGGCAGCGTACGCGCTGAAGCGAGCGATGCCCGCCACATACAGCTTGACTGAGTCGCGCTTGTAGCCTGCGGTAGACAGATCGGCAGCAATGTGATCGATCTCGTTGCCGAGAGCGCCGCGGCGAAACCGCGCGATTACTCGACGGTACTTGAAGTAGATCTCCAGCATGACCACTCCCTCCCGTTGCCCTAGCCGGGGACAATCCCCGGCCTCGGAGAGAGAGCGAAACCCGAAATACTATGTGGCGGCAACCAGCTCGGTTGCCTGGAAGCCCAGGGACGTCGTCGAGCCGCGCCACATACTGCAGTGCGACACATAACCGCGGCTATGTGTCGCGACACATAGCCGCGGTCGGGTCATCTCTTTGTCTTCACCTCGCGGCGGGCGGATCGCCTTAAGATCCTCTATTGGGACCGTGGCGGGTATGCGCTCTGGTACAAGCGGCTCGAGGTCGGCCATTTTCATCTGCCGGTTGCCCCAGGGAGGCGTGTGGAGCTGGACGCGGCGGAGTTGTCGCTCCTGCTGGAGGGGATCGACCTTTCCGGAGCGCGGCGCCATCGCCGGTTCAGCGACCACGCAGGGTCACGGTGACGAGAAATGTGTGTCACTGTATAACATGCTTCTTGTACGACGACGCTGGGTGCTGTACAAGCATAAGGCGTGAGCCCAATCCAGCCCAATCCGCTACCGGACCTGACCAACGATCCGGAAGTCCTCCAGCAGATGGTGCGCGAGATGACGCAGCGTCTGGTGGAGCAAGATCGCCGCATCGCGGGCCTCATGCATCAGCTCGATTTGCTCCTGCGACGAACCTTCGGTCATCGCGCCGAGACGGTCGATGCGAATCAATTGCGTCTGGCCTTCGCCGACCTTGCCCGAGAGGGCGACGAGCCGGTGCCGCCGGTGCTCCCGACAGCCGCGGATGACTTTCTGGGCACGCCTCCCAAGCCCGGTTCGATCCGACGGCACAAGGGACACGGGCGCGGCCGCCTGCCGGAGCACCTGCGCCGCGTCAGGATCGAGCACCCGCTGAGCGAGGCCGAACGGGCCTGTCCGGGCTGCGGAGATCTGCGGGCGAAGATCGGCGAAGAGGTCATGGAGCAACTCGAGTATGTCCCCGCCTCTCTCTTCGTGAACCAGCATGTCCGGTTCAAGTACGCCTGCCGGAGCTGCGAAGAGCACGTCGTTCTCGCGCCGCTTCCGGCACAGCCCATCGAGAAGGGGTTGCCGGGACCAGGGCTGATCGCGCAGGTGCTTGTAGGGAAGTACGGCGATCATCTTCCCCTCCACCGGCAGTCGGGGATCTTCCCGCGACACGGCCTGCGGATCGCACCCTCGACCCTCGGCGACTGGGTCGAGGCCGGTGCGGATCTGCTCGCGCCGATCGTCTTCGAGATGAAGAAAGCGACCCTCCGCTCGCACGTCCTCAACACCGACGACACCCCGGTGCCCGTGCTCGATCGGGCGCGCCGGCATACGCGGCAGGGGCGGCTTTGGGTCTACCGCGGGGACGCCGAGCATCCCTACACCGTTTATGACTACAGCCCGGACCGATCGGGCAAACACCCACAGAAGTTCCTGGCGGAGTTCCGCGGCTATCTCCAGGCCGATGCCTACCCTGGATATGACGCGATCTACCGGCCGGATCCGGCCACCGGAGACGTCCGCGTCCTCGAGGTCGGCTGTATGGCCCATTATCCCAAGAACGCCATTATCGGGAGTCGCATCGCCTGAGGCCCGTCATGGTGTGATCTGACTCGAGAGTGCTCTTGATAACGGAGGCCTTTACAGCGATGCCAGGAACGCAAGCGTGCTTGCAGTTGGTCGCC
>CAIMUX010000133.1 GCA_903844735.1 Candidatus Eiseniibacteriota bacterium
AATCTGCGTAATCTGCGTAATCTGCGTAATCTGCGTAATCTGCGTAATCTGCGTAATCTGCGTAATCTGCGTAATCTGCGTAATCTGCGTAATCTGCGTAATCTGCGTAATCTGCGTAATCTGCGTAATCTGCGTAGGTCGGCGTGGACAGTGAGTGGCAGAGCAGCCCGGTCACGGCTAAGCCGCCGGCCGGATTCCAGGCAAGAACATGTCCGTCCCAGGAGGAGTTCCATGATGGTTCCCCGCAGTGTTCCAAGCATCACCGGCGGCGTTCGCCGGGTCATCGACGGCCGGATCGTCGGCTATCGGTCGCTGGCAGTTGGCATCCTGGGGCTTGTGGCTTGTGCTTCGTTCGCCTTTGCGGCGCCGAATGTCCATTCCGATGGGTCGGACGGGGCGTTTGCTCCGACGGCAGCCACGACGACCATCAACCTTGGGCTGGCGTCGACGGGGACTTGGGACCAGCCTGGCGAGGTGAGTGGGAATGGTGTGTATGATCCGGTGAAGTGGGCGGTGGTGTTCAAGTATGTCTCGGTGAACATTGCTTCGGGGAAGACCGTGACGTTCCTCAACCATCCGTCGGGGGCTCCGGTTGTCTGGCTCGTGCAGGGCGACATCACGATCGTGGGTACGATCAACGTGTCCGGGGCCGGCTACAATCTCACAGGGTCGTTCGCGAACGCTGGTCCGGGAGGATTCGCTGGCGGCAGAGGGCGCTTGAGCGCCTCCAACTCGGGGAGCGCGGGACTCGGGCCCGGCGGCGGCGGCCACAGTTCGGCGGCTTTCGGTAGCGCCGGCTATGGTCTCGCGGGCAATGGCACGCTGGCAGGAATCATGTACGGAAATGCGCGCATCCTGCCGCTCATCGGCGGTTCCGGCGGCGGAGGCAGCGAGAACGATCCCGCCTCGGGTGGCGGCGGCGGTGGTGCGATTCTACTCGCCTCCCAAGGCGCTGTCTCAATAAGTGGATCCGTCAACGCTGGGGGCGGTGCCGGCTCGATCAACTACGGGAGCTACTACTATGACTCGGGTGGCGGATCCGGCGGAGGCATTCGGATCATCGCCAACAGTGTGGTCGGTGCTGCCGGAGGACTCCAAGCGCAGGGCGGCGGGGGTATGGCTGCTGGCAGCGTCGGTCGCATTCGGGTGGAAGCGAATACGCTAGGGTTGACCGGAAGCAGCGGTCCCGATTATACGTGGCTTAGTCCCTTGGAGAGCGACATCGCCGTCCTCTGGCTGCCCGACACCGCTCCCCGGATCCACGTCGTTACCGTGGGCAGCCAGACCGTCCCAGACGATCCGCTGGGCCAGTTCAACCCGCCCGGCGATGTCCTCCTCGTGACCACCGACCCGCAGCCGGTGGTGCTGCAGGCGTACAACGTCCCGACTGATCTCCCGGGCCGATGGCTGGTGAAGCTCCGCGTGACCCAGCGAAATGGCACGTCCACGATGATCAACGCCGACTATCAGACCGGCGACGCGCTGTCCTCCACCTGGCAGGCCTCGTTGACCGGTGTGCCGCTGAACGACTTCGTCGCGGTCCAGGCTCGGGCCTCCGCGCAGTAGTTCCCGCGGTCCCTCATCGTGCGTACGCCAACCCAACGGACCGAAGCGTGGAGGATCTTGTGGATCGCAAAGGACTGGGTCGCGCCGGCGGGATAGGCTGGCTGGTGGTCGTTCTGGTGTTGCCGGGCGAGGGTGCGGTGCGCGCCCAGGAGTTCACGGACGCTATCTCGCGGAAGGTGTCGGTGCTGAACGGGGCGGGTGAGTTCGGCGATGCGGTCAGTCGTACAATCGCGGTCGGGAACGGGACGCAGGAGTTTGTCGACGCGAATGACCGATTGCTCTCGGTCACGACGACGCTGTATAGCGATGCGATTGCGCGGCAGGTGGCGGTTTGGAATTCGCCGGCGGGGATGGTGGAGGGGTTTGGGGATGCGAGTGGGAGGTTGTTTTCGGTTTACGTGGACTCCGTGCAAACTGGCGGGTCGATCGTCGCGTGGGGACCGTGCGATCTTGATTCCGCTCTCTGCGCCGTGCCCCCGCCCAATTCGGGGTTCGTGGCGGTCGCCACAGCCTCTTGCGACAACTTCGGTCTCAAGTCTGATGGGACAATCGTGAGCTGGCACTCGGAGGACCCGTTTTCCCCCTGCCCGGAAGGGTGGGGGGATGCTGTCCCCGAGCCGAACTCCGGCTTCGTGGCGGTCTCGGGAGGCTATTACTACAGTTTGGGCCTTAGGTCGAACGGGGAGATTGTGGCGTGGGGAGCTTTGGGGAGGATCGCCTCTTTCTCTTCCTTTCGGATGAGATGACAATGAAGGCTTGGGGCTGGTTGATCGTTCTATCCGTACCGAAACCGGCTACCGCCCGTGGGCGCTGATCCTTCGGTGAACCGCCGATGTCCGTCGCCGTCCCCGGGTTCTATCCCTGCGCCGGGTGCTCACGTGTCACCGCCTCGTTCTGCCTCCCGATCGAGAATGGCGCGTCCTTCGGTGGTGAGTCGGTACTTCTGCAGGCGACTGTTTGGAGTATCCGGCAGCGTGTACTCGATGATTCCCTGTTCCAGAAGATTGCGCACCGTACGCTGCAGCGAGCCGGTTCTGGTTTTCAGCCCCAACGCGCCGGCGACCTCGCTCATCGATCGCGGAGCCCGGCGCAGCAATCCCAGGACCTGCCCTGACTGCACCCCTGACTGCACCCCTGACTGCACCCCTGAAGGGGCGAGAGAGGGGCCATCGACTGCGGTCCCTGTACGCACGGGCAATCGGATGAGAAAGTGCGTTCGGTCCCCATCGCTTTCGAACCGCGGCGGCGCCGAGCCATTCTGGGCCATCACCTTGAGGATCTTGGGAATCCCCGTCGAGCACCCCTCGGTGAGGTCGAGCTCCTTCAGAAACTCGCCGATTCGCCGGTTGCGATACCGACGACTGACCGCCCGGCCGGCCTGAAGATCTTCCATGCGTATCGAGCGATCCGGTCCCGGAAAGCTCAACACCACCAGTTCGTCGGGCGTGATGCGCACTTCCACCGGTTCCCGCACCTCGTACGAGCGGTGGTACACGGCATTGACCACGGCCTCTTCGATCGCCGCCCTCGGGAAATTCCAGAACCGCTCTGCTTCGGGACGATCGGCGTGCTTGATGACGGTTTCCTTGAGATAGTGGCGCTCGATGTAGTCGATGGCGTCGCGGGTGATGCGTGCCAGTGGTCCCTGAAAGATCTTCTCCTCGAAGCGATCGCCTCCCGCGCCCTCCGGAAACCACACGACATCGATCTGCGTCGCCGGAAAGAAGCGATGCGTGGCGTCTTGGATGGACGCACGATCACACAGGAATGGGACGGTCGAGACGATGCCGGGCGGGAAACGCCGACCGGGGTCTATCTGGCCCGGCTGCGCAGCGGATCGGGTGAGGTGCTCGCGAAGCTCATCAGGGCGCGGTGAAACGGAACGGAGCCTCAGGCAAATGCTGAGTGGTGGGGGCGGTCTTCTCTTTGGGGAGGATCGCCTCTTTCTCTTCCTTTCGGATGAGACGACAATGAAGGCTTGGGGCTGGTTGATGGCGTGACCGCCGCGCAGGTACTTGAGCTGTATGGGGGGAACCGCGATCACCTCAGCTTGAAGATCGTCGAGTGCCCGACGCAGCCGGACCAGGTTGGCGGCATCGGCCAGGATGGCGAGGTCTGTGTCGCGGCTAAACTCGGCTGCGCCGTAGAACACGCACGCCTGTCCGCCCATGAGCAGGGCGCGAACGCGGTGCGCGCGGATCGAAGAAAGGACTTTGAGTATCGGGTTCGGGATCAAGTGACCCTCCGAGCGCGAGGTAAGCCGGCCAGAGCCTCTCGCTCTCCAGCCAGCGTTGGACCGGCGTGAGTCGGTACCATTCGGCCCATTCCTCTCCGACGAGCTGTTCCGCCCGGATCATGAAGAACTTATAGCAGGTTCACGCCCGTGGGTAAATCGCGGTCGTTCCGGGGGCATCCGCGATGTCGTAGTGCTCAAGCTTGCCGGGGAAGTGGACTCGGACTCGATCATGCCGCGATCTTGATCTGCGGATCCACGCCTCCGTCGGCGACCAGAGTCATGAGACCGTCTTGCTGAGTGGATGGGCGACCTCTGTTTTCATCGCCTCGGCAGCGAAGGCTAGGGCCGCCAGCACCCCCTCCCGAGTGAGCCGAGGATGCGCCCCAAGAATGTCTTCCAACGACTCTCCCGCCGCCAGCTTCTCCAGGATGAGCTCGACGGTGATCCGGGTGCCCAGGATCACGGGCTTGCCCATCATGATCTCCGGGTCGGAAACAACTTTCTCCGTGATGTTCATGGTCGAAACTCCATGGCCAAGATCCGACCGATTCTGCCGTCGCATGTGCCAGAGTATCCGGGACGAGAGCAAGCGTACCCAGGAACCGATCGCACTGCTACGATTTGCCCATCATCCGGCGGGCAGGACTCTTTGCAAGGGCCGGATGAGCCTACGTTGCCGAGCAGAGCGAACTCGTCGCCCGGCGAACCGGGGACGGGCAAAACCGCACGACGTGCGAATGCCGGCGTCTGGGCCGAACGCAAGGAATTCTCCCAGTGGGCCGGCGTCAGATCGATCGATGTCTCCGTTGGAATCAGCGTCCCGGGCAGGGTCATGCGATCGAGTTCTGATACGGTTGCATGACCCTCACCAGGCGGCAGATGCGTGCGAAACGAGCGAGCTCGGTCACGCCGGCGCGATGTCGGCGACTGAAATCCCGAACGGCCTCAACCGCGACGGCGATGCCGGCCTTGTGGCGGTGCTTGAAACAGTCCGCCACCGCGATGGCCGGATCTCCCGAACCGCGAATGCCGACGTCAAGATGTCGAGGTAGCGGCACACGGTAGTGTCGGCCACGTCGAAGGCCCGGCCGAACTCAGAAGAGCGTTCCACGACGGACCGTGGAGGCGGGCGAGGACGGACCAGAATCGGCGAAGTCCGTCGGCCGGTGCGAATCAGGCTCCGTCGGTGGTTGACCTCACCGAGATCAGATCGCTGTCCGAGATCGGGCGCACATCATCGGACGTCAAGGTCGCCACGGCCTGCGTCTTTCCCGCGGCCGTAACGACCTCGACCTCGAGGTCGACCGAGCCGCAAACCTGAACCACGGCGCCGAGATCGCCCTGGCAAAGACCGTATTGAGGGAGGTCACGCCGGAGCACCACCGTATCGAGAAGCTTGTAGGTCATGCCCCCCCCGCTGGAAAGGCGGTAACGAAACGGGGAAAGTCCTCATGGGACCGGATGATCCAGACGGTCACGACGACCGCCTCCCCCCCGATCAGCAGGTCGATCGCACCACGCATCCGACACTTTCGCCCATACGATGTTTCCTCCATGGCTTCGACGGTTCCGGAGTCTGCCACGTCGAGCAGGACCGACTCAAGAAGTCGCCAATCTTCGGCCAAGCATCCGAGCCTGGCGAAATATGCGGCCTTGAGGCAACCGACCGGATGGGCGAAGGACAGGAGATAGCCGGTCAGCTTGGCGGGATCGATGACGGCACGCGCTGCCCCGGAGAGACTCAAGCTCTCGGCCCTCCAGTCGTCAATGAAGCGGGCTAGGGCGACGACGTGGAAGATCTGCAGCGGGACCTGCTGGAAGTCATAGAGATGCCGCTGCAGGACGGTGAGCCCACGTTCGAGTCGGAGTTTGTCGGGGTTCCATGAGGTAGCGTTCACGCGGCCACATGACCTGGATGAACTGGCGGCGGGCTGAGAATCGATCGATCCGAGTCTGTGCCGGTTTCTCGGTCCCGCAGAGATTTGACGGTGTTCGCCCGGCGAGAGGTGTGTCACCCGTGCCTTGGGGGCGTGTCTGTTACGCGGTCAGCGCACCGATCGGGAACACAGCAACACCGTCGTCGCGGACGTAGCCAAAGCCCGTGGCCGTGATCACCGCCGGCGCGATCGGCTCGCCCGTCGCGACCGTATCCACGCGAGCCTTCAGGCGGAGGAGGTGCTCGGCCGCCATCTCGATCTCGCCCAGACCGAACAGCACCTTGAACGCCGCCCAACGACCGTCGAGCATCTCGATGACTACAGCGGCTTCGAGGCCTGTCTCCTCCTCGGGCGAGACCGGGGACCCGGTCAGGATGAAGTACTCGCTGCCTCGGCGATCGTCGACGGCCCGGCGGAGGCGGTTCCAGATCTCCGGCGCCCGACGCCACTTGTCAATCAGCCCGGGGCCGTCTTCCACACGCTAAACTGCGCCGTTCACGGTTCTCTTTCTGCGCGAGTGGCTTAGCCGGCGCATGGCCCTGGTGGCGATGTTGGCGCCAGCCGGGTGTTGCTCGTGACCTTGGGGTGAGGGCGGGCGCGTTCTCGCTCCTGGGGGGGCCACCGTACCATTGTTGTGGCCGGCTATGCACACGTGAGTCGGCCTTCGTGC
Source organism: Candidatus Eiseniibacteriota bacterium (assembly GCA_903844735.1). GTDB lineage: Bacteria > Eisenbacteria > RBG-16-71-46 > CAIMUX01 > CAIMUX01 > CAIMUX01. Next base: position 6,410 of record CAIMUX010000133.1, read on the forward strand.
CATTGTCCCGGTCGGCTACCCGCACGTGAGTGGGCCTTCGTGCCATTGACCCGGGCGGCTACCCGCACGTGAGTGGGCCTTCGTGCCATTGACCCGGGCGGCTACCCGCATGCGAGTGGGCCTTCGTGCCATTGTCCCGGGCGGCTACCCGCATGCGAGTGGGCCTTCGTGCCATTGTCCCGGGCGGCTACCCGCATGGGAGTGGGCCTTCGTGCCATTGACCCGGGCGGCTACCCGCACGTGAGTGGGCCTTCGTGCCATTGTCCCGGGCGGCTACCCGCACGTGAGTGGGCCTTCGTGCCATTGTCCCGGTCGGCTACCCGCATGCGAGTGGGCCTTCGTGCCATTGTCCCGGTCGGCTACTCATGCGTGAGTGCACCATGATGATTCCGTCATGACGACCCGTACGCGCTGCGCCCGCAGCAGTCGACAGACGCGACTGGCATGCTGCCAAGCAGGTTACGCGTTCCGTTCGCCTTTCCTGCCCATGCCCGCAGGCGACCATGGCGGCCAGGGCTACGGCCCCGGCTGCGCCCCAGGCGTTGCCCCGCAACAGCCTGACAGTCTCACCGCGGCCGGGATGCGCCACGGATCGATGGTCAGCGAGTGGACCGATCGTCCGGCCCGCCGTGTCGGCGCGAAACCTTGTCGGGGGCCGCATTGGGCCCGTTCCTCAGGTCCGGTGGTTCGGCGGGAGGGGCTCCGGCTCCGCCGTGCTGGCGCAGGCACCGCCCGCATTGCAGATTCCGTTGCGGTATGTCTTGACGTTTTCAGAAGGGGGGTAGAATTGACAGACGCGATTCTTCCCGTCGGGTTCGTGTTGTCTGCACGGAGTGGAAAGTCGGCGAACCGGTGTCGCAAGGAAAGAAACGTCCCCTGGAGGTGTCATGATGCGGTTCTATCAAGGCGAACAGCATCAACCTCACCGGTTCCAGCACACCCAACTACAGCCAGATGTGACCGCTCGAAAACGACGAGGCGGTGATCTGGCCGCCCGCGGACGCCCCGGCGGTCCGCGTCACGACACTCGCCGGGCTGCCCGTCCCGGCCGATCCCACGTCGGACTTCATTCCACCGGCGGATCTCCTCGTCGTCGCCACCGACTCGGTCGACGTCGAGATCGAAGCGCAGAACGTGCCGACCGACCTCGCACGCCGGTGGAACGTGAAGCTCCGGGTCGTGCTCCGCTCGGGCGAGGAGTACCTGCGCTCGGCAAGCTACGAGTCGGGCGACAGCACGCTCTCCCACTGGTCCGCGACGCTGCCGCCGCTGCCGGAGGCCGAGTTCGTCGCCATCGGAGCCCGCGTCTCGAAGCCGGGCTACTGAGCCGGTCCGGGAGGTCAGCATGCATCCAAACCGATGCGGGCCCACGCCCGTCCGGGGCCGCGGCCGTCGCGTCCCGGGCATCCGCTATGTGCTCTCTGCAGTCTCGTGCCTCTTTCTCCCTGCCGCAATCGCAGGCGCCGAATCTGTCCCGATCGAGGACGCGATGGGTAGGAATTTCACGGTCATCCGCGCCGGGGCGCCGGCGCCCATCGCGGATGCGTTCAGCCGGGAGGCGACCGCCTTTCGCCCGGAGCGCACGGCGGTCATCGCGTCGATAGCGGATGCGTTCGGCCGGGAGTTCTCGGTCTACCGCCCGGTGCTGCCGGTGCCGGTACCGGTGCCGGTGGAGGACGCGTTTTCGCGTGAGTTCGTTGCCATTGGGGCGCCGGTAGACGCCGGGATTTCGGATGCCGCGTCGCTGGAGTTTGCGGTTTTTCGGCAGGGTCTGGCGGTGCCGATAGCGGATGCGGGGGGGCGGGAGTTTTCGGTTTACTTGGACACGGTGCAAGTCGGTGGGTCGATTGTAGCGTGGGGACCGTGCGATGATCATTGGGGTGACGCGCACACGTACCTGGCCGTCCGGAATCCTTCCTGGTGGGGGGCCTGCTGTGCCCCCACCGGCGTCTGCACAGTGAAGCCGGCGGCGGCATGCGCGACGCCGAGCATCTGGCAAGGCCCGGGGTCCAACTGCCTGGTGAACCCGTGCCCGCAGCCGCCGGGTGCCTGCTGTGCCCCGGACGGCGCGTGCACCGTGATAGAGCAGTTGGCGTGTACCGATCCGAGCTTCTGGCAGGGACCGAGCATCCCCTGCACGCCCAACCCCTGCACCGTTAGCGACGTGGATGATGTTCCGCTCGCCACCACGCTGGCCTTCCGGGTCGCGCCGACTCCGTTCGCACAGAGAACGGCGCTGGTCTTCGCCGGACCGAAGGGGACGGAGGCGAGCCTGCAGATCTTCGACGTTGCCGGTCGCAGGGTGCGAAGCGCCTGGCGCGGCGTCTTGGACGGACGCGAGATCACACGGGAATGGGACGGGCGCGACGATGCCGGGCGGGAGACACCGACCGGGGTCTATCTGGCCCGGCTACGCAGCGAAGCGGGCGAGGTGGTCGTGAGGCTCGTCAGGGCGCGGTGAAACGGAACGGCGCCTCAGGCGAGCACTGGGGGGTGGGGCGGTCTTCTCTTTGGAAAGGATCGCCTCTTTCTCTTCCTTCCGTGAATCCGGCGTTCAGGCTAAGGCATGACCTGGATGAATTGGCCGCTGGCTGTGAGTCGATCAATCCGAGTGCGCACAGAACTCACGCCGCATAGCGCTGGATTTCCACCTCGGTTCCCCGGGCCGCCGCCGTTTCAGCACGCCCAAGCAGGTCGCTGGTCACTCCCTCGGACAGATAGTACTCCCCGCAGTTGTTGCATACATCGGCCGGGACTTCCTTGAAGACGACCGTACAACCGTTGCGCTGCAAGCTGACGGTGACACATCCGGGTACAGCCTGGCCATGTCTGCAGATGATGCAGTTCATTCTGTCCTCCGTGTCCTAAAGTCCGGACTCCATAGTTCAGGGTCAGGATGATACGCCGTGACGACGATGCCAGTCGCCGTCGTCTCGTCCACACCCAACACGAGATGAATGTGTCTTCCACCGACGAGACCCAGCAACAGGTGGCTGGGAAAGGGGTGGTCGTCGGAATAGGAAACCACAATCTCTCCGTGGTCGATCACGGCCTGCACATCCTCGACCGAAATCCGCCTCTGAAACATCTGTCTCACCGCGTGGCCGCTGAACCGGATCGTGGTGAGCTTCATGACGAGCCTGCCTTCCGGTCTTGTCCGTGTCGTCGAGCGGCACTTCCTGCCGCGGCATGCGGTGCCAACGCTACCCGGGACCGCCGGCGTCGCACGGCCCGGGGCGTCCGGCGGAGCCGAGGCGGGCTCAAGCCACCCCAATCGCGGCGCCTCGTGCCGCGTTGGGACAGCCAACTGGTCCGCCATGATACGAGAGAGCTCAGTCCTGCGCAACGATGAGCAGGTTGTATGACTGTGGGGGTGCTGACGGATCTCTCATTGCTGATAGTGCAGCTACTCGCCGCCAAGCTCGGTTTCCGAGTCGTGCCGACTCCGTTCGCGGAGAGGACCGCGCTGGTCTTCGCCGGACCGAAGGGGACGGACGCGAGCCTGCAGATCTTCGACGTGTCCGGGCGCAGGGTGCGCAGCGCCTGGCGCGGTGTCAACGGTACGGACATGTTGACACATGAAGAGAAGCTGGAACCGCTGGAGCTTGCGCATTCGACGACCACGCGCGACGAGTTTCACGCCCTCAAGCTCGGCTCGCGGCCTGTGCGGTCGGCCCCGCTCGACTTGGACCGATACCTCGAATTTCTCACGGCGATGAGCAGATTCCAGCCGATTCCCCATCGTGAGGCTGTGGAGTACCGTAACGTCCTCATCTGAGCCTCCGGGTCCCTGATGCCCCGATCCGCCCCGTCCGGGGTCCGATTGATCTTGTCCATCTCCTCCCCGATTCACAGATCAAAGACACCGATTCAGGACTCCCCGCCATCCCCCGCCTCGTTCGCGAAGGGAAGCGCTCCGTACCGTCCCTGAAAGGCCGCGCGCAACTCCGCCGCCCACTCACCCGCATCGCCGCACACGATCCAACTGAAGAGCAGCGAGCGGTGATCACGGAGTTGCCATACGAAGCGCCCGCCCCGGGCCCCGATGGCCGCGCCGCCGCCGAAGCGGACGTGACGCTTGATGCGTTGCTGCAGTTGACCACGCACGCCCGTGCCGCCGGCCTCCCCGATGAAAAGCACGATCGCACCCGCGACCCACCTCTCGGTCAGCGTCTCGATCGGCATACTGGGATCCCGGCCGCGATAGTGCCCGGCCACGCTGCGGGACAGAAACACCGGTGGCAGCGCGGACTCTCGCACGATGGCGTACACGCCCCGCGCGACCGGCACCTCGGCACAGCGCGAACCCGCGAGGTCGGCGGCTGTCGCGAAGCCTGCGAAACCGGCAGCGCGCAACGCCTCGATGGAATCGAAAGATTGGTCCCATCGATGGGACGAATGGCCGTGGCTTTCCATGGTTCCCCTCCACGCCAGCCCGTGGTCCGAAGTTGCGATGAGGAAGCCACCGCGGTCCGCTCGAGGTCTCCGGGTCGGCGTGTAGGATACGCTACGGGTCTTCGCCCGACACCTTTCCTCCGAATGTCAGGTAATCCGATCGGGGGTTGTCCCGCCCCCCTCCCACCCGTTATGCTTGGGTGGATGCAGAGGATTCCGACCGCGCCGCGGTCGTTCGCGGCAGGACTCCCCAAACGGGGCGGGGTCGGGAATATGGCCGGACTCAGCGGCATCGCGGACTGTCTCATCTGCCCCGCGATCCGGTCGCAATGATTCGGAGGCCTTAACCGTTCGAGGCCTAAACCGGGAGCGCAGGAGGAAACATGAACCGCCAGACGCGACGCATGCTTCTGTGCATCTACCTCGTCTGCAACCTCTGACGCCTCCTCGCCGGGCCGCGCGCGGGGTTCCCCTGACGGGATCCCGCAACCGGTGAGACGACCCTGCCCGCGGGGCCGGATCGCTCTCCAACCCGGCGGCCTCAAAGGTCAACCGCCACCGATAGCCATTACCGATACGAAGCCATGAACCAAAGAGCCGGCGGGCCACGCCCCGACCGGCCCGAGGAGGACGCCCACATGCCCCTTTCCCACATCGCCCCGCCTGAGGTTCTCACGAGTCTTCGCAAGCACATGCTCATCGACGGCTTCGATATGGTCCTGGACCTGGAGAAAAGCCACGGATCCTGGCTGATCGATGCGACCACCGGCCGGAGCTTCGTCGATTTCTTCTCCTTCTTCGCCTCCGTGCCGGTGGGAATGAACCACCCCCGACTGACCAGCGGCGAGACGATCCAGACGCTGGGGCGCCTGGCGGTGAACAAGCCGACGAACTCGGACATCTACACAGTGGCCATGGCCGAGTTCGTGGACACGTTCTTCCGCGTCGGCGTTCCGTCGCACTTCAAGTACTCCTTCTTCGTGGAGGGAGGCTCGGTGGCAGTGGAGAACGCGCTCAAGACCGCCTTCGATTGGAAGGTGCGCAAGAACCTGGCCCGCGGCTACACGCCCGAGAAAGGGTACCCCAACGGCCACGGCCACCAGGTGATTCACTTCCACGGCTGCTTCCACGGCCGCACCGGCTACACGCTTTCCTTGACCGACTCGCCCGACCCGCGGAAGACCCAGTGGTTCCCGCGCTTCGAGTGGCCTCGGGTAACCACCCCGGCCGCGGTCTTCCCGATGGAGGGGGCGAACCTGGAGCACACCATCGCTCTGGAGACGCAGGCGATCCAGGAGATCAACGCAGCACTCGACCGGAACAAAGACGACATAGCGGCCCTCATCATCGAGCCGATTCAGGGCGAAGGAGGCGACAACCACTTCCGTCCCGAGTTCCTCGCCGCCCTGCGTCGCCTCGCCGACGAGCGCGAGTTCCTACTGATCTTCGACGAGGTGCAGACCGGCATGGGGATCACCGGCACCTTCTGGGCGCACGAGCAACTCGGGGTGAAACCGGACGTCATTTCCTTCGGGAAGAAGACTCAGGTCTGCGGCATTCTCGCCGGCCCCCGCGTCGAGGAGAACGAGCAGCATGTCTTCAACACCAGCAGCCGGATCAACTCCACCTGGGGCGGAAACCTCATCGACATGGCTCGCTGCCGCCTCTACCTCGAGATCATCGAGGAGGAGAGTCTGATCGAGAACGCCAGGAAGCAGGGGGCTCACCTTCTCTCCGAGCTCCAGAAGATGGCGGCGGAACTGCCGGACCTGGTCACCAATGTCCGCGGGCGAGGCCTGATGTGCGCCTTCGACCTGCCGGCCGGGGACCATCGCTCGCAGTTCATGCAGAAGGCCTGGGAGGAAGGCGTGATGATCCTCCCCTGCGGAACCCGCTCGGTCCGCTTCCGCCCGGCGCTCAACATCGACGCCGAAACGATGGGCGAAGGCCTGACCCGCGTGCGGCGCGTGCTGCTCGCCATCGATCGTATGGGCGGACCGCTGTGACAGGCGGACCGGCGTGATGAGAGGACCGCTTCGCCCGCTGTACCTGCGGCGACTGGCGCAGCTCGGGATCCTCGGCGCCGTGACCTGGCTCGCGCTGGGCCACGGCCGCCGGCCCTTCGAGGCCTTCTGTCCGTTCGGCGGCGTCGAGGCGGCCTGGGGCCTCATCCGCCAAGGCACCTACAGTTGCACCACGAGCGAGATGAACGCCGCCATGCTCATCGGGGTGGCGGTTCTCGCCCTTTTCGCCGGGAAGGCGTTCTGCTCTTGGATCTGCCCCGTGGGCTTCTTCGGAGAGATGCTGTACAAACTCGGGCGCGTGATCCCGTTTCTACGTGGCGTGATGCTGCCGCTGCACGCCGACCGGTGGCTGCGGCTGCTCCGCTATCCGTTCACCGTCCTCATGCTGGTTCTGACGTATCGCGCCGGCGAGCTGGTCTTGCGAGGTTATGACCCGTTCTACATCCTCTTTTCCGGCTTCGGTCACGGCACCCTCGGTCTGGTTTCTGCTGTCGCCATCGGTGTCTTCGTCCTGGGCTCCGTCGTGGTGCCGATGCTTTGGTGCCGGTTTCTCTGCCCGCTGGGCGCAGTGCAGGACCTGGTGGCGCGCTTCGGCCTGCTGCGCCTGCACCGCAGTAGCCCGGCATGCACCTCGTGCGGCGCATGCGATCGAGTCTGCCTGCAGCGCATCGCGGTGAGCACGCCTGCAACCATCGCTTCCATCGACTGTACCCGGTGCCTCGACTGCATCGACGCGTGCCCCACCGGCGCGCTCACGGTAAGACTCGGGACGCCATGGCCAGGCGGGGCGCGTACGGCAGCGTGGAAGGTGTCTCGGTGGCTGGTGCCGGTGCCGGTGGCCGCGGCCATGGTCCTCGGCCTGCGGGTGTCGGAGCCGCTCACGCTGCCGACCGCGGAGGCGTCGTTCTACGACTCTGCCGATCTGGCCATGCCCGAGACCTGGTCTTACACCGTCGAAGGGGTGAAGTGCACAGGGACTGCGAACTTCTTCATCGGCCGAGCTTCGGCATTCGCGGGCGTCGCCGCCATCAAGGCCTACGCCGGAACGAACCGCGTGGTCATGACCTTTGACCGGGTCCGAATCAGCGCGGAAGCGCTTCGCGACTCGATCGACGCGCCGGTGAGAAACCCGCGGACGGGAGAACCGATCAGAGTTTTCCGCGTCAGGGAGATGAAGCAGGGGGGCTAGCACACATCCCCTTCCCCCCGGTTCCTGCGACTGCTACGATGTCGCCCGTCTTCCGGCTGACCGGCCCGGGCCAGGGAAAGGCCCGGAGGAGGGGCTGCATGGGCTCGACGAACTCGTACCAACCGATGGTAGAGATCACACGCAACGCTCGATTGGAATCGCTCCATCGCGGCGCGGTGGCCGTGGTCGACGCGCGGGGCAAACTCGTGGCCTCGCTGGGCAACCCCAAACAGCCGGCCTACCTCAGGTCGGCGGCCAAGCCGTTCCAGGCCCTGGCGCTCATCTGTTCGGGCGCGGCCGACGCCTTCGGTGTGACCGAAGAGGAGTTGGCACTCATCTGCGGCTCCCACAGCGGCGAGGCCTGCCATATCGCGATCATGGAGAGCCTGCTTCGCCGCACCGGCCTGCGGGCCGAGCAGCTTCACTGCGGAATCCATCCCCCGTTCGACGCGCAGGCCCGGCGCACCCTCGTCGAGTCCGGAATCACGCCTACCGTGCTCCACAACAACTGCTCGGGGAAACACGCCGCAATGCTCGCCACCTCGAAGCACCTGGGTCTAACCCTGGAGGACTACGCCGACCCCGAGCACGGCGTGCAGACGGCCATTCAGGGCATCCTGGCTTTCCTGGCCGGGCTCGAGCCTCACGAGATCGAGATCGGCGTCGACGGCTGCGCCGTTCCCGCCTTCTACGTGCCGCTGCGCAGCTTCTCCCTGGCCATGGCGCGCCTGGCGGCCGCCGGCGAGGGGACCGATGAGGTGAGGCAGGAGGACGAGGCGCTCGAAGATGCTCTCTACGATGAAGAGGACGAGGTCGACGGCACCGAGGGGGGAGGCACCGGACGCGCGGAAACCGCGACCGGCGGCGCGCTCGACGGCGAGACCGACGAGTCGCTGCCCGTCTCGCTACCGGACGGGCTGGCCCGCGTCTGGCGCGCCATGATCTCACACCCGGTGATCTTCGGCGGATCACGCGGTCGGCTCGATACCGACCTCATGCGCGTCGCCGCCGAACACGGTGTCCCGCTGGTGGCCAAGAGCGGCGCCGAAGGGGTCTACGCCATGGCTGTGGTCAGTGACGGCGAGGCCTACGGCATCACGATCAAGATCGAGGATGGCGCGGAGCGTGCCCGCAATTCCGCCGCCATCGAAGTCCTGCGCCAGCTCGACCTGCTGCCCGAGGAGGCGATCGACCTTCTCTCCGGCTACCATCAGCCGGTGATCCTCACGCGACGAGACGAAGCCGTCGGCGAGGTCAATCCGATCTTCCGGTTGAACCGGGGGCTGCCGGCGTAGGCGTTGATCCCCGGCTACTCCCGGATTATTCCCCCACGCGAACGATCCGCAGAATGTTCGTCGCCGCAGGCATCCCGGCTGAGCCCGCCGTCAGGACGAGCGTGTCGCCGCGGCGGACCTCGCGGTGTTCGCGCATGACCTCGATTCCCCGGCGCATCATGTCATCGACGCTGCGCGTTATCGGCAGGAGCAGACTGCGCGTGTTCCAGTGAAGCGTCAGGCGCCGCCGGGTCTCCTCGGACGGGGTGAGCGCCAGCACCGGAACCGGCGGCCGGCACCGGGAGAGCAGCCGCGCGGTGCGCCCGGTCATAGTAAAAGCCCCGATCCGCTGCGCCCCGATCCGCACCGCCAGCTCCACCGCGGTTCGCGCGATGGCATCGAGCGGATCATCGGTACCGACCTCCCCGCGTGCGGCGTCGGCCCCGATTTCCGCCGCGCTGCGAGAAAGCCACGGTCGATCGGCCTCGCCCGCCACGCGAGCCAGTACTTTCACCGCTTCGACGGGATAACGCCCCGAAGCCGTCTCCGCGGAGAGCATCACCGCGTCGGTCCCGTCGAGGATGGCATTGGCCGCATCCGAAACTTCGGCGCGCGTCGGCACCGGCGATGTGACCATCGACTGGAGCATCTCGGTGGCGGTAATGGTGAAGACACCCCGGGTCCGCGCCCGGCGCAGGATCTCCTTCTGCCACAGCGGCACTTGCTCCAACGACAGCTCCACACCAAGGTCGCCCCGCGCGACCATCACGCCGTCGGTGACATCGAGAATCCGGTCGAGGTCGGCGAGGGCGGCCGGCTTCTCCAGCTTGGCGATGATGAGCGGCGGCTGCGGACCCAGAAGGCGGCGCACGCGCACGATGTCCTCGGCCGTCTGCACAAACGAGATGGCCACGAAGTCGGCCCCTTGACGCACCGCAAAGGCGGCATCCTTCCGGTCCTTCGGCGTGGGCACCGTGAGCGCACAGACGCGCCCCGGCAGGTTCACGCCGGCATGCTCCTTGAGCTGCCCGCCGCGCGTCACCTTCGCCCGCAGCGTGTGCCCCTCTCGCCCGAGGATCGTCACCGCCAGCCGACCATCGTCGAAGAGGACGGGGTCGCCCGCGCGCAGCTCACGCGAGAGATCGGGCAGGGCCAGGACGAGCCGCCCCGGCACGCTGCGCATCGTCGGGGCCGGCCGGCCGCCGGTGAAGACCAGGCGGACTTCCGACCCGCGTGGCATCGGCACCAACCCGCCACCCTCGTTGCACGCGGTCCGCGCCTTGGGCCCTTGCAGGTCGACTAGGATTCCCACCGGCTTTCCCACACGGGCCGCGGCGGCACGGGCCCGAGCCATCAGCACCGTATGCTCCTCGTGCGTGCCGTGCGACATGTTGAAGCGGAACACGTCCACCCCGGCCTGGACCAGGCGCAGCAACACCGCCTCACCGTTCGTGGCGGGACCTAGCGTAGCGACAATGCGAGTGGCCTGCGGGAGCTTCATCCTTGGATCCTCCTCCTCGGGTCGGGCGTGCTATCTTCGGCCTGTCCATCGGCGACCGACGTGTCGAATCGCGGTCGCGGCCTGTCCCGTCACCACCCGCCCCGGGGGAGGATCGTGCGGCACCGACACGCGCTCGGCCTGTTTTTGGTATCGGTCATCTGGGGCACAACCTTTGTCGCGGTGAAGACCGCGATGGACCATGCCTCCCCCGTCCTCTTCGTCGGGGTCCGTTTCGCTCTGGCCACCGTCGCCGCTATCCCCTTGGTCCGCTGGCGTGAACCGGGCCTCGGGGCCGCGATGCGGGCGGGCCTCCCCCTCGGTCTCGTGCTGGCCGGGGCGTATGCAAGCCAGACGCTCGGGTTGACCATGACCTCTCCGGCGCGGTCCGCCTTCGTTACCGGGCTGAATGTCAGCCTCGTGCCGGCGTGGGCGCTTTTGCTCACCGGGCACCGGATCGCCCGGCTGAGCCTTCTCGGGCTCGTCCTCACCCTACCCGGGCTGTGGCTCCTGACATCACCCGGGACGGGATCGTGGAGTCGGGGCGACACGTGGACCCTTGTCTGCGCGGTACTGTACGCCCTTTACCTCGTCTTGGTGGAGCGATCGGCGAGGCGACATGCTCCGGGAACCCTGCTCTTCTCGCAGCTCGCCGCCACGGCGGTGGTGGCCTTGATCGCCGCGCCGATTCTGGAGCACCCGCGCTTCGAGCCCGCCGCTCCCCTTCTCGCCGCACTGGCCCTCACAGCCTTCATCGCCACGACAGGCACCACCTGGATCCAGCTTCGATGCCAGCCCAAGGTCGGTCCGACACGCACAGCGCTCATCTTCGCCGGCGAGCCTGTTTTTGCCGCGTTTTTCTCGTACCTATGGTTCGGCGAGCGCCTGGGTGTTCCGGGTTGGGCGGGAGGCGGGCTAATTCTGGCGGGGGTGCTCGTCTCTGAGCTGGGCGCGGTGCGGGCGGGTGCGGCCATTCCACCCCTTCCCCCCGTCGTGCTCAGAACCGATAGCCGAGGTCGAGCGAGGCGAACGGGCTCATCAAACTCGACGTCTGCGAGACGATCGCCCCGACGTGGTATCGGCCGCGGGTCCACGCGACCCCCCATGTGAACTCATGCCCTAGCCCGGACGATCCCGCCTCAATTCCTCCGCAATCCCTCCTTACGCAGCGGCCAGGATCTTCTCCAGAAACCAGCGATGGCGCGCCGCCTGCCGGCTCCCGGTCTGCCGCAGGCAGTAGACGACCCATGTCGCACCGTCCTCCATGCGGAGCTCGTGATAGTGCCGCCTAACGTACGTTTCCGGGCTGCCGGTATCGGGACGGAGGCCTTTCCAGGAACGGAGGCGCGTCGCCACCCCGTACGCGGTGCCGCGCCACGCAAAGGCCGGTGGCAGTCCGGGCTCACCCCGCGCCATCGCCACCGCATCGAAGGCGCCTGTCTCGGGCTGGATCTCCTCGCTGACCAGCCGGGGACGGCAAAGGCGGGCCCGCGTGAGCGCGTCGTCGCCGAACCGCTCGGCGATCCGGTCGGCCGTCTCCGCCAGCGTACGGCGCCGCTCCCGGCCCGGGCCCTCAAAGAGATCACGTGGACGGAACGACTCCGGCTCAATCCCGGCCACCCCGCAGCCGATGAGCCGTACCGGCCGGCCGTTCCAGGCCGCGCGAAAAAGCGTGCGGACCTCCACGAAGATGCGGTCCTCGTCGGCGGTGGACGTGGAAAGCGTGTGGCGACGCGTCAATGTCTGAAAGCCGGCATCCCGCAGCTTGAGTTGCACGGTGCGGCCGCAGGCGCCATCGGCGCGCAGTCTCCGCGAAACGCGGATCGCCTGGGCAAGGAGCACCGACTCGAGAAACTCCGCGTCGAGGCTATCGCGGGCAAACGTCTCTTCGTGGCTGTACGACTTGGCCTCAGCGTCGGGGACCACACCGCGATCGTCCTCCCCCCTCGCCAATCGCGCCAAGGCCGCGCCGTGCTCGCCGAAGCGCCGCGCCAGCACTCGCTTGTCCACCTGCGCCAAGTCGCCGATAGTGGCCAACCCCAGCGATTCGAGCACGGCCAGCGTCTTCGGCCCCACGCCCCAAAGCCGGCCCAGCGGCAGCACGGCGAGGAACTCCCGCACCCTTCCTTCTTCCACCACCACGAGGCCATCCGGCTTCTCGAGATCGGACGCGATCTTGGCCACGAATTTCACCGGTGCGACCCCCACCGAGGCGATGAGGCGCGTCTCCTCGCGAATGGCTCGCTTGATCGCTTCGGCCACGCCGCGCGGCGACCCAAGCGCACGCTGCGTGCCCGCGAGATCGAGAAACGCCTCGTCCAGCGAGAGCGGCTCCACCAAGGGCGAGTGGCGTGCGAAGATCGCGCGGATGCGCTCCGATTCCTCGCGGTACTTGGCGAAATTCACGGGCAGACGCACAAGCCCCGGACAGAGCCGCTCGGCGCGGCCCATCGGCATCGCCGAGTGGATGCCGAAACGACGGGCTTCGTAGGAAGCCGCGGCCACGACCCCGCGCCCCGAAGCCGGCCCCCCCACCACCACCGGCTTCCCGGCAAGCCAGGGCGCGTCCCGGATCTCGACCGAGGCGTAGAAGGCATCCATGTCGACGTGGGCAAAGACGCGCTCGCTCATCAGGACTCTCCGTCCCGGCCGAGGCCGGGGGCGTGGGAGAGAGTAGCAGTAGACAGTAAACAGTAGACAGAAGACAGAAGTCAGGATTCAGAAGCCCGTAGCCCGTAGCCCGTAGCCCAGCGGTATTCGTTCCTCACTCCGAATCTCAGGGGGCACGAGCATCGCCGGCCTCAGATAGGGACTTGGGCTGCGCCCGCACCCGCCGTATTCTTAGGCAACGTCGCCGGGGTGGCGAACCGGTATCCGGGGAGGAGGCGTGCATGCGAACCCGAACGCTGTGGTGGGAGTCGCGTTGGATCCTGGTGGCGGTGTTCCTGGCGGCGGCGATCCTGATAGGGGCGGCGCCCCCCGCCGTTGCCCGCATCGGTGACGGACGGCTCGTTCTCCACTGGCGTGGCCCGACTCCTGAGGGTTCGGCTTTCTTGCTCTCACCACACGGCGATAAGCCGATGGTCGTCCGGCTGCAGGACCGACCCGATTCCACAGCCTCGTTCGATGACATCGCCTCAGGCCGGGCCCTCCTTGACCTCGCGGGCCCGGACGGGCGGCCTCTTCTGCGGTGGAACCTCCTGGTCGTCTCCGAGCTGACCACGACGGCTGTCGTGCAACTCGACACCGGTGTGCTCGAGGTTTCGGCGATCCACCCCGATCCGTTCGGCAATACCGAGGAATGGGGACCCGCCGACCTCGCGGCCCTGCCGGGCCTGGGCATTGATGGAGCGCGGCTCGCGTCGATCCCCTCCTCTGCGATCGCTGCACCCGAGATCCGCGGGGCCATGACCGGCCTTACCACGCGATTCGGTTCTCCCGTCTACGGCCTCGACCGCGACGCGATCGGCTATCAGCAGCCGCTGGGCAACGCCGCGGCCTGGCTTGCCACACCGACCCCATGGATCCTCACCGACCGGAGCGCCGCAGCCGGATTCTCACTTCTCGCTGGCGGCGCCAGCGGGGCCGGCAGATGGGGACGCGTGCGCGCGCGAGCCGAGCGGCAACTCGGGCCTTTTGGCCACACGGAAGCGGAGGCGGTCATCGGGGGTGCTGCGATCGGTGATGCCGGTCCTCTCGGAATCGGGAACGACAAGCTACCCAACAACGACCTCCAGGACATGGAGGTGCTCGGCCGGGTCTTCGCACAACCCGCGGGCGGCCTGCTGCGGCTGCACCTGCACGCCCTCGGCATCAGCCGGAATCACTTTCTCCAAGAGTTCGCCCGCGACACAGAACACAACCCACGGCAGGACCGCTCCGCGCTGACCGCCTCGGCCGCGTGGGACCGGCGCGTGGGACGACATGCCCTCTGGTTGGAGGCCGGTTATTCCCGGAGTCTCAACAAGACGGGTGACGGCCAGGCATTCGACGCGCTGCGCGAGTACCGTATCGGCACCAATGGCTACAACGACCGGGTGAGCGACGACGGGCTCTACTGGTGGGGAGGGGGCAAGACGGACCCGTCCGTTCCGCCTCACCTGTACAACTACTACACGCAGGAGCTGGCCACCACGTGGACCCTTCGCGGGGAAAGCCGCTTGCGCTCATCGCCCCGCACACCGCTGCGCCTTGGGGCTGAGGGTTCGTTCACTACTTGGCGCTGGTACGAGCACCTCGACCCGATCATCGACGCGAAGAACACCGCGGCGGACGGCGGCTTCCAGTATGCCTCGTACCTCGGCTATACGCGCGACGCCTCCGCTCACATGGACGATGATCTGCATGCCGCCCCGAAACCGCGCACACTCGCACTCTTCGCCTCGCAGCAGGTGCCCATGGGGCCGGCAACTCTCGAAGCCGGTGCACGCTGGTCCAGCTTCTCGCCCGGCCAGGGGGCCCTGCGTGACCTCGCCAATCCGTTCAGCGGGGACAGCATCCCGGACGCGGCCGATTTCCTCGCCGTAAAGAGCCTCGACGGCGTGGACCCACGCGTCGGCCTGTTCCTTCCTCTCGGCGAGCGCGCCGCCGCCTGGATCGACATGGGCCGCACGCGCGAGACCCCACCGCTGGAGGCACTCTATGTCTCGCCGGAACGGCTTTTGCGACAGGCCGGGTGGGCCCGCGACGGCCAGTTACATTCACGCAGTGAGAGCGACCAGGTCTTCGGCAACCCGGCGCTCAAGGCGATGCTTCACAACCGGCTGACCGTCGGCCTACACCGCGACCTACTTCCGGGACTTGCCCTGCGCCTTACAGGCCGAATGGAGCAAGTGCTCGATAGCTGGGTAGCTCGCCGCGTCGACGCGGGCAAGGATTCCCTTACCTACTACGACAACCGCGGGAAACAGCGGGAACGCGGTCTCCGGGTCGCCGTGGACGCAGTGACAACAAAGCGATCCCGGCTCCGCCTCGCGTGGGACGTTTCCCGGCGCGAAACGAACGTCATCGAACCCGCGCCGCTCTACCGCGGACTGCTCCTCCCCGGCCTTCCGACCGAAGGTACCGGCGTTCGGGAGACAGGCAAACTTCCGGATCTGTGGTTGGACGACCCGAGCGTGCAGGGCTGGTTCCCTTCGATCTTCGACCGAACACATCAGGTCTCCCTCGCCTGGCTGGCGCGGCTGGACCGCAACGCGATCGGCTCGGTCGCCGGTTCGCTGCTGGATCGTGGCGACGTCGCCGTCATGATCCGCGCCGCTTCGGGCCGGCCCTACACGCCGACCTACGTGGCGGCGGACGGCCTGATGGGCGGAAACGAGGCCTCCGCCTTCATTCCGGGAGACCCGATCGATCGCAACGGAAACGACAAGCTGGATGCTTCCGAGGTGAACGCCGGCCGCATGCCCTGGACCTGGCAGATCGATCTCGGACTGCAGCGCCGATTCCGCCTCGTTCAGTGCAATTGGACGCTGTTTCTCGAAGCACGGAATCTGCTCGGACAGAAGAACCCCCGTGCGGTCTACGGCGCCACGGGCGAAGTGGACAACGACGGATGGCTGGACTCGGGGAAAGGCCGGACCTATCTCGCCGATCTCGTCAGCCGCGGGAAGGACGCAGAGAAGTTCCGTCAGGACTACCTGGATCGTCTCGACGACCCCAACCGCTACGAAGAGGGACGGACCCTGCGGGTGGCGTTGGGTCTCGATCTGTAGACAGAAGGAGGAACTCATTATGGCCTCCTGGCTCTCTCCCTCGTTCGACTGGGGTTGCGCCGCCCAGCCTCTGCTCGGCTCGGCGGCCGCCCCGTGGTGGAGCTGGGCCCTCGCTTTCGTCTTTTGCCTCACGCTGGGAAGCTGTTCATCCGGCGGCACCGGTGAGGGCGACAAGGTGCGCCAGCCGGTCTTCGCGGGAAGCTGGTACGAAGGCAGTCCGGCCGCACTCGACTCGAGCGCCGCCTGCTTTCTTCGGGGCGAAGGACGGCCGTCGGTACCGTTCCCCGAAGGATCGGCCGAAGCGCGTCAATGGGCCGAGCAAGGGCGCTACCCCGTCGCTGTCGTCGTCCCGCACGCCGGACACGTCTACAGCGGCCCCTGCGCGGGGTTGACTCTCGGTCTCCTGCGTGGGGCGAAGGTCCGCCGCGTGGTCCTCATCGGCCCGAGCCACCGGCTCTCTTTCCGCGGCGCTGCGCTGCCGGAGGAGGCCGCGTTCGCCACCCCGCTCGGCCGGGTCGAGCTGGACCACGACGCCATCCAGGCTCTGGGCCGTCAGCCCGGCTTCGCGGTCCACGCCGCCGCCCACGCCTCCGAGCATTCGCTGGAGATCGAGCTCCCGCTCTTGCAGAGGGCGTTGTCTCCGGGCTTCACCTTGGTGCCGATCGTGATCGGCCGCGTGGGCCGCGACGAGCTGCGGTCGATCGGCGCGGCGATCGCCTCGGTGCTGGAAGAGCCGGGCACCATCCTCGTTGTCTCGTCGGATTTCACTCACTTCGGCCCCAATTACGACTATCAACCGTTTCGCACCGACGTGCCGCGCCGGTTGGCCGAGCTCGACGGCGGGGCGGTACGCAAGATCCTCTCCCGAGATCTCGACGGCTTCGAGTCCTACCTGGACTCCACCGATGCGACGATCTGCGGTGCGGCGCCGATTCGGGTTCTTCTGGAGGCCCTGAAGGGACGCGACCTCGTGGGCCGGTGGATCGACTACTACCGCTCAGGGGACCAGCTAGCCGACTTCACGAACACGGTCAGTTATGCCGGGCTGGCGTTCTTCCCGGCTGCGCGGACCGGGGCGCACGCCGCGGCGCAGGCCGAGCCGCAGGCCGGGACACGGGCCGGGGCCGGCGCGGCAAAGATGCCACTGGAAGCTCCCGGTGCACGTTCGCTCGACACGCGCGAGCAGGCCTTTCTCCTCGATTTCGCCCGGCAGACGGTGCGTGCGGCGGTGCGCCGCCGACCGCTGCCCACTACGGAATTGCCGGTCGGCTTCACTGCCGACAGTCCCCTACGCGAGCACCGCGGCGTCTTCGTAACGCTCACCGAGAAACGCGACGGCCAACTCCGCGGATGCATCGGCAATATCCTCGGCGACCGACCCTTGGTGGAAGGGGTCCTCGACAACGCCGTGAATGCGGCGCTGCACGACCCGCGTTTCCTCGCGGTCACGCCCGAGGAAGAGCCGCGTCTGCATCTCGAAATCTCCGTGCTCACGCCCCTCCAAGCGGTGTCGGGTCCGGAGGCGATCGTCATCGGCCGCGACGGGGTCCTTCTCGAAAAGCAGGGACGTCGCTCGGTCTTTCTCCCACAGGTTGCTCCCGAACAAGGATGGGATGTCCCGACCATGCTCCGCCACCTTGCCATGAAGGCCGGCCTGGAGCCCGACGACTGGAAAGAGGGGGCGAGCTTCCAGATCTTCCAGGCCCAGGTCTTCGAGGAGGCCCACTGACCCCGCTGGCATCCATCCGCACCCTCGGTCTCTTCTCGCCGGGCAGTCCCCCACGCGGCGAGACCCTGGAGGCCGGCGTCTCGTGGCTCGAGTCAGTCGGCTTCCACGTGCGCCGCGGCTTGACCGCCGTGGCCGGGGAGGGTCTGCACGCCGGGAGTCCCGAGGACCGGGCCGCCGACTTGCACAGTCTTCTGCTCGACCCCGGCGTCGACGCCGTACTCGCCACTCGTGGCGGTAGCGGCACCCTCGCTCTGCTGCCCCTGGTCGACTTCGCTCTGGCCGCACGCGCGCGAAAACCGCTCATCGGCTGGAGCGATCTCACGGCGCTCCACCTGGCCCTCTGGCACCGCGCCGGTATCACCGGCATAGCGGGTCAGGTCGCGGTGCAACTGGGGCCGGACCTGCCCGCGTGGAGCCGCGAGCGTTGGCTGGCCTGCGTGCGCAATCGCGATTTTGCAGGCCCGGTTCCTTTGCCGGATGGACCGAAGCTCGCCACTCTCACACCCCTTGAGCCTCTCACGTTTCTAACGCCAGGCACCGCGGAAGGACGGCTTTTCCCTTGCAACTTCTCGCTGCTGGTAAGCCTCCTCGGAACCCCCTGGATGCCACCGCTCGACGGCGCGATCCTGCTCCTCGAGGACATACAGGAGACCCCGCAAAGCCTCGACCGCATGGTGAGCCGGATGCGCCTCACGGGCGCCGACCGGGGGCTCGCCGGAGTGATCCTCGGGCAATTCACCGGGTGCGGCCCGCGCGGCACGAGCAGCGTCACGGAGGAGCATGGGCGCGAGCTGCTGCACGGTTGGGTCCGGTCGCTGGGCGTGCCCGCACTGGGCGGCTTCCCCCACGGGCACGAGTCTCTGGCCACGGCCCTGCCGTTCGCCCGTCCGGCACGGCTCGATACCGATCCGCCGGGGCTGCATCTGCTCGCCTAGTTTCGCGTCCGGATCTTGGACCTGCGCGGAACTCAGGAGTACATCAGGAGCTATGCGGCACCGCCCATGCCGGCTTGATCAGTTGTTCCGCTCACCTTTTTGACAATGCCGCCACCCGGCCGGCTGGCGGCACTCACGGGGACGAAAGGACCTTGATCGCCACCGCGCTCCACGCGGAAGAATCCACCATCGCTTCCACTCCGTCCGTGCCACCGATGGAAAGAACTACCGAGCTGTTCTGCCGGCTGCCGAAGTCCGTCCGGCGGATCCACAGAAGACAGATCGCTTTCCGCCGGCAGTTTGCAAGCCTTCCGCGCGGAACAGGCCGGAACGCCCGGCGGGTGAGCGCAACTGGACCGTGGAGGCGTGTTCGCGCCGGCCGACTCTTCCTCAGGAATCCAGCCCCCGCAATCCATTGGATCGGGTACAATGGACGGGCTTGGGTCGCTTCCGCTCTCGGCCACCCCGGCACACTTATTGAGCTGGGTTATTCCGGATCGCCCGCCGGCAAGTCCGGACAGCGACACGACAGCCCCGGCACAGACGTCTCCGGCGACCTATGGACCCCTGAGCGTTCCCCCATCGGGCCTTTGTCCCCACGCTTGGCAGACCGCGGTCGACCCGGCGCAAACGAAGAGGTAACCCCATGCGTTCACTCAGGCTGTTGTGCGTCCTCGCGTGCCTTCTCTCGGCAGGCGGATGCACCGTCGAGAAGCCCGCCGCTCCGAGCTTCGACACCACTGTCTACGTGCCCATGGGCGAGCGGAGCACCACGGGGCTGGATCTGATGCATGACAGCGACTACATCGAAGGGGACTCCACCGGAGATGGGCCGTTGACCTTCGTCATGAAAGGGGCCGTCAATGCCTTCGAGGTGGGCAGCGCCCTGGATGTGGAGGTGCCCGGGTCCGACTTCGAGCTGACCCTCGCCTCCATCGCGGTGCAGCCCCCCACCTCTGTCGATGTGAGCTTTCCCTTCACGACCCTCTACCTCGACGCCCTTCCCCCCGACAATATCGTCCCTCCGTTCACCATCGCAGGAGCGCGCGTCGAAACCCCGGCCCAGGATTCGTTCTCGTGGCTGAGGCTCGACTCCGGGCAACTGCAAGTCGAGATAGCGAACGGCCTGGGCGTGGACCTGGGCCGAGACGGAGGGGAACCGTTTTGGATCCGTGTGGTCGATCGTTTCGACGGAAGCCTCGTGAAGGAAATCCATTTGGGTGAGGTCCTGCACAGCGGATCGACCGCGACGATCAGCGCGCGCCTGGACGGCGCAAGTTTTCACAACATTCTCGACATCGAGATCTGGGGAGAGAGTCCGGGAAGCGGGGACAGTCCGGTGCAGGTCGGCCCGCAGAGCCTGTTGTCCCTGCGTCTCTCCTTTTCCTCGCTGACCGCGGATTCCGCCGTGGCTCGGGTGCCGGTCCAGCGGGCCACGGTCAGCCGATCCGTCCCTTTGGGCGGGGGAATCCACCTCCGCGAGGGTGCCGTTCAGGAAGGCCGTCTAACCATGCACTTGAGTAACAGCCTCCCGCTGTCGGCCACGGCCCGCGTGGAGCTTTCGGATGTGTGGCGCGGAGGAGCCCCGGTCGAGCAGGTCATTCAGCTTCCGGCCGGCGGTTCCATCCCCGCACCGGTATCGGTTGTGGTCGATCTGGGAGGCGCCACGGTGACCGCCCCGGCCGGAACCCCCTCGCTCGACGGGCTTCGCTACGAACTTCAGGTGGCGAGCGAGGCCGCCACGGGCATGGTCCGGGTCGGTGTCCACCAGAAGGCGTCCGGCCGGTTCGAGCCCGGTGTCATACGGTTCAGCCAGGTGCAGGGGGACTTCGACCGCAAGCGAGTCACGGTGCCCCCCACGGATACGGCCTTCGAACCGCCGGAAGGGATCGAGGATCTGGACTTCCAGCAGGCGAGTTTGGCCCTGGAGGTGGTGAGCACGGTGGGGCTCTCCTCCGAGGCCACCATCACCGTGCAAGCCACGTCCGAGGCGGGTGGCCCACCCGTGACGCTCAACCTGCACTTCCCCGTTCCGGCTGCATCATCTCCGGGAACGCCGGTTGTGACGAGGGCCACGGTGGATGAGACGAACTCGAACATCCTCGAGTTGATCCGGTCCCGGCCGCGCCGTCTGACCTTGGGCGGCGAGATCTTAGTCGGTGGAGGCGGCCAAACCGGCACCATTCGGCGGAGCGACTCGGTGAGCGGCACGTATGCGCTGACCGCCCCCCTGCGCATGACGATCGGCCGGGTGTCCCATCGCGCGGAGCCCTTCCGGACCACCCTCTCGAAGGACGATCAGGACCGGATCCGCGAGGACCTCATCTCCGGCGCGGCCGTTGGCAGCGTGGAAAACCACTTTCCCGCGGGATTGACCGCCCACATAGCCTTCGCCGCACGAGAGGAGGATCTCGCCGCCGACCCCGACGTCGTTCTCGACTCGATCCAGGTCGCTTCCGGCCGCGTGGATCCCGTGAGCGGCCGCGTCGTGAGTTCAGTCAGCTCTTCGTTCGAAATCCAGGTGAGCCCTGAGCAGATCGCCTTCTTCGCCCGGGACGAGTTTTACGGGCAGGTCACCTTCACCATGCAGAGTCCCGACGCCCAGGCCATCGTCGAAATGACGGCCCTGGACTATGTCAACTTCCGGGGAATGCTCCAGTTCCGCGTGAGGGTTCAGCCATGAACAGGCCGTTTGATCTGAACGAGTACGACGAACGCACCGGAACCTGCGCGGCTGTCCCGGACCGAAACGCAATCGGGATCGGGACACCGGCTGTTTGTGCCCCGCAGAGGGCGATGGGGCGGCTCCTTCCGTTGCGTCTGATCCCGGTTCTGACCGCAATTCTGGCGGCGGTTCCGGCCGCGGTTCCAACCAAGGCCGAGGTAGCCTCGCTGGGTCTGGCGGGAGCCTACAGCCTGCGTGCCCGCGGCGCGGACGCGCCGACGTGGAATCCGGCCACGCTCTCCTGGAACGAAAGCTGCGATCTGCGCCTCTTCTCCGCGCAGGCATCGGTTCGCAACAACAGCTTCACCCTCGGCGACTACAACCGGTGGAACGGGGCTGCATGGAGCGAGTCGGACAAGCGGGAGATCATGGACAGAATCCCCGCTGCCTCCTTCGAAGGCCGCTTCAGCGGCTCGGCCGACGGCCCCGGTATTGCCCTGCGCGGTCTGGCCGTCACGGTCGGCAATGAAACGGCCGGCTTGCTGCGCGTGCCCCGTGAATTCGCCCGGCTCATCCTCTACGGAAACAACCCGGAGGAAAGCTTCAGCTTGGCCGGCGCGGGCGGTTCGGCCCTTGCATGGAGCGAGCTGCGCTTGAGCTATGCGCGTGAGGTGACGCGCCTGCGGGGGTCATCCGCGACGCGCACACCCCGCGGGGCCCAAGCGGCCGGTTGGGCGCAGGCACCCCACGGAAAACAAGCACCCGTTGGGACGCAGGTGGGCGGCGGAATCCCGGTCGCACTCGGAGCCAGCATCAAGTACCTGAAGGGATGGGGGTATGGCGAAGTGGTACGCGCCGATGGCGGCATCACAACCACCATGGACGGAATCGCGGGCCAAGCAGTCTTGGCCGGGCGCACGGCCCGCGGCGGATCCGGCATCGGCCTCGACTTGGGCGCGGCCGCCCGCATGCCCAACGGCTGGGACGTGGGCCTCTCTCTACGCAACGTGCCGGCCGCCATCCGCTGGTCGGATCGTCCGGAGGAGCGGATCGAACAGGCCACGGCCGACACCCTGACCATGCAAGACCTGGATGACAGCGAAGACCTCGCGACCACGAGCACTACGACTCGTCCCACCGCCGCGTTCCGTAGCTCCATCCCCGCCACGCTCACCCTCGGGGTGGGACGAACATTCGGCCGCCACTACCTGGCGGCCGACCTCCGGCAGGGGTTCGCCGATCGTGCGGGGGTCAGCAAGACGCCTCGACTCGCGGTCGGCGCCGCTCGCCGGCAGTGGCGCTGGCTGGAAGGGCGCCTCGGTGTGGCGGTGGGCGGCGTGGACGGCCCGGTCTGCGCGGCGGGACTCGGGCTGGCGGTCTGGAAACTGCGCTGCGATATGGCCGTCTCGTCGGCAGGGAGTTGGAACCTCACGTCTCCCCGCGGGGTCGCGGGCGGCGTCTCTCTCGGGATGCGCTGGACGGGAGAGGAATTGCGTTAGCCGGGCTCGTTCCTCCATATCGAGTCTGACCGAACCGATTCGGTTCCGCTGGAACTCTCGCCTTTCGATCATCCGAGGCGAACTCGCACCTCACACGCGGGGCAATAACGGGCATCCTTCAGATCCACCTCTTCCGCCGTGTTGCTGTAGTGCATCACACAGCCGCGGTCATCGCAATGCTTCAGGCCATAGGTATGGCCGATCTCGTGCAGGGCCTCCTTCTCCAGGCGCCGCAGGACAAGATCCGGAGCGGCCGGCAGCCCGTAGAACTCCGGATGGAGTCGGTGGGTCGAGGTCAGAGCCGTGCGCGCATCGAGAAAGGCGAGACCGAAGACGAAGGTAAGAATCGGAATGAACAGATCCACCTCGGTGATGCCCAAGATTCGACTCGCCCCCCGGCTTGCCGGCAAGTCATCGACAACCTGAAGGAGTTTTCCGGCGTTCCACTGCCGCCGCACCGGGTCGAAGGCGGTGTCCGCCGAGATCGGCCGATCGAGGATCCGAAACGGTAGGTCGAGGACTTCGCCTAGGATCAGTTCCAGATACTTCAGGTGGGCCTGATCCACCGATCCGACCGCCACGATCAGACCGCCGCCCTCTTGTGCCTGATCCGGCGCGCGCACCCCGCAGGGTGCCTGCGTCCCGCCGGGCGCTTGCGTCCCGCCGGCCGCCGCCGTCATACCCGCGTGATCTCCGCCGGCCGCGGGCATCGTGCCCGCTCACCTTCCACACTCGCGGCCGAGCGCACGCCGCTGACCCTACTCACCCGGCCGCTGCAGCCCATAGCGGCGGATCTTGTTGTAGAGGGTGACCCGGTCGATGTCGAGAGCGCGGGCGGCCTGGCTGATATTCCATTTGGCCTCGCGCAGTACCCCCTCGACGTGCACCCGCTCGGCATCGGCCAGAGTGCGGCCCCCAGGTCCGGCCGCCGGCGCGCCGGCAAATGGCAGGTCGGTCGGCTCGATACGACTGCCGCGACAGATCACCACCGCCCGCTCCACCGCGTTTTGCAGCTCTCGTACATTGCCCGGCCAGTCGTGTCGTAGGAGAAGGTCCATCGCTTCGGGAGCGAACACCAGCGGAGGGCGACTCATCGCCCGAAGATAGCGCTCCAGGAAGTGCTCGGTAAGGAGAGGGATATCCTCCTTGCGTTCGCGCAACGACGGCATCCGTATCGTCACGACATTCAGCCGGTAGTAGAGGTCCTCTCGGAAGGTCCCCTCGGCCACCATCGCCTCCAGATCGCGATTGGTGGCCGCGATCATGCGGAAATCGACCGAAATCGTTCGGTTCCCGCCCACCCGGGTGATCATCCGCTCATCGAGCACCCGTAGAAGGACCATCTGCGTCTTGGAGCTGACGTCGCCGATCTCGTCGAGGAAGATGGATCCCCCGTCGGCCAGCTCGAACTTCCCCTTCCGCTGGTATTGCGCGCCGGTGAACGCCCCGCGCTCGTGCCCAAAGAGTTCGCTCTCCACCACTCCGTCCGGAAGGGCCCCGCAGTTGACGATGACGATCGGCATATAGCGCCGACGGCTGTGAGCATGGATCGCCCGGGCCACCAGTTCCTTGCCGGTGCCGCTCTCTCCGCGGACCAACACCGTGGAGTCGGTCTCCGCCACGGAGCGGATGAGGTCGAGAACCTCCTGGATCGGCGAGGATCGGCCCACGATCTCGTCGAACCGCCACATCTGCTCTATGTTCGTCTTGAGGCGACGGTTCTCTTCCTCGAGGTCGCGCCGTGCCAGGGCGTTGCGCACCACGCGCTCCAGGTCGTCCGGGTCGAACGGCTTGGAGATGTAATCGTGGGCCCCCTCCTTCATCGCCTGCACCGCCGAGTCAACCGAGGCGTAGGCGGTCATGATGATGATGACCGCCAAGGGGAACGCCTCGCGGATCCGGCGCTGTAGTTCGAGCCCGTCCATCCCGGGCATCTTCACGTCGAGAATGAAGAGGTCCCAGTGCCCTTCCGCCAGAAAGGTCAACGCCTCCTTGCCCCCGGGGGCAACGCCCACGACGTACCCTTCCATCTCAAACCACGCCCGCAGCGAGTCCCGAACGATCTCTTCGTCGTCAACCACGAGGATTCGCATCGGACCGTCCCTGCCCGGCCCGCTGCCACCGACCGGTTTCGCGGGCCGCGTAGTCTCGTCGGACATCAAGATTCTCCTTCTGTCTCGCTCCGCGTCTGGTGCCGGGGCATGCGGAGCAGGAACCTGCTCCCACGCCCCGGCGCGGAGTCGACCGTGATGGTGCCGCCATGGCTGCGCACGATGGTGTAGGCCACCGCCAGGCCGAGGCCGGTCCCGCTGGCAGCGGTCCCATCCTTGGTAGTGAAGAACGGCTCAAAGACGTGCTTGCGGGTTTCCTCGTCCATGCCCATGCCGCTGTCCCGCAGGACGATCTCCGCCTGCCCGTCCGTGCCCGAGACGTGGGTCGCCACCGTAAGCTCGCCCCCCTGGGGCATCGCCTCGCAAGCATTGATCAGGATGGAGAGCAGCGCCTGTTTGATCTGCTGCGCATCGCATTCCACGGCGGGAAAGGTAGGATCCAGCTCGAGATGAGCATGGATGGAAGAGAGGTCCAGTTGGTGCTGGACGAGTCTCACCGACTGACGGATGACCTCATTGAGGTCGTTCCCCGTAACCTGGGGCCGCGAACTCCGCGAGAAGGCGAGAAGGTTGCGCACAATCTCGCCGCAGCGCGCGGCCTCCGACTCAATCCGCCCCAGCCAGTCGGCCACTTCGGGTCCGGCAAGGGAGCCGAGTGCGGCGGCGGTTTCCCCTCCGTCGAACGGCGATCCTTCCTTGTCCCCTGAGGCAGCCGTGCCCGGCGCCTTCCCGCCGGATCCCCCCAAGCTGGGTGCGCCTCCCCGGGGCGCCCCGCCGCCGGATACCCCGTCGCCGGATACCCCGCCCTCGGATGCGCCCCCGCCTGGAGTTCCCTCACCCGCGGCTTTGGCCGCACCACGGCTCATCTTCTTGAGAAGAAGCCGGGCGTAGGTCCGGATCCCCGCGAGCGGGTTGTTGATCTCGTGCGCCACCACCGCCGCCAGCTTGCCGAGAGATGCCATCTTCTCGACCTCGATCATCTCGTCCTGGGCGCGGCGCAAGGCCGCGCTCTTCTCGTCCACGCGGCGCTCCAGCGTCCCCGCCCACTCCTCGCTCTCGCGCCGCGCCTCTTGCAGGTCGGCGGTCATCTGGTTGAACGCCCGCACCAGCTCGCTCAGCTCGCTGTCGAAGCGGTCGGGCACCCGCATCGCGAGATTGCCGGCCGAGACCGCGCGCGTGGCCGCGAGGAGGTTCTTCACCGGCCGATTGAAGGTGCGCCGGACGAAGAGAAAGGAAAGCCCGGAGACGATGGCCATCACAAGCAACGACGAGAGGACAAAGTTCCGGCTCCACCGCTGCGTGTAGGCGTCGATCTGCTCCAGCGACATCTGCACGTCGAGCACCCCGAGCACCGCCTGGCCCGGCGCATGCACATGGCAGGCCGCGTTGGAGCAATCGGGATCGTTCCCGACGGGATGGATCGTCCCCATCACTCGGTGTCCCCCGGCACGGTAGATCCTCGTGCGCTCACCGCGCTCCAGGCGGGTCAGTGGTCGGGCGGAAGAGTGACATCGGTCACAGGCGTCAGCGCTCAGATCGACGCGAACGCCCACCTCCGTGGGCAGCGAGGAGTAGCGGATGGTGCCGGTCTTGTCGTAGATGCGAACCCGCTGGAGCTGAGGCTGACGGCCGATCTCGAACAGGACATTGGCCAGCTCGTTGCGATCGTTGCGGAGCATGGCCGTGCGGGTCGACCGACGGATGATCTCTCCGAGTCGGTCTTCCGACTGGAGGACCAGGTGCTCCTGTCCCTGGCGGGAGAGGCGGCCATAGACGACCCCGAACACGGCGAGGAGCACCGCCATGCTCGCCACCGTCGCCAAGGCCAGCTTGGTGCCGAGTCCCGGCCCTCTCCTGCCCATTTCCCTCCTGCGGGCCTGCGGCCCGGCGCCGGCGCGCCGGTTAGTGCTTCCCGAAGATCGGCAGGTTCTTCACGGCGAGACGAAAGAGGAAGAACCCCACGGCAACGACCGACATGGTAACGGCAATCTCCATCCAGGTGGGGAAGTAATCCGCTCCCAAACCCCGCACCATGCCGGTGATGCTGACGTTGAGACGGTTCAGCACGAAGCCGAGCACGACGAGCACCGCCCCGAGGAAGAGTCCCCGCTCGGAGTTTCGCCACTTCGGCACCGCCAGCACGATGACCGGGGCCACGAGACCCAGAGCCACCTCGAGGAGAAACATCCGCTCCTCCATCGCCCCCGGGTTGAAAGCGGCGAAGGCGTGCCGTCCGCGCAGATCGAGGAAGCGGAGCACCCCGGTCACGATCAGCACGACCAGTGACACACTCCCGAGATCCGAAAGGATCGACATCTGCAGCCGGTGACCGAAGGCGCGATGGCTGAGGAACGACTCGAAGATCACCATCGCGCAGCCGACGCCGATCGCAGAGAGAACGAAGAGAATCGGCAGGATCGGCGTGTACCAGAGCGGATGCAGCTTATTCGGGACGATGAGAAAGAGCGATCCGAGCGATGATTGGTGCAAGAACGAGAGAATGACCCCGAGGATCACGAGCGGCAGCATCACCGACCGCACGATCCGCAGAGCCCAGTCCCACCGCAGCCGTTCGAAGACGATCGGACTGAACTCGAGCGACAGAACGGTGGTGTACAACGTAACGCACCAGCCGACCTCGAACATCACCGAGTGCGGGTTCCACATGACAAGCGGGTGCCAGACCCGCCACGGCTGCCCCAGGTCGAAGAGAGCGCACCCACGACGAGAAGGTACCCGAGAAACGCGGTGAGAATGGCGGGGCGCACCACCGGTTTCATCTTGTGGATGTTGAACAGGTGCACCGTGGCGGCCATGGTGAAGCCTCCGGCCGCCAGGCCGACGCCGCAAAGGACGTCAAAGCCGATCCACAAGCCCCAGGGAAAGGCGTCGGAGAGGTGGGTTGACGCCCCCAGTCCTCTGGAAAAGCGGATCCAGGTGGCATAGGCCCCGGCCGCCAGGGTAACGAGAAAGATCACGCCCCAGAAGGAGGGCCGCCACGCCTTGCGTCTCTTGCGCAAAGGCACGGGAGCGGTACTCGAAAGGGCCGTGCTGCTACCGTTCACGCCTTCACCCCATCCTTCCGCACCGCCACCGCGCCGGCACCGTCCTCACCCGCCCCGTCCCTCCGCACGGCCCCCGGGCCCGCAACATCTTCGCCCCTGCTTGCCCAGGAGACGTCCTCCTCCGCCAGTGTCATCCTTCGGTTGATGATCCAGAAGATCCCGAAGAGGGCCGTCCCTGCCGTGATAGCGAAGGTGGGGATCTTCGACAGCACCCTGAAGGTGAGCTCCGGCAACGATTCGATCCCGGCGTTGGTCGGGAAGCCGAGGGAGGCGAAACCGTGGCCCTTGGGCGCGAGGAAGAAGACCGAGGTCCCGCCGACTTCGCGTTCGCCGAAGATCTGCATATCGTAGGTCTCCGGGGCGGCGTCGACGCGCTTGCGCGCCTCCCGCAGCATCTCCTCACGTTCGCCGAAAAGCGTGGCCCCGGTGGGGCAGGCCTCGGAACACGCGGTTGGCTCGCCTTTGGCGAGGCGGTGATCGCAGAGGATGCACTTGCGGACGAGCGGCACCGGCTTGTCCCACTCGTACTTCGGAACGCCGAACGGGCAGGCCACCATGCAGTAGCGGCAGCCCATGCACCGCTCCGCGCGGTAGGAGACCGGCCCTTCCGGCGTCTTGTGCAGCGCCGCCACCGGGCAAACCGAAGCACAGGCCGGCTGCTCGCAGTGCATGCATATCTTGCGCACGAAGATCCGGTCGCCGTTCTCCAGAGCCCCCTTGTCCAGCACCGCCGTCCAGGATTGGTGGTTCCAGGTCTCCATGGGCGTTTCCGGATTGCCGTGTTCAGCGGCACAGGCCGAATGGCAGGCACCGCAACCGACGCACTGCGTGACATCAATCAGCAGACCCTTAGCGCCCACAACGGTTTCCCTCCTGGATTGGTACGCAAAGAGCCGAGTCCGGGGGCCCACAGCCCACCGGACCCGACCTCAGCTCAGCGCCGAGCTAGCCCTTCAAGAACGAATCGACAAAGCCGTCCCAGACATTGTCAGGCTCGTGCCGCATCCAACCGGCCGCGGGCTTGCCGCCATCGGGGAGCGCCATGGCCGGGGCCGGCATCGCTTCGGCCGCCACGAAGTCACGTAGCCGAGCCCACTCCTGGGAGAACCAGCGCCGGGCATCTTCAGCCATCGGCAGGGCACCGAGATCCTGGCGGGGCTGCACCGGATCGATCGAGAGAAGCCAGCCGTTCGCCTCATCACCGACCGGCGGAACCACGACCCCGTCCAGCGGCGAGTGGAAGACGACGGTCCGGCTGCCCCAACGAGCGGTAAACAACGGCTGCCCCTTACGCACCCGAGTGCCGGACACCGGCGCCTCGACAACATCCGGTTCGCCGAACGCGGAGCGAACCAGGGCGTCGAGGGCGATGCGAGCCTGCCCCGAAGGAATCAGCCCGACCATCAGGTGGGACGGAGTCAGAAACACGCCACCCGGCAAGTCGGGCTCAGGCAGGATCGCGGCCAGAAGACCGCCCGAACTCATGGCCGGCACGTAGGCCACCGCCTTGCGACGGGACGCCCACTGCACCAGGACATCCGCGACTAGGAACGCGACGATCGTCAAAATGACAAACAGGGCGACCATGGAACTCACCTCTCTTTCGGCGGAGCTTCCGCTCCACCTTGTCTACTGCGCCCCCTCCCGGGTGCGCGGGACGACGAACGGCCAGTGTACACTCGCTCCGCCCCGATCCAGCGGCGAACCAGGGCTGGGTAGTCGGCTCCGGCCCAGCCTGCAAGCCGGTCCAGATCCAACTCCCCGCCATCGGGCAGGACAGGCCTGCCTGCCGACGATCCGGCAGCCAGCCCCAGACACTCTTCCTGGAACCTTGACCACTCCCGAGCCATGTCGAGGCCGGCCGTGCGGCCGAAGGAGAATCGCCCAAGCTGCCGCTCCAGGCGCGGGACGCTCAGCACCAAGATCCAGGCCCGGGTGTACGGGTTGCGCAGCATCGAGGCAAGGCGCCCCGGAATCGGCCGATGCACGCGGACAACATCGCCGCTCACCGGGCTGGCAAACTCGATTGTCCCACCGTCGAAGTGGGCGCGCACAGCGACCTGCCCTGATCGAAGGCAGTCCCCGGGATCGGGAAGATCAAAGCTCCGGGCCGGGCGGATCAAGCTCGCAGCCACCGGGTCAAACCCAATCTGGACCTCTCCGGCGGGAAGTACCCGCAACCACAAGTGCTGCGGGTCGTGGAAACGGTCGCCCCCCGCCGGAATCCGCTGGCCCGGAAGAGCGCCGGAAGACCGTGGGGAGGCTTGAGTGACTCGGGCCGCCATCGATGCTTCGGGGTGGAACAAGGCCTCGACAGGGCATCCTGAGCATTGGTACTCACGGTCACACAATCGGTAGGTGAGCAGTCCCGCCCACATCCAAACGCACTTGTTCAGATCGTCGCTCATCGGAACCTCCCGGATCGGCCGTGCATCATCGTTCCACCGTCCCTAGTGTCCAGAAGCATGCCATCACCCCGACCCCGATGGCAATTTCCATAATTGGAAACCTTGCAATCGAATACGGCAGAGCTATGTCACTTAGGGGACGCACCTCCTCCGGGAGCGATGCCGACAGTGGAGAATTATTCAACGCCGCCACCGCTGACAATGCTGCCACAGCGATGTAACCACATGCAAGTACTTGTCATGATTATGATCGATGAATATTTCATCGTTGTGTTGTTATTTCCGCCACACATGGCAGACGACACCCACCATGTCGGGGCAGCAGGCATCGCCCCTTGTTTCGACAGTTCCGCAGGTGACCGTGCCGACCCAACCAGCTCCGCTGGATTGTGGGCGGCGCATCACGAGGTCCGTAGACCGGCGAAAGACATCCCGACGGAAAACGGCGAAGTGGGAAGAAACCAGGTGACAGCCCAGCTTGTTGCATCCAGGCCAGAAGTAATCGAGCGAAAAGCGTCCTTGCTGCATCCAAGCTTGAGGAGTATACTCAGGAAAGGATCTTATGCGGCTTCTCTAGGTTGTGGAGGGCTCGTCACGTGGTCCGTAGCGGTCAAATGGGTTCCCGGGTTTGCTTCCTCACGGCCATTCTCGCCTTCATCTGCCTCCTCCCGCGTCCCGCATCCGCCATTTCCATCGGAGACCGGGCTCCCAATTTCACCCTCACCGACCAGAATGGCGCAAGTTGCAGCCTTTCGGGGAACGCAGGGAGCGTCCGGCTGATCTATTTTTTTGGACACAGTGCCCAGGTCTGCGCCGAAACCGCCCGCCAGGTCGGTGCGGACTTCGAGTCCGCCTACGGTCCGAAGGGGCTGGTCGTCCTCGGGCTTGAGTGCTGGGACGGCACAGAACAGCAACTCCGCGACTTTGCTACGGCCAACGGGGTCTCCTACCCACTACTCGGGAACGCCGGGGCCACCGCCCGTCAATACGATGTTCCCTACCAGAGTTTCGTGGTGCTCGACACCGGCGGCCTGGTTCGTCTGGTCATCCTGGGTCCCGACGCCTCTGCCTATAACCGCGATCAGATCGAGACGACGATAAAATCGCTCCTGCAGAACCCGAGCGCGACGGAAGAACAGACGTGGGGAGCGATTAAGGTGCTGTTCAGCCGCTGATCCCGCCGCTGCCGGCCGGGCCCTCGTATTCACAACGACTGTGGGGAGTCTCGAAGATCGTCACCCGGTAGAGGCCTGGAAGCCGCGGCTGCAGCCGCTCCCAGATCCACGCCGCAAGTAGCTCCGAGGTTGGGTTCTCCAGGTCGGGAATGGCGTTCAAGAGCGCATGATCCAACGGATCCAGAACCGCCCGCACTGCCCCACCGAGGTCTCCGTAGTCGATGACCCACCCTCGCTCTGGATCGATCTCGCCACGAACCGAGATCTCCACCTCGAAGCTGTGCCCGTGGACGCGGCGGCACTTATGCTCCTCCGGCACCATGGGCAGAAAGTGCGCCGCGTCGAACCGAAACCGCTTGGCCAGTGTGTGCATGACCGCCCCATGATACCGCATCTGCCAACCGAAGCCACCTGGAACTCAGATTCGGAGTAGCTGCGAACGAATACGACTGGCTTCGGGCTTCAGGCTTCACGCTGCGGGCTTCACGCTGCGGGCTTCAGGCTGCGGGCTTCGGCCTGCGGGCTTCAGGCTTCGGGCCGAAGGTCGCCGAGCAGTCTCTGGAGGCCAAGGATTGAAGTCCGACGGCCGAAGCCATGGCGACGCGGGCGTACGTTCCGTACGTCGAGGAGTCGGGCCGCGGCAGTCGGCCGCAGATGGGAGGCGCGCGCCGACCCGGCCCCGCAGGCGTACGCTTCGTACGTCGAGGAGCCGGGGCAAGCGCAACGAAGCAGACGCGGCCGAATCCCGCGGCCCAGCCAGGTTTGACGCGCGTGCGGATCGGGCGCTATGATGCCCCCTCGCCCGGGGCGCGACCCGGTAGGATGTTGGATATTCCTGTCACCAGGGAGGTCGAGAACCATGGCTACTCACATCACGAACGAGTGTATCAACTGCGGCGCCTGCGAGCCGGAGTGCCCCAATGGAGCAATCCACGAGGGAGACGAAATCTACGTGATCGAGGCCGACCTCTGCTCGGAGTGCGTCGGCTTCCACAACGAGGAACAGTGCCAGGCGGTGTGCCCGGTTTCCTGCTGCCTGCCCGATCCGAACAACCCGGAGTCGGAGGAGCAACTCGCGGCGAAAGCCCGCCGGATCCACCCCGAAAAGCCGTTCGACATGGGCACCATCCCCTCCCGGTTCCGCAAGTAGCGAATCCGACGACGGCGGCGACACGCAGCCAAACGCGGGCCGATGCCGGCCGGGTTGTCAGGGCACCCCGGCCGGTGCGCATACCCGGCGAGCCCTCGGAACGACCGTGCCTCCATTCTCGGACTCTACCTCGTGGATCCCTCCGCCTGGGAAGTCCCCGAGACGGTGCGCCTCGTGGCGACCGCGCGGGAACATTCATCAAGCGCCGGGGTTCTCATGCATCCGAAATCCCATCGATCCCGAGAAACGGGATGTGGCGCTACGAGCGCCGGGACGCAACGGCGGCACCCTCGTGCCGTGGAGGTAAGGAAGACATGAAGCGCCGCATCGTCGGGTTGTCGATCGCCTTCGGTATTTTCGGGAGCCTAGCCCTCCTCGCCCGCCCCCTCGACTTGCACATCAGCCTCACCCGAGGAACGTCCGGCCTGACCGCCGGCGTCCACGCCGCCCCCGCCGTGGCTCTGGCCCAGACCGCACAGGACGGCCTCGAAAGCCTGCGGAGCCAGAGCAAGGCGTTCGTCTCCATCGCGAAAGAGGTGCTCCCCTCGGTGGTCACCATCGTTTGTGAAAAGACCGTCCAAGTAACCGGGATGCCCGGCCAAGGAAACCCCGGCCTCTTCGCGGACCCATTCTTCGGACGCTTCTTCCAACAAGAGCCAAATCGGATCCCGGAGACGGGCACAGGTTCGGGAGTCGTGGTGCGCCGCGACGGATACATCCTCACCAACAACCATGTGGTGCGCGATGCCGACAAGATCCGCGTCACCCTCGAAGACGGCCGCGCCTTCGACGCCGAGGTGGTCGGGACCGATCCGAAAAGCGACGTGGCGGTGATCAAGATCAAGGCCGACGGGCTCGACGCGGCCAAGCTCGGAAACTCCGACCAACTGGAGGTCGGTGAGTGGGTACTCGCGGTCGGGAACCCGTTCCAGCTTTCCTCCACCGTGACCGCAGGGATCGTGAGTGCAGTCGGGCGCAGCAATATCGGCCTCGCGGACTACGAGGATTTCATCCAGACCGATGCCGCCATCAACCCGGGGAACTCCGGCGGCGCGCTGGTGAATCTGGATGGAGATGTGGTCGGCATCAACACCGCCATCGCCTCACGCAACGGGGGCAACCAGGGGATCGGCTTCGCCATTCCGATCAACATGGCCGGCCGGATCATGGACAGCCTCATCAGCCACGGGAAGGTGGTCCGCGGTTGGATGGGAGTGAGCATCCAGAACATCAACGACACCACTGCTGAGATTTTCGGGATGGACCGACCTCACGGGGCGCTAGTCGGACAAGTGACTCCGGCCAGCCCGGCCGAGGACGCGGGCATCCGCCAGGGGGACGTGATCGTAAGCATCGACGGCGAGCAGGTGAAGGACGTGGAGGATCTGCAGCTCAAGATCGTGGATCACGATCCCGGCGCCAAGGTCGACTTGGGCATCCTGCGCGACGGCAAGGAGCGCTCGATCACGATTGAGCTTGGCGAGCTTCCGGCCGATGAGGCGGCCAAAGCTGAGGACGGCGGGGAGCGAGGCTCGCCATCCAGTCGCTCTACTGACCTCCTGGGTATGAGTCTGGAGGAACTGACCCGACCGGTCCGCACCGAGCTGGACATCCCCCCAGGCGTGGAGGGGCTCCTCGTGACAGATGTGGATCCGGCCAAGCCAGCCGGGCGCGCGGGGTTACAGCGAGGCGACATCATCATGCGGGTGGGGAATGACGAAATCCTGAGCCTCCGCTCCTTCGAGGAAGCGGTCAAGGGCGCCCGCCTTGGGAAGCCGGTCCTGTTCCTGGTCCGCCGGGGAGACACGGAAAGCTTCCTTGGCATACGCATTCCGGAGTAGGATTGGCAGTCCGTAGGTCGGGGATGCGATCGGTATCCCCGGCTTCGGCGTTCCCGGCTTCGGCATCCTGGCTTGTGTTACGCAAGATCACAGGTCGGAGAGGAAGCGGTTCATAGGAATCCGCGGTGTGAACAACCGCTGTTCGAGAAAGAATGAGGCCACGAGTGAGCCCGACTCTTGACAAGACCCAGACCGACGAGGCGAACGGAAGCGATGCGACTGCTGCCGAGTTCCACACGATCCGCAGCAAGTACGAGTTCGTCATGGCCTGTGCGAAGGAAGCCGAGCGGCTGAACGACCGCCTGCGCAATAACGGCATCCGGCCCAACCGGAAGGTGACGGTTGATGCCATCGAACGGGTGAAAGTGGGCAACTCGAAGATCACCTACAGCGAGCCGCAGGCACCGCCCGATGAGTCGCCCAAGGAGACAACGTACTTCTTCGGGTCCTGACGGAGGAAATCGCGGCCGGACTGCGTTTCTCAGCACTGCACGCCCCCGCCCGGGCCCGCCGCGTTGGGCCCTGCCCGGCCTCCCCGCCTCGTCTGCCCTCCCCGACGGGCTGCGTTCCGGCATCCCGCATGTATTCGTGTTACACTCAGTAGGAGGAGCCGACCTGCCACTGGCCGGCGCCGTAGCAAGCTTGGCGGCCGCCACCACACCGGGGCAGATCTTTGGGAATGCCCCTCGGAGGGTTTTCGCATGACGTCGGCCTACCTGCGCCGCATTCAGCCGGTTGTCCTGATCGCCGTTCTCGCGACTCTCGTCCTCTCCACGGCGCCCCCCGCCGTTGCCCGCACCGGGCCGGAGTCGGGGACTCAGCCGGCGGAATCGGAGTGGTTCCCACCGACGAAAGCCGGCTGGCCCGGCGCCTGGCTCGACCCACGCAATTCGGCGCCGTATTTGGCCTTCCACCAGACAGCGGCGAAGCAAGCCAAGTCAGCGCTGCGGGAGGAGCCGACCTCCAACCAGGCGCTCTACGACGCCCGATACTACGCCCTCGATCTCTCGCTGAACCCGACCACCCGGATCCTCACCGGTGTGGTCACGATGTGGCTCACCGTCACGGGCGGACCTCTGACGCAGGTCGACCTGGATCTCGCAGACAACATGGTCGTCTCCTCATTAACCTCCGCCGGAATTCCGGTCACCTTCACGCACACTGGCGGGATCCTGCGGGTTAACCTCGACCGTACGTACGCCAACGACGAGAACGCGACACTGGTGATCCAGTACGCGGGCAACCCGGCCGGTGATGCCTTCGGGTGGGACACCGCGGAGAGTCAACTGATGATCTGGACGCTGAGTGAGGCATTCGGCGCCCGGGACTGGTGGCCCTGCAAGGACTATCCGGACGACAAGGCTGACTCCGTCGACGTGCGCGTCACCGTCCCCACCGGCCTCATCACCGTCAGCAACGGAAATTTGCGCCAGCAATCGGACAACGGCACCCAGGCTTTTAGCTGGTGGCACGAATCGCACCCGATCACCACCTACCTGGTTTCATTGGCCATTCACACGTACCATGTCTACTCGGACTGGTACGTCCCCGCCTTCGGTGACTCCATGGCCATCACCTTTTACAACTACCAATCGAGCATTCCCGGCGTGGAGCCGGTCCAGGCCAAGGTGAAGAACATGATGGCGATCTTCGCCGCCCGTTTCGGCGAGTACCCCTTCCTCGACGAGAAGTACGGCCACGCCGAGTTTCCCTGGGGCGGCGGGATGGAGCACCAGACCGTTACCAGCCTCGGGTATTTCGGGGAGGGCGTAGTGGCGCACGAATTGGCCCACCAGTGGTGGGGCGACATGGTCACCTGCGCCAACTTCCACGATGTTTGGCTGAACGAAGGACTCGCCACATACTGCGAGGCGATCTACCGCGAGGGACTGGACGGCCCGGACGCCTACCTCGACGAAATGCTGGCCGCGCAATACCTGGGCGCGGGAACCATCTATGTCCCCGACACCAACGACTGGAACCGGATCTTCGATTCCAACCTGTCGTACAACAAGGCGTCATGGGTCCCGCACATGCTCCGCGGGATCATGGGTGACTCGACGTTCTTCGCCGCGATGGGGGAATTTCGTAATCGCTTCGCTTATCGCTCAGCGACCACCGGGGATTTCCGGGCCACCATGGAGGACATCTCCGGGCGCGACCTCGGGGCGTTCTTCCAGCAGTGGATCTACGGCGAATACTACCCGATCTACCACTACGGCTGGACTGCCGCGCCGGCGGGTGGTGGATGGGATGTCACCCTTACCGTGAACCAACTGCAGAGTTGGCAGCTCTTCACCATGCCGATCCAGGTCGTGGTCACGACGGCGACCGGGGAGCGCACCTTCCAGGTGGAGGATGCTCTCGCCAGCCAGGTTTTCACTCTGCACACCGACGCGCAGCCCACGGAGGTGGCGCTGGATCCAAGCCACTGGATCCTGCGCCAGGTCCTCGCCCCGCTGCCCACGCCGACGTTTGACAGACAGCTCCTTCTGGTGAACGGTGTCGATTGGGCCACCTACGGCACAGAGATCACCACCGCCTACCAGGACCGCTCGTTCACCGGCGGTTACCCCGTGGACTTCTGGGACGTCTTCGCTGCGCCGTCCGGTGGATATCCTACGTCTCTCCCGGCGCCACTGGGGCACGGTACGTTGACGCCTGAGGTGATGGCCCACTACAAGACGGTCGTCTGGGTCGGAAACAACTACAACGGCGACCTGGCCTCCTGGATGGACTCGCCCGTCTATTCGTATCTGCAGGCAGGCGGGAATCTCCTGCTCCTGACGCGGCAGGGGAGCCTGTTTCTGAGCGGCCCTCTGCAGACCTATCTCGGGATCTCCTTC
The DNA here is from genome assembly GCA_903844735.1 of Candidatus Eiseniibacteriota bacterium. GTDB lineage: Bacteria > Eisenbacteria > RBG-16-71-46 > CAIMUX01 > CAIMUX01 > CAIMUX01. The sequence goes on from CAIMUX010000133.1 coordinate 43,928, forward strand.
CTGAGCACCGGGACCATCTACGACTGCATCGCCACCTACCCTGGGCTGACAAACATCAGCCGGCTGGGGACGCAGGACCAGGTGAGTGGTTTCAGCACCACCGTGGGATCGGAGACAACGCTTCTGTACAAGGCGGTGAGCGGGCACACGCCCAACTGGGGAATCGGTGCAATCCGGATCCCGCCGGCGGGGGGCACCTACAACCCGCAAGGAGGACGCCTGGCGTTCCTCAGCGGGCGGGCCTACCGCTGGAACCACGCGAACCTCAAGACCAACTGCGAATTCATCCTCGGGAACCTGCTGGGGCTCCCGCTGGTCACCGGCTCGCAAACGGTAGGGATCCCCGCGCGGTTGTCGCTGCGTCCCGCTTCGCCGAACCCTTTCAGCACTGAGACGGAGTTGCGGTTCGTGCTTCCGACCGCGGCGCAGGCCCAAATCGAGGTTTTCGACCTCGCAGGACGCCGGGTGCGGACGCTGCCGGAACAGCCGATTCTGTTTCCGGCCGGCGAGCACCGGCTCCCCTGGGACGGACTCGACGAGTCCCGGCGACCGGTCTCCTCAGGAGTCTACTTCCTGCGCCTGCAGGCCGGCGGACAGACGCGCGAGGAGCGGGTCTTGCGGGTGCGCTGAGTCACGCGCGCCAGATGGAGATGGAGGCCGGGGGCGGATGCTCCCGGCTTTTTTGCGCCACTCTCCCTGCGCCGCGGTTCTGGCCCGGTGTCGTCGTGCCGTTGCCTTTGCATCGCGATCTTTGCACCGCTGTCCTCGCGCCACGGTCTTTGTACTGCGCTTCCCACAGCGACCTCTCCGCGCCTCTCGTTTGACGGCCGATCTCGTTGTCCACCCCAGGTGTGCTTCGCGGCGTGCGAAGCTTGCTTCTCACCGCCTATCACCTGGCAGGCCTTCCCCCATCGCGCTACGATCCGACACCAGCTAGCATTCGGTGTTCTGTACGCTACACTGGTCACGTGGCGCCGATCGGCCAAGGCTCGGCGCCACGTGACCTCTGACGGCCGCCACCACACTGGGGCGGGTCCACGGGGTTGCCCCCTCGGAGGGTCTCCACATGAAGTCGGCTCGTCTGCACCGCACCCTTCTCGGCTTCCTGCTGACCACTTTTGTCGCCCTGGGGCTCACAACGGTGTCCATCGCCGGAGCCCGCCCGGACCCGGGATCGCGCACGCTCCCGACCGAGCCGGAGTGGTACCCGCCGACCAAGGCCGGATGGCCGGGCGGGTGGCTTGACCCGCGGGACCCGGCCCCATATCTGGCCTTCCACCAGGCGGCGGCGATGCGGGCGAAGGCGGCACTGCGCCAGGAACCAACACCGAATCAGGCACTGTATGACGCGCGGTACTATGCTCTTGACCTCTCGCTGGACCCAACGGCCAAGATCCTCACCGGTACGGTCACGATGAGGCTCACGGTCACCAGCGGGCCGCTGTCCGAGATCGACCTGGATCTGGCGGACAATATGGTCGTGGACTCACTGTTCACGGTCGTTGACGCACTGTCTTCCGCCCGCGTGCCGACCACGTTCACCCACACCGGCGGAATCCTGCGGGTCAGCCTCGACCGCACCTACATCAACGGCGAGGACGCAACTCTGGTGATCCAGTACGCGGGCAACCCGGCGGGAGCCGCAGTCTTCGGATGGGACACGGCGGCCGGCCAGCCGCTGATCTGGACCCTGAGCGAGGCGTTCGGAGCCCGGACATGGTGGCCGTGCAAAGACTACCCGGACGACAAGGCCGACTCCGTCGATATACGCGTCACCGTCCCCACCGGTCTCATCACGGCGAGCAATGGGAGACTCCGCGAGCAATCGGACAACGGCACCCAGGCCTTCAGTTGGTGGCACGAATCGTATCCGATCACAACCTACCTCGTTTCGCTGGCCATCCACTCCTACCACGTCTACTCGGACTGGTACCATCCGGCACACGGCGATTCGATGGAGATCACGTTCTACAATCTTGCGTCGAGCCTTCCGCGCGTGGAAGCGGTCCAGGCGAAGGTGAAGGACATGCTGGAGATCTTCGCCGACCGCTTCGGCGAGTATCCCTTCGTGGACGAGAAGTACGGCCAAGCCGAGTTTCCCTGGGGCGGCGGGATGGAGCACCAGACCTGCACCAGCCTCGGGCATGGCGCCTTCGGTGAGTGGATCATGGTCCACGAGCTCGCCCACCAGTGGTGGGGCGACATGGTCACCTGCTCCAGTTTCCACGACATCTGGCTGAACGAGGGGTTCGCCACCTACAGCGAGGCGATCTATGCCGAGGCGCTGGGGGGCCGGGCAGAGTACCTCAAAGAGATGCGGGGCACGCAGTACTTCGGTCGAGGAACGCTCTATGTTCCCGTCACCGACGACTGGAATCGGATCTTCGATCGCTTCCTGTCGTACAACAAGGCATCGTGGGTTCCGCATATGCTGCGCGGAGTCATGGGCGACTCGACCTTCTATGCGGGACTGCGCGAGTACCGCACCCGTTTCGCCTACCGTTCGGCCGGCACCGCGGATTTCGCCGCCGCAATGAGCGAGGTCGCGGGCCCCGGCCTGCGGCCGATGATCGAACCGATGATCCATCGTTGGATCATGGGCGAGGGGTACCCGATCTACCGCTATGACTGGACGGAGGCGACGGATGGCCCGGGCTGGGCAGCGCGCGTCCGACTCCGGCAGGTCCAGGAAACGCCTGTCTTTCCGATGCCGGTACGTCTCGTCGTGCGGGTCGAGGACGCCGGCGGCGACACCCTACAGACGTTCACGGTCGAAAGCACGGGACGGGACTCCACCTACACCCTCAACCTGACGCGACGGCCGCTGCGCGTCGACGTCGACCCTGAGGAGTGGATCCTGCGCCGGGTGATGCCGCCGATCCCCGCGCCGACCTTTGCGAAGCCCCTCCTCGTCGTAAACGGCGTGACGTGGAGCGGGGAGAAAGGCACGCTACTGCGCGCGGGGTACGAGGCACGGGCCTTCACCGCCGGGTACGATTTCGATTTCTGGGACAATCAGGCAGCCCCGGGCGACGGATACCCGGCGACACTCCCCTTGCCGATCGGGCACGGTCCGGTTTCCGGAGAGGTGCTCGCCCGGTATAGAGCCGTGCTGTGGGTCGGGGACAACTTCGGCAGCGACCTCGTCCACTGGACCAACTCGCCGATGCACGCCTACCTGGAGTCGGGCGGAAACATCCTGCTCCTCGTTCCCAGCGCCCGGACGTTCCTGCTGGAGCCGTACAGGGCCTGGCTGGGTGTGTCCTGGGCGGACGGCGATAGCGTGGTGACCTCCGGCGAGGCCATGGCGGGATGGCTCCCGGACCTGGGCGTCCCCGTCGAGAGTACCCAGAACGCCGTTTCGTTCTTCACCGTCGATAGTGCCAGCGTAGGGAAAGACGTGCTGCTCTTCGCGGATCGGGGCGACTCGACCCGCGCCTTCGGTCTGCTCGGCCCTCCGGGAGGGGTCATGGCCCGTCCGGCGGGCGGGGTCACAGGCCCTTCCATGGGCGGGCGCTTCGCGCTGATCGGAGGCCGGCCCTACCGCTGGAACCCGGGTGACCTGCGCGCCGCGATGGAGGCGATCCTGCCGCAGTTGCTGCCGCCGGTGTCGGCCGGTGCCCGGTTGGCGGTGCGAACGGCCGGACCGAACCCGTTTCGCAACCGGACGAAGGTGGCGTTCTTCTTGCCGGAGACGATGACGGCACGCCTGGAAGTCTTCGACGTCGCGGGACGCAGGGTGCGCACGCTGCGCAACAATCTGTCACCCGCAGGCTGGAACGCCGAGACCTGGGATGGGCGAGATGCTGCCGGGCACAACGTGGCCTCGGGAGCCTACTTCGTGCGCTTGGCCGCGGGCGGGAAGACGGCGACGGACCGGCTCGTCCGGATCCGTTAGACGGCGGCGCTGCTTGCGGCCGCTCGCATTCCGGAAACTTCGGTCCAGAGAGGCAAGGAGGACATCGTGAAAGCCGTCGTACGCAGGATCGGTGGAGTCGCCATGGTCGGCAAGGCCGACAGCGGGCACTGGGTGCCGATGGACGGACCAGAGGACGTGGGCGGCTTTACGGGCGGCTCGCGGCCGCTCGAGCTGTTCCTGATCGGCTTGGGTGGCTGCACCGGAATGGACGTTCTGTCTATCCTAGCCAAGAAGCGGGTCAAGCTGGACGATTTCGAGATCCAACTTGAGGCCGATCGGGCCGACGAGCATCCCAAGGTGTTCACCGCGGTCCGACTCGTCTTCCACTTCTACGGCGACGATCTGAGGCTGGAGGAGCTTCAATCTGCGGTGGATCTCTCGGAGCAGAAGTACTGCTCGGCCTCAGCCATGTTGCGCTCTACCTGTCCCGTGGACGTGCGCATCGAGATCCACCCACCCCGGCCCGCGCGGTAGGCAATCGGCAGAACCCGCACGGAGGGAGCCACGCCAAGTCCAGCCGGCTTGCCCGGCAAACACGGTGGCGCATCCGTTGGACGCGTCCGGAGGGGCGGCGCGATCAAGCTCGGACGAGGCGAGACCAGGGTCGGGCCAGGCGCTTCGCCGAGCTCGGCCGGGCCCCCGGAGAGGCCGTCGTCATGGCGTTTCTCCCCTGCCGGATGGCTCCTCGTGCCGGTCGCGGCACTGTGCGTCTTTCTCGCCGGATTCCACTCGGTTATCGACCCGGACATCTGGTTCCACCTGCGGGCGGGACGGGAGATCCTCGCGGGTCACCTGCCACGCACCGACACGTTCTCCTTCCCCTCCGCCGGAAACCGGTATGTCGACTTGCATTGGATCTTCCAGGCGATCGCAGCGATCGTCTTCCGAGTGGGCGGCGAGCCGGCCCTCGTCTGGATGAGTTGCCTCGCCGTCCTCGGCACCTATGCGATCGTCTTTCGACTCGCTTGCCGGCACGCGCCCGCGCCGCTCGCGGCAGTCCTCGTGGCCCTGGGTGCCATCGTGGCAAGCGAGCGCTTCAGCCCACGACCGGAGATCCTCTCTTTCCTCTGGTTCGCACTCTCGGTGTGGTTGCTACAGCGCCATCGTGAGGGATCCCGCCGGGCGGCGTGGGTGTTCCCGGTGGTCACGCTTCTTTGGGTGAACTCGGAAGGGCTGTTTATCCTGGGGTTCTTGCTCCTGGGGGCGGCGATCCTGGATGCGCCGCGGGACCGGCGTCTCTGGCAGGTACTGGGACTCTCCGTGGCGGCTGCGTTCGTGAACCCGTGGTTCGCAGAGGGAGCGATTCACCCGTTCGTTCTCTTCACTCGCATCAGCCAGGCGATGCCGATCTATTCGCGCACCATCGCGGAGTTCCTCGGGCCGTTCCACGATGAGGCGATTCACCCGGCTGTGGTGGTCTTCCCGTACTACCTCGGCGCGATCGGGTTGGCGCTCGCGGCGGTGGGAGCGCGGCCCCGTCGAGGCGAACTGCTGGTCACCGCCGCGATGGTCTATCTTTCGCTCACCGCGCGCCGAAACCTGGGCTTGTTGCCGATCGCGGTGACGCCGGTGCTGGCTAGATGGCTGACGCAGGGATGGGCCTGGCCCCGGGTGGAGTCACGCCTTCACGGACTGCCATCCTCCGTGCGGCCCGCGCTCTCCGTGACGGCGGCGGGACTCGCCTTCTTGGGTCTCGGCTGGTTCGCCCTCGGACTTGCCACGGACCGGATCTACGCCCACGCCGAGACGAACCGGAGGTGCGGCACGGCGCCTGCGCCGACCGCCTTCCCCCGCGGCGCGGCACGGTTCCTGCGCGAGAACCGGATACCCGGCCCGCTCTTCAATACTTTCGGGGCCGGGGCGTACCTGATCTCAGCGTACCCGGAGGAGAAGGTCTTCATTGATGGGCGGCTCGAGGTCCACTCCACGGCGCAGTACGAGCGCTATCTGCGCATGCTGTCGGGCGGCCCGGCCTGGCAGCAGGCCGACGCGCAATACCAGTTCAACGCGACGCTCGTGCAGTACATGGAGGCCACGGAGCTGATGCTAGCGCGGCTGCGCGACCCGGTCTGGGCGCCGGTTTTCCTCGACGACAACGCCATCGTCCTCCTGCGCCGTACCGATGCGAACCGGTCCATCATCGAGCGCGAGGGAATCACCAAGCAGAGGCTCGCCGAGCGGTTCCCGTCGCTGAACGCCGCCGCAGCGGAGGCGGTGCCCAATCCGCCCGTCCCGTCGTGGATCGCTCGCCACCTTGGCGTCGTTCGCTTCCCCTGGAGCGAGATGACCCTCGGCCAGTTCTTCCTGGCGATGGGACTCGATGGTTTCGCCGGCGCACAGTTTGCCGCCGCGGTCGCCGCAGCCCCGGCCCTGGCGGCGCCGCGTGTGATGCTCGCCACGGTGCTGAGCCGTCTGGGAAGTCCTGCGGCCGCGTTACCGGCCCTCGAGTCGGCCCAACGTATGGGCGGGGGACGTGGTGCGCGGTCACGCACGGAGATTGTGCGGGGGGACATCCTCCTGGCGCTGGGCCGCTCGGCGGAAGCGGTGGCCGTCTATGACCGCGCCCTTTCCGCCTCGACCTCACCGCCGCAGATCGCCTCGCTCCTGGCGAGCCGTGCGCGAGCGAAGCTGCAGACAGGTGATGTCGTAGGTGCGGCCGGCGACATCGATGAGAGCCTGAGGATCTTGCCCGGGAATCCGCAGGGGTGGCTTGTGAAGGCGACGATCGAGGAGAAGCGGGGCAACCGTGCAGGCGCGCTCCAGGCCTACCAGCACTGCCGGGATCTCGGGGGGCAGACACCGGAGGTGCTGGAGACGATTCGGCGGCTGGGGGGCTGAGCCTACACGCGCACCAGCACCCTCCCCCGCTGCCCGCCCCGCAAGATCGCCAGCATCTCCGGCTCCATATCAGCCAACGGCACTTCGCGGCTGATGAGATCGAGACTGGCGAGTTTCCAATCCCCGGCAAGACGCGCCCAGAGCGCCCGTCGCTCCGGCATCGGCAGGCTCGCCGATGCGATGCCCAGCAGGCTTACGCCGCGCAGGATGAACGGGTAAACGGTGAGCGGGAGATCATGCGAAGCGGCATTGCCGCAGACCGCCACCGCTCCCTCGTAGTCGATGGAACGGGTGACCGCGGCGAGGATGCCTCCCCCTACCGTGTCGATCGCCCCGGCCCAGCGGCGCGCCAGTAGCGGCCGGCTCGTGGCATCGCTGATTTCCTCCCGCGGGATGATGCGGGAGGCACCCAGACATCGCAGGAACTCCGCCGCATCGGTCTTGCCGGTAGCGGCCGCCACGGTATACCCGGCACGCGCCAGCAACGCCACCGCGATGGAACCGACTCCGCCGCCGGCCCCCGTGACGAGAACCTCGCCGCTTTCAGGTCCGACGCCGCGCGCGGCGATCCGCTCTATGGCCAGCGCGGCGGTGAATCCGGCGGTGCCGAGCTGCATGCTCTCTCGCAGCGAGAGCCCCGAAGGCAGCGGCACAACCCAACTCGCAGGCACTCGGACCCTTTCGCTGAAGCCGCCCGCAGTGTTCATGCCCAGGTCGTAGCCGGTGACGAGTACGGGATCGCCGGGACCGAAAGCCGCAGCCGCGCTCTCGACCACGGTCCCCGCCGCGTCGATCCCAGGTGTGTGGGGATAGGAGCGGGTGACGCCTTTGTTCCCGGTCGCGGAGAGCGCATCCTTGTAGTTGAGCGAGGACCACCGGACGCGAATCAGAACCTCGCCGGGAGGCAGATCCTCTGTCTCCCGCTCCGCAAGCCGGCGCGTGAACGTGCCATCGGCCTGCTCCTCAACCCACCAGGCACGAAACGTCGGCATGGCGGCAAGCCCTACAATCCGAAGTGCTGGGTGACGAGCTTCTGAATCTTCTCCTTCGACTCCAGGCCGACGAACTGATGCACCTTCTGCCCGTCCTTAAGGAAGACCACGGTGGGTACCGACATGACTCCGAACTTCTTCGCGGTCTCCGGCGCCTCGGCGACATCAACCTTGAGGAAGCGGACTTTCTCTCCGAGTTCACCGGAGAGCTGGTCCAGGATCGGCTCGAGCTTCTTGCACGGCCCGCACCAGGTAGCCCCGAAGTCCAGGATCACCGGCAGACCTGACTGCTCAACCTGCGCCGCATAGGTGTCATCCATCACGTGCTCCATGCTGCCCTCCCGTCTGTGGTGTGTCGTGTCCCGTCCCGTCCGTCTCGTGTCACGTCGTCGCGAGCCGGGGCTTGGCGCCTCGTGTTGCGTCGCGAGCCGTGGCTCGACGCCTCGTGCCGCGTCGTATCTCCGATGGCGGGCGCCACAAGCCGTGGTACGCCGTCGCCCCATCAGAATTCGAACTGCACTCCCTGGGCCAGCGGGAGATCGTTCGACCAGTTGAGGGTGCAGGTCTGCCGGCGCATGTAAGCCTTCCAGGAGTCGCTCCCGGCTTCTCGCCCGCCACCCGTCTCCTTCTCCCCTCCGAACGCACCGCCGATCTCCGCCCCCGATGTGCCGATGTTGACATTGGCGATACCGCAATCGCTCCCCCGCGCGCTGAGGAACGTCTCGGCCCACTGCATGTTGCGCGTAAAAATGGCGCTGGAGAGCCCCTGGTCGACCGAGTTGTGCAGGGCGATCGCCTCCTCGATGGTGTCCACCGTGAAGAGATAGAGGATGGGTGCGAAGGTTTCCTCGCGGCAGATCTTCATCCCCGCGTGAGCCTTGATCAGCGCGGGCTCCACGAAGTGCCCCGGACGGTCCAGACGGTTGCCGCCGCGAAGAACCTCGCCGCCCTCCGCGCGGATCTGCTCCATCGCCCTCATCATCGTCTCAACCGCATCGCCGTCGACGAGTGGCCCCATGAGGGTGGCCCGGTCGAGCGGGTCACCCACACGCACCGAGGGATAGGCGCGGCGCAGCTTCTCCGTGAGATCAACCGCCACCGCGCGGTGCATGATCACGCGCCGCGTGCTGGTGCACCGCTGCCCGGCGGTGCCCACGGCCCCGAAGAGCACCGCCCGCCGCGCCAGTTCGAGGTCGGCGTCGGGCATGACGATGATGGCGTTGTTTCCGCCCAGCTCCAGGATGGAACGGGCGAAGCGTTCGGCGGTGGCCGTGGCGACGTGGCGGCCCTGGGAGGTCGACCCGGTGAAAGAGATGAGCGGCATCCGGCGATCGTGCAGCATTCGCTCGCCTACCATCGAGCCCCGGCCCACCGCCAGCGTGAAGACACCGGTGAGGCCGTTGCGCTCCATCACCCGGCTGGCGATCTTCTGCACCGCCACCGCGGTCAGCGGCGTCGTCGAAGACGGCTTCCAGACCAAAGTGTCGCCGCAGGCGGCCGCGATCATGGCGTTCCACGCCCAGACCGCAACCGGGAAGTTGAAAGAGGTGATGACGCCCACGGTGCCCAGCGGATGCCATTGCTCATACATGCGATGGCTGGGACGCTCGCTGTTCATGCTGTGGCCGTAGAGCTGCCGGGAAAGACCGACGGCGAAGTCGCCCATGTCGATCATCTCCTGAACCTCACCCTCCCCCTCGGCCAAGACCTTGCCCATCTCGATCGAGACGAGGCGGCCGAGAGCGGCGCGGTGTCGCCGCAGCTCATCGCCGAGTTGGCGCACGATCTCGCCGCGGCGCGGCGCGGGCAGCAGGCGCCAGCTTTCGAACGCCCGGGTCGCCGCCGCCGCCACGTGCTCGTAGTCGGTTTCGCCGGCCTGGAGAACGACCGCAATCGGTTCGCCGGTCGTTGGATTGACGGAGACCAGCTCTCCGCCGGAGGGATGCTCCACCCAGCCGTCGGCGAAGACTCCGGAATTCACGTCCCTGAGCCCCAGTTCGCTCAGGCAGTCCTTCATCGATTCTCCTCTCCGTTCCCGAGATCAACGATCGTGGAATGGATCACGACGGTTGCGCTCGCCGGGCCCAGCCCCTAGAGTGGTTTGTCCGGCCCCAGGGATCACCAGGCCGGCCCGACGGCCCCACGAGCCGACAAGAGTAACACAGGCTTGGCCCAAGCACAGACCGCGCGGACGACAGAACCCGTCCGCCGCACCGGAGTTCCCGTGACCCCCGACGAAGACCGCCCGGAGAGAATCGCGCCCGCCGATGCGGTGGACAGCCGCAAGCCCAAGCGGCGCACCGCCACTCCACGCAAGAAGCCGATCGCTGATCTGGGTTCGGCGCCGGTTTTCACGCCCGCGACGCCGCCCAAACCCGGCGCCCCACCTGCGGCCGGCCCACTCCGGCGGCGCAGGAGCCCGACGGCCGAACCGGGGGCAGAGAGAGCGACGGCGAAACCGTCCGCCGATGCCCCCCCGGCGCCCCGGCGCCGCGCCAACGCACCTCGGCTCCGCGGCAAGCCGGAGGCCCCGGTTCCCGAACCGCCCGCGATCTCCGTGGATGAAGAGCCGGTGAGTGAGAGCCCCCTGGCTGCCCGGCTGCGACCGCGCCCCTCCCCACATCCATCGAGGGACCGGCCGCCGTTGCCCGGATCCCCGGTGAGCCAGCCGCAGCCCGACCGACCGCAGCCCGGCCAGTCGCTGCCCGGCCAGCCGCAGCCCGGCCAGCCGCTGCCGAGCCGGCCTTCCCACGACCGGCACTTGCCGAGCCGGCCCCATTATGACCGGCCGCGCGTCGATGATGCGCCCGGCCACGGCGAGCGCGAGTCGAACCTTGAGAGGCGCATCGACAGGATCCAACGCGAGAGGGAGGCGTCGCGCTACCATCGCGGGGGCGGCCGGGGCCCCGAGCCACCCCGCGTCGATCTGGTCCAGAATCGTTCTGCCCTCGCCCGCATCCAGCCCAGCCGTTCGGGCATGGGTGGCGGCGGATCCCGCTCCTTCCGCGGCGGACGCGATTCGCGCAAGCGCGACCTCCTCGAAGGACTCAACATGCTCCACCGTGGCATCAGCGTCGACCCGTACCAGAGGCTGGTCCTGGAGACCGTCCCCGACAATCTCTCCACGCGCGTCGTCGACCTGATCGCTCCCATCGGCCGAGGCCAGCGCTGTCTCATCACCTCACCGCCCAAGGCCGGAAAAACGATGCTCCTGATGACCATGGCCGAGGCGATCATTCGCAACCACCCTGAAGTCACGGTGGTGGTGCTGCTCGTGGACGAACGCCCCGAGGAGGTGACGTTCTTCCGCCGCGGTGTCCCGTGCCAGGTCATGGCCAGCAGCAATGACATGACGCCCGAGGACCACGTACGCACCGCCGAAGAGACGGTCGTGCGCGTGGCCGACCTAGTGACGGAAGGGAAGGATGTGGTTCTCTTTCTCGATTCCATCACCCGGTTGGCGCGGGCCTATAACGTGTTCGCGGAGGGCAGCGGCCGCACCATGTCGGGCGGCATCGATGCCTCGACGATGTACGGCCCGCGGCGCATCTTCGGAGCGGCGCGAAAGATCGAAGGCGGTGGCAGCCTGACCATCTGCGGCACAGCCCTCATCGACACCGGCTCGCGCATGGACGAAGTGATTTTCCAGGAGTTCAAGGGTACCGGGAATACCGAAATCGTCATGAGCCGCGACCTGGCCAACAAACGGATCTTTCCCAGCATCGACATCATTCTCTCGGGCAGCCGCAAGGAGGAGAAGCTCTACCCGGTCGACGTGGTGAGCCGGATTCACATCCTCCGTCGATTCCTTGCCGACCGAAAACCGGAGGAGGCGATGCTCGGACTGATGAAGATGATGGAGCGCTACCCTACGAATCGGGACCTCTTGCGAGCACTGGGAAACTGACGGGCCGGCCTGTGCGGGACCGGCACACGCCGGCCGGGCCGACTCATCCGCCGCGGGGCCTGCCCTGGCTCTTGTCCGCACGTCCCCGGCCAGCACGGATCTCGATCGACGCCCGTTCACCCACCCCCTGACGCTCACCCGAAGCCGCACGGTCACTCCCCCGGGAATGCCGTGCCGGTTCCCCGCGTAGTCCCCCTCGTCCCAGCCGCGCGCGAGGTCGGGACGAACGAAATCCGCGGGCGCCGAACTCTCTCCACGAGCGCAGCCCCGCACCCGATTCACCCGGCCGTGCTCACCGGATGCGGAATCAGAAAGGACCATAGCTATGACACGCTCATCGCTCCCCCATACTCATCGCAGAAGCCGAGTTGCCACCCAACTCCCCGCCCAACTCCTCACCTTCCTCTTCCTCCTTCTCGCCGGTCTCGGCGCGGCGGTCGTCGTCTTCGCCTCTTCCGGCGCCGACACCCGCAACGGCGCGATCGCGGGCACGGTGCGCGATACCGCGGGTGGACCGCTGGCGGGCGCATCCGTGCTTGTGGCCACCACGCCGCTCGCGACCCTGAGCGGGATTGACGGCTCGTTTCGGATCGACGGCCTCTCCGCGGGTTCATACGCCCTCGATGTGCGCCTCGCAGGCTACCGGCCCGCGCGATTGAGCGACGTCCGTGTGAAACCGGGAGACACGGTCCATGCCGAAGTGCGTCTCGAACGGGAAGGGGCCGGAGTCGCCCTTCCCGGCACGGATCCTCAGGCAATCACCGGGTCGGCCAAGACCCGGGCGGAAACGGAGACGAAGCGCGACAACGGCGGGAGCCTCGACATCCTGCACTCGTCGGCATCTCCAGACGCAAGCTCGCCCAGCCATTCCCGCCCGGAAGAGATTGGTTCCGGGCGTCAGGAACTCCGGATGAGCATCATGAAACCGCCATCCGCCTCCGACCGGGCATCCGGTCTCGCTCCGCTATCCCCGATCGTGCCGACCACCGGCGGATCCCGCTTGCCGAACGACGAGGCGTTCGATTCGATGTTCTTCCGCCACTACGGCGTGAATCCGTTCGTCCCCGCCGACGAAGACTCGCTGTCCACCTTCGCGTTGGACGTCGACGCCGCCTCGTACACGCTGACCCGTCGCTATCTCGGTTTGGGACGCCTCCCCGACCCCGCCGCGGTACGCGTCGAGGAGTTCGTGAATTACCTGCCACAGGGCTATCCCGAGTTCGAGGACGAGGACTTTCGGATCTTCCTCGAGGGCGCGCCCTCCCCATTCGGCCCCGGCTACCAACTCCTGCGCGTGGGGCTCAAGGCCCGCACGGTGTCTGAGCGGGCACGCCCGCCGCTCAATCTCACGTTTGTCATCGACGGTTCGGGTTCCATGGCCCGCGAGGATCGTCTTGGCCTGGTGCAGGCATCGCTGCGGATGCTGGTGGACAAGCTGCGCGACGGTGACCGCGTGGGGATGGTTCTGTTCCAGACGGACGCCCGCGTGATTCTCGATCCGGTCATCCTAGGCACCCATCCCCGGGTGGAATGCGGGAACAGCGATCATCACCGAGACTGGTCACCCTTCGACAAGCACCATGACGATCGGTGCGAGCACGGTTGGTCACCTTCCGGTCGCCAATTGGTGCTCGACGCCATCGACCGGCTCGTCGCCGGCGGCAGCACCAACGCCGAAGGAGGCCTCCTTTTCGGGTACGACATGGCGCGCCGTTCCTTCCGCTCCACCGCGTCGAACCGTGTGATTCTCTGTTCTGACGGCGTGGCCAACGAGGGTCGCACCGGCGCCGAGTCGATCCTGGCTCGCGTGCGCGACGAAGCGGACAAGGGGATCCGTCTCACCGCCGTCGGCTGCGGGATGGGTAACTACAACGACGTCCTCCTCGAGCAACTGGCCGATCGCGGCGACGGAAACTACTTCTACGTCGACGATCTCTCCGAGGCGCGCCGGGTTCTCGTCGACGGCCTGACCGGCACGCTGTTCACGGTCGCCGAAGACGCGAAGGTGCAGGTCGCCTTCGACCCCGCGCGCGTGCTGCGCTACCGGCTCCTCGGCTTCGAGAACCGCGACATCGCCGACCGTGACTTCCGCAATGACAGAGCCGACGCCGGCGAGGTCGGCCCCGGTCACGAGGTGACCGCTCTCTACGAAGTGAAGCTCGCAGCCGGCGCACGCGATGGACGGCTCGCCACGGTTCAGGTGCGCTACGCCCGTCCTCGCGAGGAAGAGGGGGGCCGGCGCGAGGCGCGGGAGATCGCGGCGGTGTTCGACTCTCGACAGCTCTGCCGCCGTTTCGAGTCAGCGTCGCCCTTGTTCCGGCTCGACGCGGCCGCCGCCGAGTTCGCAGAGATCCTGCGCGGCAGTTACTGGGCGCAGGAGAGCCGCCCCGCCGATGTCACCCCGGTCGCCCGGCGGGCCGCCGAGGACCTGCGGCACGCGTCCTGGGGTGGTGTCGGTCCCCGCGCCGCGGACGCCGCCGCGGAGCTGGTGTCGATGTTGGAGCAGGCAGGCACGCTGGAATGGCAGTTGAGTCGGAACGAAGAAAAGTGATGAGGCGACCGGCGACGGCTTGGGACAGATTCCACGGCGTCGCCGGCGTTCTCCGGGAGACTGTATCGGTGGAACAGCGATTTCTGCAGATCTCCATCCGGGTCAAACCGGGCCGGGCCTTCCAGTCAGGCAGCCCTGCTCCGGTTCGCGGACACCGGCGGCCGGAAAGACGGATCGGCAGATTGACCATCCTGGCCCGATGGAATATGCTGGTTGGTTCCGGACATTCGGCATTCGCTGCAAGGAAGGGACCCGATGCAAGGAGCTCGCCTGAAGGAACTGGCCGCGCGCATCTCGGGGGCCCGTTCCGTGCTGCTGACCACCCACTTCGGCCCCGACGGAGACGGTGTCGGCTCGACTATGGCGCTAGGTGAGGCGCTCGAAGAGCACGGGATTTCCGTCACGCGCCTTCTGCCCGAGCCGCTCCCCCGGCGCTACCGCTTCCTCGATCCGCACAGCCTGACCACCCATCCCGCCGAGGCGAAGGAGCGGCTGGGCGAACGCCGTTGGGACCTGGGGCTGGTCCTCGACACCCATCAGTGGGAGTTGCTGGAGGACGCGGCAGAGTGGCTGCGTACCCGCACGGCGGAGACTGTGTTCCTCGACCACCACCCGCAGGCCGCGGCGATGCGGCCCGAAGTCTACGGCGACGCCGATGCCGCCTCCACCGGGGAGCTCGTCTACCGGCTCCTTCACCAGAGCCTCGGCTGGTCGATCACCGCGTCGGTAGCGGAGGCTCTCTACATCGCCATCAGCTTCGACACGAACTCCTTCAAGCACATTCGTAGCAATCCGGCCAGCCTTGCCATCGCGGCCGACTTGGTGACACGCGGCGTCGACACGAACCGGGTCTACCGACACCTCTTCGGCTCCAACTCACCCGCCAAGGCCCGTCTTCTCGGATGGGTCTTGAGCTCTGTGCAATTCGACTGCGGGGGACGACTCGCGTGGGTCTGCATCCCTCATCGCCTGGTGGACGAGCTTGGATTGGAACGCGACGAGATGCGCGACTCCATCACCCATATTCTAGAGATCGACGGCGTGGAGGTGGCTGCCACGCTGAAGGAGATGGAGCTCGGCAAGGTGCAGATTTCGTTGCGTTCCAAGGGTGCGTTCCCGATCAGCGGAGTGGCGGCGGCGCTTGGCGGCGGTGGTCACCCGATGGCCGCGGGGTGCGATCTTGCCGGATCGTGCGAGAAGGCCTGGGTGCGGCTGGGCCCCCTCCTCGTGCAGTTGGTGGAGGCGGTGCCGGACTGCCGATGCTAGCGCCGAGGTTCACCGGACGATGACGCACCGTCCAGTCGTGGCTCCCTCCGGCGTCGATGCCCGAACCAGGTACACTCCCGCGGCGACCGCGTGACCATCCGCGTCGCAACCGTCCCAGGAGAGATCGTGAGCGCCGCCGCCTGGGATCACGGTCGAGAGACGGCGCACCAGGCGGCCGGCGGGACCGTAGACGCTCGCCTGGACCGGACCAGGAATCTGTGCCGCGAAGCGGATCACGGTCCGGGTTGAACTCGGATTCGGAATGATCCTCAAAATTCGCGTGGACAGACCTCCGCCATCAAAACCAACGCCCGCTGGATCGCATTGCACGGGCAAGACCTGGAGACCGGATTGATCGTCCGCGCGGTCCAACGCGACGGGAAGCACGCTACCCGAGAGGCCGGAAACCATAACGCTCATAAAGCCCTCCAACTCGGACGAATTGTAGCGAGCCGCCCGCTGATCGGACAATCCGGTGGATCGGCAGAACACGGAAATGTTAAAGAAAACCCTCGATATTCGCAAGAGGAGTCCGGCACGGGTTCCTATTCGGGCTTCGGGCTACGCGAGTAGTGCCGTTCCGAAACAGGTTCAAAGGCTCACGTTCTTCGATTCCTTCACGAGCTCCCGTAACTTCCGCTCCATGAGGGCTCGGCGCATCGGGCTCATCCGGTCCACGAACAGCCGGCCGTCAAGATGATCGATCTCGTGCTGCAGGACCCGAGACCAGAGCTGGTGGAACTCTTCTTCGCACTCCGACCCGGTCTCGTCGTGGTAGCGCAGGAGGATCCCCTCGGGCCGCATCAGATCGGCACTCAGGCCCGGCAGCGAGAGGCACCCTTCGTCGAAGCTCCACTCGTCCCAGGCGTCGATGATCTCGGGATTGATAAAGACCCTCGGTCCGTCACCTCCGTCGCGGTGCGTGGCATCAGCCACCAGGAGTCGCAGGGATAGCCCGACCTGCGCCGCAGCCAGCCCCACGCCGTTGTTCTCGAACATCGTCTCCACCATGTCCACGGCAAGGCGGCGGATCTCGTCGTCCACCACCGCGACCGGGGCCGATTTCCGGCGGAGAACAGGATCGCCATAGAGCCTGATCGGCAGAATCGCCATACCTCTGGTTCGTCTCCCCTCGTCGATGTCCCACGGCCGTCGGCCGCCTGCGGGGCTCGTGCCTACAGCCCGGTGTAGACCGGTCCTTCCCCGCCTTGGGGCGGGACCCAGGTGATGATCTGGTACGGGTCTAGAATGTCGCACGTCTTGCAGTGAACACAGTTGGTGAAGTCGACCTGCAACCGCTTCCCACCCCGCATTTCGTCGGGAATCATGTGGTAAACCGATGCCGGGCAGAAATGCTCGCAGGGATTGCCGTACTCCTCGGTGCAGCGGCTGCGGCAGATCTCCGGGTCGACAACATGCAGATGACAGGGCTGGTTTTCCTCGTGCACGGTGCCGGAATGAAAGACGGAGGTGAGCTTGGCTGAGACCAGACGCTGCGGGTCATCGACCGTGAGTGCCGGGGGCTCTGCTGAACGACCGCGAGCTCGCAGTTGTGCCCTCGTCAGGAAATGCTCATGGTCCGGCTTGACCCCGGGGCGCCGGGCCGGCCAGCGCCCACGAGTAGCGAGCTGGATCCCGGCCTTGACCATCCCACTCCACAACCCGCCCTGAAACGCGGAACGGAAGTTCCGACAACCGTACATCTCGGCATGCACCCAGCTTTCGCAGATCCGCGCTTCGTAGGCGGCCAGCCGCGCCGCCCCGGTGTCGCCGGCGACGAGGCACTCGTGCACCGTCTCCGCGGCCAACATGCCGGTCTTGATGGCCAGGTGAATCCCCTTCAAGCGCTGGGCATTCAGGTAGCCTCCGGCGTCTCCCGCCAGAAGCACGCCGGCGGCGTACGGTCGCGGCAGAGCCCAGTAGCCTCCTTCGGGGATCGCCTTCGCCCCGTAGCGAAGCAGCTTCCCTCCGACGATGCGCGCACGGACGAACGGATGGGTCTTGAACTCCTGGAGGAACCGGTGTGCATCGAGGAACGGGTCGCCCGCATCGAGTCCGATCGCCACGCCGAGGGAGATATGGTTGGCGCCCATCTCATAGATCCAGCCTCCGCCGTAGGTGTGGCGGTCGAGAGGGAAACCCACGGTGTGGAAGACGCTCCCGCGCCCGGCCCGCCCCTCCGGCACCTCCCAGACCTCCTTGGCGCCGGTGGCGTAGCTCTGCGGATTCCGCCCCTCGTCGAGTTTCGCCCGCGCCAATAGGACCTTCGCGAGACTGCCCCGCGCCCCTTCGGCCAGCACCGTCACCTTGGCGCGAATGTCGACCCCCGGCTCGAAGTTCCCTCTCGGCTTCCCATCCTTGTCGAGCCCCTTGTCACCGATGCGCACACCGACCACACGGTCCTCGTCCCAGAGGAGCTCCTGCCCCGCGAAACCGGGGAAAAGATCAACGCCTGCGTCTTCGCAGCGTTCCGCGAGCCAGGTCACGAGTCGGTTCAGACTGACCAGCAGGTTGCCGTGGTTCTGCATCGGCGGCGGCATCACGGGGAAGCGCCAGGTTCCGGTACGGGTCAGGAACATCACGGCGTCACCGCGGACCTCCCCCTCGACAGGGCAGCGGCGCGCCTCGTAGTCGGGAATCAGCTCGCGCAATCCTCGCGGATCCATCACGGCCCCCGAGAGCGAGTGATTACCGAAGGTGCCGGCCTTCTCGATGAGCGCCACCGTGGCATCACCACCCTCGGGCCCGCGATCCGAGAGCAGTCTTTTCAGGTGGAGGGCACAGGCCAGCCCGGCGGGACCACCTCCCACCACCAAAGCGTCGACGTCGAGGACCTCCCGTTCGAACTCCATCCGATCTTCCCCCCCCCCTCCCCTCACTCCTCCGCAGGGACCAGCTTGCCGTTCCCGCGCACTTTCCGCCGATCCTTTTCGTGCGCGCGCAGGCGCGGTACCAGCCGGGCAAGGTGCCCCAGCAGCGCCAAGGTGCGCTCGCGCTCCGACATCGTCTGGAGCAGCGCCTGTCGCTCGTCGACACCCAGCGGCATCCGTACCGCGACAGCGAAGCTGAAACGGTCGGCGTCGGCCGTGGCCGCACCGTCGGCAGTGGCCGCAACTTCGGTGTCGGCCCTGGCCGCGGCGTCGGCCTTGGCGTCGACGCCGGCGCCGGCCGTGCCCTCGGCATTCGCGTCCCTATCAGGATCTATCGCCCCATCCTCCGCGCCCAGCGTTCCGCCCAGCAGGTCATCGTCATCAGCCAACTGCGCATAGTCACGGAAGAGACGTTCCAGCAGGAGCCGATCCTCCGCATCCGGCCCCGGGCCGGGTTCATCGCAAACCGGCTCGGTTCGGGACTCGAGATACCCGTCCGCATGCTCGCGCAGGTCGAGCAGAGCGAAGCGTTCCCCACCTCGGACGAGGACATCGGAGCGCCCATCCGAATAGGCCTGAAGCACGTGGACGATTCGTGCAACGCAACCAACGCGGGCCAACTGCCCGGCATGCATACGCACCACGCCGAATGGCCGGCCTCCTTCGAGAACGTGCCGGGCCAGTGCCCGATAGCGCGGCTCGAAGACGCGCAAAGGCAGGAGCGCCCCCGGCAGAAGCACAAGGTCCAGGGGGAAAAGCGGAAGCCAGTCTTCGGTCGTGTTCATCCGTTCTCCCTACCGCATCCCTGCTCCCTGCTGCGTCCCGGCCGGGCGACCGGCTACCGCCCCTCAGCCTCGAGGAAGCGCTCGGCGTCGATAGCAGCGCGACACCCGGTCCCGGCCGCGGTGATCGCCTGCCGGTAGATATGGTCGGCGGCGTCGCCGCAAGCGAAGACTCCGGCGACATTGGTCCGCGTGCTCGGCTCCTGCACCCGAAGGTAGCCGACGTCATTCATGTCAAGCTGCCCGCGGAACGGGGCCGTGTTCGGCTCGTGGCCGATGGCGAGAAAGAGCCCCTCCACCGGCAGCTCCCACTGGCGTCCGTCGCGCGCATCCTCCAGCCGGAGTCCGCGCAGCTTTCTCTCTTCTACTCCCAGGCACTCCAAGACGCGGGTGTTGAGAAGCCACTGGATCTTTTCATTCTGCTGCGCTTTGTCGAGCATTGCCTTCGAGGCACGGAAGCCTTCGCGCCGGTGAATGATTGTCACCTTGGTCGCAAAGCGCGTGAGGTAAGTTGCCTCCTCCATAGCGGTGTCACCGCCGCCGATCACCGCGATTTCCTTACCACGGAAGAAGAAGCCGTCGCAGGTGGCGCAGGCGGAAACACCTGCTCCCTGCAGCGCTTGTTCCGAGGGCAGGCCGAGGTACTTGGCCGTGGCCCCGGTGGCGATGATGAGAGTGCGCGTCACCACCGGCTCGCCGTCCTCGATGGTCAGCAGGAAGGGGCGCATCGAGAGATCCGCCCCCGTCAGCGTGCCGCTCTCGAACGTGGCGCCGAACCGCTCGGCCTGAGCCCGGAAACGGTCCATCAGGTCAGGCCCGGTGACCGCCTCGGGGAAACCGGGGTAGTTCTCGACTTCGCTCGTGATGGTGAGCTGTCCGCCCGGTTGACGCCCATCCAGTACCAGCGGGGCGAGGTTGGCGCGCGCTGCATAGATGGCCGCGGTGAGGCCGGCCGGCCCTGTCCCCAGAATCACGACATCCCGTTCCCGCACAGCCTCCCGTTCCGACCCAGCGTCTTGTTCCCGCACAGCCTCATGTTTCTGCATCGCCCGACCCTCCCTTCCGATTTGACGCTGCCACTACGGCCTCGTGTCCGATCCATACCCTTCGATGAGGTCGAGCAGGAGGCGCACCCCGTACCCGGAGGGACCCTTGGGGAGATGCGGCCGATCCTTCTCCCACCACGCAGTCCCGGCGATGTCAAGGTGGACCCATGGCGTCTCGTCCACGAATTCACGCAGAAACGCGCCACCTGCAATAGTTCCACCCCCGGCGTTGGCATCAGCGATATTCTTCAGGTCGGCCGTCTCCCCTTTGAGATGGTCGGAGAACTCATCCCAGATCGGGAGCCGCCAGGTTCGCTCGCCGCTGGCCCGCGCCGCCGCCTCAATCCGATTCGCCAGGCCGTCGTTGTTCGAGAGTACAGCCGCGCCGTAGTGCCCCAGGGCAATGACGACCGCCCCGGTGAGAGTCGCCACGTCGATCAGCGCTTCCGGATTATGGTTCCGCACCATCCAGGCCAGAGCGTCGGCCAGAACGAGACGTCCTTCAGCATCAGTATTGAGCACCTCGATCGTCTTGCCGTTGATTGCGCGTACAACATCGCCCGGTTTCACGGCGCGCCCCCCCGGAAGATTCTCGGTTGCCGGAATCGCCGCCACCACCGAAACGGGCACCGCTAGGGACCGCAGACAACGCATGGCACCGAGGACCGCCGCCCCACCGGCCATGTCGTACTTCATGTCGTGCATCCCGAGGGCCGGTTTCAGCGAAATCCCCCCGGCGTCGAAGGTGAGGGCCTTGCCCACCAACCCGATCTTCGGGGCATCTTTCCGGCCACAGTCATATTCTAAGACGATGAACTTGGGCGGCTCGGCAGAGCCACGGGCCACTGCAAGGAAGGCGCCCATGCCGAGCGCTTCGCATTCGTCGGCATCAAGAACCGAGCAGCGCAGACCCTCCTCGCGCGCGACCTGCTCCGCCACCCGCGCCAGTTCCGCCGGCGTGAGGTGGTTCGCCGGCATCGCCGCCAATTCCCGGGCGAAGCAGGTTCCCTCGCCACGCACGCGCCCACGATGGAGGGCAGAGCCGGCCATCCCCGCGTCGCTCTCCTCCGGCAGGCAGAACACCAGATGGCCCACGGTCCGGAACTTCTCCCGGTCGACAGTCTTGAACTCAGGAAACTGCCAGGTCCCGAGGATCGCCCCCTCGGCCGCGGCCGTAAGCTGCTCGTCCCTGGTCCACGCCTGCGCCCCCGGCAGGGGCAGTGGGAAGAGAACCCGCCCGACACCGAGATCACGGGCCCGCCGCGCGGCAGAGGCAGCGACGGAACGCACCCGATCGAGACCGAAATCGCGCGCCGGTCCGGTACCGAGGAGGAGCACGCGCCCGTGGTCGGGCGAAGCGCCGTAGACAACGAGCGTCTCCCCCGTATCCCCCTTGAAATCGCCGGAAGCAAGCGCGGAGCGAACCGGGTTCGCGTCACCCGTGAACAGAGAGGCCATCCCGGCCGGCAGCCGAGGCTCGTCTTTTGACACACCAACCACGAGAAGGTCGGCCTTCTGCCCCGCGAGCGTGCCGACTGCGACCGAAAACTCACGGATCGTCAGGAAACCCATCCTCTACCACCTTTCCCCGGTATCCGCCGCGAGGCGCCCGTTCACGTCCCCCGTTTCCGACCCCATTGTGCCCGCGAAGGCACGCACCCGTTCCGCCACCTGCGCGGCGGTCAGCCCACATAGCTCAAGCAGCTTGCCCCGGGTGCCATGCTCGACGAACCCGTCGGGCAGCCCGAGGGATAGGATCCAGGGCCGTGCCGGCCCCGGTCGCTCATCGTACCAGCGAGCGACCTGGCTTCCGAAACCGCCCACGAGCGAATTCTCCTCGATCGTCACGATCCGTCGATCCGCCCCGACCAGCGAGGCGAGCATGGCGACATCCAGGGGCCGGACGAACCGACAGTTCACCACTCCCGCGGGCACGCCCACCGTCGCCAGGAGATCGGCCGCCTCCATGGCCACCGGCACCATGGAACCGACAGCAAGAAACGTGACGGCGGTCGGCGGCCGAAGTGTCACCCAGGTTCCTACCTCGATCGGGTCGGGGAAATCGGGCATCTCCTCCTCAGGCACGAGAGCGCGGGGGTAGCGGATGGCAAAGGGACCCTCGGTCCACTGGAGTGCGCATCGGAGCAACCCCAGCATTTCCGTCCCGGTACTGGGCGCAGCCACCACCAAGCCCGGGATGCAGCCGAGATAGCTCAGGTCGAAGGCGCCATGGTGCGTGGGACCGTCCTCGCCCACCAGCCCGGCACGGTCGAGGCAGAAGATCACCGGGAGGTGCTGCAGGGCAACATCGTGGATGATCTGGTCGAAAGCCCGCTGCAGAAAGGTCGAGTAGATGGCGGCCACGGGGCGCTGCCCCTCCAGAGCCATACCGGAGCAGAAGGTCACGGCATGCGCCTCGGCGATGCCGACGTCGAAGAACCGCTCCGGGAACTCAAGAGCGAAGCGGACGAGGCCGGTGCCGTCCACCATGGCCGCGGTCACCGCGTTCACCCGCGGGTCCTCGTGGGCCAGCCGCACGACCCCCTCGCCGAAGACGTCGGTGTAGGTGAGGTGCGATTTCGGCGCCTCCACCTTGCCGCTTCCGGGAGAGATTCCCTTCACGCCGTGGTACTTCTGCGGGTCCAACTCGGCGATCTGGTACCCCTTCCCCTTCATCGTCTGCACATGGAGCAGCATCGGTCCCTTCAGATCGCGCACCTTTCCCAGGACCGAAATCAGCTCTTTGGTGTTGTGGCCATCGATGGGGCCGAGATAACGAAAGCCTAAGTCCTCGAAGAGCATTCCCGGCGTGATGAGGCTCTTGACACTCTCCTCCACCTTGCGGACAAGATGCCGGAAGGTCGCGCTCTTCGGCATCTTCTCGGTGAGATTCCAGATGTCGGCCTTCATTCGGTTGAAGTGCGGGTGACTGATGATGCCGGTGAGATAGCGGGAGAGGGCGCCGACGTTGGGCGAGATCGACATGGCGTTGTCGTTCAAGATGACGATGAGGTCCCGGCCCGAAGCGCCGGCGTTGTTGAGCCCCTCGTAGGCGAGGCCGCCGGTCATGCCACCATCACCTACCACCGCGACCACGCGGTATGTCTCTCCGGCGGCATCGCGCGCGGTAGCCATACCCAGTGCCGTGGAGATCGCGGTGGAGGCATGGCCGGCGCCCATGCAGTCGTACCGACTCTCGCTTCGCTTGAGGAAGCCGCTGATCCCCCCGAACCGGCGAATCGTGTGCAGCGCGTCGCGCCGTCCCGTGAGAACCTTGTGGACATACCCCTGGTGCCCGACATCGAACAGAATGCGATCACGCGGCGTGTCAAAAAGATAGTGCAGGACCACAGTCAGCTCCACGACGCCGAGACTGGCAGCCAGATGGCCGCCCACACGATTGACCGTCTCCCAGATGAAAGCGCGCAGCTCGGCGCACAATTCCGGCAGCTTGTCCGGCGGGAGGCTGCGCAGGTCGGTGGGGCTCTCGATCCGGGCGAGGAGCGGACCGGGCACGGGCCAGTCGGACGGGTCGCCGTTCATGTCACGGCCTTCCCGGCCCACGGCTTCGCCGGCGCCGAAGCAAGTGCCCGACGGACACCAGGATGCATGTGCGCATGCTCGATTCCTCCTCGATCAGCCCGCGGCGGGACCGAATGGGGCGGCACGAAAAATGGTAACTTGTGACTCTAGGCAACGGTGGCTCGACGTGTCAAGGTGGCCCTGATCTCCCTGGAGATTCCGCGTAGGGAACACGTAGGACCGGCCTCGGGCTTCGGGGGAGAACAGGCGGACGATCCGGCGCGCTCGCAACACAATCTCCTGTCGGCCCCGAAGGACTGCGGCGCATCAGTACCCGGGAAGACGGGAGCATGGTCTCAAAGTAGAACAGCGTCGTTTCATGCTACCCTGCACGCATGCCACCGCCTTCGATTCGACATCGCGTCTTCGGGCCCGACACGGTCCTCGGGCGCGCACTCCCCCGCGCGGGTCGGACGATCTTGCTCCTCTGCAAGCTGATGCTGCCGATCTCGCTCGGCGTCGGGCTGCTGCGATGGACCGGCGTCCTCCAGTCGATCGGGCGTGTCCTCTCCCCGGCGATGGCCGTCTTTCACCTGCCCGGGGAGGCGGCGGTTCCGCTGGTCACCGGCTACCTCGCCGGAATCTACGCGTTGCTCGGCGCCATGGCGATGATTCCGCTCGAACCGACCGCGGTGACGGTGATGGGGGCCATGGCCCTGGTGGCCCACAACCTGATCATCGAGACGACCGTCCAGGATCGCACCGGAACGCCCTGGTGGTGGGTGCTCCTGGTTCGTCTCGTCTCCTCCCTGATCGTCGGGCTCATCGTGGCCTGGTCACTCACCGCCCTGCAGTCACGGCACCTGCCGACCCTCTGGCTGCGCTTCGTGCCCTCGGAAGCGCACACCGCGGTGCCGACGACGGGCGGCCTCAGCCCGTTCTTCTCCGGCTGGTTGCGCGAGGCGTTGCGGCTCATGGTCAAGATCATCCTGGTGGTCACAGCCATGATGATCGGCACCGAGTGGATCCGCGCCCGCGGCTACCTGGAGAAACTCGAACGGGCCGTACGACCTTTGCTGTCGTTCCTCGGCTTGAGCCGCACGGTCGCGTTCCCTTGGCTGACCGCGCAGATCCTCGGTGTGACCTTCGGCGGCGGGCTCTTGATCGAGGAAATGAAGGTCCGTGTCATCGAGGAGAAGGACGTGCGTGCGTTGCACACGTCCATCGGGATCAGCCACTCGTTGCTCGAGGACACGATCCTGCTCGCCGCCGTGGGCGCGTCGGTGTTCTGGATCATCGTGCCGAGACTGCTGGTGGCAGTTGTCATCGTGCGGCTGATCCGGCCGGTGCCTTGGGGACTGCGACGACGGCCGGCCGTCGATGGAGCATCCTGACCGCCACACTCTCGGA
Source organism: Candidatus Eiseniibacteriota bacterium (assembly GCA_903844735.1). Lineage (GTDB taxonomy): Bacteria > Eisenbacteria > RBG-16-71-46 > CAIMUX01 > CAIMUX01 > CAIMUX01. The sequence goes on from CAIMUX010000133.1 coordinate 69,031, forward strand.
AGGGGAGACGCGATGAGCCGATCGCGGGCCGACAGACTCCGCGATCTTTCACTTCAGGTCGGGATCGGACTTCTGCTTCGCTTCCTCCGCCAACCTTCGCACGAGCGCGGGTGAGGCCTCCAAGTCAACCGCAACCCGGCTCTCCAAGTCACCGCGCCTCGCCAAACGATCAGCTCCCGAACAACCGCGCCGCCCGGCCCGTATCTCCTGCCGCGGCCAGCAGCGCCCGCAACCGCTCGCGGAGGAACTCATTCTCCGGTTCCGCGCGGTACAACCGCTCCAGCGCGTCGAGGAACGGCCCCGGGTCCCGGGCCATCCGCTCCGCTTCCAGCTTTGCCGCCGCCTGCCGCGCGAGCTCGAAGTTCCGCTCGGCATCCGGAAACTCCGGATCGGCCTTGTACACCTGAAGGTAGTAGCGCCCGGCCCGATAGGGCTCCCCCTTCATGAGGTAGACATTACCGAGATTGAGCAGCGCCATGAGGTCGCCCGGCCACGCGGCGAGCACACGGTGCAGGAACGGCTCCGCCTCGGTCGGGCGCTGCAACCGGATCAGCGCGGCGCCGGTGTTGTGCGCCGCCTCGGCGTTCTGTGGGTCGAGGTCGAGAGCGCGCCCGTACCAGCGGATCGCCTCGTCCCAGTTCTTTTGGTCCAAGTAGAGGGTTCCCATGTCGGAATAGGTGTCGCTCTGGAAGCTCGACGCCATCGCCGGCAGGCCCAGGTTCGACAGGAGAAGGAAGATCGTCAGCACCACCAAGGGCATGCGCAGCGCACCGAACCGACCGCGCCGCGCCGCGTCGAACCAGACCACCATGCCCGCCCCCGCAAACACGAGGAAAAACGGCAGCACCGGCAGACGATAGCGCGAGGCTGGGAAGAAGAGGATCACGGCGAAGGCATAGGCACCGACCAGGAGGGCAAGGTCCGCGGCGCCGGAGCCGGCGCCAAAGCCGACAACATCGCGTCTGCCGGAGCCTGCAGGGGAGCCGGCAGCGGCACGCCGGGCGCCCGAGCCCCGCTCGCCGATCCCGCGCGAAGGTTCGATGCCGGCCGGTTCGGCCGGACTCGTCTCCCCCAAACCGAACCTTCGCCTGAAAAGAAGCGTCGCCATCCCCGCCAGCCCCAGCGGCAGCAGGATCCCGCTGGGGAATGCGAGGCCGCGAATCCAGAGAAGCGCCCGCAGCAGCAGCGAACCACCTCGGAACGGGTAGATCTCCTGGTTGCGGGCGATCTCGTCCCCGCGCAGGAAGAGCCCCGCCTTACGCACCATGAGTGCCAGCCAGGCTCCCGGGTGTCCCCCGATCCAGCGCAGTGACCTGCGGAAGAACCAGCCCGAGGCCGCCGACTCGCTGTGCGCCCCCGCCCGGCCGGCCTCGGCGGTCAGCGCCTTCCACGCACGCCCGGGACGGATCGCCACCGTCCGGTCGTAGTCGGGATTGTTGCCGATCCAGAAGTTCAGTCCGCCGTTCCACGAAACTACAACCGGCTGGCCGCTCGCACCGAGATTGATCGCCGTGACCGTGACCACCGGTACCATGGCCGCGGCAAGGAAATACAGAGCGATGCCGATCCCGGCGTCATCCCGTCGCAACCGCCGCGCCGCCCATCCCACAAGTACCGGGATCGCCACCAGACACGTCGCCACCGTGATGCAGGCAATCCCCAGCGCCAGTCCGCCCGCGAGGAACGCGCGATCGTTGTGTCCCGGCGCCCATGCCGCCACCCGGTCAGTCGAAAGGAGAAGCAAGAACGTAGCCACCGAGGCACCTAGCAACTGCAGGTCGAAGAAAAGAAGAGGCGCGCAAAGCGCCGCCGCCGCCCACGAGATCCACGCCGCCCGCCGCCCGCCCAGCCGATCCGCCAGCCGGAAAGCGAGCCAGCATGTGCACCCGCCGAGGAGGCACTGCAACAGTCGCATCGCTTCCGGATTCGGCCCGGCCACGCGGTAGACAAGGCTCAGCAAGAACGGATAGAACGGCGGCTGCCAGAACGGGCCGTCCATGCGATACGTCCCGTTTGCCATCTGCACCGCCGTATCGTGGTAGGTCCGTGCATCGACCACCAGCAACCGGAAAAACGGGTCACCCCGCAGTTCCAACCACGTGAGGAGGCGCACGAGGAACGGCGCGCCAATCAGGAGCACGGGCAGCCACGATATGGGCCGGCGGGGCAGACGGGGTTTCGGCATGCCGGCATTGTGCCATGAAGATCGGACCCGTTGCCAGGGGGGCGGTCTCTCCACCCCGCGGTTCCTCTGGCGCCCCTCCCGCGCGGCTGCCAGAATCCCCGGCATGAACAGCCATCCCCCGGTCCCCTTCTCCCGACGCACCGCTTGGGAGCGCACGCCGAACCGGCTCGCCGATGCGTGGGCCCGACGCCTGGCCTCGGGCAAGCCCTCCATCGACCTCACGGAATCGAACCCCACCCGCTGTGGCTTCACGTACCCTGAGGCACGAATCCTCCAGGCCCTCGCCGACCCGCGCGGGCTCGTGTACGGACCCGCGCCCCGAGGCCTTCCGGCGGCCCGCGAGGCAGTCGCCCGTTACCTCGCCGCTGAAGTTCCCGGCGCCGCGCCCTGCTCGCCGGACGATCTGGTTCTCTGCGCCAGCACGAGCGAGGCGTATGGCTGGCTGATGAAGCTACTCTGCGAGCGGGGCGATCAGGTCTTAGTGCCACGCCCGAGCTACCCGCTCTTCGACTTCCTCGCCGGCCTTGAGGAAGTGACGCTGGTGCCCTACTCGCTGCGCCGCGAGGAGCGCTGGCGCGTCGACTTCGCGTCGCTGGCGGCGGCCGCGAGTCCGCGCACCCGCGCCGTCATCGTGGTCCACCCGAACAACCCGACCGGCAACACCCTCACCGTGGCGGAGGCCGATGCAACGGCCGGCTTTTGCGCCGAACGCGGCCTGGCGATCATCTCCGACGAAGTGTTCCTGGAGTACCCGTTTCCGCCTGCGCAGGACGTGGCATCCTCACTGGTCGGTGGGCCGGCTGTCACAGAATCCGGCCCCGATTCTGCCGCCGAATCCATCGCCGGCTCTCCCGCCACCGCCCGGGCCGGATGCCTGGCCGGCTCTGTCGCCGGACCCATCGACGGCTCTCCCGCCACCGCCCTCTCCGGCTCCCTCGCCCGGCGCGGCGGTTGCCTGGTCTTCTCGCTGGGAGGTCTCTCCAAGTCGTCGGGGTTGCCGCAGATCAAGGTGGGGTGGATCCGCGTCGGCGGCCCAGCGGAACTCGCCACCGAGGCGATGGCGCGGTTGGAGGTGATCGCCGACACGTACCTCTCGGTCAACACGCCGGCGCAGTGGGCGCTCCCGGAGCTGCTCGCTGCGGGCCGCGATGTGCGCGACGCGATCCGCGCGCGCACGACGGCGAACCTGCGGTGGCTGGAGTCGAAAGCTCGGGACGTAGCGTGGGAGCTGCTTCCCGCCGACGGCGGCTGGTACGCGGTGCTGCGGGTGCCGCGCACCCACACGGAGGAAGAGTGGTGCCTGCTCCTTGCCGAGGAGGAAGGGGTGTTGCTGCACCCGGGGTTCTTCTTTGACTTCGAGAGCGAGGCGTTCTTGGTGGCAAGCCTCTTGCCGGAGGAGGGGCGGTTTGCGGAGGCGATGACGGGGGTGTTGGGGCGGTTGGGATAATGGGATGCCGCACGTGGCCAGCTGCTTGACCGAGAGCGGCCTGGATCCTGATCCGGGCGGCAGCGGCGCACGCCCGGGCACGTGCACGACCAGATGCGACTTTTCGTCGATATTGCCGACGATCGGCTCGGCCTCGCTCCTCCGGGATCGGGTTGGTTTGGGGGAAAGCACGGCGAGGTTGGGAGTCGCCCCCCGAGAGCGGCCATGCTGGTCTGCAGTCGCTCGGAGTGGGGCGGAGGAGGAGCCTCCGCAGCGAACCGTAACCCGCGACGTCGATCGCGCGCCGAAGTTCGATGATCTCCCCCAGGAAGGGCACGGCGAACAGACCGGGTCTCGACCGCTTCGAGCCGGATCTCAAGACTAGGAGGAAGAGGTCATGAACGAACGAGTAGGGCACTGCCCTCTCTGTGGAGGCGACAAGCAGCCGGGCTCCAACATCTCTCCGGCCCGCTGCGGGCGCCACCCGGTGGGCGCGCCGGGCAATTGCGGGCCGTTTTCCGGACGATCCGCGCGGCCGGAAACACCTTCAACTGCGACGTGAGGTTGGCGAGGGTTCGGCAAGACGAAGCAGAACAGACCACCGCCTTCGGGCCGACACGCAGCGAAGCGTTCAGGAATAGGGCGGGTCACTTCCTTCCCCGCTCCTCCAGAGTCCGACGGAGAACCGGAAGGACCGCCAGATCCTTTTCACGTCCGAGCTCTTCCTTCAGCCTGACGAGCATCGCGAGATCCAGCACCTTCACCGCGAGTCCGGGGGCAATCTCGATCTCGATGGTTTGACCCAAGAGATCCTCGTAGGCCCATCCCGGAGTCACGGCCCCGAGCAGATCGAGGGGCCCGGCCCGTGTCATCAGGAGATGATGCCCGGATCCAGCGAGAGGAATCGCGGTGGGCCTGACCTTCTTGTCTGCGTGCTCCCGGTAGTAGGCATCGAGGGCCAGCAATCCGTCGACGAGACGTTCCAGGTTTTCGGGGTCGCGCGCGTGAACAAGATCGAGGTCGAAGGTGGCAATCGGTGCCCCTTGCAGAACCGCTCCAACGCCTCCGACGATGATGAAATCGACGCGCCGCTCGGCAAGCTCCCGCAGGAGCATCAGGAAATCAGGACCCGGATTGGACATCCCGGAGCCTTAGAATCGAGCGGACCGTGCTCTGCAGTGTCTCCAGGCGCTCCCCAGGCGTCAGCGACAGCATCCAGCGGATCAGGGTGAGATCGACACCATCCTCGCTGTGGGTGGGGCGAGAGTCGGAAGACAAGCGTCCGGCCGGTGCTTCACCGCTGTTGTCGGGCGCTTCCATCCGTCACCCTCCGGCTCTGCCTCTGGGGTCGTGGCACCTGCGGGACGTCATCGGGTACACGATAGCACTTCCTCAAGCCCCATGACCCGGTGCAGCTAAAGGCCCGGATGGGAGCCCGACACCAGAACCGGCGCTTCCGCCCGCGCGACGACAACCTCTCGGCCCAGGTGGCGGCGAATCCGGACGCCGGACCGCCGCCTTCCTACTCGCTGATAGTCCGGCCCCACAAGTATCGTCCGACCGCCCCGGTCTTCGTGCCCACGCTCGAGAACGGACGGGCTACAGGCACGGATTCGGGCTGCAGGCCGTGCCTGGACTGGTCAGATCGAGGCCGCCGACTGAAGCCTCGCCCCTGGTCGTTACGTTGGCGTGACCTTTGTAGGCGACGTGGCGTCCTCCGGAGTCATCTGGTCGCGGTTCGGCAGTCTACCGCGCACCTACGACCGGACTCTCGGCTACCTCGCGGCCGGGCGAGTCCGCACCGCAGACTTCGTTCGTGTCACCTTGCGTCTTGGGGATGTCGGCACCATCAGCCGGATCGGTGCGCTGCTCGAACGCAAAGGCGCCGACGCGTGGCAGTTCCGGAAGCTCGATCCCGATCAGCGCGCAGCATCCCCGACCTGCAGCAGATTGCCAACCAGACGTTCCAGAGCCCACTTCGTGCGATACCACAACCCCAGCGCCAGGACGGGACTGACGACAAACCAGGGTGCCGCCGCCCGCAGACAGGTCGAAACTCCTCCCTTCGTGACTCCCAGCACAAGTGCCAGGACCGGCGGAAACACAAGAACGAACAGGATCATGACAACGACGTTTCGCCGCCCCGCTGTGATCGTCATCGTCGACCGAGTGATCTCGATATCGAGTGAAGAGACACCCCTGAGAAGTGACTGGCGCGAACCGGCCATCCAGGATCGAAACGCGATCAGTCGGCCCGCCCCCGGCTCGCTGACCGCAAAGTCCTGCCCAATGAGAATCACCCGTGCCGCATCCAGCACAGCCGTCGGATTCCCCTGAAACGCTACGGATTTCCGGTACGACATGCTACACCTCCGACTCCTTTGCAGCAGATCCCACCTTGCTGATCCTTCGCCGGTGTCACCCTCTTCCCTTCGTCTTCTCCCCTCCACCCTTCACTTTCCGTTCGACCGCCTCGCGCAAGATCCACTCGACCTGCCCGTTGACGCTGCGCAGCTCGCTTTCCGCCCAGCGCCGGATCGATTCGTACAACTCCGGACTGAGACGGAGGAGGAATGGCTTTTTCTCAACCATGGCTGCACCTCGGCCTCAGGGGTATAGCGTCCCCGTGTTGACCACCGGCTGGGCCGCGTGCTCGCTGCAGAGAACCACCAGGAGATTGCTCACCATGGCGGCCTTTCGTTCTTCGTCGAGCTGGACAATGTTTCCGCGGCTGAGCTGCTGGAGCGCGTCTTCCACCATGCCGACCGCGCCTTCCACGATCTTCTTGCGTGCCGCGATGATGGCGGTAGCCTGCTGTCGCTGCAGCATGGCGCCCGCGATCTCCGGCGCGTAGGCAAGGTGACTCAAGCGCGACTCGAGAACGCTGACCCCGGCGCGGTTGAGCCGATCCTGGAGCTCACGCTGCAGATGGACGTTGATCTCGTCGGTGGCGCCGCGAAGGCTCAACTCCTCCTCCCCGGCGTCGTACGGGTAGCTGCTGGCGAGGTGGCGCAGGGCGGTCTCGCTCTGCGTGTTCACGTAGTCGAGGTAGTTGTCAACATCGAAGGTCGCTTCGACCGTATTGCGTACCTGCCAGACGACCACAACGGCGATCTCGATCGGGTTACCCGAACGGTCGTTGACCTTGATCTTCTGACCGTTCAGCGTGCGCGCGCGCAGAGAGATCTTCGCCCGGTTGATGAACGGGTTCGTCCAGAAGAAACCGTTGGTCCGCACCGTTCCTTTGTAGTCGCCGAAGAGCAGAAGGATGGCCGCCTCGTTCGGGTTGACCACGAAAAATCCGCCCATGCCCAGTCCGGCAAGGACGATCCCGCCCACACCGCCGAGAAGCAACTGCAGCAGGTTCTTCTCGCGGATTCCGCCGGCGAATAGCCAGATCGCGAAGACCCAGAGCGCCAGGTCAAACACGAGGAAGAGCCAACCGGTCGCCGGCCTGACCTCCCGTTCCGTGTGCATGGAGACCTCCTTTCGCGGATCCGGGAGTCCCGGTCCGTTTCTTGAATATCGACATGATATCATGTGGCTATCATCATGTCAAGTTGTATCGCGGCCCGGACCGGACGGATGGAGCCGGTGAGCGTGACACCGCAGACAGAAATGAGGCACGAAGGAAAGGCCCGGCTGGACGGAAGATCCGAAACCGGCAAATGCGAATCCTGCACCGCAGCCGTTGCGGTACACTGTCACTGCGGGGCAAGATCCTGAAATCGGGCCGGCGAGGGAACCGACACGGTCAGGAAGCCGGAGACGCTCAGCCACCCCGGACTTTCAGGGATCCGGGACCGTCAGGGGCCGAGACTGCCCGAGATGCCGGACGGCGATCGATCTGACGCAGAAGTCGACCCGCTGCGATCCGGACATTTCGCTTGCCCCATCACTGCGGGAGGCGCATGACGATCGAACCGGCCCGACAGGCGAGTCTCATCGCCATGTTCGTCGCGCAGGCCGGAGCCCGGTCCGATCGCCCGTTTCTCTGGAGTCGCGGCGACGACGGATGGAGCTCCCGCACCTGGAGCGCGTGCCGCCGCGAAGTCTCGGAAGCGTGCCGCGGGCTGCGCTCGCTCGGCCTCGCACGGGGCGATCGGATCGTCCTCGTCTCCGAGAATCGTCCCGAGTGGCTCCTCGCCGACCTGGCGATCATGGCTGCCGGATGCGTCACCGTTCCCGCCTACACCACCGACACGGTGGAGAGCCATCGTCACGTCATAGGCAACACCAAGGCGCGAGGCGCCATCGTCTCCACGCCCGCGCTTTTGCGCAAGATCCTCGCCGCCGCGACGCTCGATATCGAGTTCGTGATTTGTTTCGATTCGCCCACCGGCGTCACCGGCAGCGGCCCTGCCCTGCACACCTGGAAATCGCTGCGCGAGGCGGGACGGAGACTTTCCGATGATCTCGATGCGGCCGCGGCGCAGTTGACCCGGAGGGATCTCGCCTGCATCCAGCACACATCGGGCACGGCGGGGCTATCTCGGGGTGTCATGCTTTCTCATGGCGCTATCCTCTGTAACCTGGAAGGGGCGCGGGGCCTCGTCCTAGAACTCGGCACGGAAGAAGAGGTCTTCCTCTCCTTCCTTCCGGCATCTCACGTCTACGAACACACCATCGGGCAGTATTTCCCCGTGGCCATCGGGGCGCAGATCTTCTACGTGGCCAGCGCCTCGCAGGTCGCGGCGACTCTCCCCGAGGTGCGTCCCTCGATTCTCATCGCCGTCCCCCGGTTCTTCGAAACGATGCACAGGAAGATCATCCGAGAGATGGAACGGCACGGGCCGATCGAACGCGGGCTTTTCTCCGCCGCGGTCGCTCTGGGACGCCGACGGCTTAACGGCAGCCGGCGCTCGCCACTCGAACATGTGGCCGACCGGATCCTCGATCGGGTCGTGCGCGACAAGGTGCGGGCTCGCTTTGGTGGCCGACTCAAGGTCATCGTCTCGGGCGGCGCGCCGATCAGCCCGGAACTGGTGCTCTTCTTTCACGCGGTGGGGCTGCGGCTGTTGCAGGGGTACGGCCTGACCGAGGCGTCTCCGGTCGTTACCGCCAATCCCCCGTTCCGGGTGAAGTTCGACTCGGTGGGAACGGCCCTGCCCGGCGTCGAGGTGCGCCTCGCCGAGGATGGCGAAGTCCTCGTGCGCGGTGAGTCGCTCATGGATGGCTACTGGAACGATCCCGAGGCCTCTGCCGCAGCGGTACGCGATGGCTGGCTCCACACCGGCGACATCGGCGTCCTCGATGAGGACGCGTACCTTCGTATCACCGATCGCAAGAAGGACTTCATCAAGACTACCGGCGGGGAGATGGTCGCACCGCAGCGCGTCGAGGGAATGCTCACGCTCGAGCGGGAGATCGCCCAGGCCGTGGTCTTCGGTGACGGCCGATCGCACCTGGTGGCGGTCCTGGTTCCCGATCAGGAGGCGATGACATCATGGGCGGATGCGAATGGGGTGAGGCCGATGGCAGTAGCCTGCGCGGCCGCGCCGGAGTTTCACGGTTTCCTCCGCGCCGCCGTGGACAGGGTCAATCGGCGCCTCGCGCCGCCGGAGCGGGTGCGCCGGTTTCACGTCGCCACTGAGCCGTTCACCATCGACAACGACCTGCTCACTCCGACCCTGAAACTGCGACGCCACAGGATCCTCGATCACTATCGCGAGGAAGTCATGAGGTTGTACGATCCACCCGGGCGCGCGGGGGGCGCGTGAGCCTGCGATCAGGCGTACCGTCCGCGATCCTTGCGCGCAGGCGTTCGCGCTGGACGGAGGTCGGCGGGCCTGCCCACGGGAGGTGTTCATGATTTGTCAGCGTTGTGGGGTGCCACTGGCGCCCGACTCGAGATTCTGCCCAAAATGCGGGGCCGCAACCTTGTTCTCCGGGGTGCCTTCGTATCCACCACCGCTCGCCAACGATCTTTCGGCGCTGACGGGGTGGATCCCGCCCGCCCCCGGCCCGGAGGGGACCGGTATCCCGTCACCCCCGGGCATGGTCGGAGACTGCATCCGCACCGGGTGGGCCGTCTTCCAGCGTGAAGGACTTGTCCTCGTCGGGATGTATCTCGTATACACGATTCTGACGGCCGCTCCCGGCTACACATTTGATCACGTTTTCGGCGACGACCATCCCTTCAACATCACCATCAAGCTCGGCACTGCCGCCTTATCGATGTTCCTCTACCCCGGGTTCATCGTGGCGGGCCTGAAGGCGGTCCGCGGCGGCAAGGTCGAGTTCACCGATCTTTTCGCAGGCTTCAGACGCCTCGGCGCGGTGCTGGCATGGAGCGTCCTCGGAGGCATCGCCACGGCCCTCGGCATGCTCTTTCTTGTCCTACCCGGCATCATCGTGGCGCTGGGGCTTTCGCAGGCCGGCTTCCTCGTCTTTGATCGCGGGGTGGGAGGCCTCGATAGCCTGAAGGCGAGCTGGAAACTCATGATCGGCTACCGCTGGTCGTTCTTCCTCCTCATGCTCACGCTCGTTGGCATCAACGTCCTCGGGGCTCTCGCCCTCTGCGTCGGGTTCTTCGTGACGGCACCCCTCACGACGGTCCTCCTGGCGGTCTTTTACGAGCGGGTGAGGCAGTGGAACGGGGCGGTGTTGACGGGAGGAGGCGCGCTGACGGGTACGGACGAACCACCCGGCGTCACAGCGGGCTGAACCCCTCCATGCGCACCGTCGGTCCCCGCGTCGGTGTGCCGACGACGAACCGCGTTCAGAGGATGGGAATCTCCGGGGCCGTGCGGGCCGGGCCGCAGGCATCGTAGTCCGCAGCCCCAGTGGGTTCTACACGTCGCAGATAAGCACCGCCATCGCTCCCACCTTCCCGGGGTTCTTCAGCGTGACGACGGCGTAGTACACCCCGGTCTGCGTGACCTCGACCAAAGCGGCCTTCCCGCGGGTCACCTGGATCACGCGGCCCTCCGCCGGGAGCATGACCTTGGCTTTCGCGTCGATGTCGCTCTCCAACTGAAACTGAACCCGGGAACCCGACTCGACCACCATCGCCGGCGGGGACAACGTGGCGATCTGTTCTCTACGATTGAACCCGATCCGGATCGTGGGGATCTCCAGTTCTTCCATGCTCATCCACTACCTTCCCTTCTCCGCGGCTCAGCCGCGTCAACGATCTTCCGGAACTCCGGATCCTTCACCAGCTCCTCCATCGCGGGATCGCGGCTCCACGTCTCGGGCGAGCAACCCAGGGCTATGGCCCGCCGCACCGCTTCCAACGCCGCCACCCGGTCCCCGAGCACGATGTACGCCGCCGAGACGAGCACCAGCACTTCCGGCCGGCCCGATCCGGCTTCGAGCGCCCGGCCCGCCATTTCCCGGGCAGCAGTGGTCTCATGCACCTCCGCATGGTATTGCGCCAGCAGCGCCGGCACCATCGGGTCGCTACGGTTGACCGCCCACTCTCCCTCCGCCAACACGATGGCCCGGCGGTACGCGCTATCCGCCGCGGCTTCGCGCCGTTCGATCTGCCGATACGTTGCCCCCAGGTTCCCCCACACCCGGCAGTCGTGGTCATCGAGGACCAGCGCCCGTTCGTACGTCCGCGCAGCATCGGCATAGCGGCGCTGCGAGCGATAGAGAGTGGCCAGGTTGGCATAGGCACGGTACCCGGGCTTGATGCGAAGCGACCGTTCATAGGAGGCGATCGCCTCGGTGTCACGACCCAGCTCCTGCTGGACAACCCCGAGGTTGACATGCCCGCGCGCGTTGTCGGGCGTCAGGGCGATGACCTGTTCGAAAGAGCGCCGCGCCTCATCGAGTCGCCCGTGCGCGCGGTAGAACACGCCGAGCTTGCTCCACGGCGACCAGTCCCCGGGACGGACCGCGATGGCATCACGGAACGTGCGCTCTGCCGCGTCGAGGTCTCCCTGCGTCTCCTGGGCCTTGGCCAATCCGACGAACGCCTCGCTGCTGCGCGGGTTGATCTCCAGGGCACGTCGAAACTCCTCGGCGGCCAGGGAAGACTCGCCGGTCCCCTGCTCGATGGTGCCAAGCGCGATGTGGACCTCCGCAAGCTGCGGCGCCAGAGCAAGCGCCTTGCGTGCGCTCTCCTCGGCGCGGGCCGCCCACGACGGATCGCGGCTGTCCTCGAAGAGCTTCCAGAAAGTCTGGGCCAGGCCCGCCTCGGCTAGGGCGAAGCCGGGGTCGGCCGCGAGGGCCTTCCGGAAGAGCTCGACGGCAACCATGCGGTCCTCCGTCTCCCCCGGCCGCTGCAGGTACCCGCGTCCCTGGAGGTAATAATCGTAGGCGGTGACATCGGAAGTAGGACGCGTCTCCAACGGCCCCGTGGCCACGCGGTGCATGTGCCGGGCCAGGGCCTTCGCCACTCCGGCAGTAACCTTGTCCTGCAGAGCGAAGAGATCCTCGGCGCTCCCCTCCGCAATGGCACCTCCCAGGATGGCGCCGCCTTTTCGCTCCACCACCCGGCAAGTAATCCGCAGCTCGTCGCGCGAGCGCTGCACCGTGCCCTCAAGCAGAAACGGCGTGCCCGGATCTGAGGCGGAAGCTACCACCTGGATCCCGGGCACCTCCGCGAGCCGGGTCTGGATCGCCTCGGTCAGCCCAAGGGCGAAGACAGTATCGCTCGATGCCGGACTGAGGCTCCGGAACGGCTCCACGACGAGGTACAACGCAGCGGACTGGGCGACAGACGAAGGCGGCCGCCAGACGCGCGCCGCGATCAGGCAGGCGACGACAACGATCGCCGAAACCGACAGCCACCCGAGAGCACGCGCCGACGGCCGACGGGTTCGGACCTCGGGCACGGCCCCGGGGGCCGCGGCCGCGAGGACCCGGAGAGTATCGAGCAGCTTCTGCGGTGATGCGCAGCGCGCGGCGGGATCCTTCTCCAGCAGATGCATGACGAGTGCGTCGATTTCCGGCGGCACGCCGGAGTTGTGGGAGCTCGGCGGCGGCGGTGTCTCGTGAAGGATCGCGGCCAGCGTCGCGGGCGGCGTCGCACGGCGGAACGGATGCCGCGCTGTCAGCATCTCGTAGAAGATGATCCCGAGCGCAAAAAGATCCGTGCGAGCATCAGGCTCGGCGCCACGGATTCGTTCGGGAGCCAGATAGGTGAGGGTTCCTTCGAGGAGGACCCGGCCCGAGGAGGGATCCGATTCCGATGGGGAAGCGTCGGCCGCCCTCCGGTCGGCCGCCGTCGCGGTGCTCGCCCCCGGCACCTCGGTGATTCCCACGGTTTCATCCAGATCGATCGCGACGGTAGCCTCGTCCCACCGACAGGCCTCAGCATGCCGGCAGGCCAGTCCGAAGTCGAGGATGCGGGGACGCCCCGCCGCGGTGACGAGAATGTTCTCGGGCTTGAGATCACAGTGGACGATTCCGCTCGCCGCCGCCGCGGCCAGCGCGCCGGCGCAATCCTCAGCGAATTCCAGAAACCCAGGCAACTCCGCCTGCCTGCCCAGTCGATCCCGAAGGCGCGATCCTTCGACGAATTCCTCTACCAGAAACCCCTCGCCGTCGTGCTCGAAGACATCGTGGATCGCCACGATGGCGGGATGTCGCAACGCAGACGCGGCCCGAGCCTCGCGCAGAAGGTGATCCCAGCGTCCGCGGTCGTCGGCGAAGCCGGCGACGAGGCGTTTCAGAGCGACCCAGCGGCGGAGCGAGGGGTCCCAGGCTTTGTACACCTGCCCCGTGCCCCCAAAGCCCAGGAGCTGTCGGATCTCGTAGCGCCCGACGGTCCGCCCCGCGAGCTCTGCCGGCCAATCGGCTCCGGATGATGGGTCGCTTCCCACGGTCCCTCCGGGAACTCCTGCCAGCGCTACCTTCCCGTCACGGCATCCGTCTCGTGGATTTCCTCAGCTTTGGCGCGGAGCTCGGCCAGTGTCTTGGTGCTGAAGCCCCCGCCAACCCCCGAAGCGTCCTGGTGGCAGGAGTAGCATGCGTAGTCGAGCGTCACTCCGTAGCCCTGCTTCACATAGGTACTGATGCCCACCGGCTCGAACATGCCGGCCTGACCCTCGACCCCTTCGTGGATCTTGAAGATGTGGGTCCGCACGTCGCCCTGGTACTTGTTGACGGACCGGGCCGACAGGGTGGCGCGGCTCATGTGACAGTCGACGCAGTTCGGGCTGACGCCGCCACCCCGATGGTTCACCACTTGATTCGGATGGCAGCCCGGGCTCTTGCAGTCCCTGACGATGCCGCCGACCTGGCCCCGACGGATACCCTTGTGCGGATCGTGACATTTTGTGCACTTCATGCCTGCATGGGCGCCATCCAGCTTGCCGCCCAGTTTTTTCTCCTCGAACTGCTCGTGATTGTCAATGAAAGTTCCCGTAGCGATGATGCGGGTCAGCCCCGCGTCGCGCGAGTGGCATCGGACGCAGGCGAGCGCACTGTCGTCGCGAACGATGTTGTTGACGGACGGACTCTGCGCGTGAAGCTTCCCCATGCCGTGGCAAGCCTCGCACTGCACTCCGGGCTCGGGTAGAGCACCGTTCGTCTGGTCGGGACCGGTGAAGTGGCAGCGAAAGCAGGCGTAGTCGTATGGCGTCGGCTCGTCGACAGAATAGGCAGCCCAAGCCCCCTGCCCGAACTGAGTGGTCGGGACATCATATTGTGCGTTCTCCCCGACCACGACCTGCATATCGGTCGTGACGAAGCGGGCCTTCCAGCCCCACCCCCCGAGAACATACTTGATGTCGGCCCAGGCTTTGCCCTCGGGAGGGTTGTCCGGAAGATCGGGCGGTGCACTCGGCCTCTGCCCGTTGACGACAGTAACCATGCCGGGATGCAGGGAGGCCCCGACAACAGAGGCGATATCGGCGTGGCAGGTGGCGCAGGCGGCAGCCCCGACGTAGGCATTTTCCTCCGATGGCGGAGACAGAGGCTTCGCGCCCGGCTCCTTCTCATCCGCACACCCTATCCCGAGGATCGGGGCGATCGCCAGGAATCCGACAAGGACCAGGCGGGCCAGGCTCTTCATGTTGCCTCCTCCGGCCGACCCGGCGTCCGGGCCGGATCCGCACACCAAGACTCTCCATGCATCTATGCAGACCGAGCGATGACAGACTAAACAACTCGGTGAACGTCGGGCAAATTCTTTCTCGGCGGGTCCTTTCTCGGCCGGCCGAGAGAACAGCGGCAGAAACCTCGACGAGGCGGCATAGAACACGCCGCCGGGGGGGGGAAGGGGCGCCTTCCCGGCACCCACCGGTTGCGGTACACTGCCACTCTCGCGGAAGCGAGCCGGATCGACGGGACGAGGGAGGTTTCATGCACGCAAAGTTTGCAGGGGTCGGTCACTTCGTGCCGGAGCGGGTGGTGACCAACCACGATCTGGCGTCGCTCATGGACACGACCGACTCATGGATCGTCGAACGGACCGGAATCAGCGAACGCAGGTTCGTGCGCGAAGGACAGGGAACCTCGGAAATGGGCGAGCAGGCAGCCCGCGCGGCCATGAAGATGGCCGGGGTCACGCCGTCCGACCTCGACTTCATTATTTTCGCCACCCTCTCCCCGGACTACATGTTTCCCGGATGCGGCGTGCTCCTGCAGAATCGGCTCGGCTGCGCCACGATCGGGGCGCTCGACGTACGGACCCAGTGCACCGGGTTCATCTACGGACTGGCTGTGGCGGACGCTTTCATTCGGATGGGGATGTACAAACGGATCCTCCTCGTCGGCGCGGAGACCCAGTCGATGGGGCTCGACCTCACCACCCGCGGCCGCGACATCGCGGTCATCTTCGGGGACGGCGCCGGGGCGGCCGTGCTCGTCCCGAGCGAGGACGACGGCCCCGGCGTGATGGAGACGATTCTTCACTCGGAGGGAAGCCACGCCAAAGAACTCTGGATGGAAGTACCGACGTGCCTCGTCCCCACCACCAGGACCCCGGAGCTGGTGGCCGAAGGACGTCATTTCCCGCAGATGAACGGTCGCGAGGTCTTCCGCCACGCTACCCGCCGCTTCGTGGAGGCGGTGGATGAAGTCCTTGAGCGCGTGGGCAAGACCCGCGACGACGTCGATCTCATCGTACCCCACCAGGCGAACAAGCGGATCTCCGACGCGGTGGGAGAGAGGCTCGGCATCCCCCCCGCCCGGATCGTCCAGAATGTCCAGCGCTTCGGCAACACCACGGCGGCGTCGATCCCCATCGCCCTGAGCGAAGCGCTGCAGGAAGGAAGGGTGCAACCCGGGCACTTGCTCGTCCTGGTCGCCTTCGGCTCGGGGTTCACCTGGGGCGCCTCCGCGGTGCGGTGGTAGTGGACCTATCCAGGGCGGAGATCCGCGTCGGCGGGATGCACTGCGCCGCCTGTGTGGCGAGGGTGGAACGCGGGCTTCTCAAGATCCCGGGGGTCACGACCGCCGTGGTCAATCTCGCCACGGAACGTGCCACCGTGGAATTCGACGCCACGCTGATCAAAGCGGAGACGATTGAGACAGCGATCCGACATACCGGCTACGAAGTCATTCCGATCGCCGACGACAACGCGGATGCCGAGGATGAAGAACGTTTCCTTCGTCGGCGCGAGGGGGCGAGGATCTTCCGCCGGTTCGTCTTTGCCGCGACCCTGGGCGGGCTTGTCTTCCTGGGCGGGCATCAGCACTGGTTGCCATTCGTCCCCGGGTTCCTGGCAGACCCGCGGCTGCTGTTCGCCTTGACCCTGCCGGTGCAACTCTGGTCAGGGGCGGAGTTCTACTACGGTGCCTGGTCGGCCCTGCGCGCCCGCACCGCCGACATGAACACCCTGGTCGCTCTGGGAACCACCGCCGCCTTCTTGCAGAGCACGGTGGTCACCTTTCGGCCGGGCCTTCTCCCCGCCGAGTACGCGGCATCCGGGGGGCACGGCGGTGTGGGTGGGGCTCACCCGGCGATCTACTTCGAGACTTCGGCGGTGATCATAGCCCTGGTTCTGCTGGGCCGCTGGTTGGAGGCGCGGGCCCGCGCCCGCACGGGTGAGGCGATCCGCACACTCATTGGCCTGCAGCCACGCACGACGCGTGTGGTCCGCTTCGACCTCGAGGTCGATGTCCCGACCCGGGAGGTTCGCCTCGGGGACATCGTGTTGGTCCGCCCCGGCGAGCGAATCCCGGTCGACGGCGAGGTCACCGAGGGGCGCTCTTCGGTCGACGAGTCGATGCTCACCGGTGAGCCGATGCCGGTGGAGAAGGGGCCCGGCGACCCGGTGACCGGCGCCACTCTCAATGGGAACGGATCGTTTCGCTTCCGGGCCGCGCGCGTCGGCTCTGACACGGTGCTCGCCCAGGTCATCCGGCTCGTCCGCTCGGCTCAAGGTTCCAAGGCGCCGGTGCAGCGGCTGGCCGACCGGATCGCGGCCATCTTCGTTCCCGTGGTGTTGGGAATCGCGATCCTTACCTTCGCCCTCTGGGTGCTGCTGGCTCACGCACCGGCGCAGGCACTCGTGAGCTTCGTCGCGGTACTCATCATCGCCTGCCCATGTGCGTTGGGGTTGGCCACGCCAACGGCGATCATGGTCGGCTCGGGCCGCGGGGCCGAGGCCGGGATCCTCGTGCGCAGCGCCGGTGGCCTAGAGCTGGCTCACCGCATCCGCACGGTCGTCTTCGACAAGACAGGAACTCTCACCGTCGGCAAGCCGGAGGTGACCGAGGTGGAGGTCGCGGTGGATCGCTCGGGTGGCGCCGCGACAGCGGCAAGCGAACCGCTTGCACACGGGACGGCCACCGATCCGGCGGATAAGCACCGTCGCCCGGGGACGGCCGCCGACCCGGCGGGCGAGATCCGTGAATCCGCGGCCGCATACGGCGTAGGCATCATCGCGGAACTCTCCCCCGACAGCCTGCTGCGCCTCGCCGCCGCCGCCGAGCGCGGGAGCGAGCACCCACTCGGGGAATCGATCGTGGCAGCCTCTCGCGCGCGCGGAATCGAGGTCCCCACAGCGGGCGACTTCGAGGCGTTTCCCGGCGGGGGCATCGCTGCCCGGGTGGAGGATCGGCCTGGCGCCGTGCACATGGTGCTCCTAGGAAACGAACGGTTTCTTGAAGGGAGAGGCGTCGACTTGACCGGGGCCCGGGTCAGGTTCAGCGAGTCGGGGACGCTCGGAGACACCGCCCAGCCGGAACCAGCCACGCTTCGCAATACCGGCTCAGCGGTCGGGCCCGACGACCAGCCGGCAGGCCTGGTTCTGCTTACCCGGCGGCTCGAGGCTCTGGCATCCGCCGGCCGAACCCCGATGCTCGTCGCCATCGACGGCCTTTTCGCCGGTCTCATCGCCGTGTCCGATCGGCTGAAACCCGGCGCGGTCGAGGCTGTGCGCGAGCTCAAGGGCCTCGGCTGCGACGTGATCATGCTCACCGGCGACCACCTGCGCACCGCGGAAACCATCGCGCGCGAGGCTGGTATCGCCCGGGTCATCGCCGATGTCCTGCCGGGCGACAAGGCCGCGTCGATACGCGAACTGCGCGCGAGCGGCCGAGCCGTGGCCATGGTCGGCGACGGGATCAACGACGCGCCCGCGCTTGCCGAGGCCGACCTCGGCATCGCCCTCGGCACCGGCACCGACATCGCCATGGAAGCGGCCGAGGTGACGCTTCTGCGCGGCGACCTCGCAGGCGTGGCGCGCACTCTGCGTCTCGGGCGGGCGGTCATGCGCACCATCCGCCAGAATCTCTTCTGGGCGTTTGCTTTCAATGTCGTGGGGATTCCGGTAGCCGCGGGTGCCCTCTACCCGACATTCCACCTGCTGCTGAACCCGGTGGTCGCCTCGGCGGCGATGGCCTTGAGTTCCGTCACGGTTGTGAGCAACTCGCTTCGGCTGAAGCGGGCGAAAGTCTGACATGCGCTCCGGCATCTGCTGCGAAAGATCCGGCGCGAAGGGTCTGACACGAGAGATCTGACACGAAACGTCCGCGACGAAGTGTCAGAGACGAAGGGTCGGGGACGAAGGGTCGGGGACGGGACGACCGCGACGGGAGGACGGAATGCAACGAGATCTCGCGCAGCACTGGGGCCTCGATCCGAAAGTGACATTCCTGAACCACGGGTCGTTCGGGGCCTGCCCGATCCCGGTGCTGGAGGCGCAGGAACGCCTTCGGCGCACCATGGAGGCCCAACCCGTTCTCTTTCTCCACCGCCAAGGGGAGGAATTGCTCGATCGCGCGCGCCACGAGCTGGCCGCGTTCCTCGGTGCCGATTCCGAGGGGCTGGTCTCCGTCGCCAATGCCACCACGGGCGTCAACACCGTACTCCGGTCCTTTCCGCTCTCGCCCGGCGACGAGCTCCTCGTCACCGACCACGAGTACAACGCCTGCCGCAACGCGCTCAACGAGACGGCAGCCCGAACCGGTGCTGTAGTCACGGTGGCCCCGCTCCCATTCCCCGTGGACGGACCGGACACGGTGCGCGAGACGATCCTCGCCTGTGTGACGCCGCGAACTCGACTCGCGCTGCTGGATCACATCACCAGCTCCACAGCCTTGGTGCTGCCCATGGAGAGCATCGTTCGCAGCCTGCAGGCGCGCGGCGTGGCCGTACTGGTCGACGGTGCCCATGCGCCGGGGATGATCCCGCTCAATATCGACGAACTGGGTGCCGAGTTCTACACCGGCAATTGCCACAAGTGGCTCTGCGCGCCCAAAGGGGCGGCCTTTCTGTGGGTACGGGCCGACCGACGTCCCGGCATGCGTCCCATCGTCATCAGCCACGGCGCGAACTCGCCGCGCACCGACCGCTCCCGCTTCCGTCTGGAGTTCGACTGGACCGGGACGAGCGATCCGACCCCCTTTCTCTGCGTGCCGGAAGCAATCCGGTTCATCGGCGGCCTGCGGCCCGGCGGCTGGCCCGCGCACATGGCGGCGAATCGCGCGTTGGCCTTGCGTGCCGGCGAGATCCTGCGGCGCGCCCTGAGCGTCCCGGCCTGCTGTCCCGAGGCGATGATCGGTTCCATGGTCACACTGCCGCTGCGTGAAGCACCCCCCGACTCGCTGGACCCGGTATTGCTCGTCGATCGGCTCCAGTTGCGGCTCTTCGAGCGGTTCCGCATCGAGGTGCCGATCGTCCTTTGGCCGACCTGGACGCGTCGCTGGGTGCGCATCTCCGCCCAGGCATACAACCGCGAGGGGCAATACGAGGAGCTGGGGCAAGCGCTGCAATCACTCCTGGACGCAGAGGCCGGACCCCGATGAGTAGAACAAACGCGACGGCGCTCGCCCCGCCGGGTCAGTCCTTTCGAGTTGCATCCCTCCGCCTCGATTGAGCACAAAGGCCCACGCGAACACGGGACATCCGTGCGGAGACATCTCTATCGCTGCTCGATGATCACCCCACCCGCCTCGACAAACGCACGATTCGCGAGATAGAGTTCGAGTCGCTCCCCGATCTGCCGGGCCAGCTCCCCATTGCCCGCCATCGATGCCAACGTTAGGGCCTTCTGACCGGTGGCAACAGCCTCCGCAAACCGATCGGATCCGGCATAGGCTGCTGCCATGGTGTCGAGAAACGCGGGTATGCTGTCACCGGTCAGCTTGCAGGCCCGTTGCGCCAACACAACCGCTCTGATCGGATCGCCGCCTCGTCTTGGCTCACGCGTGGCGAGGAGCCAGGCCAGATTGTTGCAGACCCCGGCGTGGTCAGGCATGAGCGACAAAGCCGACTCGTAGTGCCTGACTCCGCCTTCCGTCTCGCCCATCCCGTCCAGGACAACGCCCAATCTGTAATGCACCTCGGCCATGTCCGGCATGTCCTCCAAGGCACGCTCGAAGTGGGCAACGGCATCTTCCTTCTTGCCCATGCCGACCAAGACCATGCCCACGTTGTAGTGCGCGGCGGCGAAGTCCGGTCTGATCTGCAACGCCCGTTCGTAGTGTGCGCGGGCTTCTTCTGTCCTGCCCATGCCGGCCAGGACCATGCCGAGGTTGTTGTGCGCCTCGACGGAACCAGGATCGATCTGAAGTGCGCGGTTGTACTGTGTGATGGCACCGCCCGTTTCCCCAATGGCAACCAAGGCGTCACCCAGATTGGCGCGGGCGCGTGGGTTGTTCGGCCGCTTGTCGACGGTGTCCTGCCAGATGGACGTTGCCGAGCGATACTCGTTGTTCCGCATGAGCGTGCCATAGCCGAGCAGTGCGACCACAATCGCCACGACGACACCGGGGACAACGGTGCGCAGACCTGAGCCCGAAGGCACCCTCCTCACCAGCAGTCCGTCCCACCAAGCATAGGCTGATGCCGTAACCAACACCACCACCGACGCCAGCGCCAGGTACATCCGATGCTCTGCCATGGTCTGCGTCGCCACAGGAACAATGCTGGAGGTCGGCGCCAGCGTGGCGATGAACCACATGCCGGGGAATCCAGCCGCCGGATGGCGCCACATCGTCCTCACGCAAGCCGCGAGCAGGAACGCAACCAGAGCGGCATATGGCCAGATCTCCGTCGCGCGAGTCGCCAGGGTACGCCCGTAGTCGAGCACCAAGGGCCGAGGAAACACCGACAGCCGAAGGTAGTGCGCAATCGCGCCGAACTGGGTGAGGACGTATCTCCACCAGTCGATCCCGGCGCCGAAACCGGCTGTTCCGCCTCGCCCGCCTGCGGATACCACCAGCCATCCCACCAAGCCCCACGTCGCCGCCAACCCGATGTACAAGCCGGGTCTCCTGCGCAGTGCCGCGCGGAACGACCCGGCAAGGAACACCCTGTCGTATACAAGCACCACCAGAGGGGCCGTCGCCATGACCTCCTTGCTGGCCATCCCCAGAAGACAGGCCCCCACAGCGGCGACGTACCAGATCCCGGGTCGCGCGGCCTGGGCTCCGCGAATAAGACAGTACAGCGTAAGCAAGTAGAACAACCCGGCGATGGATTCCGCCCGTTGGACGACATACGTGACAGACTCGGTCTGCAGTGGATGCACCGTCCAGATCAGTGCGGTCGCGAGCGCCAAAGGCGTGTGCACCCGGCCGAATCGAACCCTCAACGGAGGGAGCAGGAAGGTCCGCCGAAGAACGGCAAAGAGCGTCACCGCGGCAAGAATGTGAATTGCCAGATTGAATGCGTGATAGCTCCATACGTGCAGGCCGCTGATCTCGTAGTTCATGGCCAGCGACAGGTTCACTAAAGGGCGGGCACTCACCGTAAGGCCTCCGCTCGGGGGCGATAGCGCCCGCCACAACGGCCAGGGGTGCCGAATGGTCGGATTGTTCGTGACGATGGACTCAAGGTCATCGAACACAAAAGGCACAGCGAAGGTGTTGTGGTAGACCGCAAGTGCCGCCAGGGCGATGACAATGACGGAGATCACGGAATCCCGCCGAGACGGCCCCGGCCCCGCCGGCGCGGAAACCGTTCCCGGCTTGAGAGCATGGACGGAGGATCCCAAGCGCCTCGACGGCCGAACCGCGGGCTGCGCAGGCTCGGGCCGTTGTGATGCCTTGTGAGGTCGCATGCGCTGCACGATACCACTGCCGGAGGCCACGGCCAAGAAGAGGGAAGCTCGCGTGAGATTCGGAGTAGTTTCTGGCTTCCGGCTTCGGGCTTCCGGCGGGCGGACGCCCCCGACACGGGGCACGCCGGGGCAGGTCGGTGCGCCCGAGTCTACCGAACTTGTCCTGGGTGAAGCAGCAACTCCGCGAGGCGGCAGCCTGGGGTGAGTCTCCACGCTTCCTCATACACGACAACGCGGCATGCTCGGGCAATTCGGTCCGCTATTACAACTGCGCGCGGCGATCGCAGGCGATTCACGCGATTCCCGACCCCTATCCCCGGAGGGAATTCCAAGTCCGACGGCATAGTCGCGGACAACGGGGGCGGCAAGCCGGGGGAAACGCCATAAGCCCCGCGAACGGAGGCTGACGGTCGCACTTGCCGGGGATAATCTGCAACTATGAACCCCGATCTTCAGACCATTGTCTTCCAAGACAACCCATGGCTGCGCGATTTCAGCGCGCTCGGGTCGTGGCTGCGTTCCCGTCTCCCCGCATGCCCCATTCCACGCACGATGATCGATAAGGGCCGATCTAAATGGAAGGACATCCATCGCGCTCATCTTCTTGTCGGCCCGCGGCAGGCAGGAAAGTCATCCGCAATCTGGGGGCACCTTGCGGAGGTCGGCGAGCCAGTGCTCTACGTCGACTGCGAGCAGGCGCTCGTGCGGGAGTGGTGCCGCTCCGCGCCGCTGTTTCTGGTCGAGCTGCAGGCGCTGGTCGGAGGGCCGGTCGCGCTCTTCTTCGACGAAGTCGAACACCTAGAGAACGCCGGGCTCTTCGTGAAGGGCCTGGTGGACCGCAGAGTAAACGTGCCGGTGCTCGTCACGGGGAGCTCCTCGTACCACCTCGGGTCGAAGATCCAGGAGTCTCTGGCCGGCCGCGCAACCCTGGCTCGACTGCTTCCACTCGCCTTTTCCGAGGTTCGAAGATCTATTTCGTCGACATCGGAATTCGAAACCAGCTCGTTCACGACCTCCGACCGATCGACCAACGGGCAGATGCCGGCCCGGTCCTCGAGAGTTGGGTCTTCACCGAGTTGTGGAAGATCCTGCCGTCCACCGCCGGCCTGCACTATTGGCGTAGCACATCCAAGGCCGAGGTTGACTTTGTGGTGGCGCGAGGTGACCAGATCATCGGTGTCGAGGTGAAAGCCGGCAACCTCGGACGGCCCAACGTTCCTCGTTCGGCTCGCAGCTTCATTGAAGGTTACCAGCCAAAGAAGTTCTTCATCGTCTCTAAGGACATCGTGGCCACCTATCGGATCGGCGCAACCGAGATCCGTTGGCTTGGCCCCCCGGATGTTGCTGCTGCGGTCGCGGAACTCCTGAGGTGACGGCGCGACTCGTGCTGCGGCCGATAAGCCGATACGTCAATCCGTCGCCCCCCGGGCGCCCTTTGCCCGGCTCCGAGCCACCGAATAGGAATATGGCCGCCCCCCGGGGGCGAATGCAAGGTCCTTCGGGCCACGTGTGGACAGTCGCAGGTCTGAATCCCCGGGCCGGCGCGGGAAAGTGGCCGCCGTTTCCGCGAAAACCCTGGGCTCGACCAGGGTAGACTCCGCCCCTTCGACCCGCCGTGCCCTCGAAGGGGGGCTGGCCGTGTCTCTGGGGGAGATCTTTGGCCGGATGGTCATGGTCGAGCGAGGCGTCCGGCGTCCCCCGAGAGAGGCGGCCGCGCCGCCCGCGGGGAACGACCGCGCTGGCCCGAGGACCGGCGCCGTGGCCGGCAAGCCCAGATCGTTAAGGATTTTGCTCACGACGGCGGGATCGGAGAGGGAATGCGAGAACAACCATGGGGACGGTCTGCGCGGCGGTCGGGCATTTGGGGGAGAGCGGCAACCGAACCTCGCGCGAAGTCTCCGTCAAGGTCCAGCGATACGGTGTGACCAACATCATCGTGGCCAGCCAGTAGGGCAGCACCTGCTCGGGTCAGGACCGCAAAGGCCGCTCCCAGGCGGGTGCGTGGCACACCGTCAGCCCGAGCGCCGAACCATTGCTCGTGGACTGCATCAGCCCTTCCTTCCCTCCAGCAACCATCGCCACGCCGGCAACGCGTTGACCGTGACGCCGTCTCTCTCGAAACGTTGCTCACGCGCGTTTCGAATCTCCGTCCGGCCACACGGGAAAAACCGACGGCCGGTGCAGCGTTCCGTGCCGGGGCCTTCGGTGCGCGGAATCCGCCGGTACAGAACGCTGACCGACCCTCCGGCCAAACAACAGCGACCGGCGGAATCGCGTTTGCTCTGCCAGAGTCCGACGAATTAGCATTGCATGCGCGGGATCCGGGACTCGATGTGGCTTGGGTTGTCACCCCTTTCCTGGTCGGACGGGGTTTACAGAAGCGACAGATCACCGCACCTTGGCCGCAGCCAGATTGTCATCGCGGTTCCGGTCGATCAGAATGCCGAACGGATCGATCCCGGCCATCGCCGGCTTGGCGTCCACCGCCACCGTGATCGTCGTGTCCTGGCTGGTAAAACGGTGCTTCTGCAGGTACAGTAGACTGTCTCCCGTTCCCAGCACGCCTACAGCCACATAATCGTTCAGCGCCGCAGGGGTCTGGTTGCCGACGCTGTCCGCGTAGAATTTCTTGCAGGTCAGGGAGAGCTCGACCTGGTACTTGCCATCGTCCATCCGCCGGGCCTGCACGGACCGAACCTGGTTTTCGTAGAGGGTGATCCTCTCGAACAGGTCTCCCACCAGGTACTGCAGACTATCCGGGGTCGCCGCCTTGAGGGCATCCACCACGTCCCGCGCGGTGACGTAGCGGTCGTTGCGGAAACCGAAGTCCCGGACCACGGCCCCCAGCGCCTGGTTGACCTTCTCCGGGCCGATGTAATCCTGCAGGGCATACAGGGCCAGGCCGCCTTTTTCGTAGGCTAGGTACGCCTGCCCCTCCAGACTCCGCATCAGTGGGCGCTCACCCTTGGTGTCCCGCTTTCGCCGCTTCAGGTAGGTCTCCATCTCCTGTTTGAGAAAACTTCTCGACATCGCCGTGCCGTACTCCTTCTCCAGGCACATCACCCAGACATACTGGCAGATGTTCTCCGTCGATTGGTAGACGCCCTCGGCATAGGCCGGGCCGACGATGTAGGCCCACCATTGGTGCCCCAGCTCGTGGGCGGCGATTCCGAACACCCGGTCCGGCCGATTCGGCTTGCCCAGGTTGCTGACGAACCCGGCGCTTTCCCGCCAGATGAACACCGTGGGCTGGGACCGGGCGCCGCCCTCTTCCATGTAATCCGGAATCTCCACGATACGCTGGACTCGGTACGGATAGGGCGAGAAGGCTCGGTTGCAGAAGTCCAGCCCGCCCTTGACGCCGTTGATCATCCGCCTCACGTTGTACGGGTGTTTGGCGTCGTAATAGACTTCGATGGCCACTCCGGCGTGGGTATCGCGGGTCACCTGGTAACGGCCCGAGGCGAAGATGAACTCGTCGTGGATGGAGGTGTCCGACCGGTAGTGGAAGTGACTTCGCCCGTTTTCCCGCCATTGCCGCACCAGGTCGCCGTTCGACACCACGATCTGGTCGCCACTCGTGCTGAAGATGGCGTCGTAGAGAACCGGGTGGTTCGATCCGTACGGCACCGCCGGATCGGCTGCCTCCAGGGTCGGTACCGGGTCCTGCTCGGGCAGGCCGTATCTCTTCCGATCCATACGGTCGGTCAGCATCAGCTCCTTGTTGAAACCGATGCCCGGGAAGTACTCGTTGTTGCCGCCGACGCCGGAACAGACGATGCAGCTGCCGTTGGCGGCGATCTCGCTCTTGGGATTGTTGTCGGTAAAGCCCTCGGCCCCGACTTCAAGGTCGAACTCCAATGAGAGCGAATCACCCGGCTGCAGTGGCTGCTGGAGTGCAAACACCCGGAATCCGAATTCCTCAGGCCCTGCCAGAAGGCGGGCTGGTGGATCACAGTCCAATCGATTGATCTTGGTGATCGATCGGTCCGACAGCGTGACATAGATCTCCGGAATGACGCTTCGGGTCTTGTTGACCATCCGATAGCCGCCCTTCAGCAGGACCAATCGCTGCTCGGGAAACAGGTCGATGTTCAGGCTCACCGCCGCGTTGACCGGCTGTGGCGCGGCCCGGTACTTCCCAAACTTCTGTTCATAGGCAGCCTTCATTTTCTTCAGGTCGTCCGTGGACTGATAGGTGTTGAGCACGTGCCGGTTGTAGTAAATGAACCCACCGGTGCCCAGGAATGACAAGGACAGGAGCATCAGCCAGACGAATTGCAGGCGCCTGATCTTATGACCGGCCAGGCGGAATCGGTGACGCAGCCCGGTCTCGTTCCCGTGGCGCCACAGCAGCGATGCCGACAGGACGAGCAGGGCGGCCAGCAACAGCCAGTAGGCCGTGTACCACAGGATCATCGGCCCGTAATGTCCGAATCCGTTGAGGTTGGAGTAGATGTACTTGGGGATGTGTCCGTAGCGGAACAGCGGGGAGGCCGACGGCACCAACTGGTACAGGGCGAGGTCGCCGAGGACCCAGCCGGTCGCGATGAGGTATCCCACGTACTTGTTGGGCGACAGGTTCTGGATGAACACCACCAGCACCGCTACGAAGGCGAACTTCATGAACTCGATCCCGAACAACCCCTTGAGGTACAGCCCCGGCTCGATGTCAGGCAAGCCGATGGTCCCCGTCTGGATCACGATGCCGATCGCCATCGCCAGCAGGACGTAGCAGAACTGGACGGAAAGCAGCGCCGCCAGTTTCGAGGCCAGGCTCAACCCGTGCGGCACCGGCATGGTGTCGTAGAACTCGTGCGAGTGGTTGTCCCGCTCCCGCCAGACGATCAGCCCGCCGAACAGGATGGTGATGGGAATCATGTAGATCCAGATGTGCTCGGTGTACTGCAGGAAGAACGAGGTGAACGGGTACACCTCGTTGTTGGCCTCATTGACATTGGCCAGGAAGTTGGTAAGCAACTCGCCCATGGCCATGACAGTCAGGATGATGAAGGCCGGATGCAGGGCGATCCGCTTGAATTCCCTCCGCGCTAAGTCAAGGAACTGAGCGCCGCGGCAGGAGAGTGACCGTTCGACGGTCGAGGGCATCAGAGGTCCCAGCGCCTGCACCGCGCTCGATTCCGTAACGGCTTCGATCGCCTGCCCGCCCTGCCGCTTCCCCTCCAGCACCGAGACGAACCGAAACCTCCGCCAGGTGACGTACATCACTCCGCCGGCCGCTGCCAGCCAGATCACGCGGTTCAGCAGGAGGCGGGGGTCGAGGGGCATGGGGTTGACGTTCATCTCGGCCACGGTCCAGTACTTCGTCAGGACGGTGAGGGCCGAGATGGCAAAGGGATCGGCCAGGATCCTGAGCAGATCGTTATTGAACCGGGTGAACGCCAGCGAGCTGAGCACATAGGCCAGGACGAAGATCACACCGGCCACGTAGGTGTTCACCATCTTGCGTGTCAGCGTGGCCAGCGCGAAGAACACGCTGCCGGTCAGGATGAGGTTTGGCAACACGATGACCAGCAGGGGCGCTATGAATGACCATGGCCTGAAGGGCCCGTAATACCCGGGGGGTAGTCTGAGGCCGGCGATGAGCAGTCCCAGGAGGACCGCGCCAAAGCTCAGCAGGTTGGCCGAGAGCCCGCCTGCGAACCTGCCACCGAGATACTGGAGCTTCGTCATCGGGACCGTGAAGAAAAACTCGTGAACCCGGGCGCTGAAATCCTTGGCCACCGCCCGGCCCGCTATGATCATGGTGAAGAGCACGCCCACCAGGGTGTAGCTGGCCAGCAGCCGGGCGATGATGATCGGGGCGTTGTGCCACTCCCTGCCGAATGAGATGAAAAGAAACGTCACTCCGGGGCGGGTCTCGGAGAGAAACAGGGCGGTCCCAAACGCGAGCAGACCGGCGAAGATGTAGAAGGTCAGGCCCTTCAGGTGGCTGGCAAGCTCCTTCAGATAGATGGCTGCAAACATGGCCGCTCCCTACCGTTCCAGGCTCTTGAAGTACACGTCCTCGAGGCTGGCCGGCCTGGGGGCGAATCCGTTGCCGGGATCCTCTTGGCGGAAGACCCTGATGAATGTCTTTCCGGCGAATAGCCGGGATGAGAGCAGGTCGTAGTTCTCATGGTAGACGGGGATCTCGGCCTTGGTGATCTCCTTCTCCCAGATCATCCCCTCCATCGCCTTGATGGCGTCCATGGTCCTGGCTTTCAGGACGATCCTGCCCTTGTCGATGATGGCCAGGTTGGGACAGAGGTCGGACACGTCGTCGACGATGTGGGTGGAGAGAATGACCACGATGTCCTGGCCGATCTCGGACAGCAGGTTGTGGAAGCGCACCCGCTCGGCCGGGTCCAGCCCGGCGGTGGGCTCGTCAACGATGATCAGCTGCGGATTGCCGATCAGCACCAGGGCGATGCCGAATCGCTGTTTCATCCCGCCGGAGAAGGTGCCCAGCTTCTGCTTGCGCTGGTCCCACAGGTTCACCCGCTTGAGGAGTTCCTCCACCTTGCCATGCCGGGCCCGCTTGTCCCCGATGCCTTTGAGCAGCGTGAAGTGATCCAGCAGGGACTCGGCGCTCTCCCTGGGATAGAAGTCGAAACTCTGGGGCAGGTAGCCCAGCACTCTCTTGACCGCCATCTTGTCTCTCAGGACATCGATGTCGCCGAAGGCGATGGCGCCGGCGTCCGGCTCCTGGAGGGTGGCAAGGGTCCGCATCAGGGTCGTCTTACCCGCGCCGTTGGGTCCTAAGAGCCCGAACATGCCGGTCGGAATATCCAGCGACACCGCATTCAATGCCGCGACCCCGTTGGCGTACTTCTTGGAGAGGCCTTCGATCTTCAACATCATGAACGTCTCTCCTTCGTGGTTGGCCGGGTTCAAGGCTCGGTGGAACCCAAGCCTGGGCCACGGTTACGTAAGTGCTTACCAAATGGTTCCTGTTAGATCGCTTTTCGCGATCCAGAATTGTGGGGCTCAAGTCGTTGGCCGGGAACCATCCGGCCCGCGGGGCCCATAAACCCGTAGCGCCCGGCCGCGAGTTGTGGGCGGTCACCGGCGGAAGACGGGGCGGTAGACCGTTCCCCGAGAGATCCGCGATCTGATCCGGCGGATGTCCACCGGCAATCCGCTCTGGGGGGCGCCCCGGATCGTCGGCGATCGGCCGCGTGTGATCCACTTCAACGCCACCGCGAACCCGACGACGAACTGGACGGCCCGGCAGCTCGTAAAGGCGTTCCCGTGGCAGGATCCAGCCAGCGTCCGATGGAGGAAGGGAACGATGTCCGTCGCCGTCCCGGCATTCCCCGGACGCAGCACGTGATGGACGACCAGGTCCGTGATCCGATCCCGCGCCGGCAGTGGATGCAGCGAGACGCGACCCGGATGGCTGGGGTTCACGCCCAGGGCCGCCCCCTTCTGGCGGCCGTACAGCGTCTCCACCGTCGAGTCGATCTCCAGGACCGTGCGCCGCTCG
>CAIMUX010000134.1 GCA_903844735.1 Candidatus Eiseniibacteriota bacterium
GGAGGGGCAGGGTGTTGGGATCTCGACATCACAGAACAACCAGCGAAAACTGTGCCCTCGTCGCGGCGGATCGAACAGGTCGTCGATGGTGCCATGCATTCCCTTGGTGGTCGCGCCGTTGTAGGCGATCGGTCAACAGGATTCGGTACATAACCATCAGACTGCACAGCGGGACCCGGAGTCTGCCCGGCAGCATGCCATTCCAATGTTCGGACAGTACGGCCTCAGGCCCGACTCCGAGCAACCGGACGCAAGCATAGCCGAGATCCGAGGGCACACCTTGGGCCTGACCGAGCCGCCGGCCGTGCCCCCATTGGGGGTGGGTGGTCAACAAAACGGCCAGGATCGGTGCCGCCTACCCCCTCGGCCTCATCCTCTGTCGCACCCGATCCATGTAAACAAAGAACACCGGCGTCACAAACAGCGTCAAGAACTGCGAGAACAGCAATCCCCCCACCACCGCCAGCCCCAATGGTTGCCGCGACTCCGCCCCCGCCCCCAGTCCGATCGCGATCGGCAACGTCCCCATCAGCGCCGCCATCGTCGTCATCATGATCGGCCGAAACCGCACGAGGCAAGCCTCGATGATGGCATCCGCCGCTCCGGTCGTCCCGGTGCGCTGCGTCGCGAGCGCAAAGTCGATCATCATGATCCCGTTCTTCTTCACCAGCCCGATCAGCAGGATGATCCCGACAAACGCGTAGATCCCCAGTTCGACCTTAAACAGCATCAGCGTGACGAGCGCCCCGAACCCGGCGAACGGCAGCGCGGAGAGAATCGTCAGCGGGTGAATGAAGCTCTCGTACAGGATTCCCAGCACAATGTATATGACGAGAACGGCGAGGCAGAGCAGGATCCCGAGCCCTCGCATCGAGGACTGGAACGCCTCGGCGGTCCCGGCGAAATTCGTGCTGATCGTGGCCGGTAGCTCGGCGCGGGCGAGCCTCTGCACCTCGGTGACCGCATCGCCCAGCGACACCCCCGACTTCAGGTTGAACGAGAGCGTCACCGACGGGAGCTGCCCCGAGTGGTTGATCGAGGAGGGGCCGATCCCTTCGCGTACGGTGGCCACCGCACCCAACGGCACGAGATCTCCCCGACTAGAGCGCACGCGGAGCAGGTCCAGGGCCGCCGGGTTTGCCCGGTACTCGGGCAAAAGCTCCAGGATTACGGCGAACTGGTTGTTCGGCGCAAAGATGGTGGTGACCTGCCCGGATGAATACGCGGTCGCCAGACTTGCTTCGATCGACTCCACCGAGAGACCCAGAGCTGCGGCCCGGTCTCGGTTGATGTCGATGGTGACCTCAGGCGTGCGGATTTGCAGGTCGCTCGTTACATCTTGCAGCCCGGGCAGCGCCTTGAGTTTCTCTTGGAACGCCTGGGCCGCGCGGTAGAGCTCGGTGGTATCGGTGCCCCGCAGCGTGAACTGATAGGCGCTGCGGGATTGCTGCCCGCCCACCTGGATCGGCGGCGGATTGGTCAGGAACACGCGCAGCCCGGGGATGGCGGCGAACTTCGGCCGTAGCTTCTCGATGACCTGTTCCGGCGTGAGGTGGCGCTGGCTCTTCGGCTTGAGGCGGATGAAGAAGTTGCCCTGGTTGGTGGCGCCAGAGCCGCGCCCGCCGGCGGAGGACATGAACTCATCGACATTGGGGTCGGCGGCGAGGACGGCGGCGGCGGCCTGCTGATGCTCGACCATGGAATCGAAAGAGGTTCCTTCGGCCGTCTCGGTGCTGCCGGAAAGTCGTCCATTGTCTTCGGTGGGGAGGAACCCTTTCGGAACCCGCACGAAGAGCACGGCCGTCAACGCCAGAATGACGACGGAGTAGAGCATGGTGAACCGGCGATGCCGGATCGACCAGCGCAGGCCCCGCTCGTAGATCCGCAGGGAGCGCTCGAAGAAACGTTCGGTCGCGGCGTAGATCCTCCCGTGGTGAGCCTGGGCCGATGGCTTGAGAAACCGGCTCGCGAGCATCGGCGTCAGTGAGAGTGAGATGAACCCGGAGATGAGGATGGCCGCCGTGATGGTGATGGCGAACTCGCGGAACAGCCGCCCGAGGATCCCGCCCATGAAGAGGATCGGGATGAAGACGGCGGCCAGCGCCAGGGTCATCGACAGGATGGTGAAGCCGATCTCGCGGGACCCGCTGAGCGCCGCCTGCATCGGCGTCTCGCCCTTTTCCATGTGCCGGACGATGTTCTCCAGCATGACGATCGCGTCGTCCACCACAAAGCCGACCGAGAGCGTCAACGCCATGAGCGAAAGGTTGTCCAAATTGAACTTGCAGAAGTTGAGGACGATGAACGTCCCCACGAGCGACATGGGAAGCGCCAGCGAGGGAATCACCGTGGCCGAGATGTTTCGCAGGAAAAGGAAGATCACGAGCACCACGAGAACGAGGGTGAGCAACAACGTGAACTTGACGTCATTCACCGAGGCGCGGATCGACTCCGAGCGATCGAAGAGGATCCTCATCTCGACGGAGGCTGGAAGCTGATCGCGGAACGTGGGAATGAGCTCGCGCACGGCGGTGGCTACCGCCACCGTGTTCGTGCCGGGTTGCCGCTGCACCGCCAGGATCATCCCGCGCTCGTCGCCGAACCAGGCTGCCTGCTTGTCGTTCTGGGTGCCGTCGACCACCCGTCCCAGCTCCTGCAGCTTTATCGGCCGGCCGTTGCGGTAGGCCACGTTGATCGGGCGGTAGTCCTCGGCCGCGAAGAGCTGCCCGGAGGTCTGGATGGTGAACGACTTCTGCGGGCCCTGCAGCGTGCCGGTTGGGAGATTTGCGTTGGCCGATCGGATCGCCCCCGCCACCTCTTCGATGCCGAGATCACGGCTGGCCAGCGCCTTGGGATCGAGCTGGACGCGCACCGCGTACTTCTGTGAGCCGAAGACCTGCACCTGGGCCACACCGGTCACTGTCGAGATGCGCTGGGCCAGCATCGTCTGGGCGTACTCGTCGAGCGCGTAGAGCGGCAGGCTCGGTGAGGTGAGGGCGATGAACAGGATCGGGGAGTCAGCCGGGTTCACCTTGCGGTAGGACGGAGGGCTGGGCATGTCGGGCGGAAGCTGGCGAAGAGTGCCGGCGATCGCCGCTTGCACATCCTGCGACGCCGCGTCGATGTCCCGGTCGAGGGCGAACTGCAAAGTGATCGAGGTCGAGCCCAGCGAGTTGCTGGAGGTCATCGACTCCACGCCGGCGATCGTGGAGAACTGCCGCTCGAGTGGGGTGGCCACCGAGGACGCCATTGTTTCGGGCGACGCTCCGGGCAGGCTCGCCGAGACCTGCAGCGTGGGGAAATCGACATTCGGCAGATCGCTCACCGGCAGCAGGCGGTACGACATGATGCCGAAAAGAAGGATGGAGGCCATGACCAGGGTCGTCATGACCGGGCGGCGGATGAACGGTTCGGCGATATTCATCGTCCCGGCGCCCCTCCGGTCGTGCCGCCTCCCGGTCCGGGACCGCCCGCCGGTGCTCCCGACGCGCCTGCCGCCGAGCCCCCGCCGACTCCGGTTCGGATGTCGACCTTGGCGCCAGGAAAGAGTCGGAGTTGCCCATCGGTGACGACGCGGTCATCCGGTTGTACACCCTGGCTCACCACGACCTGGCTTTCCAACGCCAGCGCCACGATGACCGGCTGCATCCCGACCGTTTGATCCGGATTGACCACGTAAACAAAGTCGCCCCGCTGGCCTCTCTGCACCGCCTGGGTCGGAACGACGACCGCGTCTTTCATGGTCGTGAGGACAAGAGCGACATCGACGAACTGGCCCGGCCAGAGCGCCTGGTCTTCATTGGGGAAGGTGGCCTTGAGCAGAATGGTCCCGGTGTTGCGGTCGACCGTATTGTCGATGAAAGTGAGTACCCCCTCGCGAACCCCGGTGTCGTCGCCGTTGGCCGTGACCTGAACGCGGAGTGTCCCCTCGCCGGCATAGCGGCGGATCTCCGGCAGTCTCTGTTCGGGGATGGCAAAGCTGACCTGCGCGGGGACGAGTTGTTGAATGACGACCAGAGGATTGGGGTCGTTGGCCCCTACCAGGTTTCCCTGGCGCGCGAAGAGTGTCCCGGTTCGCCCCGAGATTGACGCGCGAATGGTGCAATAGTTCAGGTTCAGCCGGGCATTTCGCACCGCGGCGGCATTGGCCTGCAGCGTGGCACGCAGGGCGGAGGCGTTGGCCTTGGCCTCGTCGAAGTCCTGCTTCGTGACAAAGTCCTTGCCGATCAACTCGGCGTATCGCTGTTCCCGGGCCTCGGCGCTCACGGCCTGCGCGGCGCTCCGCGCCGAATCTGCTTGCGCTGATTGCAGGGCGGACTCGTACGGGCGTGCATCGAGAATGAAGAGCAGGTCACCCGACCCGACGTCCTGTCCCTCGGTGAACGCCACTCGCATGAGCTCCCCGCCGACCCTGGCTCGCACCTTCACGGTGTTGGATGCTTCCACCGAGCCGATCGCCTTCAGTGTCACCGGAACATCCAAGCGCACAGCGGTTGCCACGGTCACCGGGACCGGACCTCCGACTCCCCCGCCCTTCTTTGGCTGGGGAGTCTTCGGAGAGCAGGCGAAAACCAGGGTGGCGCCGGCGAGGACCAGAACGGCCGCGCACGTGGGGTGGATGGTGGCACGGGTCCGCGATCCCCACGAGGCCGTCAGTGGAGTCGGTACGCCGCGCATTCCGAGAACGGTGATCATGGTTTGTTTCCTTCCGGCGGAGGCGTGGGCGTCATGGTGTCGAGGACGCCCGTGTCGTGGGCGAGCTGGGCCAGGGAGATATACCAGTCGGAAATTGCCTGCGCCCGCAATGCCCGGGCACGCTCCAGCATGCTTTGAGCGGAAAGTAAATCCAGAATCGTGCCGACCCCGGCGGTGTAGCGCCCCTGCGCAACCTCGTGGGACTGCGTGGCGCTCTCCAGCAGATCGGCCGTCATCCGCAGCCGCTGCTCGGCGGTCTTGAGGCCGTAGTAGCTGGTCCAGACCTGTAGGGCTACCGTCTGTTCCAGACCGGCCAGCCGCGCCCGAGTTGCTTCCGCGTCGGCCTTCGACTGGACGAGGTCGTAGTCGTTGGAGAATCCGTTGAAGAGAGGAAATCGGAGTTGGATCGTGGCCGCATACGGGTCGCTGAAGAGGTCGGGGTTGTCCCGATAGACACGGCCGAAGCTCCCGGTTGCCGTGATCGATGGTAGGCGGTCGGCCAGGACCTTCCGAACATGCGCGTCGGACTTACGGGCTTGGGCGCGCGCCGCGCCAAGATCCGGTCGACGAGTCCTTGCCTGCTCGAGATAGGTCTCGACGGAGGCAGCGATCTCGGTCAGCGGCGGGTCGGCGACGGGCAGATCAATGTCGAAGTCGGTGTTCGCAGGCAATCCCATCGCTGTGGCCAGGGCTCCGCGCGTCGTCGCGACGGCTCCTTGGATGCCGGCCAGCGACAGCTCGACCTGCGAGAGAGTCGTCTTTGCCTGCAGGACGTCCGCGATGGTGGCCAATCCCGCCTGGTGACGCTGCTCGGCCGCGTCGAGGATCGCCCGGGCATCCTGGCGAGACGATTCCTCGGCGAGCAGCAACGCCTTCGACGTGAGGTAGTCATAGTAGGCCTGCTCCACCTTCAGCACGGTGCCTTGGATGACGGCGTTGTGCGTCCAGTCGGCGGCGACAAGTGCCTGCCGCGTCTCCTCCACCGCCGCGCGTCGCCCCCCGAAGTTGAACAGAAGCCAACTGGCGTCGGCCGCGACGCCATAGGTGCGCGTTTCGTCGGCTCTATTCTTCGGGGTCGACGAAGCCAGAGAGCGACCAGTCGTGGCACTCACGCCCACATCGGGGAGCCAGTCACCGCGTCGACTCCCGTACGCCGCAGCGGCCGAGCGTGCGTTGGCCCAGGCGGCCCGGGTGTCCGTGCTGGTCGAGAGCGCAATGTCGACGATGTCGGCCAGCGTCCAATCGGTGCGGGCTGCCAGCGAGTCGGGCGGGACCGGGAACCGTGGCGCCTGCTGTGGCGACGACGCGGTTTGCGGCATCGGTGCCTTCTGTGGCATCTGTGTCTTCTGCGACAGCGGTGCCAGCGCCTGCCGCGGCGGGACCCACGGGGTCTGCGGCGCTGGGGACGTCCCTGGTCGTCCGTAAACCGTTGGTGAGGAACATCCTGCCGGCAGGAGTGCCGCGAGGAACCCCGCGAGAAGAACTACGCACACAAGAAGCACGGGGGCGGACGCACCGAATGCCGTGGAAGAAACGTTCGGCGCCCGCGGACGCCCGGTCGGGTGGGAAGCCTGCCGCCCTGTGCCAGGCGTGCCGGCGATCTCATCGGTCATGGATGCCCTCGTAGAGCCCGAAACAACGTTGGGGTCCTGGTGGATCCGGCGACCTCTTCTGTGGTGACGACCTCTATCCAGTGATGACGTTTGTCCTGTGACTGCCCTGGAGAGGAATCAGGGGAGCATTCCAGTGCGGGTGCGACGATCCCGAGAAGACTACCAGAGTGTCAAGAGACCTCCAAGACTGGATTCAGCAATGACACCCCGGTCGCGCACGGCAATCTACGCATGAGTCGTGGCAGAGATGTGGCAGCCGGGTGGAAATCCGGGACAAAGCTCGGCCGGAACGATCGGAAGGCCAGACAGCTCGACGAAGCCGGGCAGTTCGGCCAATCTCGTGAAGCGGATGATGGACCGGGCTGAAGAGCACGCAGGACAGACATGGATGACCGCGGGCTCGGCCAGGTCCATGATTAGGATCTCCACAGCCATCAACCCTGGAGGGAGGGATGCACGACATGGCGCGGCGACGCAGCGCCCCGAGACTCTGGGCAGGTGTCCGGACGAGCAGACGGATGATCTGGGCCGTGGCGCTCCCGCTGATGGCTGGTCTTACCCCTGCCGCGACCCTGGTTCATGCCGGCACGCCAGCCGCCCCGATAGTTCCGACGACCTCTGCGTTGTCTTCGCACCCCGCGTCTCCTTCGCTGTTTTCTCCCAATCACCGGGCCACGGCGGCCCGTCCTTGTCTCTCGATACGTGCCGACGGGCTCTCCTTCAGTCTGGGATCGGTCGCGGCCCTGGGCGCCCGCGCCATCTCCACGGATATACGAGATGTCCCACCCACAGGGCTCGATCGGTCTGGAATCGGTCTCGGCGTGGATCGTCGATCGATCCACACCAGCGATGACGGATTGTTGCGCTGGAGTGACCGTTCGGTGACCGTTGCGTTGGCGCTCCCGGCGGTGCTGGCCCTGGCCCGCGACCCGAGGCATCCCGACATGCGAGGCCTGGCAGCCAGATTCCTGCTTTACGCGGAGGCTTCGCTTTTCAATGATGTCGCGACCACGGCACTCAAGGCCTCGGTCGCGCGGCCGCGACCCGTCTTATACAACGACCCGTGGGACGGCCCCTCCAGGCCTTCGGGCTGGAACTTCGAGTCGATGCCGTCGGGACACGCCAGCCGCTCCTGGTGTGCCGCATCGTTCGCCCTTGTCGATTATTTGTACAGTCGCCCCGGCGCCGGGACGTGGGAGGATGCGGCGGTTGGGTTTGCGGCAGGGACGATCGCGGCCGCGACGGCGGCCCTGCGCGTGCGGGGCGGTGTGCACTTCCCGAGCGATGCTCTGGCCGGAGCGGGGATCGGTGTTGCGTGTGGCGTCGGCGTGCCGTTGCTACACGGGTACCGCAGAAACGGGCAACGCATCCCGACTCCCGGCGGGCATCACTGGCTGACGGCGGTCGGAGGGATGGCAGCGGGGGCGTTCGTCGGAATCGGGACCGCCCGGTTTGCCGACGGGTCTTGACCCTCGGTTGCCAGGCCGAATCGAAGAGCGACCCCGGCTACTACTTTCTGATCCCGGCGGAAAAAGATTCGGCACCTTCACCTTCCCGGGCGACCTACCGCCAAGTCGCAGACAGTTTCGATTCTCACCCGGTGACGCGCTGCAAAGTCCAAAACATTCCGCCGGGCACCCAGTGACGCGCCGCAAACTCGCCGAGCATTTCGCACTGCGTCACTGGCTCGCCATCGACACTTTCGTGATTTCGCACTGCGTCACTGGCTCGCCGTAGACATGTCTCGCGATTCGTCACCGCGAGACGGCCCCGCGCCTGACCCCTTCCCGCGAATCCTCAACCCTACTGTCGCGCGGACGTCACACTGCTCCGCACCGGACAGCGCAATCTCATCCACGATCCCAACCACCACCGAGCGAATGGGCGCATCGGCCTCACCCAGGATCTGCCGAGCCCCGTTCCCCTCGTCGAGCACTAGGACCGTCTGGCCCGCCCCGGCGCCGAC
Source organism: Candidatus Eiseniibacteriota bacterium (assembly GCA_903844735.1). GTDB lineage: Bacteria > Eisenbacteria > RBG-16-71-46 > CAIMUX01 > CAIMUX01 > CAIMUX01. The sequence continues at coordinate 8,275 of CAIMUX010000134.1, forward strand.
CGTGTCGACAGCGAGGATTGAGCCTCCCGAGGGCTCGCCGTTCGCCTTCAGCCGGTCGAGCATAAGGATCGTCTTGTGCCCCATGCTCGGATGGTGAATCGTCGAATAGAGGCGACCGACGACACGAGCCAGGATCATGTCTCCTCCCGGTCCAGACGCACACCATCCGGTTGTACATCATCCAGTTGCACTCCGTCCACGATCCCGATCACCGCGTGGTCGACCGGCACAAAGGAAGGACTTAGGGTCAGGGCCGCCTCGCGGCTGGCTTCCCAGTAGACGATCTCATCCGGACCGGCCATGCGCGTCCCGTCCGCACATACAAACGCTCGCCCCTTCGGCTGCTGGTTCTTGTCGAGTGGCTGCACCCAGAGGAGCGGCACCCCTTCCATCCCTTCGTAGATCACGCAGGGCACGAGCGTGCCGATGACTTTGCCGAGATGCATCCGTCAACCTCCCCTCGCGTCTTCAGCACAATCCGCTCAGGCGACGTGCCCCATGAACAGCCGTCGCTGCAATCACCAGGCGGCGCCTTGCTGGGGGCGCTCCGCCCCTTCCGGTTCGAATCCCACGCAGGCGGCAAAACGCGTCGTCGTGTCGAGCAGGCGACGGAGATTGCCGTCGAGGCGCGACAACAGACTCTGGTGCAGGATCTGCCCCTCGGCGATCCGAGACCCGGCGATCTCCAAAGCCGCTTGGACCGCGTTCAGTCGCCCGTCGAAGAGGACGAAGGCCCGGCCTCCGAGGTCATCGGCAAGACGAAGCTCCGCGATCCGCACATCGGCCCCTTTCACACTCGCATCGGCCGCACGCAGAAGAGACGCCACGCCGCGGGTCTCGATGATACCCAGCGCCTCCTCCTGGATCTCCCGCCGTTCCCCCATCGCACCCCGAAAAACCTCTTCATGGACATCGGGCAAGAACACCTCGTCGAGGAGGAAACGCTGTCCGTTTCCTTGGCCCTGCCCGTCGCCCCTTCCCGCCCGCCAAGCCTCCTCGACCGACGCGACCGTCCCCCCGACCAGCACGAGGTAGTGCCCTGGATGAACCGTGCCCGCCTTGAGCAACGCGATCGGCGCTCGTTTGACCATCACATCGGCCGCGTAGATCCCGGCGGCCACGCTGTCGAATTCGAGTAGGGCCAGAGCAGGCAGGATCATCTCAGACGATCCGGAAGTGATCGACAACGACGCAGCGACGCTCGCGGGTAAAGCTCAGGGGTCCGGTCATTCCCTCTCCGGTCGGACTGGCGATGGTGAAGCTGGCGTGTCCTTCGCCTCCGGCGCCGAGACCGGCGCAGCAGGGACCGTTCTTCACGAAGATCGTCGTGTTGATCTCCCGCGCCATGCGACTCAGGTTGTCGATGTTGCGGGAGTGCATCGCCGCGGAGTGCCCGCACCCCCTTTCGGCCCGGATCGCGAGGTCGATCGCCTTCCCGGCATCCTCCACCCGCACCACCGGGAGAACCGGCATCATCTGTTCCGTCCAGACCAGCGGATGCTCCGGAGGCACGTCGGCAACCGCCAGGCGTGTTTGCGGATCGACATGGATGCCCGCCTCTTCGAGAATCCGCGCGGCATTCTTCCCGATGAGCATCTTGTTCATCACGGCCGGCTTGCCCGGACCGTGGTTGGCAGTGAACATAACGTGCTCGACGCGACGCAGCTCGCCCGCGTTGAGCCGGTAGGCACCGTGGCGGACCATCCCTTCGAGGAGCGCATCGGCCACCGCACGGACGACGAAGACCTCCTTCTCGTCAGTGCAGATGATGTTGTTGTCGAGCGAGGCGCCGCGAACAATGTCCCGGGCGGCTCTCTCCAGATCAGCGGTTTCGTCCACAACCGAGGGAGGATTGCCGGGGCCGGCACAGATCGCGCGCTTGCCGCTACGCATCGCCTCTTCCACGACGCCGGCGCCTCCGGTCACGACCAGCAGTCGCACCCCTGGGTGACGCATGAGTTCCTTGGCGGTCTCGATGGTCGGTTCCGCGACCGTGCAGACGAGGTTGGGTGGACCTCCGGCGGATCGGATCGCCCGGTTCAGGAGACGAACCGTGTGGCACGATGATCTGCGGGCCGAAGGGTGGGCATTGAAAACCACGGCGTTCCCCGCAGCCAGCATCCCGATGCTATTACAGATGATGGTGCTGGTGGGATTGGTCACCGGGGTGATGGCACCGATCACACCGTACGGCGCCCGCTCGAAGAGGGTGAGCCCGTGGTCCCCCGAGACCGCTTCCGGGTGGAGGACCTCGATCCCCGGCGTCTTGGTGATGACGAGCCGGTTCTTGAGAATCTTGTCTTCCACCCGTCCGAGGCCGGTCTCTTCCCAGGCCATCCGGGAGAGCTCTTCGGCGGCCGGGAGCATGGCTTCCCGGATTGCCGCAATGATGCGGTCACGTTGGGCCAGTGTGGTGCCGCCAAGCTGAAGAAATGCCACGCGCGCCGCCGCGACGGCAGCATCAATGCTGTCGAAAAGTCCGTCGCTCGATGCACCGCCGGCGCTCGTCGCTGTCGCCGCGCTGTCCAGTCGCCTCGTCTCGATCGCAGCCACCTTCGTTTCCGATCCGGCCATCCCGGCCGCCATCGCAGGGGTCTCTGATCGTCCCAGCCCAGCCGCCGTCCCGCGGACCTCCGCGTATATCGGCGCGACCGCCATCGTCGAGCTTTCCGGCGGCCGCGCCTGCACCGGAGCACCACCCATGCGCTCGACAAGCCGAGCCGCGATGCGCGCCACCTGGTCGTCCGTCAGGTGGCTCACGGCGAGAGCTCCCCGTCATCCCGACCCTTGCGGTAGATCTCCTTGCCGTCGATCTCCCAGCTATCCACAATGGCCATCACGACCGCATCGACCGGCCGTTTGTCGGTCACGCGGGTCTGCCGTGCGGAGCTGCCCGCCGCGTACAAGACCAGTTCACCGACGCCGGCCCCGACGGCGTCCGCCGCCACCACGCTCGCTCCGGTCGCCTTCCGTCGCTCATCCACCAGCTCGAGGACGAGAAACTTGAGCCCCGTGAGACTGTCCTCCTTCTGAGAGGAGACGACCGTCCCCACCACCTTCGCCAGGTTCATGACCGCGCCTACTTCCCTTTGATCGGCTCCGGCTGGCGCCCCAGCGGGAGGACGAGATCCACGTTACTGTGCGGGCGAGCGATGATGTGCACGGCCACCAGCTCCCCCACACGCGTGGCGGCGGTCTGGCCCGCGTCGCAGGCAGCCTTCACAGCCGCCACGTCTCCCCGGATGATGACCGTCGTGTAACCGCCACCCGTCTTCTCGTAGCTGACCAGCTCGACCCTGGCTGCCTTCACCATGGCATCGGCCGCCTCGACCATGGCCGGGAAACTCCGACACTCGATCATGCCCAGGGCGTCTGCCATTTGTCCGTCTCCTCCGGTCCTCTGCATGGGAAAACCTCCTCGTTACGACCTGCTCCTGTGAGCTGCTTCCACAACCAGCCTCAACGTTCTTGCTTTTCGGCCTACTCCAACATCCCGTTCATGCCGCCTGACCCCCCGTCCCCCGGGAAGGGAGCCGTGCCCCCGCGGGAGACAAATGGCTCCGACAATCCGCTTCTACGACTTGCTCGTCACGACACGGCCGGTTACCGCCTCAATCGCGCGACGAGCCGCCGGAGCGGCCACATCGATGTCCCTGTCCGCACCACCGAGATACAACCGCCCGAAACTTCCGAACGCCCGTACCTCGAGAATGTTGATCCGGGCAGCCTTCTCCGCCTCGTTCGCCGCGAGGGCCGCATAGGCGGCAGGCTCGCACTCGAGAATGAACAGGCTCTCACCGGCCAGGATCATGTTTCCGTGACGCATCCGATTGATCAACTGCGTCTGGTGATCGTCGAGCGAGCGGATGATCTGGCTGGACAGGATCCGCGGCTTGATTCGATCCTCTTCGGTGACCTCCAGGGCCCGGAGAATGGAGATTCCGGCCTGCCGCACATCGGCCTGGCTCTCCGAGTGCACCTCCAGCATGCCGTAGAGACGTTCCACGATCTGCATGCCGGGGGTGACATTTGTCGACTTCAACGCAATGTCGGTGATCCGGTTGATCTCGATCCCGGGGGAGATCTCCACCATGAGGCTGGCCTGACCTTGCTTGGGCAGGAACCCCTGGGCCACCGTTGCCTGGAAGGAGGCAAACTGCGGCTGCAGGCTGTCGAGAAAAACGTAGGCTCTCAGATCGACCATCTTGCTCCTCGCTTCGCCGGCGCCGGTTTCCTGGGCGCCGGACTCTGGCTCCTGACTTCGTCGGCGCCGTTGTTACAGCGCCGGCTGTCTGGCTGTTCGACTCTCCGGCGTCGCCTACCTAGGCGCCGACCGCCTGCTTTTTCGACTCCTGAACGATCGCGATGCCCGCACTGGCTCCGATGCGGGTTGCGCCGGCCTCGATCATCTTCGCGGCGTCCGCGTAGGTGCGGATCCCGCCGGCCGCCTTGACCTCCATGTGGGCGTCGGCAACCTCCTCGGCCATCAAGGCCACATCGTGAGCGGTCGCGCCGCCGGGGCCGAACCCGGTCGAGGTCTTGACGAAATGCGCCGCGGCGCGCCGAGAAAGACGGCAGGCCCGCCGCTTCTCCTCATCCGTCAGAAAGGCGGCCTCGATGATCACCTTGCAGATCGCTCCGCCATCCCGACAGGCCTCGACCACCGCCCTGATGTCTTGCAAAACCGCGGCGTCGTTCCCCTCCTTCAAGGAGCCGATCTGGATGACCATATCGATCTCGGAGGCACCCTCCCGGATGGCGCGGCGCGTCTCAAGCGCCTTGTTCTCGGAAGGCGTGGCGCCGAGAGGAAAGCCGACCACGGAGCAGACCTTCACCGGCGTGCCGCGTAGCTGCGCGGCGGCCAGGGACACCCACATCGGATTAATACAAACCGCCGCGAAGCGGTACTCGCGGGCCTCCGCGCAGAGCTTCTGGATCTGCTCTGAGGTTGCGTCGGGGCGCAGGATTGTGTGGTCGATGTAGGCGGCGATATCCTCGGGCACCCGTCCTTGGTCGAATCCGCAGCCGAGTCTCCCGGCGCCGAGTCGGAGGAGGCGCCGGGCGGCCTCAGGATCATCCGAGATGCGGGCGCCGCGGGGGTTCGTGTCGCCCAGAAGTCGGTGCAATTCGCAGGCTATCCGCTCCAGGTCATCTTCGGAGACATTCGTCGAACTCGATATCCGGACCGGGAGAATGGAGGGAGCGCCGCTCGCAACCGGCGGGGTCGCCCCTTGCGGCTCGATCATGGCCACACGGCGCAGATGCCGCTCCTCGGTGCACGCCGTCTCAAGCCAGACGGTCACGATCTGCTCGGCCAGGCGGGGGCCGATCAGACCAGCGCCAAGAGTCAGGACGTTGGCGTTGTTGTGCTCGCGGCTGTTACGTGCGCTTGAGAGGTCGTAGGCCAACGCGGCCCGCACGCCGGGGATCTTGTTGGCGACCATGGCAGAGCCGATTCCGGCCCCGTCGATGGCGATCCCGCGATCGCACCGTCCCGCGGCAACCTCCAGACCGACCGCCCGGGCGAAGCGGGGGTAGTCCACTGCTTCGTTGGATGACGTTCCAAGATCTAACACCTCATGTCCCAAGCGCTTGAGATGGGCAGCAAGCAGGCCTTTGAGCTCAAACCCACCGTGGTCCGCACCGAGAGCGATCTTCATCGTCTGCTACCTCCCCCATCCCGACCGGCGGTCCCGACCTGCCTTCATTCGAGCATCACCCACAGACAACAGCAGCCGGCAAGCTAAGTACCGCAGTTATGACCAGACCTGAGAATCGTCCTCCCGGGAAGGGCTCTGCCTGGGGCGAATAGCCCTTGATCCCGGGACCAGCGCGGCCTGCAACTTCTGAACATGAAGTTTCAGAGACTCCAGACCCCGTTCCGTGATTCGGAATCGGGTGAGAGACCGAGCGCCGCGAGCCACCTTCGTGATCTCGACATACCCAGCCGCCGCCAGCTTGCCACTCTGGACATGAAGATTCCCGTCCGTAAGCCCTGTTCTTTGCTTCAGTTCCGTGAAAGTAAGGATCTCCCCCGGCACCAGGCACGCGATGATGGACAGGCGCGCCGGAGAGGTCATGTGCTCATCGAATGCCAAGACCCCCACTCCTCCGTCGGGCGATCGACAACTTCATATGGAGAAGTAGGCGGCCAGTGGAATTGGATGTCAAGCAAATTTCTCTCGAATGTCGAAAAATGCGCTTCACCCTGTAAAGCAACGAACAGCTAGTCACTTCTCAGGATGATAGCCCAGGTTCAGACGCCGCGAGCCCAACTCGGCGAAACTCCATCCGGATGACTGAGGAAGGCCCGATAGAATGCACCCCGAAGTCGGTGTACCGTATCATGCGCTCGCGGTAACTCGGTGAGGAGCCACGAGCTTTCGCGAAGCACGGCCCCGCGCCGAAACACGAACATGGAGGGACCAGATGATGCGCGTGCGTTTTCGAAGGCTCGGAGCGCTTTGCTGCCTGCTGCCGCTGGGACTCGGTGCGGGAAACGCCGGTGCCGTTGTTCGCACGGCGCCGACGACGCTGAGTTGGGACGGCAGTGCCCGCATGGACGTCAACTCCCTCGACATGTCCATGACCAATTATGCGTGCTTCTGCCGTGTTGCGCAGCTTCCCGGGCTCACCTTCCCCAAGGGGACGACCAAGACGTTGATGTCCGCCGCCGGGCTCTGGATCGGGGCGAAGGTCGAGGGAGAGCTCCGCGTCTCCGCGTCGGACTACTCGGTGGCGTACGGACCGGGCAAGATCCTTTCCAGCGGCCTGCCGGTCGATCTGACCCTGCCCGAGTACCAGCTTTACCGAATCGAAACGGGGGACACGACCGGCGGTGACTACCGGTCGTGGCCGTGCGGGGACGGCGCCCCGTGCCTGCCGGACGGCAAGCCGCAGATGTCAGGCGACCAAACGATCTGGTCGGTCTGCAACGACATCAGCCCGAACCGCTCCCAGCTCAACACATCAACGCGGGAGCCACTCGGCGTCGAGATCCAACAGACGACGTTCGGGTTCAACCGATCGGGCGAGCTGGGGCATGCCGTCTTCATGCGATTCAAGATCGTCAATCCGCCGACCGGAAACGACCTGCACGACATGTACGTTTCCGTCTGGTCAGATCCCGACCTGGGCGGAGCGTTCGGCGCGCGGGACGACGTCGCGGGGTGCGACACGACGCTCTCACTCGGGTACTGCTATAACTCGACCAATTCGGACGCCCAGTACGGCTCGTCGCCTCCCGCTGTGGGCTTCGCTTTCCTACAGGGACCGGTCGTGCCCGCGCCGGGCGACACGGCCTACGTGGACGGTCGGGCGATTCCGGACCAACGGAACCTGCCGATGACATCCTTCATGAGGTATGACTTCAACAGCGATCCGACCAATCCGCTGGAATCGTACAACTACATGCAGGGTCTGTGGTCAGACGGAAGTCCTGTGATCGACCCGAACACCGGGCAGCCGACGCCCTTCCTCTGCCCCGGTGACCCGGTGTCAGGTACAGGCTCCCTGGACCCCGACCCGAACGACCAGCGCATGATCCTGAGCTCCGGCCCGTTCCACATGGCTCCGGGCGACACGCAGACGGTGGTTTGCGCGCTCATCGTCGGCCAGGGGGGGGACCGCCTGACCAGTGTCACCGCCATCAAGGATGGGGCTCGTTTCGCCCGGACGGTCTTCGAGGCGGGCTTCGATGCGGGACCGGCGGTGTTCGTCTATCCCGGTGATAGCGGGAACGACGGCGTGGTCGACACGCGGGACATCCTGCCGATCGGCCTCTACTTCGACCTCACCGGGCCGGCGCGCCCGAATGGGTCGCTCGCGTGGGAGTCACAGCATCTCCCGGGTGCCTGGAATCCGCCCCAGGCGGGGTATGCCGACTGCGACGGGAACGGCCGCGTGAACGCTCTCGACGTTCGCGGAATCATCGAGAACTGGAACGCGCGCCGGGGTCTGCCCGCGCCGGTGCAACAGGATCGGCGCCGCGTGTGTCTGGAGCTACTCGCTGCGGTCGACCAGAGCCCGGACGCACCCGGCATGCCCCGGGTCCGCTCCATGCTGCTCGACTACCTGGAGAACACACCACCCGACCCGCCGGAGTGTCGCCTCGCATGGAATCAACCCAACCCGTTCCGCGGTTCGACGTCCTGGACGCTCACCGTGCCGGCGGGAGTCGAGGGGCGATTCTCGATCTGCGATCCGGGCGGGCGGCTCGTCTGGAGCACGACCATCCCGGCCGCGATCGCTCGCTCCACCGCGATCACCTGGGACGGCATGGACCTCCGGGGTGAACCGGTACCCTCCGGCATCTACTACTATCGGCTGGGTGCCGGCGCCTACCGGGCCGCCGGCAAGGCGATGCTGCTCAAATGAGAATGGAGAATCACAGCATGACTCTGACGGGATTCGCGCGCATCGCTCTCTTCGGCCTTCTCATCTCCGTCGCCGGCTGTTCCAACAACGAGACCAAGGCACCGCCTACGCAACCGCCTACGCCGGCCACGCCGATCATGGTCTCTCCCGCCGATGGGGTCGCGCTGCAGCCCCTCCGACCGAATCTGCGCTGGCGCCCATCGCAGGGAGCAGCAAGCTATGAGCTGCAGGTAGGCTTGGCGATCGCCTTCGAGGATCCGGCCTCGGACACTCCGGGCTTGGCCGACACGAGCGCAAGCGTGGGGCCACTCCTTCCGGGCACGAGGTACTTCTGGCGTGTTCGGGCCGAGAGCGGAGGCGTCGCGGGCGAATGGTCTTCGACCTGGACCTTCACCACCGCAGGAACCTGGGAGTTCGCAGCCTCGACGCAATTCGCGGTCGCCCTGTACGCGGACGCGGCAACCTATGTCACGGGCGACAGCCTCGACGTCAAGGTGGTGGCCTACAACCTGCAAGACGTGTTCGGCGCGGCGTTTCAGGTGAACTATCCGCACGGCCTGCTGAAGATCGGCAAGATCATCTACAATCCGTCTCTATTCACCGATCCTGGTTCCTATCTCGTCGTCCATGAGATCGAACCGGACTCGAACCGGGTGAGCATCGGCTTCACGTTTCTGCGCAATAGCGGGCGGAGCATCAGTGAGAGCGCCGTCCTCATGCGACTGCGCTGTCGCGCGCTTGCCGCAGGCTCCGCGAATCTGAGCCTCGCTCGCGGGACGCTCATGATCACAAAGCCGAATGGGGAACCGATCGACAACCTCGGCAACATCGAGATCGAACCGCTGAACCTCAGCTTCGTCGGCCGGTAGGAGACGTCGACCCTTTCCGCAGAACCAGGAACTCACGGAACACGGACAAGGCAGTCCGGTCGGCTCACGCATCCCGGATGCTCAGACTGATCCGGCGGCGCTCCATGTCGATCTCCACGACACGCACCTTGACCGTCTGCCCGACATGCAGCACTTCGGCCGGGTCGCGGATGAACCGCTGCGAGATCCGACTCACGTGCACGAGGCCGTCCTGGTGGACGCCGATGTCCACGAAAGCACCGAAGCTCGTGATATTCGTCACCGTTCCGTTCAGGACCAGATCAGGACGCAGGTCCTCGATCCGGTTGATCCCTTCCTGGTACTCGACCACCTCGAACGCCGCCCGCGGGTCGCGCCCCGGTTTCTCCAGTTCGCGGGCGATGTCGGTCAACGTCAGAAGACCGATCGTGTCGTCCACATAGCGGGACAGCTCGACCGTGTCGACGGCAGCGCGATCGCCGATCAGCTCCTGGAGAGGGCGGCCCAGATCTCGCGCGATCCGCTCCACGAGGGCATAGCGCTCAGGGTGGACGGCCGAGTCGTCGAGCGGGTGGTCCCCCTTGATGCGCAGAAAACCTGCGGCCTGCTCGAACGTCTTCTTCCCAAGTCCGGGGACATCGAGGAGCTGCGTGCGGTTGCGAAATCCCCCGTTCGCCTCCCGCCAGGCGACGATCTCCTTCGCCATCCGCCCGGTAAGGCCGGAAACACAGCGCAGTAGGGAAGGGGAGGCGGTCGCTAGGTCCACCCCCACCCGGTTCACGCACGAGACGACCACGTCGTGCAGCTTCTGCTTGAGCAGCGTGGGATCCACGTCGTGCTGGTACTGGCCAACGCCGATGGACTTCGGGTCGATCTTGACCAGTTCGGCCAGGGGGTCCTGCAGACGTCTCCCGATCGACACCGACCCGCGCACCGTCACGTCGAGATCCGGGAACTCCTCGCGCCCCACTGCGGAGGCCGAGTAGACCGAGGCACCGGACTCGCTGACGAGAACGGCGGTGGCCAGGTGCCGGCGATCGTCGAGAAACGCGCGTATGACATCGAACGTCTCCCGCCCGCCCGTCCCGTTGCCCACCGCGACGGCGGCGAGATCGGGGAAACGAGCGAACCAGCGATCGAGGGCCGCTTCCGTCCCTTTCACATCGCGCTTCGGTTCCGTCGGATAGACGACGCCATGATCGAGAAGCTGGCCCGTAGCGCCCAGAACCGCCACCTTGCATCCGGTTCGGTGTCCCGGATCGACCGCAAGCACCGGCCGGCCGCCGAACGGTGGCGCCATCAGGAGATCGCGAAGGCCTCGCGCAAAGACCTCGATCGCCTCCCTGTCGGCCCGCGCCTTCAGCTCTACGCGCACCTCGGTCGAGATCTGCAGCGACAGGAGACGCCCGTAAGCGTCGTCAGTCGCGCGACGCACTTCGTCGGTCCAGATCGATCCGCGCGGGTCCAGGACCAGCTTACGAAGCACCTCCATCGCTTCATCCGGATCGGGCTGGATGCGCGCCGAGAGAAAGCCCTCCTTCTCGCCTCGAAAGATCGCGAGGACACGATGGGAGGGGATTCGCGCCACGGGACCGTGGTAGTCGTAGTAGTCGCTGAAGTTGCTCTTGATGTCGGCCTTCCCGCGCGCTGCCTGAGCGTGGAGGAGGCCCGTTCGCCAGGTAAGGTCACGGATGCGCGCGCGGCAGATCGCAGTCTCGGTCACGCGTTCGGCGACGATGTCGCGCGCGCCCTGGAGCGCTTCTTCGACCGTTGCGACACCATTTCCCACATCAACGAAGGCTTGGGCGAGATCCTCGATAGTGCCGTGCCGATCTCTTTGGGCGATCATCCGATCGGCCAGAGGCTGGAGGCCCTTCTCCCGCGCGATCGTCGCGCGTGTTCGGCGCTTGGGACGATACGGAAGGTACAGATCCTCCAGCTCCGCCCGCGTCGCCGCCGTTTCGATCGCCGAGCGGAGCTCGGGAGTTAGTGCGCCCTGGCCGGCGATGGTCTCAAGGATCGTCTGCTTTCGATCGAGAAGCTCCCGGTGAAACTCCAGCCGCTCCTGGGTGCGGACGATGGCCGCGTCATCCGTTCCGCCCGTGGCCTCCTTGCGGTACCGCGCGATGAACGGCACGGTACAGCCCTCATCGAGGAGACGGATGATCGCCGCGACGGCGGCGGGCGGGATTTTCACCTCGCGGGCAATGCGGGGGACGAGATCGGCCGTGGCGCCCGCGGAACACGTGGACGCGGGTGAAGCGGAAAACTCCGGCGCTGGCATGGGCGATCCTTTCGAGTGCGACAAGGGAAACTCCGGCCCGCATGACCGCAGACGGCCTAGCCCCGCGGATGGTAACAGAGTCGCTGGAGAAGGCCGGATCGTCTACTCGATGACTGACTGCTCCATTTCGTGCGGACCATGGCCACAGAGCTGCCGTAAGGGCAAGGTCGACCCGTCGTAGTGATCATCGACCGGGTCGGCGAAGCAGAAAGGGGCCCCACCAGCCCGCCCCAATCTGACCGTTTTCGCCGGGTCGATCGAACGAAGCCGTCCCGCTTGAGCCGGCGTCACCGGGCCCGCCTTACGCCGGCTGGTCGCACTCCGCCCAATCAAGGCCTGGTTGGTCCCGTTCCGCCCGGCCTCACCGGGCCGGCGCGCCCGAATCATCCAGGTTATGGATCGACTTCTGTTGATCAAGACACGCGGACGGGCCTGACAGCAGCTTCCGGGATCGGTCTCAGGTGGTCATCGGCCGGAGTTCGGGCGGTCTTCACGCGTGTGCGGGGGTGGCAATGTCGGGCGCGACCTAC
>CAIMUX010000135.1 GCA_903844735.1 Candidatus Eiseniibacteriota bacterium
GGCCGTCAACTCGACCTCCTCGTCCTCGACCCAGGTGCGGTGGGCTTCCCGGTCCAGGCGGAGCGTACCGAAGTGCACGATGGCGGAAGCCCGGGCTTGGGGGCCACCGCGGCGCAGAACCGCCTGGATGCGGAGGAGCAGTTCCCGAACACTGAACGGTTTCACCACGTAGTCGTCGGCCCCGAGCTCGAAGCCAAGGACGCGGTCGATCTCCTCGCCGCGAGCGGTCAGCATTATGATGCAGATCCCCGCGGTCTCGGGCGCGGCGCGGAGGGATCGGCAGACATCGGTACCCGGGATGTCCGGGAGCATCAGGTCGAGCAGGATCACGTCGGGGTGGTGCTGCTTGGCGAGGCGCAGGCCGTCCCGGCCGCGGGAGGCGGTCCACACCTGGTGTCCCGCCTGCCGGAGGTTGTAGTCGAGGACCTTCTGCAGGTCTTTCTCATCCTCGATGACCAAGATCGATGCCATGGCGCGGGGGATCGTAGCAGATATCGAGAGGCACTTCCATTCGCCCTCCGTTCGCTCCGTTGGCCGATCGCCCGCCGCCGTTCGCCGATTCCCGCGCATCTGCGGATCTCCAGCAACCGTATCCTGCGCGCGCCGCATGTGCGAAGGGCTCGGGGACTTCCTCCGGCTCACGCTCCACCTGGGCGGATGCGAGGTGGTGACGCTTTCCGAGGAACTGGCCCTGGTCGACCGGTATCTCGCCATCGAGCAGGTGCGTTTCGGTGAGCGCCTGAAGCTGGAGCGGCACGTCGATCCGGAGGCGCTCTCCTGCCTGCTGGCTCCGCTTCTCCTCCAGCCGCTGGTGGAGAACGCGGTCAAGCACGGTGTTGCAGGCCGATCCGAAGGTGGAACTGTGTGTCTCGAAGCCTCGCTGCGTGACGGACGGATGATCGTGGCGCTGGATCGAATCGCCCGCATCGAGCCCTACGCCAAGGACAGCCGAATCGCCGTACTGCGGGACGGGCGTGAGATTCCGGTGAGCCGCCGCGGGTACGCGCGGCTGCGGGAGCTGATGGAGCGGTGAGGGGGAGGGGTCGATGGCCACGCAGGCAGGTCCACCTTGTCTCCTGCGATCTCCTGCCGGGGGAGAAAGCATTTTCACGGAAGCTGACGGTCTGGCATCGCTTCGGGAGAACGTCCGGTTGCCGGGGCTGGAGGCGGGAGCGGACTTCGGACGATGTGGCGCGTTCTCGCTCGCTCGTGCCGGGCCATTGGCGGGGGATCTGCCTTGCGTTGGTGGTTCACGGCGAATCGCCTCACCCGAAGTTACGGTCAGCTCTCGGTGAGCAGGAACTCCACTTCCTCTCGCAGCTTGTGGAGCTTTCCCTCGACGAGGGCCCAAACGAGTCGGTGATCGACCCGCCCGTAGGCGTGGCTGAGGATGTTTCTGAACGCGATGATTCTCTGATAGTCCGTGATCTGGAGTGCGGTGGGAGGATCGATCGACGATATGCGCCGTAGGGCCTCTCCGATGATCTCGAACTGTCTCTCGACGGCCGATCGGAGAAGCGCATCTTGCTGGTATTGGAGGAAGTCCTTCCCCGCGGTGAACTGTCTCACCGCCTCCACGGCCTGCCGGACATCTTCGAGATACTTGCGACTCTGAAGCTGCATACAGGACCTTTCGCCCTCGGTTGATCCCCTCGAGCAGGAACGGATTCGCTATGGACTCCGGGGTCAGCAGGTCAACGGGGAGCTCAAAGAGAGCAGACAGAGCCTCCTGCAGTCCGAAGAACAGGTCCGCGAACTGGACGACAGGGACATCCTCGAATTGGACGAGAAAATCAAGATCACTTCGCGCACGATCAAAGTCGTCTCGGAGGGCGGAGCCGAAGATCTCCAGAGTCCGGACGCGAAAGCGCCGGCATATGCTCGTGAGCTCAGGAATCAAGTGATCGAAGTCCGGGCCCATGTGCGTCCTCCCTGAGGAACACTCGACTTGGTGGTTGTTGCTCAGACCGGAGCTTACCCGTTCCGCATCCTCGCATTCAACTCCGGCAGCCACGCCAGCAGCCGATAAGCATCATCGCCCCCTGGCGCTCTTCGCCCCATTCCGAGCCGCCGGACAGGCATCTAGCCGACCTCCAGGGGCGAACACAAGGTCTTTCCGTTCAAGAGAAGGTTCGCCTACGACGGTGAGTCCAAGCACTCTCGCCCTGCCGACGTCGAGACACCGATTGACTAGCGCAGCGCGGCGGCAAGTCGAGCGAGGCGCCCGGCCCCGGCTGCGCTCGACCCCGACCTGGAAGGGGCGCTGGTGCTGCAGCACCAAGCGACCCACTATCGCGCTTGGGTGGACGAGCCTGTGTCAGGGCTCGACGGTCAAACGCCGCGAGCGGGTGCCCGGGAGCGCCGAAGCAAGCCGCCGGCGGCGGAATGCTTCCGCTCCCTGCCGTCGTTCTCCGATACCGCGACAACGTTGACGGAAGAAGAGTTGTCCCTGGACCTGGCCCTACAACGCTTCCTGCGCCTTGAGCGCACCTTCGCGGGCGACTCCGGCCGGGAAGCGGCTCTGGCGGCGCCGTACCTCCCGCTGATGGTCAATCTCGACCTGCATCGGCGCAAACGGTTCTGGGTGGACGCCGCGCTGTCGTACATGCTCGAGAACACGGAGGTGGATGTCGCGGGCCGGGAGCTCCGTACACCGTTCCCGAGCTTCGCCATCGTCTTTACCGACCGCCACGCTCTCTCACTCGGCGAGCGCCTGTTGGCGCGCCATCCTGACGATCCGTTGCGCGGGCAGATCCTGCTGGTCGTGACCGTATACGTCACCGAACGGCCCGGAGGAGAAGAGCGCCTTCTGTCCATCGCCTTCGACGCGCTCGGCGCCGATCTCCCGAGCCTGGTCCGTTATGAGGTACCCGCGGGTGATGAACAGTCCCTGCGCGCCTTTCTCGATTCCGTGGCACCGCGGCCCGTCACCGAGCCCGAGGTCCGCGACAGCAGTCCGGCCCGCGGACTATTGCGGCTGGTGCTCAACGCCATCCTGTACGCGACGAGCGCCGGGGTGACGCCCGAGCACCGGTCGCTGGCCCGGCGCGCACGGCCGGCGAACTCGTCCGCGTCTCGTCCGCTGGAGTCCGACTCCGTCTTCTTTCTTCCCGGCACGATCGACATTCGGCGCGTGCGCAACTCGAAGATCTCTCGCGGGCGCCCGGGGGGCGTGCGATGTTTGCCCGCTTCATCGTGCGCGGCCACTGGCGCTGGCCCGCCAAGCACTGGATCAACCGGAGCTTGCGCTGGATCGAGCCCTACTGGAAGGGGCCTGACCTGGCCGCGGTGATCGAGAAGGCGTACCGGTTGAGAGAGTCATGACGTCGGTGAGCCCGTTGTGTCTGAAGATTCGATCGCATTCGAACATCCCGCCGCACGACCGTACCTGAGCCTTCCACGCGAGGATCTGAACTGTCCGGGCGTCCGCCTCACTCGTACCGCAACGCCTCAATCGGATGAAGCCGCGAGGCTCTGACCGCGGGCAAAAGACCGAAGGCGATGCCGACCGCGGAGCAAAACCCGAGCCCGATGGCCGCCCATTCCAGCGGCACGCTCATCTCGAAATGGGCGAACACGGAGACGAGGTTGCCCAGGCCGTAGCCCGCGAGCACGCCGATGACGCCGCCGATGTTGCACAGAATGACCGCTTCGAACAGGAATTGCGCCAAGATGTTTTCCGGCTTGGCCCCCAGCGCCTTGCGGATGCCGATCTCCCGGGTCCGCTCCGTCACGGCGACCAGCATGATGTTCATGATGCCGATGCCCGCCACGAGCAGGGCGACGAGGCCGATGACGAAGCCCGCGATCTTCACCCCCTTGCTCATGTCGTTGAACTGTGTGATGAGGCTCTCGCTGTTGAAGAACTCGAAGTTGTCCTCCTCGCCCGTCTTGACGTTTCGGTCGCGCCGCAGCACCTGGCGCGTCTCCTCGATGGCATCACGGATGAGGGCGGGCGTCTTCGCGCGAACCGTGATGTTGACCGAGCGGGTGAAGCCGCCGCGGTCCACCATGCCGTACGTGCTCGTAAACGTCGTGATGGGGATGAGGACGTAGTTGTCGAAGCTGCCGCCGAAGGCGGACTTCTTCTCGTCGAACACGCCGATCACGCGGTACTTGCGCCCGTCCAACCGGATGTCCCGGCCGACCGGGTCGACGAACGGAAACAGCTTCTCCCCGATCGCATGTCCGATGACCGCCACGTTGGCACCGCTGCGGACGTCCATCTGCGAGATGTTCCGCCCCAGCCCTACGTAGTGCGTGTTGTTGATCGAGTACTCGGGCGTGCCGCCGACGATGGAAAGGTTCGGATTGGTCTTCTCTCCCCGGTACTCGGCGATGAACCCGAACTCCCAGAGTTCCGATCCCACGAGGTCCGCGGTCTTGACCTGTTCCCGGATGGCGTCCGCATTCGCCAGGGTCAGCGGGGGCCGGCGCATGGCGTGGCGCCGGGTGGCGTCCGTGTGAAAACCGCCCGCCGGCCACTTCTGGACCTGGAAGGTCTGGGCGCCCAGCACGCTCATCTCCTTCTCCATGGTTCCCTGCACCACGGAGATGCCGGTCATCACGCCGATGATCGAAGCCACGCCGGCCACGATCCCCACCAGAGTGAGGCTGGACCTCAGCTTGTTGCTGAGGATCGCTCCCAGCGACATGAAGAGCGTGTCAAAGGGCAGCATCGTGGTCACTCCCGTACTGCGCGACGCACACGGCAAGGCGCCTGGATCGCCCGCTCCCGGGATAATCGTTACCAGCGCCGCTTCCCCGATGGGTTCTGCTCATGACAAGCCACCGCGATCGGGTCCAGCCATCGCCGCCGTCGTTTCGACGCTGTGCCCTACTCATAACGAAGAGCCTCGATCGGGTCCATCCTGGCCGCGCGGTATGCCGGCACCACGCCGGCCAGCACGCCGACCGAGATCGACACCGCCACGGCGAGGACTACGATCGGCACGGACACGCTCGCCGGCATCAGCACGGCGTTGATCACGGCGGTCAGGATTGCGGCCAGCACGATGCCGACCAAGCCGCCGAACAGGCCGATGGCCGACGCCTCCAGCAGAAACTGGAGCAAGATGCTGCGCCGGGTTGCGCCGATCGCCTTGCGAATGCCGATCTCCCGGGTCCGCTCCGTGACCGAGACGAACATGATGTTCATCACCCCCACCGCGCCGACGAACAGGGAGATGCCGGTCACCAGCAGTCCCACCAGGAGCACCACGCCCATCACGCTGTTGAAGCTGCCCACCAAGGTGTCCAGCTTGTTCACCGAGAAGTTGTCCCGTTCGGCGGGTCGCAAAGCGCGGATCTTCCGCATCTCGCCGATCAGCGTGTACTCAAGGTCCTCCATCGCCTCCTGGGTGGGTGCTTTGACCGCCACCATGACATCCGTCCGGCCGTGGTCCCCTCCGAACACCCGGACGAACGACGTGATCGGGATAAAGACCTGCCGGTCGAAGTTCGGGCCGCCCAGGAAACTCCCACCCTGTTTCTCCATCACGCCGATGACCCGAAACCTCGTGCGGCCGATCTGGAGTCTCTTGTTGACCGGGTCCACGGTCCCGAACAGGCCGTCTTTCACATCGGTCCCGATCACGCAGACGTGTCGCTTGTACAGGACGTCAAATGCCATCAGGAAGCGGCCGCTCTGCGGCTGTGCGCTGGACATCCTGGTTTGCTTGTCCGTGGTGCCGATGACGTCCACGCCGCTCATGGTCTCGGTCCGGTAGAGCAGGTCCCGGTTACCGTTGATCGTGGGATTGACGATTGCCTTCCCTCGCAGCTTGCGCTCCAGCGTGCGGGCTTCCCGAAGCTCGATATTGGGCCGATTGCGGTACAGGAAGAAATCGTCCATCACCACCCAGGGCATGCGCGAGACGTAAAGGACGTCCGTACCCACCGCGGAGAAGCTCTCGCGGAAGCGGTTGCGCAGTCCGTTGGCAGCGGTCATGGTGAGCACCACCGCGACGATGCCGATGATGATGCCCAGGGTTGTCAGGACCCCGCGGGCCTTGTTGGCGCGCAGGGCGTCGAAAGCTATGCGGAGCGATTCCCGGATGTCGGTTGCTATGGTCATGCCGCCACGTCGCTTTCGATCACCATGGTCATGCCGCCATGTCGCTTTCGATCACACCGTCCCGCAGGCGAATCGTGCGTTGAGCGTGCTCCGCGATGTACAACTCATGGGTCACCAGAATGATCGTCTGGCCCGCGGCGTGCAGGCCGTCGAGGATGGCCATGATGTCGTCACCGGTCTTGGTGTCGAGATTGCCGGTCGGCTCGTCGGCGAGAATGATGGACGGGTTGAAGATGAGGGCGCGCGCAATCGCCACTCGCTGCCGCTGGCCTCCTGAGAGCTCGTTCGGTTTGTGTTTCATGCGGTCCGCCAGGCCGACCTTTTCGAGGGCGCTCACCGCGCGAGAGCGACGCTCCGATCTTCCGACGCCGCCGTAGACCAGGGGCAACTCGACGTTCTGGAGGATGGTGGCCCGGGCGATGAGATTGAAGGTCTGGAACACGAACCCGATCCGGCGATTGCGAAGTTCCGCCAATTGGGACTCGGACATCCGGGCGACCATCTGTCCTTCGAGGTGGTACGTTCCCGAGGTCGGCACGTCGAGGCAGCCGATCACGTTCATCAGCGTCGACTTGCCCGACCCGGACGGCCCCATGATGGCGACATACTCGTTGCGGGCGAGATCAAGCGACACGCCGTTCAGGGCATGCACGACGTCGGTACCCATCACGTAGGTCTTCACGACTTCCTTGAGCGACAGGGAAATCTCTCTCGATGCCGGCATCATGGCGCTACTCCCGATGCGCGGTCGCTTTCGGGCCGTCGATCTTCGCGGGATTCTTGTCGATCGTCACCAGGGCGCCGTTCTCGAGGTCGCGGGAGATGGCGCGATAGCTGCCGGTGACGACCTCGTTCCCCTCGGCTAGGCCGTCGAGAATCTCGATGAAGTCGTCGCTCTGGATGCCCGTCTTGACCTGCCGGGCGACGGCCTTGCCCTTGTCGATGCAAAAGACGATCTCCACGAACCCGTCGGCGTCGGCCTGGTACCGCTTTTCCGTGTCCTGTCGGTTCTGGCCCTTGGTCGTGAGCTGGTCTAAGGTCCTGACCGCGACGCTCTGGAGGGGCACGCCCAGTGCGCTGTCGTTGGACTTGGTGATGATGTCCGCGCTGGCCGTCATTCCCGGGCGAAGCGTTGCCGGGGGTGCTGTGATGGCGATCTTGATGTCGAAGCCGGTCTTCTGGTCGGAGCTACCCGTGCCGGCGGCCCTGGCGCTGCTGGCGATCTCGTAGACAACGCCCTTCAGTTTCTGATCCAGCAGGGCATCGACTTCGATCTCGGCCTGCTGGCCCGCTGCGATTGACACGATGTCGTTCTCGTCCACGTTGACCTGCGCCTCCATGTCCGAGAGGTCCGCGATGACGAGAATCACGTCGGCCTGGAACTGGGAGCCGAGGGCGATCTCCCCCTGCTCCTTGCTCAATTCACTGATGGTCCCGGCCATCGGGGCATAGATGGTCGTCTTCGAGAGGTCGTCGCGGGCCTGCTTCAGGGCCGCCTTGGCCTGCTCCACCTGGTCGAGCACCGAGTCGAGACGCGCCCGTTCGACCTGGAGATCGGCCTTCTTGGCGTCGAAGATCGCCTGGGACTCCAACCCCTGGGCCAGCAGACCCTCGGACCGGTTGAACTCTTTCTCGGCCCGCTCCATGTTGTGGCGGACCAGCGTGGCGTTCGCCTGGGCGGAGCGAACGGTCGCCTCCCCGCTTTCGACCGCGGCAAGGAAGCGTTCCCTGTCCAATTCGACGAGGAGCGCGCCCTTCTCCACCCATTGCCCTTCGATCACGCATAGCTTCTTGATCTTGCCGCTCACGTCGGCGCTGATCTTCACTTGGGTCTTGGGCTGGATCTTCCCGGTAGCGCTGACCTTCTGCACGATCTTCTGCCGGTCGACCTTGGAGGTCTGGACCTCCAGCGGCTTATGGGAGCGACCGCGCAGGACCAATCCGCCGGTGATGCCGCCCGCGACCACGATCGCCGCGCCGATCAACAGATACTTCCTCTTCATTTTCATTGTGCCGTCGCGCCTCCTTCTGACTCATCGATCCGTCCAGCCGGCGTCGCCAGCGTCTACAGTGTACGCCGAAGGCGGGCGCGAGGTTGCCGGGCTGTTGATGCGGTCGGGGAGCCTGTCGCCGGTCGGGGTCCCGGCCGATCCAGCCGCGGCCCCCCGGAATGCGATCATGAGGGCGGCCGGATCGCTAGCTTCCCTTCCCAGGTGCGACGGTGCCATGGCCCGGGTGAT
The DNA here is from genome assembly GCA_903844735.1 of Candidatus Eiseniibacteriota bacterium. GTDB lineage: Bacteria > Eisenbacteria > RBG-16-71-46 > CAIMUX01 > CAIMUX01 > CAIMUX01. The sequence goes on from CAIMUX010000135.1 coordinate 8,317, forward strand.
TTTGTCGACTCCGCCTCTCGCCGCGGTCCCCATCGGCCGCCCCCCATCCCCGTGAGAAGAGGCCGGGCGGATGCACTCATGCCGGACCGCGGGAAGCATCCGGCCCGGCCGGGAGCAACGCTCCACACGGTCGGTGCAAAGCCTTCCCGGACCTCCGACGAACATCTTTCGGATTTTCGCGATCGTGTCCGCGCGAGCACACGGTTGCCGGCCACCCGTCGTGATGCTGTCCGCGTCTCAGGCACCGTTTCCCGCGGGCCGGGGTTCGATGGCGGCGACGGCGCTGTGGTCGCAACCCAGAGCGATGCCCGTCGTCCGCGGAAGTCCCGTATCCCAGTGCCGATGCGGGTCTATCGCCATCGGTCCCGGTTCGCCATGGGCGAAGACAGCTCCCGATGGCGTTTTCGCGGAGTACGAGTAGCCTTCCTCTGCGCGGGTGGTCCGGAAATCGCATTGCGTCCGATCCGATCGCTCGATTAGGTTCACTGACGGTCGCTTGGAGGGAGGCGAGTCCCGGTCGGACCACCAGGGGGGTGTCGTGGCCGAATTGAATCGCGAAGCCGGCGCGGCCATTCAACTGCGACATCGGGCGCTCGCGGAGAGAGTCGTCCTCCGGCAGTATCGGATCCAGGACCAGGTCTGGAACAGGCTCGACGCCGCGGGACATGAAAAGAGCCTGCGGGATGCCGGCTACCATCTCTCGTACCTGGCCGACGCCCTGTTGGTCTCGGACCTGGATCTGTTCGCGGATTATGTCGCGTGGGTCCGGGACTTGTTCGCCGGACTCGGCTTTTCCCACGACGTTTTGCCCATGACCCTTCGCTGCACCCGGGAAGCTCTCGCCGAGATGCTGCCTCCTCACCTGCAGAACAGCGCCTGCGCCTACATCGACGAGGGGATCCGGCTACTAGGCGCGGAGCCGGCGGCCCGACCGGCGATCCTCCACGAGGGCATGCCGTACTACGACCTGGCTCGCCGGTACCTGGACGCATTGCTGGGAACGGATCGCCGGACCGCATGTCAGATGGTCGTCGATGCCGCGGCAGATGGTGTACCCATCCGGGACCTCTATCTGCACGTCTTTCAGCCCTGCCTTCGCGAGATCGGGCAACTCTGGCATGCCCACGAGATCAGCGTGGCGCGGGAGCACTACTGCACTGCCGCCGCCCAACTGGCGATGTCGCAGTTGTACCCGTACATCGTCCGCACACCGCGCAACGGGCGGCGACTGATCGCTACCTGCGTCGGCGACGAGCTGCACGAGGTCGGCATCCGCATGGTTGCCGATTTCTTCGAGATGGATGGGTGGGATACGGTCTATTTGGGCGCCAACACGCCCGCTGAAGCGATCTTGCGGGGCCTCGCGGAGAGCCGGTGTGATCTGCTGGCTGTCTCCACCACGATCACCGCCCACATCCACGAGACCGCCGATCTGATCACCCGGGTCCGTTTGTCGAAACCCGGTCGGGGGATCAAGGTGATCGTGGGAGGGTATCCGTTCAACGTCTCGCCAGGCCTGTGGCGACAGGTGGAGGCCGATGGGTACGCGCACGACGCGAACGAGGCGACCACGGTGGCGAACCGGCTTCTCGCAGGGCGTGACGGGGACTCAGACATGAAGGGCCTCGAGTCACGGGATCGAACCGAAGGCGGGAACGGGAAGCCGCTTATGGATTGACATGCCCGGGGTCGAAGAAGCGACGGCTGCCACGACTTGCCCTTCCGGCTCGTCAAGACCGGCCGGATCCCGTTCCCCGAGAGGGGGCTCCGTGACACGGCTGTCCCCTCCTCGCGCCTGGAATTCCCCTTTCCCGGGCAGGCCGCGCGCATCCAAACTGGGCGGTCGTCACCGCGTCGGCGAGGTCTGAGCCTGTACCCGAGGAGGAGTCATGCGGAGCATCTCGATCTCCAAGCCTGCCCACGAGCCGGTCATCGACTACCGATGCGACGATGCGGCCCGCGACGCGCTGCGCCGGGCCGTGGATGGGATTCCCTCCGACTTCGAGGTCCCGCTCGTCATCAACGGCGAAGAGATCCTGGCCTCCGAGAAGATCGAGTCGGTGAACCCGGCCACCGGGGAGGTCTTCTGTCTCGCGCAGAAGGCCACGCCGGAGCATGCCCAGGCAGCGGTGCAGGCCGCCCTTGCCGCACGCGAAACCTGGGGTCGGCTTCCGATCGAAGCGCGCGTGCAGAAGTTCCGCGATCTGGAGTGGATCCTGTGGCAGCGGCGGTACGAGACGATGGCGGTGGCTGCGGTGGAGTGCGGCTTCACGCCCAACGAAGTCGCCGGAAGTTGGGCCGAGATGATGGACTTCATCCGCTTCAACCCGCACTGGCTGCTCGAGCTTGCGGCGACCATCATGGGCGACGGCAAGGCCGAGACGAACACGATGGCGCTGCGCCCGCTCAAGGGGTTCACCGCCGCGATCACGCCGTTTAACTTCCCCCTAGCTATCGGCTACAACCTCCCCACCGCCATGGCGCTGTGCGGCAACGGCGTGGTCTGGAAGCCGGCCTCCGATGCCCCCATGACCTCGTGGATGCTGATGCAAGCGATCCGCGATGCCGGCTTCCCGCCCGGCGTCATCAACATGGTCACCGGCTCGGGTCGGGACATCATGGCCCCGGTCCTCGGGCATCGTGAGCTGAATGCGGTCAACTTCACCGGAGGGGTCGATACGGCACGCACGATTGCCGGTAGCCTCTACTGCGCCATGGCCCAGCGGCCGCATTTTCCGCGCTTCGTGGCCGAAACCGGCGGCAAGGACTTCATGATGGTCGACCGGGATGTCGACGCCTGGGACGCAGCCTGGTGCATCGTCCACGGTGCTTTCGGGCGTGCGGGGCAGAAGTGCTCGGCGAACAGCCTGGTGCTCCCCGACCGACGGGCCTGGCCCGATCTCGAAGCCGCGATTCTCATGCAGATGAAATCGTGGCGGACCGCCGACCCTACCGACGCTTTCACCGACATGGGGCCGGTGATCAACCGAAACGCCTACGATTCCATTACCGGCTACATCGAGCGCGCAAAGAAGGATCCGAACGTGAAGACCCTCTGGGGTGGTGAACACACGGCGGAAAAGGGATTCTGGATCCAGCCGACCTTGTTCCTCGTCGATGCCGACGATCACGAACTGCTTCGCGAAGAGATCTTCGGGCCGGTCACGGCCATTCGCGTTGTCGAGGACGCCGACCATGCGCTACGGATCATCCGCAAGCACCCGTACCGCCTGACCGGGGCCGTGTGGTCAAGGGACGAGGCCTGGCTCGATCGCTGGGTGCCGGTCTTTTCCGAGTATGCGGGGAACTTCTACATCAACCGCAAGACCACCGGTGCCACCGTCGACCAGCAACCGTTCGGCGGCGACGGCCTGTCGGGGACCAACTACAAGGCGGGGGGCGCTTGGTACCTGCTTCAGTTCCTGAGCCAGGGGTTGATCACGCGGCGGCATGGGCGCACGCTGGCGGATCCGGGGCTGTGGGGTTGGAGCCGGTAGCCCCCTCAGCCCCGCAGAATCTTCCCCACCACGCCGTAGACCCAAAGCCCAAGCGCGGCGAAACCGGCGATGGCCGCACCCAACCGCGGCCGCAAACCGAGCAGGCCCGGTACGGCGGCCCTCCCGCTCTCTCTCTCTCCCAGCCGCAGACCCAGCGGAACCACGACCGCGCATCCAGCCGCCGCCAAACTCCCGGAGACGAAAACATGCTGCAGGGCGCCGGTCAGACCCTTCTGGACCCAATGCTCGGAGCGGAACACGAACACCATCGCGAGCACGAACAGCACATACCCTAGGTAGGCCGCAGCTGCGCCGAGAGCGGAATTGCGAAACCAGACCCGGGTGCCCTCGCCACCCACGCCACCCACGCCACTCGCGACCGGGTCGGCGAATCCCCGGAACGACCAACCGCGGCTTGCCAAGCCGAAAACCAGATCCCAGGAGACGCCGAGCGCCGCGATCCCAGTCAGGTGGCAGCCGAAGAAGGGGACATTCAGACACTTGTACAGCATGGCCAAGAGCCCGATGGCCGTGGCGCCGCCCCAACGCGGCAGGAACGGACGGGCCACCGCGAGTAGCACGAACGCGACGATCGTCAGCAAGACCGAGGCGAACGGAACCTGCCGCGCGTATAGAGTGTCTCCCAGCACGGCCTCGGAAAGCCCCCAGGCCCCACTGAAGAACAGAATGGCCAGCAGATGGGTCTTCTTCATGACTGTTCCCCCCCTCGATTCCACGCGTCCTGAGCCTGAAAGACTTCGATTACGGCCGACATGGCTGCCGGGTCGAGACCAAGGCGGGCCAGGTGCTCCCGCAAGTCGTCGACGGCGATGGTCTCTGACGTTGCGCGTGACCCGTCGTCAGACGCCCCCAGTCCAGATCCCGGTGAAAGCGTTGCCGGGTCCAGGCCCATCCGAAAGTGCGCCCTATCCCGCAGCTCCCCGGCATCGGTCCGAGGCTCGCCGCGGAGCTTTCCCCCGACCGGTGCATCCAGGAAGACCATGATATCACCAAAGTCCCGCCGCGCCAACGCGTTGCTTTCAACCACCAGGTGACGGCGACCCGCCCGCGTTTCGGCGGCAAGAAAGGTCTCCAGCTCGTCGTCTCCGTGGAAGTAGCTCGCGGGCTTCTCGTCACGCCGCCGGCTCGTCCCCTGCTTGGCGTAGACGGCGTCGGGCAGCACGCGGCAGAGATCGAGGGCGAGCCTCGTCTTCCCCACCCCGCGTCCGGCGCCACAGATCACCCAGAGCACCGGCCTGATCACCCGACCGTCCTCTCGTGCCGGTTCGGGTCCCGCGCCCGTTGTCATCAGGGGAAGCAGCCGAGCTGGCAGTCCCGGACTTTGATCTCCAGCAGATTCAGCAGGCGGCCGACCGTCTTGCCCGGCAGGCCACACGACTCGGCTATGGCCAACGCAACGGCGCAGGAAATCCGCCCGCCCGGATGCAGGATGAGTCCGCTGCACTCGGTCTTCGGCGGCGCCTCGACGATGCACAGATCGCCGCCCGGCGGATCCACGACGCTCCAATGCAACGCCTCCTGCTGCAGGAACTTCTCGATCACGGCGCGCCGCGCGAACGGGACACCGATGGTAGTGGACTTGATCGTCATGGCTGTTCCTCCGACGTACTCCTCAGTTCCCGAAGCAGTAGTTCCACCGCGACATTGGCCTGGATGTTCGCCGCGAGAGCCACGCGGGGCCCGCACAGCCCCTCGCTCAAATCCGAAGTCTCGTCGCCGCAAACCACGATCTGCCCGACCCGCCGAACCCGCATTCGTTCCGTGTTCCCGAGCCCCGAAACACCGCTCGCTGCCACCACCGGGCGCTCGGGATAGGCCCCGCACCACGCCTCAATGAGCCACTGTTTACTTTCCGCGTGGTCGAACGCTTCCAGCAGCAGATCGGCCGCCGCGAACACACGCGCAACTCGGGCGCAGTCCAGCCGGTCGCGGTGCAACACGAGCCGGATCGCCGGGTTGATTTGCCGCAGTCGTGCGGCCAGCGCCTCCACCTTCGGCTTCCCGAGATCATCGAGGAAATAGTATTGCCGGTTGAGGTTGGACTCCTCGACGAAATCGAAGTCGGCCAGAATGAGACCGCCGACCCCGGCCCGAACGAGGCTGACCGCGGCGTTGCTGCCGAGGCCGCCGCACCCGGCGATGCCGACGGTGCGCTGTCGAAGGATCTCCGTCGACCCCGGGACATTGCGGTCAAAGACGCCCACTATCTGCCCCACTCGAATGTAACGACCGCAATCAATCGACGCTCCCATCGGCTCCCGCGGTCCGCGCCCTGCCGATCAGTGCTCCTAGAGCGGCGCTCCGATTCGCACCAACTCGGGCTGGGTGGGGCGGCAGGAAGCGGCCGGCCATGATCACTACGGAACTCAGCCGCCGCTCATGAGGTGGATCACTTCGAGGACGCAACCATCCGGAAGGCCGGTTTCGTCGTAGGCTCCCCTCGGGATGAGCTTGCCGTCGATCTTTACGATAACGAGTGGAAAGCCGTACTTCTTCTCCACGAGGGCATCCCGTACCGTCATCCCCTCGCGCCAGGAATGCGGCGTTCCGTTGACCGTTATCATGACCGCACCATCATCATGGCAGCAGCGGTCGAACCACCTCCAGGACCTCGGGGTAGTCAATCCCCAGACCATGCAGTGTCTCTACCGTCGGAACTCCCTCCTTCGTCCATCCCTTGCGCTTGTAGACGGCGTCCAACAGCATGTCATACCTGTTCTCACGGTAGACGCGCAGGGCCTGGAGTTTCTCGAACGTGCCCTTGCCGGTCGGATCGAAGCCGACTAGGTCCTTCAGTTGCGTGTCGTACCGCTCGGCCCTGGACTCGTACTCCTCCACCGTCACCGGACCCATCATCCGGTAGGGGGGCCAGTCTCCCAGTCTGTGTCCCTTGCCCATCCTGATGCAGAAGACCTTCTGGAAGTTGTAGACCCGCTCTGACTGCTTGATGATTTCGGCTTTGTCGATGTTATTGCCGGTCACGGCATTGTAGATATCGACATAGTTCTGGACATGCTCCGGCACCTTGGCGGGCTCATCGGTTTCGGCATTGTTGGCCGGTTCGACGTCGTTCCACGGGAGCTTGCAGAGGCCCTGCAGGCCAAACCAGGTCCGGAACAAGGGGAAGTAGTAGAGGGCTTCGGCCTTGTCTTCGAAGGTGGGGATGTGGTTGTTGACCATGTCCATGAAGATGAGCCAGGCCTCGTCGTGCTGCGGCCCCTTCAGCGCCATGCTGTAGCCACCCTGCTGGGCGAGCGACTCCTTGGAAACGTATTGGGAATACTCAAGGCCCTTGCACTCGCAGCCGATGTCCTGCAGAAGCTTGGGGTCCGCGCCGAACTCTTCCGCGAAATGCTTCTTCATGCGGCGGATGCCCAACCCCGCGACGAGTCCGAATCCCTCACCCCGGGCGATCCGATGCAGCATCTCGAGCACCGCCGTCTCGTTGCCCCAGGTCAACTCAAGCCCGCCGGTGCGCTCGGCGTTCAGGATGCCCTTCTCCCAGCACTCCATGACGAAGGCGGTCAGCGTTCCGAAGGAGATCGTATCAAGGCCATAGGTGTCGCAGTAGAAGTTGATCTCCATCACGGTTGCGGCGTTGAAGACCCCGATGTTGGAACCGCATCCCGCCACCGTTTCATACTCGGGACCGTCGATGGTTACCTTGTGCCCTTTGTATGGCCCGGATTTGAGCTCGACGCCGTCCGCGGCCTTTGCACAGGCCATCGTGCAGCCGTACCAACAACCATCCGGCAGGCCGTGCGTGACCATGGCGGAAAATGCGTGGGAGTTGAGGCCTGCGGAGTCGGGATGGCTGCCGAACTTGAAATTGTGTGTCGGCAGGAGGTCGTACTGATCCATGATCTCGGTGAGGTGCGCGGTGCCGATCTCACGCATGCGGCACTGCTGGTCGTCGAGCGTGATGATCTCGCGGTGGAGCCGCAGGCCGGCCTCCTGCAGAGTGGCCAGGTCGGCCGGGTTGTTCGACATGGCATTCAGGCTCGAGTATCTCACGACGAGAGCCTTGATCTTCTTGTCCCGCAGTATGGTGCCCAGGCCGCCGCGTCCCGCCTGCTTGAGCCGGGCGACTTTCCTGCGCTCATCGTAGAACGAGAAATTCAGGCAGCCCAGGTAGGCGTGCTCGGACCCCTTGCCCGCGGTTACGGAACAGACGTTCTTCCGGTCCTTCTCATCGCGAGCGAACATATCCATGATCTGCTCGGCCAGGACGTGGCTGTCCACTTCCTCGTTCGGGGCCTCGAAGATGCTCACATGCCCCTTGTCGCCGTCGATGAAGACCATGACGTCTCTCTCAGCCTTGCCCTGTACCTCGATGGCGTCGAAACCAGCGAACTTGAGATACGGACCGAAGTAGCCGCCGACGTTGCTGTCGATGGGAATCCCCGTCATGGGTGAAATCGACACAACCAGGGACTTGCCCGATCCAGGGTAGTTCGTGTTGCCGCAGATCGGGCCCATGGCGATGTTGATCTCGTTCTCCGGATCATTCCACTGCGTCTGAGGGGTTACCGCATCCCAGAGGAGCTTCAGCCCGAATCCCTTTCCCCCTGTGAACTTCGCCTTCATGTCTTCGGAGACGGGCTTCTCGACTATCCGGCATGAGCCTACATTGACGTAGAGTGTTCGATTGTTGTAACCCTTGATGACCGGCCGCTTCTCGTAGCTGAACTCGGCGAGCTGCTTGTGACCCGCGAGGAGGGTGTCTTTGTCGGAAGGTCCCGTTGAAGTCATCACATTTCCTCCGCTACGATGCCGATGGCCCCGGTCGGACATTTCTTTACGCAGGCCCCACAGACATTGCATTTGAAAGGAGTCAAGAGCCCCGGCACGAACCTCATCGCGTTGATGGGGCAGACGGCCACACAGGCCAGGCAGCCGACGCATAGCCTCTTGTCCAGCGTGACCACGCCCAGGCGAGACATCGTCAGGGCCTTGGCGGCGCATTCATCCACGCAGAGCCGGCACCGCTGGTCGCATACGTTGATGTGCCAGCCGCCTTCGGTCTTGTCCACCTGGATAGCGGACCTTGTCCGGTCGTCCACCTTGAAGAAGGCGAGCGAGCAGGCCGTCATGCACTCACCGCAGCCGTTGCACTTGGAGTCATCGAAGCCCAAGCGTTTGAGAGACGCCACGGGGTTACCTCCCGGATGGTTCGGTCTTCCTGCTTTTCCCAAAGCTCTCGCGCTTCAAAGCTACCAAAGGCATCGGGTTGTGGCAAGACATCCAGTGGCGCCCAAAGCCCGAAGTCTAAAGCCCGTCGTATTCGTTCCCTACCCCGAATCCCAAGTGTCACTTGGCTGGGTCTTCAGCGGTGATCCCAATCTCGACCGTTGCGAGAAAAGCTCAAGAGTCGGGGAAGAACGGTCGTTTGAGCAAGAAAACCGGTCCTCACGCCTTGCCGCGACGCTGTCTCGCGTCGGAACTCGGCGGTTTCGGGCTCGGTCCGGGCGGGGCTGGTGGCGGGGCCGGGGATAGCCGCAATGAGGGGAAACCGAATCGATGGCACTGAACTTTCAGATCGACGAGGCGCTGGTCAACGCGATGATCGACGCGGGCGAGAAGGGCTTCAAGCTCGGCAGTAAGAAAGTCTCCTGCGTCGGGGTGGGGCGGACCCCCCCCTTGGCCCTTTCATCCGTTTCCGGCATGATCGGCATCGTGGGGCGCGTCAACGGCTCCATCCTCGTGAACATGTCCGAGCCGGTGGCCATGCTCGTCACCAGCGGTATCCTCATGACGGACATCAAGACCATGACCAACGATGTTCTCGATGGCGTGGCCGAAGTGACCAATGTCATCGGCGGTCGCCTGAAGTCGAGTCTGGCGACCGTCGGCTATCCGCTGGACAACATCACTCTGCCGTCGGTGATCGTGGGCCAGAACTACACCGTAACCCAGTCGAAGGGTACGATCGTCTACAACATCTCCTTCGTGCTGGAAGACGACAGCATCTCCAAGCTCATGGATCGGGTGGTGCAGGTCGTTCTCACTGTGATGGCGACGGAATTGAAGGCGGGGTAGGCAGTATCGCTGAGCTGCAGTCGTTCGGTTCAGACTCGCGCGAGTGAGATCTTCATGCGGCGCGCCGCCGCGAGGAGGCGTTGATCATACGTGGCAAGTTGCACCTTCTGGCCATGGCCGCGTAGGAACTCGATGGATGCCAGGTGAAGCGCGTCCAGCGTGCGCACCGGACACGGGAACGGTTCCAGGGCGCGCTCCAGAACCGGAGGGACCAGCTCCAGCAGGGCAATCCGTCCGATGAGCAGCCGCACCGACTCTGCATGCGACCGAGCGAGCTTTCGAGCATGGATGCGAGTCCAGATTTCGTACTCCAGGAGCCGGCTGGAGACCAGCGGATGATCCCACATCGAGGGGCTTGGACAACGATCCTCGGCGAGGAGGTGAGCGAGGGCGACGGAGGTGTCGAGGTAGATCATCGCTCCCCTCGATCCTCATCGAGCTCATGAAGCAGATCCCGCAGCGGTGCGGACGGCAAACGCGGAGGGGCGCCCCTGCCAGGCAGCACGGGGGCGTTCAACCAGCCCTTGCGGACCGCCTCCGCCAGCATGGCGTCTCCCGGCGCGAGGCTCCGACCCGCCTGAGGCGGCACCAGCTCGGCCACCACGCGGTCTCGATCGGTCACGAGGACGGATTCGCCGCTCGCGGCCAAGCGAACGTACTCGCTTAGCTTGTTCTTCAGGACCTTTAGGCCTACAGCTCTCATGGCTGGATGGTAGCTTCCAGAAGCTACTGTGTCAAGCATCGCCACGGGAACCGAACCGCCGGCCATACGGGGGCGTGCCCGGACACCGATCGTCGAAGCAGCAACAATGGTGCGGAGTGGGCGCGGTTGCTTCCGGCGTCCCGACCAGCTGCATCTCGCCCCCCAACCCGCTGCTGTCGAGGATACGTCCATCGGTGTCGGGAGCTGCAGGATCCGTGCCACGCGATGGTGCCGCCGGTCTCAACGACGAGGATGCGGTCTGCGAATCCAGAGCTATCACCACCAGTACTCGCAGCCAATGGGCACGGAAGGCCGTTCCAATGTCTCGTCCGGCGTCCGGGCACAGGTAGGCACCGGTCCAGTACCGGCGGTCGACCAGAAGGTACTCGTCCGAACGAGTGGCGTCGCCTGCCGGCGATCGTCCTGCTCTCCCTGGGGATCGTGATTGCCAAGCCGGCGATGAACCGCCTGCCGATACTGATGGCAGCCGCCTCCCGGCAGGGTGTCGCAACGCCGGTGCTCCTGGTCTGGGCCGTGAGGGCGGGCGGGTTCTCACTCCTGGGCGGGCTACCGTACCATTGTTGTGGCCGGCTATGCACGCGTGACCGGGCCTCTGTACCGTTGCACGGCCGGTTACCCGCATGCAAGTGAGCCTTGGTGCCGGTGGCACGGTGGCTCACTCGCATGCAAGTGGACCATGGTTGCAGTGGCACGAAGGCTTACTCGCATGCAAGTGGACCTTGGTGACGGCGGCACGGTGGCTTACTCGCGACAAGTGGACCATGGTCGCAGTGGCGCCAAGGCTTACTCGCATGCAAGTGGACGATGGTGACGGCGGTACGGTGGCTTACTTGCCTGCAAGTAGCCCGTGGTGATGCGCGTACGGCCATCCACGCACATGCGGGTGCCCCGCCGTGTCAATGGCACGCAGGCCCACCTGCATGCAAGTGACCGGCCGTGCAACGGTACAGAGGCCCGCTCACGTGTGCGCGCACCATGGTGATCCCGTCACGACGACCCCGCTTGCGCTGCTCCCGCAGTATCCAAGAAATGCGAATCCCATGTTGCCAAGCAGATTACGCGTTTCGCTGGCACTTCCCGCCCACGCCCGCGGATGTCGAAAGCTCCAGCTCGCCGGCCACCGCCACCCGACCTTCCCGCAAGGACCGGTGAACCCGCCCCAGCCCAGTCGCACCTCCTGGTCCTTTCCCCGGGTCAGATCACGGATGTATCCGACCTTCTTCCCGTTCGGACCTGTCGCGATCAAGCTGAGGTCGCTACCGTGCGGTAAGAACACCGAACATCCATGCGGAGGTGTGCCGCTGGGGCACACTTTTCGGCACACTGTGCCGCTCAGGCACACCTGTCGAGCCGGCCGCTGCGTGTTCCGCTCCTGTTGGATCGCCCGCCGAACGTCGCCACAGGATCTCTGGCGCGTGCGGCAGAACAAGTTACCGCAGTCATCCATTTTCTTGCCTTTCACAGGCACGCAGTCTCCACGTTTGGCCCGCCTCTTGCCCTGAGCCCCCCGGATGCGCAGCGGCCGCGGCAAGTCCAAACGAAACCATCGATCCATGTTCGAGTGTCGGCGCCAACTTGCCCCCGGGACAGGGGGCGGGCCCCGACGAGAGGAGGACCTTATGTATAAGCGACTGATGCAACGGTCCGCGGAGGCGTGTGAGGCCACGGGAGGGCGCATCCTTCCCCGGCTGAAGACGGATCCGCGACTGGCGGACGCCGCGGCCGCGTTGCAGGCCGGGCAGGATGGGCTGAAGGCGAAGGGGTTGGCGTACCGAAACGCGGTGGAGGCGGTGCAGACCGCCGGCGCCGCGCGGGATCAGGTGTTGCGTGACATGGAAGACCGGCTGCGGGAGTTCGCCCTGAACCTGTTGTCGGTGGTGCGCAACAACCATGGCGCCGACGCCTATCTTCGCTACTTCCCCGTGGGCTATGGTTCCGCCCTGCGCGAGAAGCCGCAGCAGATTCCCGAGATCACGCGGGTGGTCCTGGGAAAGCTTGCGGAGGAAACGGATCCTTGGCTGGTCTCATTCCGGGACCGGATCGGCGCGACCCACACGGCGTTCCTGGCTGCCCAGAGTCTCTGTGTCGCGATGGTCGGCAACCGCAAGGACGCGATGTCCTACCTCAAGGCGGAGAAGCGGCTGTGGATCCAGGCTCTGTTCGTGTGTCGCATGAAGGCGGGAGCGGCCTGCCTGGGCGATGATGCGTATGTCCGGGCGATCTTCGCGCCGGCGCACGTTTCGCGTCGTGGGGCCCCGTCCGATGGGGCAGAAGGCGACGCGGTTTCCGAGACGCCGGCGAAGGCGGAGGTCTCGGTGGCGCCGTCTTCGATACTGCAGCCGGCGCCGGTCGCGGCGGGGTTGCAGGTGGTTGAGGCCGGCTAGGGACCTGACGTTTCATCTGCACTTGGTTCGACGGCACCCACGGGGTCCTACTGGGCTCCGTGGGTTTGCCGTTTTGGGTCGCCGGGCTGTGCTTCCGTGGCCAGCCGGCCACCCGCAGCCTGCGGACTGGCGCGGGACCGGCGGGCCGTGGGATCATGTTCGAGGTGTTCTTTCCCACGTCGATGCCCGTGTAAAAGGAGTCGCCTGGTGCCTGGAGACCCACGCCCAATCATCCCGTCCCCGGAACAACAGGAGATCATCGATTATCGCGGCGACCACCTCCAGGTGATCGCGTGCGCCGGTTCGGGTAAGACCGAGTCGATTGCGCGCCGGATCGCTTCGCTGATCGCCATCGACGACGTTGAGCCAGCCGCGATCATCGCCTTCACGTTTACCGAGCGGGCCGCCGCGGCCCTCAAGGATCGCGTTGGAAAGCGCGTGGCCGAGGCCAAGGGTGTGGGTTTCCTGGATCGGATCGGGCCCATGTTTGTCGGCACCATCCACGGGTACTGTCTGCGCCTGCTTCAGGACGAAATCCCCGCGTGCGGCAACCACGAGGTCATGGACGAAAACCGCCGGGCGGGGATGCTCAGCCGGGAGCACAAGGCGCTCGGGCTGGACCGGCTCGGTGAGCGTCACTGGGCGCCGATCCAGTTCTTCCAGCGGCAGGTCGAGGTGATCGAGAACGAGCGCATCGCTTCCGAGGCGTTGGAAGATCCACTGCGCGAGTGCTATCTCCGCTACGTCGACATGCTCGAGCGGTACCGGCTCTTCTCCTTCGGGAGGATCATCAGCCGGGCTGTGGAAGTACTCGACGATCCGGCCGTCTACGCTCGTGTACACGGCCGGCTCCGGCATCTCGTGGTGGACGAATACCAGGACATCAACGCGGCCCAGGAAGCCCTGATTCGCAGGCTGGCGAAGAAGCCGGTCCACCTCTGCGTGGTTGGGGATGACGACCAATCGATCTATGCGTGGCGCGGGTCCGAGATCGGGAACATCCTCGATTTCCATCGCCGGTACCGAAACTCGATGCGGATCACGCTGGACCGCAACCGCCGTTCGCGGCCGGGGATCATCAAGGCGGCCGGCGCCTTCGCGAGCACGATCGCCCCGCGCCTGGAGAAGACGATGCGAGCCCACCGGCCGCGGGGTGGGCCGGAGGTCGTTCGTTGGGTCGCCGAGACACCGCACGACGAGGCACAGCGCATCGCCGAGACGATTGCAGTTCTGCACGCCGGTGGATTCCGATACCGGGACGTGGCGGTCCTGTACCGCTCCTTGCGCACTTCGGCCCCGCCGCTGGTGCAGGCGCTGCGCGCGCGCGGGATTCCCCTGACCTGTGCCGGCCGGTCAACTTAGTCGGTGATTTCTAATGTATAACGCGGCGAAGAAGCTGATAGCCCGCTACCTCGGGGAGTATCGTGAGGACCTGGAGCGGATCTGGGTGACCGAGCGGCCGTTCGAGCTTCACCTCGATGGCGGCACGGTGAGCGGCCGTGCCGACGTGATCCTCGACCGCGAAGGGGGGCGCCCGGATCATCTCGCCATCGTGGATTACAGGACGGCGCAGGACACGCAGGTCGACGACGTGTTCGCCTTCCAGCTGGCCATCTACACGGCGGCGGGACGGGGCGAGGGGTTGCAGGTGGATGCCGCGTATCTGCACCAGCTCAAGGATGGCGTCCGGCGCGCGGTTGCGGTGGACGAGACGGCAACGGCGGCGGCGAAGACGCGGGCTGAGGGCTTGATCCAGGGGCTCCGGGAGAGGTCGTTTGCGCCGCGGCCCGAGAGAGTGCGGTGTCGGCAGTGCGATGCGCGGGCGATCTGTGTGCATGCGGCTTGTAGCAAGGTGGATCGGTTGGGGGAGTGACGATCTACGCAGACTCCCGCTGTGTCTCTCCCGGGAACCCTTTGATGACGAGCCGAGTCAGGCGCGCCTCCTCTTCATGCATCAAACCCGATCTTCCGCCTGCCAGGCGCCGGAGGCGGAGCCGCAAGCTCCTTGATGGCCCGGACCAGGAGAAGAATCTGGTCGTCATGATCTGCCAGCCGTCGCTCGAGCAAGGCCACCTTCTGAGCGATTTGGCTGTTCACGGTGATCGCCCGGCGAATGGCCACGAATGCCCGCACGACAAAGACGCTCATCTCGACAGCGCGCGGGGAGTTCAGCACGCTTGCTGCCATGATGGCGCCGTGCTCGGTGAAGGCGTGGGGCAAGGCCTTGGAGAAGCGCAGGCTGGCGAGGTGGTCGCATTTTGCGACCACCTCGACCTTCTCGGCCTCCGTCAGCCGGAACATGAAGTCCACCGGGAATCGATCGCGATTTCGTCTCACCTGCTCGTTGAGCCGTTTGGTTGACACGCCGTAGAAGTGGGCGAGGTCTGCGTCAACAATCACTCGCTTGCCTCCACTCCGAGTTCCCGGTGACCGACCCCCGAGGCGCGTCGGCGGTGATCATCCGATGCCGTATCGCTCAGGCCGGACCGTCTCCGGCCGACCCTCCGTCCGCGCGACGTCACCCCGAGTCCCAGAGCCTCTTCCGTGCCCCCGCAACGCCGACTACGGCCACCAAGGCAGCACCCGCAAGAACAACCCGCCCTCCGAGGCAGGTGGACGATTGCCGTGTGGATCGATGAGTAGCTTGAGGTCCTGTGGTCGGTCCGGAGGCACGTTGGCGATGTCCGGCGGGATTTGTACTCCAGCCTCGTTGCCAAGAAAGACCGCCGGTCCGGCGCGCTATTCGTGCTTGATCGGCTTGGCGGGAGCTTTGTCCCCGACCTTTCCCGCACCGGTCGGCCGCGGCAGCCTGGTTTGCCTCTCGTTCCGGTGAGCGAGCCATCGTCTGAGTGAAGTCTGACTCTCGCTCGATGGGAGACCGGCCAGGAGCCCCTCGACACTGATGTCTTCATCCAGATCCGGCCAGTGCACACCCTCTCCGCCGCCGATCAGGCGCCAGTGACTTCGCTCGGTAGGCGTTCCGTGCAGCAACCGGGGAAACCACGTGAGCGGAACGACGAGAGTTCGACCGTCAGCCAGGTCCACGGCGAGGGCCTGCCGCGAAACCTTCACGACGACGGCGCGAGCGGAGGGAGACTCAGACCTTGAAGTACTCATGCCAACTCCTCAAGAGATCGACGCCGTGCTTTTCGACCAGTCTCTGGATGCCATGAGGTTCTACCCATTGGAAGCCGCCGCTGCGCTGAAGCCGGACGGGGTCGAGCCAGAACTTGGCCACTCGGTCCTCCCGCTCCACATGGGCGTGCGGTGGTTCGTCCCTGTCGCTAGCATAGAAGAAGAATCGGTAGGCGCCTATCGTCAGAGCGGTCGGCATAGACCTCCAGGATGTCGGCAGCTCTCCGGGCCCGGGCGAAATTGCCCGGAAGCGGCAACGCACGCAGCCGTCTTCCCGAGAACGGACTTCCGTGCCCCACAGCCGCCTCGCCGGCGTCACCCCCAGCGCCTCAAGCCGACTCCGTGCCCCCCGGCTCATCCTCGGCGATGGCCTGGAGGTGATGTCGTCCGTGGATGCGTGCTTGGTAGAAGGAGTCTGGACAGGTCTGGTCAGTTCCCACCCTCAAGCGGTCGGTTGCGCCAGTATCCCGGGCGACGGTGTTGGTGGGCGAAGGCCACGACCCACAACTCTTGCCGGTGTACCAAGAACACGATGGAATAGGGAAAGCGCTTGACGAAGACGCACCTTGCTTCCATTTCGGGCGATACGCTGCGAGCCGGCGACGCGACTCACTGATGGCGTCGGTCGAAGCTCTCGCGGACCTCGGCCCAGGGCCGGCCCTGGGCTCGGCCCGATCGTACTCGCCGAATCCTCTGTTCGATCTCCGCAGCCCAAGCGGCCTCGGCGTCGGGTTCTGGCTCGCCATCGAGGCTGGCGAGTAGCTCCGCGGCGACCTCGGCCCGCTGCGGAATGGAAAGCCTCAGCGCCTCATCCAGGATCTTCTTCGCAGGCTCATTCATGTCTCGATTCTACCCCTTCCGTCGCCCCGAAACACCGAGATTGAGAAGCCCACCTCGCCAGGCCCGTCGTGTCAGACGCCATCCCGCCGGCGTCGCCCCAAGCACCCTGGAGCCACCTTCGTACTCGAGGCCCTGCTCCTGCTCCCGATACCAGCGGAAGGTCTCCCGGATGTCCGCGTCCACGGCCTCGGTGATCCGAAGCGTCAAGACTCGTCGAAGGAGTCACGGACCTCTTCCCAGGTCCGGCCTTGACGCGGATTCGCGCGGTAGTCGGTGAGCCGGCGGTCCAACTCCGCCTTCTGTGCTTCGGTGACCGGAAGCGATTCGGGGTGAGCGGCGACGCTGTCCCAAATCTCCTCGACGAGTTGGATGCGCTCAGAAACGCTGAGCTTGAGGACTTCTCTGATGTCTAGCGTCGCCATGACGTAAGGATACTCCTGATCGTTCCGCCCGCCCGCTCCTGTTTCACACTGCGGAAGAGAGGACGGCGATCGCCTCTCGCGGAATGTCGATCGGTACGAAGAGCTTCTCGGGATACAAGTAGTCCTCACCCGTTTCGTCAATCACGCGCAAGAGCCGATGCCTCTCGGCCTCGGGATCGGGCCGCAGACGATAGACCTTCCGCACTTCGAGTGAGGCCGCAAACCCGCGATTCCGCAGGCAAAGCACATAGCGTGAGATCTTGCGACGGGCTATGGTCACTTCTTCCTTGCGCCTCGACTTGTCCCGGCTCGATCCGCCACCACACTGTCGTACAGGAACTCCGGGGCCAGGTCTGCCCCCGTCGGCCAGGTGATGGTGTTCAGGGCTTCGTCGAAAGTGAAGGAGCGAAACGCCTCCGGGTTCCGCAGCGGCTCGAAGACCTCTCCCCAGAGCTCCGGCTCAAGATCGATGTCTCCGGCCGTGCCGTCTTCGAAAGTGACGCGAACCCGGTAGCCCTCGACGTGCTCCACTGATACCAATCTGGGAATCATCGTTACTCCAAAGGAGAGATGCGTTTCAGGGGCTTCCGGCTCCTTGCCAGGTCCCAGTTCTCCGACAGCCCATCCCGGCGGAGCGCATACCACTCCATGACGTGGCTGAGTGCGCGGCGCGGAAACCGGCCCTCCACAATGCCGTCGGCCAGCCTCACCGTGATCTCGTGCGTCCCGTACTTCGCATGAAAGTGAGCGGCGCCATGGTCGCGATAGTACATGACGATCAGGATTCCGAGGAATCTCGAGATTTCCGGCATGCGGCCTCCGGGTCTGGTGTCTGCAGGGGCGGTCCGGTTCCAGCGGCCTGGACCCCGACGGCCGTCCGCGCTACGTCACCCCATGCATCCCAGAGCCACTTCCGTGCCCCCGCACCGCCGATTACCGTCACCAAGGCAGCACCCGCAAGAACAACCCGCCCGCCAAGATCGCCTCGGAGGGCAAGACCCTGAAGGTCGAGCCGGTCCCCTACGCCTACAGCCCCCACCTGCCGCCGGTCCTGCGCTTCGATTCCGACGGCGACGCCGACAAGCTTCCGCGCCTCCTCGAAAAGGCCCGCACCGCCCCGCTATCCGAGGACGAGGTGCGCCTCCTCTCCCAGGCGCCGCGCACCCACGAGCCGTGGCCGGAGTGGTCCGGCAAGGCGGAGGAGCACCGCCGCCGTTTCTTCGAGGTCGATCCGGTCGCGTTACACATTCACGAGCGGGTGAGCACGCAGGCGATCCTGAACTGCGCGCGACGCACCGACGTGGCGCGGGACCTCTTCGCCGACCCCGAGCTCGAGTACCGCGAGGCGGTCAAGTTCTACCAGCACGATGTCGACTGGGCGAACCGGCTCATCCTCGGCGACA
>CAIMUX010000136.1 GCA_903844735.1 Candidatus Eiseniibacteriota bacterium
CTTTGGGTACTCCTTCCGTGGAAAGGGTCTTTGGTTGAGCACCCCTTTCATACCACGGGAGGAGTCTGTTTTCACCCCTGTTTTACTGGCGTTTCGTACATTTCTCTCACGCAGCAGTCAGGCCACGCGCCGACGACAGTGTCCGAGGCCCGCGAAATCCGGGATAATACGGGTGTCGGTACGGGGTTCGGCCGTCCGCGTCGGTGTAGTCCCGAAGCCACCGCTTGGCCTCCCGCAGGGCCCGGATACGGCGCGGCCGCGGCGTGGGCGGCCCGCACGACGTTACACAGCGCCTCGCAGCCGTTCCCGAGCCCCTTCTGCGTTTCCTGAACCACGTGCCGGGTCTGCCGGACTCGCGGCGGCCGCGGCGTATCCGCGTAGAAGAAGCGCAAGACCCGGGCCGAATGCCGATCCCGCGGTCCGCAACGTGACAACCGCCCGAAAGCGCTGACAATCCGCCCGGTCAAGCACGCACGTCGTCAGGCCGTGGCATCCGAGGCCTGCACGAGACGTGGGCGATCGGCCCTGGTCTTGAGAAAAGCGTCACAAATCGTATCGCGTTCGCCCCCACAGCGTCACAAATCGTGTCACCTGGGCCCGAGAGGCGATACAAATCGTGACACCGCCTCCCGACTTCGATATGGCGATGGCGGCGCCCCGTTCGGAAAGCGCGCCAAGGTTATGTCGAGAGTTTCCGGGAAGGCCTACCTGCGTGGACGCTCGGGGTCGGAGGTGCTCTGGTCGGCGCCTACGTGGACTCCTCCTGGTCCCCGGGACCGCAATGCGACCCGGCACGATGGTGTCGCATGAATCGCGGGAGGAGTCCATGTCATCACAAGGGGGAACACCGCGGTAGAGCCAGGAACCGGCACTCACGAACAACTCGACGAACACGCCCTGCTCGAACCCCAAAATCACGTACTTGTTTACTCGCAAGCCAGTGTCAAGGCCTGAACGTGGCGTGCCTGTAAACTCGCAAGCCAGTGTCAAGGCCTGAACGTGGCGTACCTGTAAACTCGCAAGCCAGTGTCAAGGCCTGAACGTGGCATACCTGTAGACTCGCAAGCCGGTGTCAAGGCCTGAACATGGCCTACTTGTAAACTCGCAAGCCGGTGTCAAGGCCTGAACGTGGTCTACTTGTAAACTTGCAAGGCAGTGTCAAGGCCTGAACGTGGTCTACTTGTAAACTCGCAAGGCAGTGTCAAGGCCTGAACGTGGTCTACTTGTCGACTCGCAAGCCAGTGTCAAGGCCTGAACGTGGCCTACTTGTCGACTCGCAAGCCAGTGTCAAGGCCTGAACGTGGCCTACTTGTCGACTCGCAAGGCAGTGTCAAGGGTTGACCATAGCTTCTTCGTTAACTTTCTCGCCGTTTTGGGGTTGGGTAGAGGCGTGTTCGCCGGCCTTCCCGCCATTTTGGGGTTGGGTAGAGGCATCTTCGTCGACCTTTCCGCCATTTTGGGGCTCAGCCGACGCATCTACTTCCGCATGGCCGAGCTGAGTAGGGTTCGACTGCACCGGAAGTAGCGTCTGGTTTACACTTGGCGGCATTCGGTCACACCTTCTGCTTCCGTGCTCACGCTCATACCAAACCCTCGACCGCCTCGATGCACTCATAGGTAACCCATGCCGGGGTCCGAACGGCCGGCAGTCACTCGCCGTTCACGAGAATCCGGTGTGGTCATGACCTGGAAAGTGCCTTTTCCTATTGTCAGTCCCGCACCCCAATCAACACGAATGCTGACCAGTAATACGGGTGCCGGTACGGGGTCCGGCCGTCCGCGTCGGTGTAGCCCCGAAGCCACCGCTTGGCCTCCCGCAGCGCCTGGGCATTCGGCCCGGAACCAGTGGAACCGCTCTTCAGGTTCTCATAGAACCTCTGCATGAGCAGTGCGGTGGCCCGGTCCTCGACCCTCCAGAGGCTGACCAGCATCCCGCGGGCGCCGGCCTGGAAGAAGGCGTGGGCGAACCCGATGGTCCCTTCCCCGCCCAGGTCGCGGCCAAGCCCGGTCTCGCAGGCGCTCAGGGTCACGAGGTCGGCCCGGAGCCGCCATCCACGCACGATCTCCCCGGCGGTCACGAGGCCATCCACACTCGGATCCCCGCGCAGAGCGGCTTCCAGCGGGTCAGGCAATTCATCCTGCGACAGCACCAATGCTGAGTTCTCAGGTCGACGGTCATCGACGAGCGCATGGGTGGCAAAGTGGAGGCCGACGAAACGCGCCAGGCTGTCGGTCGCGGCGAGCCCTTGCATTTCGGTCTCTGAGGCGTCCCGCCCGAGCAAGACCCGGCTGCCCGGAGCCAGAGTCGCCAGCGCGAGCACCTCGTCCCGGGTGCCGATGAGGGGCGGGAGTGCCCGAAGATCCGCCCGCCGCGAAGCGGAAAACGGCGGATCCCCGACCAGGAGCATGGGGTCGATGGACGCCCCGCCGTCGTCCTTCGTCCGGTCCACCAACCATGCGTAGACCGCCGTCGAAGGTGTGTAACTGATGGCGAAGCGGTCGCCGAGCAGAGAGCCGGTCGTGTCCACAAGCGCTTCCAGCGGGATGCGGCGGAGCGAGCCCGAGGGGATGACCACGAGGTCCTCCACGCCCGCAAGGAACGGCTCCAGAGGTCCGACCCATGTCCCGTAGACGTCGCGAGCCTCGCGCTGCCACACGATGTTCGGCACCTCGGGCTTGGTAACGTCGCGGCGGAAATCCTTGGCCTCGGAAAGGAACCGGGACGGCGCGCTTCCCCCTAGTCTCGCCCACCGAACCGGTCCATCCGCGCGGAGGACATATCCCCACGCCTCGGTCTCACCGGGACGCATTTCGGCCTCGCACCATCCCAGGATGGCTGCCGTCTTGCCCAGCACGAGGCGGGCGCGATCGAGAGGGATCGGCTCGGCGGCGGTTGCGGGATGATTCGCCGCTTGTTCCTGCTGAAACGCCGCCCATCGTGACTGAGCCCCGAGAAGTGCGACCCGCGTCTCCTCCACCCGAGTCTCTGCTTGCGCGGTCGTGTCGGTCCGTGCGGCTTCCACGAAGGCACCGAGCCGCCCCTCCAGATCTGAAAGCGCCGTCTTCAGGGAGTCCCGGAGGGCCACCGCGCGAGGCGTGAGGGCGGCGTCATGGGCAGCCCGCAGAAGGTCGGCGAGGGCGCGCCCCAAGTCGCGTTCAGCCTGGGGCCAGGCCTGGTCCGTCAAGCCGCGCTCCAGGCGAACGACGGCAAGGAACGGATAGGGGGAGGCCATGAACGAGGCCCGCTCCAGCCCGGCGCCGGCCCGAAGGCGCGCCGACTCGTAGGCTCCGGCGGCAAGCGTGAGCAGCGAGTCGGCGCCGGATAGGTCTCCCAGCGCCCGTCGCACCAGCCCGCGTCGCAGCCGCGTCTCCACTGTATAAGGGTGCTGCACACCAAGAAGCCGCACCCGGATCGTCTCCGCCGCTCGTAGGGAGGAGTCGGCAGCGGCCAAACGCCCCAGGGCGAAGTAAGCGGTTCCGAGGCCGTGCAGCGCGGAGGCGGTCTCTTTACTCTCTCCCCCGCGAAAGGCCCGGAGAATCGTCCTCGCCTCGTGAAAGGCAGCGACAGCATCCTCGGCTTTGCCCTCCTCCTGAACGATCTCTCCGAGCGTGATGAGATTCACCGCCAGGTCCGGATCTCCCGGCTCCAACATCCTTCTCTGCATCCCCAGGGCCCGCCGGCAAGCCTCCTCGGCGGCGGACAGATCTCCGAGTCGCCGGCGTGCCTTGGCCAGGTTGATCAGAAAGAGAGCCGTGTTGGGGTGGTCGCCGGGCGTCGCCTGCTCCTGCATGGCCAGGGCCTCGCCATACAGAGGCTCCGCCTCGGCCTCGTTGCCCTGCTTCGCCTGGAGGGAAGCCAGATTGGCCGTGACGGCGGCCACTTCAGCGCTCTGTGCCCCGAACACCGGGCGAAGCCGTGCCAAAGCCTCTCGAAAGAACGGGTCGGCCGACGCGTAGTCCCCGTGATCCAGAAGAGTCGAGGCCAGGTTGTTCAACAGGAGCGCATAGTTCGGGTCGTCCTCGGCCCCGATCCGCCGGTAGAGATCGGCGGCCTCTCGCGACAGCGATTCGGCCCGGTCATTGTCCCCCAGCATCTGGACCACCGAGGCCAGATCCCCGATGGCGCCCGCAACCACTGGATGCTCCTCTCCCAACACCCGGCGGCGCAGAGCCAGCGATTCCTCCAGGAATGGCCGAGCTCCCTCGGGATCGTTGGCGTTGAGCCGGATGACCCCGAGCAGACTGATGCACTCGGCCACCTCCGGATGATCCGGACCAAAAACCAGTCGCAGAATAGCCAATTGGCCGGTCACGGCCGAGTCGGCGCTCCCCCACGCCCCAGCGTCAAGATGCTCGAATCCGACGACTCCGAGACTGTCCGCCTCGCGCACCCGACGCATGTCGGCGGGCGCCAAGCCTAGAATTGTCTCGAGGGTGCTCACCGTCCGCGCGGCATCGGCGCGCTCGAACGCGCGGGTTCCTTCACGGTCAACGCGACGGGCAAGCAGGTCCCGAGCCAGGGCCAGGGCCGGCTCGTACTCCCCGCGAAGACGGAGGGCGAGGATGCTGTCGGGCCAGGCTGCTATGACACTGTCGGGAGGGGCCGGGGAGAGATCCTCCGGCATCGGGGGTTCGGTGAGGGTCGGTGGGATCGGTGTCGCTCCGACCGATCGGGGCTGTGTGGCCCCAACGAGGTCCGCCACCGTGGCCCCGACCGGCAGCGTGGCCCCAACGGGGTCCGCAACCGTGGCCCCGACCGGCAGAGCGGTCCCGGCCATCACCACCACGAGACAGACCGCTGCCAAGCTCGCCGTCAGGCGTGCAGTTCTCAGGTCCACCGTTCACCTCCCTCAATCATTCCCTTCCGAACAGGGGTCATGACGGCTGTGACTGCGGCCCGCCGCGGCCCTGGTCGCGAACGGGAGCGGCCTCGCGCCTTCGCTGTCTGGTGACGGGCATCCCGCCTGGATCACGCTCGCGGGTTACCCTCAATCTCCCGGTACATCCACCCCAGGAAGCACCCGCAGAACCAGCAACGTCATGTCATCCGCCTGGGTCGTCAGCCCCGAGAACCCCTCCACCGCCAGCCGCGCCGCCGTACCGATCTGTGAGGCCGTCTGATGCGCATGCACTCGGAGCGTCTGCTCCAGCCGCTCGATCCCGAATTCCTCGCCCTTGGCATCCCGCGCTTCGGTCACGCCATCCGTGTACAAGCAAAGCACGTCACCCAGCGACAACGTGATCTCCTCCACCGGGCACGGCAGGCCGGGGAACATCCCAAGGAAAAGTCCTCCCGCTTCCAGCCGCCTCACGCTTCCGTCCGAAGAGATCAGAATCGGGAGGTCGTGCCCGGCCCGGGCAAAGCGCAGACGGCGGGTCGCCGGATCCAGCTCCCCTAGGAACATCGTGACGAAGGTTGTGGGGCTGGTGCTTTCACAGAGTAGGGTATTCAGACCATCCACCGTGCTCTCAAGGTCATAGTCGCGGCGCATCGCATGGCTGTGCAACGCCGCCTGCACGCTCGACATCACCAGCGACGCGGGCAGGCCCTTCCCCGACACATCGGCCATGGCCAGCAGCACGCGATCCTGTCCGGGCCGCCGGATGACATCGTAGTAGTCCCCTGACACGGCCGCCGAGCTGACGTTGATTCCCCACGCCTCGCACCCAGGGATCTCCGGCATGGCCTTGGGAAGGAACCGTTCCTGGTTGGCCCGCGCGAGAACGAGCTCATGCTGCATGGCCGCCGCCGCCAGCTCTGAGGCATGCAGATCCCGCAGCGTCTCGACGTAGGTGGCGACGAGCGCGTACCCGCCAGACAAGAGCAGCGCCCCGAGCAGAAGCCCGCCGGGAACGACCAGGGAGCCATAGACCTGCAGCAGTCCGGTCGCGGTCAACGCCAGCACGATCCAACCGAGAACCGCAAACGTGGCGCGCAGCGGTCGCCGGCGCGGGATGAGCATGGCGATACCGAGGGACCACGCCAGGAGCCATCCCGCCACGGCCGCAGAAGAGGCGTCCCGAAGTGGCGCCCCGAGCAGCAGCGTCTCCGTGGTGGCCGCCAGTACCGCGACACCGGGCAGTCCGGTCGTGCGCACCCCTTCGCCGACATCCTGCAGACCGGGCACCGCCACAAAGTCCTCAGCCTGCGCCCCCACTTCGCCCACGAAAACGATCCGGTCCCGCAGCGTGGCCAGGACGGCCGGGTCGCCCTGCAGCACTGCAGCGTACGACACCTGCGGGATCGGTCTCGTCAGCGAGGGGAACAGGATCGGCACCGGCCCCGTGACACGGAACCCGGACAGCCGCTCGGGCATGGTCTCCAACCCGAGGCGATCGAGGCGCGCATCGCGTCGGAACCGCCGTATTGTTCCGTCCGGGTCAATGCGGAAGTCGATCACGAACGCCCCGCGAGACGCAGCAACCAGCAGGGGATCCGGGCGGCGGGCCACGGAAAGGCTGCGACTTCCCTCGCTCACACTCTCCCGCATGGAAAGCGGCAGATGCACCATCCCGGCCGCGCGCAGGGCCTCAGCCAGAGAGTCGGGCGGCTGTGGAAAAGTCTCGGTAGAAAGCTCCAGGTCGAAGACGATGGCACGCACTCCCGCCTGCGCAAGCCGCTGCGTGAGCCTCGCGTGCGGCCCCTGATGCCGCGAAAGAGGGTAGATGGGCTTCGGAAAGACCTCACGCCGTGTCGCCGCGTCGATCCCCACCACCGCCACGGAGCGCCAGGCCGGCACCGGCCGCTTCGCCTGGAAATAGGCATAGAAGCGTTGGTCGAGGACGCTGAAGGCCACCGGTCGGATCGCCACCGCCACCGGGACTAAGAGCAGCACCGGCAACACGCGGCGCACGAAGCGACGTATGGGCGAGGACATCGTCATCGACTACGGAGCCGTCGCCTGCAGATCCTCACATGCCTGCTTGTATAACCCAAGGTCGCTGAACACTCGGGCGCGCCAGAGTCGGGCCGCCCCGTTCGGAACCTCCGACATCGCCGCATCGAACCGCAGGATCGCCTCCTCGTGAAGACCGCTGGAAAGAAGCAGCACACCCGCCCGCAGATCATCCAGGCCTTCCACCGCCCGATCCAGTTCCCGTTCCTCTTCAACCTTCAGGATCCGGAAGGTGGACCATGCGGCATTCCCGGGCCAGCCTTCCACAGCGGGCCGCACCCGCCAGAGGTACTCGCCTCCGGGTAAGAGTCCATCGACCACCAGGCTCGTCCCGGTGACCGTGTGGGCCGTCTCGGTCCCTTCGGCCGCGGTCCAGGTTGTCTCGTAGCGTTCCACTCCGGGAATGGCCGACCAGACGAGACGGACCTTCCCCGGGCGGGCCGCACCGTTGTTGGCCGGAAGCACAGGCGCGGGTGCCGGGGTCATCACCTCCCAACTGCGGGCCGAGCGAGTGAGGAGTGGCCGGTCCCGAGTAGAGCCGGCCCATTCGGCCAACTGACGCGCGATCCAGGATCGGACGGACCCTAGCGTGCCACCCGTCCCTGTGCCGCCAAAGACCGTCTCCGCGGGACCAGGCAGATCGAACGGACGACCGGACGGGTCGAAGCCGCGACACGAGGCGCCCGACGCCACCACCAACGTGTCCCCGTCGCGGAGGACCACTCCCGGCGAGGCCGCCCGCGGGCCGCCGGGGCGGCGAATCGAGACATCACCTGTGGAGACCACCACAAGGCCGGTGTTCACCTTGGTTTGGGCGACCGCCGGGAGTCCGGACACGAGGATCAGCAGCACGATCAGCCAGCCGGTTCGCCGGACTCCGTGAACAGTGTGCAGACAAAGGTGGCGATGCCGTCCCGCGGAAGGGCCGTTCGCAGTTCGTTCCGTGGGAGAAGCGATGGGATCCGATGGCGATGGACGCATGGGGCACCTCAAAGACAATCAGACGGACAGACAGACAGACACATAGACAGGAAACCAACATGGGAGATCGGCGCCCGAAAGCCTGGTGCGAAACTCGGGCCAAGCCAAGCTCCGGCCGCGCCGAACTCGCCGGGCGCAACGGTACCGTTCGGAGGGGGAAAATGCCAGCAGGGTGTTCGCGACGTTGCAGTGCAGACGGCAATCAGGCCTGGGTGCCGGTCAGGCTCGACGAAGTGACGCGGGGCCCCGCAGGCCGAGACAAACTGACCGACGCACACTGACCTTGCCAGAAGGTCAGTTA
Organism: Candidatus Eiseniibacteriota bacterium; assembly: GCA_903844735.1. GTDB lineage: Bacteria > Eisenbacteria > RBG-16-71-46 > CAIMUX01 > CAIMUX01 > CAIMUX01. The sequence goes on from CAIMUX010000136.1 coordinate 8,179, forward strand.
CGTGCCAAACTGATCGTGCGTGACGTGCAGTTCGTCACATTCTCGAAACCGGTGAAAGGAAGAGTCGGAGGAAACCCGTGCCGGATCTGGACTTCCTCATCGCGGAGTTTCAGGAGCGCAGCCTCGTGGACTCCACACTGCGGACGCTCTGTGTGCCGCAGGTTGCGCGCAAGGCCGCGGTCGTGATCGGCATGCGTCGTACGGGCAAGACGTTCCTCATGTACCAGCAGATCCAGCGCCTCCTGGCATCGGGCGTCGACAAGCGCGATATCCTCTACGCGAACTTCGAGGACGACCGGTTGCCGATCGGTGAGCCCGGGCTGCTCGGCCGACTTCTAGAGGCATTCTATCGCTCCAACCCGGCGGCGCGCGAGCGCGGTGCGCACTTGTTTCTCGACGAGATCCAGATGGTGCCCGGCTGGCCCCGCTTCGTGCGTCGCGTTCTCGACACGGAGAGCGTTCAGGTCGTACTGAGCGGCTCTTCGGCCAAGCTGCTCAGCACGGAAGTCGCGACGGAACTCCGCGGACGCGGCCTCCCCGTTGAGCTCTTCCCGTTCAGCTTCGCCGAAAGCGCGGTGGCGGCCGGCTTGGTCATCCCTGCGACATGGCCTCCCGGCCCCCGACAGCGCTCGCGGCTCGAAGCTCATCTCGACACCTACATCGCCTGCGGAGGGTTTCCCGAAGTCCAGGGGATGGCGCTCACGGAACGTATCCAGACTCTTCAGGACTATGTGGAACTGGTCCTACTTCGCGATGTCATCGAACGCCACCGAATCGAAAACGCGGTGGCCGCACGGACCTTCGCCCGCGTATTGCTCCAATCCCCGGCGCGATCGTTCACGGTAAACAAGGCCCACGCCGATCTGCACTCGCGAGGCTTGAAGGTCTCCAAGGAAACGCTGCACGCCCTGCTGGACCACTTCCAGGATGCCTACCTCGTCTTTTCGATCCCGGTGTTCAAGAAGTCCGAGCGCGCGCAGGCAACCAATCCACGCAAGCTCTATGCGATCGACCCGGGACTGGCGGGCGCGATGTCGCAGGTCACGGCGACAGACGTGGGCGCCCGGCTCGAGAACGCGATCTTCCTGGAACTGCGGCGCCGTCACGGGCGGTTGCTGCAGGGGCAGGTCTCGTACTACCTCACGGCGTCGGGACGGGAGGTCGACTTCGTGGTTGGAGATGTCTTCGAGCAACGTGCTGGGCGCTTGGTGCAGGCCTGCGCCCACCTCTCCGAGCCGCAAACCCGCGAGCGCGAGGTGCGCGCCCTGGTCGAGGCGATGGACGAGACAGGGCTCGACCACGCCGAGATCGTTACCTTGCGTGAGGAAGAGACGGTCAAGACGGATGCCGGCACCATCCGGGTCGTGCCGGCGTGGCGGTGGATGTTGGAAGATCGGTAGGTCGATCCCGTGTCGCCCGGACCTGGGTCGGTGACCACGTTCGTTCGACGCGAGTAACCGTCTTTCAATCCATGCGTTAGCCTATGTTATCCAGACGACCCGATTCACTCCTACCCTTTCTCGCCTACCGCAGCGACATACGCAGAGCCAGCTCGGGCCACGATCGACAGACGTCCCGAGCAAGATGAAAGACGAGGTGGTCGACGCCCGCGCCTGCGCTCCCCTGTAAACCCCAGGGTAGGCACTGCGACAAGCCTCGACCACCCCCTCCAGGGGTCATAGCCCGCTTCATTCATGAAATCCTGCTACGACATCGGATCTGCCCGTATTTGCTGCGTTGCGCTAGCTTTCCCTCCTCGACGTACTGCATGGAGTACGCCTTCGTCGGGAAAGCGTCGCGCGCCTTGCGACTACGGGCATCTCCGCTGTCTCGCGACGGATTTCATGAATGAAGCGGGCTAGGACCTTATCGATGAACGACGATCTTCCCCGTCCGCCGGATCTCACCGGCCCGGAATCTGTAGAAATAGACGCCGCTGGGCCACCCGGCGGCGTCGATGCGCGCCGTGTGCCAGCCGGCCGTCTCCTTCCTCTCCCGAAGCACCTGCGCGGTAAGTCGGCCGCCGGCGTCATAGACCTCCAGCGACACGGTCGCCTCCCGGGGCAGGCCGTAGGTGAGCTCGGTCGTTCGCTCGAAAGGATTGGGGCGCGCCGATCGCAGCATGAACTGCGCGGGGACGCCTTCCTTGGGAGCGTCGGCCGGGGTCAGACACCAGATCTTCGACTCCCGTGACATGGCATCGACGATCTCGGCCGGTCGGTCCGGCCGGAACGCCGTGAACTCACGGGAGAAGGCGTCGACGGGCTCGATCGAGAGCGTGTCGTTGTACACCACGAACTCTCGGGAGAATCCGTCGGCTATCGCCACGGGGGATGCCTGCCGAAACGCCACCCACTCGCGAGAGAAGGCGTCGGTCGGTGCGGGCGGCGGAGATTGGCCAAACGCCACGAACTCTCGCGAGAACGCATCGTCCGCGTTCGACAACGGCAACGATTCACGAAACACCGTCGCCTCTCGCCCGACGGCGTCCGTCGCAGAGACCGCAGAGGCGTTGCGGAATACGACAGTCTCCCGCCCCATGGCATCTTCGACCGGCACCACCTCCGCACGGGCCACAGGCGCCCCCAGGGCCGCCGCCAGGACCACCATCGAGACCACCCGAATGCCGGGGGCTCGGCACCGCCGGCGCCCAGGGAAGCACCGTGATCGAGGATTCGAGATCATGCTCTCCTCCACAGCCCGGCTCAGTAGCCCGGCTTCGAAACGCGGGCCTGGATCGCCACGAAGTCCGCGTCGGGAAGCGGAGGCAACTTGGTTGTCCACAACGACTGGGTGCTATCGCCGGAGTCGTAGCTGGCGGCGCGGAGGTACTGGACGCCCGAGCGTAGAACGACCCGAAGCTTCACGTTCCAGCGTCGGGCGAGATCGGTCGGGACGTTCTTCGCGACGATCTCGACATCGACGGAGTCCGTCGCGATGACCAGGAGGTCGCCCGGTGGGATGAAGTCGGCGCTGGGATCGGCCGGAACAGGGAGGCCAGCCAGGGTTGTCACCTGGACCGAGGGTGAAGTGCTAAGCGGCCACAGGACCGCCTCGTTGTTTTCGATTCCCAGCATGACGCTGGCGTTGGGCGAAATCGAGCCTTGCGACAGGTTGATGGTGTTGGCCTCGATGCGGATCCGGCCCACGCTGGCGGTGCCCGGGCCACCGTTGGCGCCTAGAACGGCGCTGGATGCATTGGTCGCCACCGCATCCGCGATAAACCGTATGCCACCACCGCTTCCGCTGCCCGAGTAGTTACCGCCGCCATCGTAAGCCCAACTGCCCCCCGTTGCGGTAACGGTGCCAGAGACCGTAATGCTCCCGGCAGCAGCGATTAGGATCGCTCCACCGCCCGCTCCACCGCCCTGGCCATAGGTGCTAACACCACCTCCGCCAGACCCGCCGACCAGCGGTAGGATGCGAGCGTTGCCGTAGACGATACCGCCAGCTGTCGCGGAGTACCCTGCGGACCCAGACGGGTAGGTTCCGCCACCCGGCCCGAACCCTGCACTCCCCGTGCTGGTTGAGACCAACCCCCGCCCCCCCCGAAACCCTCCCGGCCCGGGCTCTGACACATTTCCATTCAACTGGCCGTCCTGACCATTGAGCGCAAGCGTCCCCGCAATCGTCACGTTTCCCGACACAAGCCACACGACCGGCGCCCCGGACGGGTGGTTCTTGAAATACAGGGTCTTGCCGCTAACGATGTTCACCGACGTGAAGTGATACACGACAGCCCACTGGTCGGCATCGTAGATTCCGTTTGTGCTGCCGATCGCCGGGTCATTCCACACGCCGGTGGTCGCCAGCGACAGGTCCAACGTGTCGTTCACCGCCACATTCAGAGCCCCATCGGTTCCATCCGACTGAACGTTGATCAGAGCGCGGGCGCCGGGCGCAAAGACCGTGAGCACCAGCAAGGCAACCAGCAACGGCAGTAGCTTTCGAGCCATGACACGTCCTCCTCTTTGAACAGTTGATAACGGGGCAGCGCGCGCGCGTCGCTCGACGCGTACAAGTGCCCGTGACTATAGCCGATCCTCAGGCCCATGTCAACAATATCGGAAGTGTAATCCGCGCTGTCGCGTCGCAGTGACGATCCGTACAAGCGATGACGGCGCTCGCGCCACCACTCGCCTGCGATTCTGTCCCGACTGATCATCCCCTGACAAAGCCGACATCGATCACGACCACCTTCAACGTCCGGTAGCGCTCGCGGTACCTCCGGCACGCATTCCTCGCGCCGGCTCACGGCCGGTCGCCCGAAACGCCGTCACTTCAGGAACGCGCAGAATCCGTCCCAGACCGGCAGAACAATCTGCGTTCGCTGCCTGGGCGCCTGGCCCGACGCTACCGAACAACAACCTTCCGCTCGAACTCCCGCCCCGCCGCCCGAACACGCACCAAGTACACTCCAGCCGTCACGCTTCGTCCGCTCGCATCGCGGCGATCCCACGTTAACGAGTGCGACCCGACCGGCAGCGAGCCCTCGACGAGGGACCGCACTCGGCGTCCCCCGATGTCAAAGACCGCCGCCGCCACTTTCGACGGAGCGGGGAGATCCAGCCGCAGCGCTGTGGTCCCCCGAACCGGATTCGGCGTCGCCGCAGAGAGCGCTAGCGCGGTCGGAACCGATGCTCCAAGTTCCGGCACCCCGGAAGCCGGCTGCGGATCAAAGTGCACCCCGTCGATCCAAACATCAAACCCAGCGCCCCAAGTATCGACATGCATATCGAGGCCCTGGATCCGGGTCAGGTCGGGCGTCCCATGCTCGATCCGCTCCCAGGTAGCGTCGCCGGCCAAGGGAATGATGAACTCGAGCCAGTTGCCCATCGCATCGTTCAGAATGTCCCAATACGGCTTGAGGTCGATATACCCGTCACGGCTGCGCAGGCGGAACCAGGGGCTCCTCTCCTGGAAGCCGCCATTCGGGTTCTCGGCGTAGCACCAGATGTGCAGGGACTGTGTGTCAGACAGGTTCCACCGGGTCAAGTGGTTTCCCGGATAGCGAGCGTAATTGTCAAAGCCGCCGGTGGCGTGGACCCGCACGGATCCTTGTCCCACTTGCACACGATCGGTGTCGTCCGAGGGGGTGATCGTGCCGTCCTGGGCCCAGGCGCTCCATTGATCGGCATTCAGCTCCGCCATGTCCAGCGGTGGCTCGCCCTCGACGGAGCCCCCGAGCGACACCTGCCGTTCAAACGTGGCCATCGCCGTGTCGCCGCGCCAGTAGGCGTTGTTCGCCTCGGTGATATCCAGCCAGCAATAGTCGACGAACCCGGCGTGCTCCACCTCGCAGAGCAGGACGCCGTTGGTTCCGACCACCGCCACGTAGCCGAACGGGTTCGGGCGCAGACGGTCGCCGGTCAAGACTGTCGGCACCAAGGTCGTGTCGATCGGCACATTCGGCAGGATGTACATCCCATCGCCATCGGTGACCCCGATAGCTTTGACCTGGTCGATGATGACCTCGCCGAGCCCCGATCGCTCGCACTTTTGGTAGATGCGCACCGTGGCCCCGACGAGCGGCAGCCCATCCTGGCCGAGAAGCTTGAGTCTCATGGTTTCCGGCAGGTTGTAGAGATACTGACCGTAGTAGCCGTGCGCGACATCCTGCCAGTGATCCATGGCGCGGGCGCTGTGCTCGGAGAGCACGTGGGAGCAGCCGTTCATCAGGCACTCCGGGGCGCTGTAGCCGCTGCCACTGACGAGGTTCTGGTCCGGGCCCATGTTCAGCCGGTAGATGTCGATCATTCCGAGCTGGTGGCCCATCTCGTGGAGCAGGCCGTAGTCCAAATCCTCGGTGGGGTCGTAGTAGCCGGAGAGTCTTACACTCCCTTCGCTCTCCATGTACCGAAACGGGAAAATGGCGAAGTCGATCCGCGGGACATCCGGATCGGGAGCGTCGTCGGGGAGAACGTCAAGGATGTCGAAGTGTACCCGCTTGGCCGAGCCGGCATCGGCGAACATGGCGTTGAAGCGCTCCATGTGCCGGTTGAGCCAATCGATGAGGTCATCGGAGGCGGCCATCGGGTAGTCCGGGGTTTCCTCGCGGAACGTCTCCAGGCGGGTCTTGTCGATATAGCTCAGGAAGGCCACCGACTTCGTCCACGCCCGGAGCTGATTGTTCCCGGCCCGGGCATCGTCGACCGGCGCGATGAGGAACGTCACCTCGTGCTGCACACCGTCCCAGGGGCTCACGAAAGACACTTCCGCCGTATCGCCCGGTGCTGTGTCGAGAGAGACAGAGCCGCTGGAAACCGCGGTGCCGTCGACCTCCCACGTGTAGTTGAGCGGGCCGGTGACCTGGTTCGTTCCTCGGTTTCGCACCGTGGCGGTCCAGGTGACAGGGTCGCCGATCAGGGGCCAACGTTGGGTGAAGGCGTCCTGGCCGCTTCCGAGGCCGGTGGCGGCGGAGAAACCGTACGGCCCGTAGCCGCTTTCCTCGGTGATCTCGTACCAACTGTACTGCGGGTCGTAGCGAGGGAACCGGGGTGTGCGAGCCAGCGAGGCCACCTGCAGGTCCGTCTCGTCGCGCGGGGTGCGGGGCCCGATCGACGCGATCGACGTGATCTCGCCGCCGCCCGCGGCCACAGTGGTCACGGCATAGTCGTAGCGGGTGCCGTTGACGGCCCTATCGTCATCGAAGATGGTGGTCAACCGATCATGGACCGTGGCCACCGGCGTCATCCCGAGCACGTTGGAGAAGGCCTGGGTGTCGCGGTAGACCGCGTAGTGATCGAACACGGCGGTGGGATCCGCCACCGGCTGCCACTCCAGACGCACCGACGCGTTCAGCGCGAACGCTCTCTGTGAAGGAGGAGGCGCAAGCATCGCCTGGGCGTTTTCCGTGAGGTCGAACGCCGAAAAGAGATTCTCCACCTGCCCGCTCGGCAGGTCGCCGTCCCCGTTGGTGGAGATCCAGGTGGTGCGCAGCGGTAGATAGAGCATGCCGTCGGAGGAGAGCGTCGGGCTCGCCTTGGCCTGGCCGTTGCTGTCTACGTCGAAGGAATCGAGGAGCGTGCCCTGGGCCCCCTCATCGCGGATCGCAAAGTAGGTGTGGTCGTTGTTGCCCACGATGATCACGCCGTTGCGGGTAATGATCGGGCTGGCCGCGTTCTCGTCCTGCTGCTGGCTGCCGGTGGCGTAGGTCCACTTGAGGCTGCCGTCCGCGGTGTTCACCGCGTACAGCTTCCCTGTGGCGGCGCTGCTGACGGTCTGGAAATAGAAGGTGGCGCCGTCCCAGGAGAGGCACCCGGCGCTCTGGGCGCGCTCGGGGTCGTTCACCCCGGACTGGTACTCGTAAATGAGGCTGGCGTCGGGGAACGACCAGAGCGGCTGTCCGTAGGCGTTGTGCCCAGCAACATAGATGCTGGGATCGCCCAGGGGCTGGTAGATGTTGCCATTGACCGGGTCGATGGTCCCGGTGGCGTCGATCGTGCCGGGCATCGTCGCGGTCCAGAGTTCCGCGCCTGTGTTGGCGTCGTAGCCGTGCATCACGCCGTTGCGGTCACCCACGTACACCAGGAGCGTGTCGTCGTCGCGCGGGTGAAGCGCCGGGTCGCCGTGCCCACACTCGGCGTGGGTCGCGGCCTCCCAGGTGCGGATCAGCGCGACCCCGTCGTCCGTCGCCGCGCGCGGTCGACCCACCCAACTGTGAAGGAAGATGCGGCCGTCCGCCGCGATCGTGGGCGAGTCCATTTCCAGATCGCCGGGCTGTGCGTCCTCGCCGTTGTGCCGGTAGACCGCCGGTCCGTCGAGCGACGAGAAAGCCATCAAGGGATGGCCGTTCGGCCACTCTTCGCTCTGCGTGGCGTCGTTGGTGACGTACAAGGTGAGGCCATCGTTCGAGAACGCCGGCGACCGCGCGCCGATGCTCTCGCCTCCGCGGGGCAGTCCGTTCCAGAGAAGGCTGCCGGTGTGCCGGTCCATTCCCTGCACACCCTTCGGCCAATGGTAGCCCGCGGCCACGATGTCCCGCTGGTCGGGTCCGACACCGTCAAAGAAGACCATGGAGGTGGAGCTGAGGGGTCCGTCGGTGGGAGAGCCCGGGCTCGGCTTCTGCCAGAGGAAGATGTCAAAGAAAGACGAGCCCAGGCGCGTATCGGGGACGCTGTAGTCGGCGCGCCCGGTGTGCTGCATGTCGCGACCCTTCATCGCCCACTGGTCGGGACCGGAGGACTTGGAGTGTGATCCGTAGCCGTTCGCGGCCGGCAGAAGCTCAACGACGGCCCGGGCGGGCATCGCGAAGGTGAGCGTGGCCAGGGCCAGGGCGGGCACCAACAGCAATGACCGGGTGCGGATCGTCATGGTGAACTCCTCTCGACGTTGGTAGACATCATAGGGTTGTCGTGCTTCAGCCAGAAGTCACATGGCGAGGAGACACCCACGGGGGATGCTCCTCGCCACGCACTCGATCAACTGTTGTGTCTCCCATGCATTCGTGGCCGACATGACTCCGAGCGATTATCGGCCAAGGACCTGCAACTTCCGCGTCTCGCTGAACGACCCCACCTCGAGCCGGTAAAGGTACACCCCCGCCGGGAGCCGTCCCAAGGTCTTCGGGTCCAGGTGGATCTCGTGCTGACCTGCCGGGTACCGGCCGTGCGCCAGGGTGACCACCTCGCGTCCGGCGACGTCGAACAGCCGAAGCGAGAGATCCGACTCCTGCGGGAGGTCGAACCGGATCACGCCCGGGCCCACCGTGGGGTTCGGCTGGCAGGGGTACAACGCGAACCGCGCAGGGAGAACCATCCCGCCTTCCACGTCGCTCGTCCGGTTCTGGATACCGGCGGCCTGCCCTTCGTTCCCCGCAAAGTCGGTCGCGGTGACGTGAAGGTACGGATCCTGGCTGCCGGCGACGTCCATCTCGGGGGTCGTCGTGTATCCGACCAGCACTGCCGTCTGCGGATCGAAGACCGGGCTGGGTGAACCGTAGACGCTGTAATAGTCAAAGTCCGCCGCCGCCGTCTCGCTCCAGGCCAGGACCGCGGACGACTGGAAGCGCAGGTTGGCCGGTGTCGCCGGGGCGAGGTTGTCGAGCGAGTACCCGCTCAGCGGCGCCGAGTCGTAGTACTCGAATGGGCTCGGGGTCATGGCCCGAATCATGAACCCGGACAGGCAGAGCCCCCCGGAGATGGTCGAATCGCACATCGTCGGCGCGACACAATAGTAGGTCGTGTCGCCGAAGGCCGGCACGGTCAAGACATACTCCCAGCCCTCCATGCGGAGATCGTTCCGCACGGGTTCGTCGCTCGCCAGAACCGGGGACGTCGCGGGGACGTCGGCCTTGGTCTGCCCCAGCTCGCGGAAGATCGCATAGCCGGTGATCGCCACCGGCTGGCCGGGTGCGTCGTATTTCGAACGACGCCAGTGCAAGCGGGCCTGGCGCCCCTGGTCGTTCGGAACATCAAGAACGGACGTGAGGATCGGACTCGACGTGGCGCCCAGACCCCAGCGGGCGATGCCAGCGGAGAGGTGGTTCTCGCCGGCCCAGGTGATGTCGCCACCCAAATAGAGATAGGCCCCCGTCGGGTCCTCGGCCTGGGTGATCGCCCAAACCTGGGGGCCGACTCCGGATCCCACGACATTCCAACTGAAACCGTCGTAGCGGGCGATCCCGCGTGCGTAGGGTCCGCCCCAAATATCCCCGAAATCACCTCCCGCGTAGAGATCTCCATTGATGACCGAGAGAGTCCGCACGCTGGCCGAAAAGAACGATGTGCCGAGAGGAACCCAGGCCGCGCCATCCCACTGGGCAAAGTTGTGACACCCGTTGCTGAGGTCAAAGCCACCTCCGGCCACGATGCGCCCTTGATAGTCGGCGAGGCTGTGGACGTCGCCGGAAATCCCGGCCCCGAGCGGACTCCAGCTCGTCCCGTTCCAGCAGGCCACACGATCGCCAGGCGCTCCATTGGCTGTGGTGAAGCACCCTCCCGCGATCAGGCTGTCACCATGCACCGTCAGTGCGCGCACATCACAGTCCCCGATGCCGGTCCCGAAGGGATGCCAGGCAGAGCCGTCCCAGCGGGCGATGCGAGCGGCATCGACTCCACCGATGCGCCCGAACCAGCCGGCGACGACGAGATCCCCTTGATACTCCGTCATGGCTATGACACCGCCCTCGCAGGGGCCGAACGCACCCCAAGACGATCCGTCCCACCGGGCCAGACCGGGCGACTGGGTCGTTCCGGCGATATTAAACGCCCCCCCGGCAAAGAGGGACCCGTCGTATACAAAAAGCGACCGGACCATGGCCTCCCCACCGGTCACCCCCTCGGCCAGCGGATGCCAAGACGTCCCGTCCCAGCGGGCGATACTGTTGACGACCACGCCTCCGGCCACGGAGAAGTTGCCCGCTGCGATCACATCTCCCTGGTAGACGGCGAGGGCGGCGACCCGTCCGCCGACTCCCTGCCCCACTGGGCCTCCCAAGCCTGCCCACGAAGATCCGTCCCACGAGGCGACGTGAAGCACATTGGTGTTCCCGGCTCTGCAAAAGTAACCGCCCACGAAGAGCTTGCCGCCGTATTCTGCCAGGGCACCGCCTTGCTCCCAGCCCAAACCCGACCCCAGAGTGGTCCAGGTGGAGCCGTCCCACGCATAGATCCGACTTCCCGACCATCCGGACGCGAGGAGTTTGCCATCGTACACACAAAGAGCCCGACCTGATCCATTACCGGGAAACGCGAGGTTCAGCCAGTCGACACCGGTCCATTGACACACACGGTCCTGCGTTCCGACATAGAGCAGATCTTGGTGCGTAACAAACCTTGTCGGAGGCGCCCACCAGGTCCAGGTACCCATCGGACTGAAGGCCGAACCGTCCCACCGAGCGAGCTTCGTGATCAACTGTCCGCCGATCTGGTCGAAGTCGCCGCCCACCAACAGGTCCGTGCCAAAGGTTCCGAGCCCCCGAACTGCCCCGTTCGTTCCGCCCCCAAGGGAGGTCCAGCTTGCGCCGTCCCAGCGCGCGAGATGAGCGACCGGAGTTCCCCCGGAGTAGTGAAACTCGCCACCCGCTATCAGTTCGCCTGCGTAGGTCGTGAGCGCCTGCACCGGACTGTCAAGACTGGACCCTAGCGGCGACCACAACGTCCCGTCCCACTGGGCCACGGCAGTTGCCGGTATCCCGCCCGCTTGGTTGAAGTTCCCGCCCGCAATCAGCTTACCGTTGTAGACTTGCAGGCATGTCACGTCGGAGTTGATGCCCGTGCCCAGACTCGACCAGTCGGACCCATCCCAACGGACGATGCGGTTCGCCTCGATCCCGCCCGCCCGTGTGAATGCGCCCCCGAGAATGAGAGCGCCATCATACACCGCCATGGCCCAGACGCGATTGTCAACCCCCGGACTCCCGAACCCGTCCCACCAGTCTTCCGCGCGAGCCGCGCGCGAAGCGCCGTCCGGCTCGGGCGCCCGGCCCACCGGGCTGCCGGGCCCGTTCGGCGTCACCCGAACCGCGCCCCGCGCCGCATCGAGCGACATCTGGTATCCCGAGAGATCGACAGCACCTTCCCCGCCCGACCGCAAGAGGGCCGGAAGGTCCAGCGTCCCCTGCGGCGTCAGAAACCCGCCGATGCTCGGCGCCGAAGCGCCTGCCCCGCGTGCGGGCGCCGCTGCGCCGCCGTCTGCCCGCCCGACCCGGACCCCAGCCGCGAACAGAAAAAGCACGACGGCCGCGGACATTACGTGTCTAGCAATCCGGATCATGACTGTGTCCCTCCTGGTGAATTCCTGTTTCCCCGTATCCAACAAGTCCGATGATGCCGTGCGAGTACTCGCGCGGCACCGGTTACCTCCCGATCACCTGCATCTTGCGCGTCTCGCTGAACGACCCCGCATCAAGCCGGTAGAGGTACACCCCCGCCGGGAGCCGTCCCGAGATCTTCGTATCCAGGCGAACCTCGTGCTGACCTGCCGGGTACCGGCCGTGCGCCAGGGTGACCACCTCGCGCCCGGCGACGTCGAACAACCGCAGCGAGAGGTCGGATTCCCGCGGGAGGTCGAACCGGATCACGCCGAAACCCACGGTGGGGTTCGGCTGGCAGGGGTACAGCGCGAAACGCGCAGGGAGAACCATCCCGCCTTCCACGTCGGTCGTCAGGTTTTGGATGCCGGCGGCTGGCCCTTCGTTCCCCGCAAAGTCGGTCGCGGTCACGTGGAGGTACAGGTACGAGTTGCCGGCCACGTTCATCTCCGGGATCGTCGTGTAGCCGATCAGGACAGCCGCCTGTGGATCGAAGACGGGGCCCGAGGAGCCATAGACTCCGTAGTAATCGAAGTCCGGGGCCGCTGTCTCGTCCCACGCCAGGACCGCGGGCGACTGGAAATGCAGATTGGCCGGTGTCGCCGGAGTCAGGTTGTCGACCGAGTACCCACTCAGCGGCGCCGAGTCGTAGTACTCGAAGGGGCTCGGGGTCATCGCCCGGACCATAAAGGTCGACAGGCAGAGCCCCCCAGAGATGGTGGAGTCGCACAGGGTCGGGGCGACGCATTGGTAGCTGGTGTCCCCGAATGCCGGCACGGTCAGAATGTAGTCCCAACCGTCCATGCGGAGGTCGGCGCGGTCGGTTCCGATGTCCGAGAGTCGCGATGTGGTCGATGGGGATCCGGCCTTGTTCTGCCCCTGCTCGCGGAAGACCGCGTAGCCGGTGATCGTCACAGACTGGTCCGGAGCATCGGACTGGTCCCGGCGCCAACGCAGACGCACCTGTCGACCCTGGTCGTTGCCGATATCCGTCACCGACCGCAGGATGGGGTGGGTCGTATCGCGCAAATGCCAGCGAGCGATACCCGCGGAGATGATGTTGTCGCCGGCCCAGTTGAGCTGTCCGCCAAGGTAGAGGTGAAGTCCCGTCGGGTCCTCGGCCGCGATGATTGCGTGGACAACAACGCCGGCACCGGACCCGAGCGAGTTCCAGTTGCTGCCGTCGTAGCGAGCGATGGCGTGGACGGGCGGTCCCCCCGCGACATACCCGAACTGGCCGCCGGCATAGAGGTCCCCGTTGACGACCGAGAGAGCCCACACGGGTCCGTCGAAGGAGCCCCCGACGGGCACCCACGCCGTACTATCCCACCGGGCAAGGTTGAAGAGTCCTCCACCTGCATTGAAGCTACCGCCAGCCACGATCTCTCCTTGATACTCGGCCAGGGCATTGACTTCGCCGGCAAGCCCGACCCCGATCGGGGACCAGCTCACTCCGTCCCAGCGAGCTACCGCGTTCCCCGGGGCTCCGCCGGCCTCGCTGAAACAGCCGCCGGCGATCAGGTTGTCGTCGGACACCGTCAGTGCCCGGACGTCGCACCCGTCGATGCCGGACCCGAGCGGGTGCCAGGCGATGCCGTCCCACCGGGCAATGTGGTTCACCGAGACTCCCCCGGCCCAGTGAAGGTCGCCGGCGGCGATCAGGTCACCGTGGTAGAGCACCAGGGCGCTGGTGTGGCCGCCATCGTTTCCTCCGCCGAGCGAGGACCAGGTGGCTCCATCCCACCGGGCCAGATCCACGATGCGCTGGGCCCCCGCGTACTCGAATGAACCCGCAACGACCAAACCTCCGTCGTAGACGCAGAGGGCCTCCACGCGGTTCTCGTTCCCATGCACCCCCTCGCCGAGGGGGTGCCACGCGGTGCCGTCCCAGCGCGCAACGTTGTTCACCGCGACTCCGCCGGCCACCGAGAACTCGCCTCCCGCGAAGACATCACCCTGGTACGTTGCCAGTGCGTAGACCCGGCCTCCGATCCCCTGGTTGGTGGAGGCTCCAAGACCGGCCCAGTTGCTCCCGTCCCAGGACGCGACGTGCAGGACGTTCGCGCTTCCGGCCCGGAAGAACCAGCCACCTACGTAGAGCTTTCCGTTGAAGACCGTCACCGCGTCGCCGGCTTCCCAGCCGATGCCCGCACCAAGCGCGGACCAGGCCGTGCCGTCCCAGGAGTAGGCCCGCTGAAATCCCCAGCCGATCGCCACGAGCTTGTCGTCGTACACACCGAGAGCCCGACCGGAACCACCGCCAGGGAACTCAAGGTTCACCCAAACGGCACCGTCCCATTGATACACACGTTCCCACGTTCCGGCGTACAGCAGACCCTGGTGGGTGACGAACGATCGAGGAGGCCCCGGTGAGGTCCAGGTGCCCATGGGATTGAAGGTCGCGCCGTTCCACACGGCCACCTTTGCAATCGTTTGCCCACCGATTTGGTCAAAGTCGCCGCCGACCAGAAGCTCCGTCCCGAACGTTCCGAGCCCCCAGACCGCGTTGTTCGCGCCACCCCCGAGAGGCGTCCAGTTGGTGCCATCCCAACGCGCAAGGTGATCGATCGCCGTTGTTCCGGAGTAATGGAACTCCCCTCCCGCAATCAGTTCGCCATCGTAAACCGCGAGGGTCTGCACCACCCAATCGAAACCGGATCCCAGGGGTGACCACGACGTCCCGTCCCACTGAGCCACTCGGTTGGCCGACGCTCCGCCCGCTTGGAGGAAATACCCCGCAGCGATCAGCGCGCCGTCGTGAACTTGGAGGCACCTCACCCCACCGTTGGTGCCGGATCCCAGGCTCGACCAACTGGTACCATCCCAGCGGACGACGCCGGTCGCCCCGACCCCACCCGCGGCCCGGAACTCGCCTCCGAGAATGAGGGCTCCGTCGTACACGGCCAGGGCGAAGACGCGATCATTGACGCCAGGACTCCCGAACCCGCCCCACCAGTTCTCGTCGCCCGTTGCGCGCGAAGCGCTGGCCGGTTCGGGGGCCGCACCAGAGAAACTGCCGGGCCCGTCCGGGATCGCTCGGATCGCGCTTTGGGCCTCGTCCAGAGTCATGCGATACCCCGAAAGGTCAACCGCTCCATCCACCCCGGACTTCAACAACGCGTCGAGATCGACGGTGCCCTGCGGGGTTACGAACTCGCCTACGTCGCGTCGGGGCGTCGATGCGCCACCGTCAGCCCACGCGATCGGCGCGCAAGCCCCAAACACGAACATCACGGCTGCCACAGAGCCCAGGTTCCTGACAATCCGGATCATGACTGCGTCTCCCTTTGGTGAATTCCTGTATCCGATCCACTCGACGATTGGCGGCGACGAACCCCAAGATTCGCCGACCCGTCCCCACCGCACGGACGTGTATGCTAGCAGACTGCGGCCCTCAGAGCGAGACAATACACCTGCGTCACCGATCCTCCAAGCTCGGGCATATACACCGGCGATCGCCGTCCCGGCCTTTTCGCGAACGCGATCCCGGACAGTTCACGATCAGCAAGTAGCGCGCGATTCCGTCTCGGTGGTCACGATTCCGGCCCCCACATTCCACATACACAATTGCACGATCAGCGACTGTCATGCCCCTCCTGGCCCTCCGCACTAACACACCCGCGAGCCGATCGCCCGAAAGGGAGCCGTGAGGTGCCTGACGATCTTCCAGCAATCATCGCGATACAGCCGATGAGACACCTCGCTCCCGCTTTCCAGCGCACCGGTTCGAGCGCGGGAGCCTCTGGCCCACCCTCCATCGAACCTCGCGCCAACGTCCCTCACTTGGGAAACGCGCAAGATCCGCCCCGAACCGGCAAGACAAACTTCGTTCGCCGATTGTCTCCGCGGTTCCCGATGCGTTAGACTTGTCCGACAACAGGTTGTCGCAGACACCCAGGGTGAGGGGAACCGTGCCGATCAGCAGCGAGCGCTACATCCGGGCCAAGGAACTCTTCCTTCAGACCTGCGAACAGCCCAGGCGGCAACGGGATGCGTTCCTCGGGGACGCCTGCCGGGGCGACGAAAGCTTACGCCGCGAGGTCTTGGATCTCCTTGCCTGCCTGGACCCGGACGGCGCGCCCGAGGTGCCCACGGCCGGAGCCTCCACCGACGAGAGCCCCATCGCGCTCCCGGGCGAACCGCTCCCCAGCTTCCCCGAACTCCTCGGCGACTATCTTGTCCTGCGCCCTCTCGGCCGCGGCAGCATGGGGATCGTCTACCTCGCGGAGCATACGCAGACCCGCCAACGTGCGGCCCTGAAGGTCCTGCGGACCGGCCTGCTCTCGCCCCATCTCCGGGCTCGGTTTCTTCTCGAAGCTGCCTTGCTGCGCCGTCTGGAGCACCCCGGAATTGCCCGTTTGTTCGAGGTCGGCTCGTTCGAGACGCAACTGGGAACGCTCCCCTATTTCGCTATGGAGGCGATCGACGGAAGGCGGCTGTCCGACTTCGCTGCTTCGCCGACCCGCAAACGCCGAGAGGATTCCCCGGCGCACTCTTCGACCGGCGCACGCGCCGCGCTCCGCCGGCACACCCGGGACGCATCGCACCCGGTCTCCGCCGGAACGACGGACCCGGCCTCCCGTGCCACCGACCGAGGCCGCTACCAACTCCTCGCCGCCATCTGCGAAGCGGTTCACTACGCGCACGAGCAGGGGGTCATCCATCGCGACCTCAAGCCGGAGAACATCCTCGTCGACACCCACGGCCAACCGAAGGTCTTAGACTTCGGCGTGGCGCGGCTTCTCGATATAGATCCGCGCGCTACGACCCTGATGACGAGCACCGGACAGCTCATCGGCACGATGCAGTACATGAGCCCGGAGCAGGCCGGGGCCATCGCCGAGCCGGTCGATCGACGGTCGGACGTCTACGCACTGGGGGTTATCGCCTACGAGCTCCTGGCCGGGCGCCGTCCGTACGACGTACCGGGCGATTCGCTGTCGCAGGCGATCGTGGCCATCCTGCAAGCCGACCCGGCTCCGCTCGGAATGATCAGACCTGAGCTGCGCGGCGGCGCGGAGACGATCGTCGAGACAGCGATCCGGCTTCGCCCGGCCGACCGGTATGGGACCGCCGGACAGATGGCGGCTGATTTTCGCCGCTTGATCGCGGACGAGCCGCTCTCCGTGGGTGGATCCTCATCTGTGCGCCGGATCGTGGATCGATGCCGCCGCACGCTTCGCCGTAGGCCCCGCCTGCGCCGGGTGATCCTGAGCACTCTCCTGGGGCTCCCCCTGCTGACCGCGGGCATCATCGTTGCCTTTGGAGGCGCCTCGATCTTCCGCGGCCGCAACGTCGTCACTGCCACGTCGCCCCCGGCCGAGATCCAGGCCGCCTGGTCGTACGTCTTCGACCGGATCGACGACGCCTCGCGCGAAATCCAGCAGGGCTCGGGCACACGACCGGAACTGGAAGGGGCCATCCGGAGCCTCAAGGAGATGCGAAAGACCGTCGTGCGTCTCCCCGCGCAACCGTACAGCAAGGTCGTGCTCCGTTTCATCGAGTGGCGCCTGGGCGAGGCGAACTACTTCATCGGCAAGTCCTGCGACGATCCGGTCGCCCTGCAGGAAGCGCATAGCTTCTGGTCAGAAGCGAAGTTCCACGACGCTGAGCCTCTCGACCTTACGGGGATCGACTCGACCCGGATTCGTTACGCCGACATCGCGCGGGTCGGCATGCACCATCCGGTGTCGGGCACGGCCCTCGCGCTCGAGGCGCTGGCGTTCTTTCACACCCCGGCGCGCAACCTCGAAGCATCGCTGACCGCGCGGCGCGAGGCGGAGACAATCTTCCGGCGCATGGGCCGCGAGAACTACCCGCCCAGTCCGACCCGCGAACGCAACCTTCTCGAAGATCGCGGCTTGGTCTTGAACGACCTCGCAGGCGCGACCTGTCGGTTCGGCGCACTTACCGACAGTCTGCCCTTGATCACCGAATCGCTGCGGATCTACGCCCGGGCCGACTCCACACGAGACTTCCGGATCCACCCGAGTCCAACCACATCGTTCCTCTCAGGCTTCGGTCAGGCTTGGCTGGAGCATGCGGAACGGACCGGGGCACGGGCCGAGATCGACTCCGCGCTCGCCCGCTATCAACAGGCAATCGCCATGAACGACGCGGGATCGGCCCCCTTGAGCTATGCGGGGCTCAAGCGGTCGATCGGGCGGGCCCGGCGGCTGGCGGCCTTGCTCATGCCGGATACCACTGAGCATCGCGAGGAGCTTGCCCGTGCCCTTGAAGAGATCCACTACGCGACAGCCGCGCTCGATCCGAACGAAAATCGCGTCCCGCTCGCACAGGTCTGGCGCGAGGAGGCGATGATCCTCGGCGATCTCGGGCTTCTGGCGGGGAGCGCAGAGCCACTCGCCCGCGCGGACTCGCTGCTCGACGCCGCGGCGGCCGTCTTCTCGAGCAGCAAGTACCCGACGCAGGCGAGCGTGGTCTGCTACGAGAAGGGTCGCCTGGCCCGCATGCACTGGCAGATCGGGAACGCCGCGAGCTATCGCCTCCGGGCACTGCGGGAGTTCCGCAACGCGGTTGAGATCATGCCGGAGGCTCAGAACCCGGGGTTGCACCGGAGGATTCGGGGAGAGCAGGTGTTGCTGGGGGCGACGGGGCCGCTGTAGTGACTCTCGGCGTACGGCACTTCATGTCAACCCACGCGGCGTGCCCCCCTCCAACTCCCGCCGCAACCAAGCCCTGGCGAATCGCCACTGATCGCGGACCCAACGCTCGGATCGGCCCATCGCCGCGCCGGTTTCGATCTCGGTAAGCCCGCCGAAGAACCGCAGCGTCACCACCCGCGCCGCATCGGGATCCAGCACCGCCAGTTTGTCCAACACCCGATCCAGCGCCAAAGCATCCACCGCTCCATCCCGAGACAGACCGCATTCGTCAGTTAACGTGACACGCGTCCAATCGCCACCCCGTTTCTGCGAGAGTCTGCGGCGCGCCTGGTCGACGAGCACACGCCGCATCGCCTCGCTCGCCAGGGCCAGGAACTGCCCCCGCGTGGCGATCTTCGCTCGATCCTGACCCGCCATCCGCAGGTAGACCTCGTGCACCAGCGCGGTCGGTTGGAGGGTATGACCGACGGACTCCCCCTCGAAGTGAATCTCGGCCAGGGCGCGCAGTTCCTCGTAGACCAGCGGCATGATGGCGGCGAAGGTGGCGCCGGCGGGGAAAGGCGAACCTGCCCGATCGTCGCCCGGGGAGTTTCCTTCCGATCCGGGTCGGGACGGTGTGCCCGGGAGATCGGGCTCGTCTATCGATCCCGGCCCGTTCACTGCCGGATCCCCGACCGAGCCAGCGCGAACGAGACATGGAGAGCCGTCTCCTTGGGGTACGGCGCCTCGCCGTCGGTCTCCCGGATGCGGGCCATCATCTGCTGATAGAGCTCTTCCTGCAGCGGCAGCATCTGCTCGAGCCGCGATTTGGTGTGGGCGTTCTCGGCCTTCAGGTAGGCGACGACCTCGGGGTTCTCCTTCTCGCGCAGCCAATGCCAATTGTCAGGATGCACCTCTCCCCGGAGGGTGTCGACGCGCGCAATCCGTTTGGCAACGGGAGGGGCGAGAAATGGAACAGCCGACGGCGGGGGCTTGGCGGGCGCGCTGACCGCAAGCAGCGGCGACACGGCACGACTGGATTTCATGACTTACCTCTTTCCCTACTCTCCCGCAATCACGTGGCTGGACGCGGCGCGCGCGGCGTCCGAGACGGGCCCCGGCCGGTTCGGCTATGATGCCCGGGCGACTGTACCACTCGGAGGGGCGGCCGCAGCGTCGATGAGAAGCCAATCCCGCGAGAGGAGAAACGGGTCCATGACTGGATTTCCGGTGCCGCAGCACCCCAGGCGTCGATGGGCGCAACGATCTGCCCCTCGATCCTCGCGTCAGTTCACGCGTCAATCCGCGCATCTTTCCGCCCCCTCGCTCGCCGCCACGCGCGGTAGAGCCCTCACGCTGTTTCTCGCCGCCCTCACTCTCGCCTGCTCCACCGTCCCGGTGACCGGACGGCAATCGTTCAACATCGTTCCCGACAGCCAGGCCGAACAGCTCGGCGCCGACGCCTACCGGCAAGTGCTGAGCGAATCGCGGCTCATCACCTCCGGAGCGGACTACGACCGCGTGGTGCAGGTGGGACGCCGCATCGCCCGGATCTCCGATTCGCCGAACCTCGCTTGGGAGTTCACCCTCATCGACGATCTGAAAACGGTGAACGCCTTCTGCCTTCCCGGCGGCAAGGTCGCCGTCTACACCGGCATCCTCCCCGTCACGCGGAGTGAGGCCGGTTTGGCGGTCGTCGTCGCGCACGAAGTCGCCCACGCGATCGCACGCCACGGTTCGGAGCGAATGACCGACCAACTGGCGCTCCAGCTCGGCCAGGTTGGACTCGCCGAGCTGCTGGGCGGAAAGAACGAGCAGACCCAGAACCTCGTCCTCGCCGCCTTCGGCGCGGGCGCGCAGGTCGGCGTCCTGCTCCCGTTCAGCCGTGCGCAGGAGACGGAGGCCGATCACATCGGACTCGTTTACATGGCGCGCGCCGGTTACGACCCGCACGAGGCGCCGCGTTTCTGGGAGCGGATGGCGACGCAATCGGCGGGCTCACGGCCACCCGCCTTCCTCAGCACCCACCCCGCGCCGGAGGACCGGATCCGGCGGATCGAGGGGTTCATCCCCGAGGCGATGCGGGAGTACCGGCCGCGATGAAGCTGCGGATTTCGGGGTGACGAGAGTCGCCCGGACATCGCGAGGCCGGCACGCGGGACGCGAGCTGCGCCGATGCCTGACCTGGATTGTCGTGCTGGCGGGCGGAGTCTTCGCGGCGCGAGGGGCAGCTCTCGTCCCCGGGGCGGTCGACCTAATCTATGGACGCACGCTCTTCCCGCGCATCGCGGCCCTCATCGGCACCCCCGCCCGCGCCGTGTCCGTGAGTCTGGTGCAGCTCGTCGCGATCGTTGTCGTTGCCGGCGCGGGGTTGGGCCTCGTCCTCGGCACCCGCCGCGCCATTCGCCGCCGCTCCTGGACCGCGGGCTTCGGTCCGCCACACCGACTGTTCGCGCTCCTCGCCGTGACGGCCTGGAGTTTTCAGATCGCGTGGGGATTCAACTACGCTCGCCCGCCACTCGTGGAGCGACTGAAACTGCGCCGCGTTCCCGCGGAGCCCGCGAATCTTACACGCCTCGTCCGGACGCTGGCGTACGAGGTGAACACGAGCTACCGGTTGGCCATCGAGTCGAGGCAATACCAATCGCGGGAAGCCCCGGCGAGTTCCCTCGCGCCCGCGACGTCCGGCGCGCCCGCGACGCTGTCGTCCTCGCTCGCCGCGACTGTCCCCAGCTCCGGTCGCCCGCACAAAACCGATCGGCCACCCGGAAGTCCCGGCCCCGTGACCCTACGCATCGATCGACAGGTCGTCGCCGACCGACTCGCCGCCGGGTATGCGTGGCTCGTCCCGTCGTTTCAGTTGCGGCCGCTACCGACACCCACGTACCCGCGCCCCCTCGGCTGGGTGCTGACCCGGCTCGGCCTCGGCGGCTTCTACTTCCCGTTCACGGCCGAGGCAACCGTGAACGCAGCCATCCCGGACGCGGTGGTGCCCTTCGTCACAGCCCACGAGATGGCCCACCAACGCGGCATCGCGCCCGAGGACGAGGCGAACTTCCAGGCCTATCTCGCCTGCCGGGAGAGCGGGCTCGTCGCCGCGCGTTATTCCGGAGCGCTCGGCGCATTCGGACTGGCCTGGAACGCTCTGGCACGAGCAGCGCCCGATTCGGCCCGAACCCTCGCGCCGAGTCTCCTCGACCCCGGGCCACGCGCCGATCGTTCTGCGATCCGGGATTTCTGGATTCGGCATGAGGGATCGGCCTCCGCGGCCGCGGAACGGGTCAATCACGCCTACCTCCGTGCTAATGCACAGCGTGGCGGCATTGCCTCCTACGGTCGGGCCGTAGATCTGCTTCTCGCCTACCAGGCGGCCGGATTGATCGAGGCGAACGAGTGAGATCCGCGGAGTCGGAGCCCACCTCATCTATGCCCTGCGAGCTGGACCCGGCTGCCGCCTTCGTATACCGTCCGTGCGGTATCAAGCAGGCGGCGGGACGCGACGGGCGGGCGATGATCTGTCGCGCGCGGGACGCGGGGGTTCGGCATGCGAGTGCGGGATGTGACCGGCGGACCAGGCCGGCGACCGTGGTATCACTTTGCCGGCGTGGCGGGCAGCGGCATGAGCGCTCTGGCGCAATTCCACGCCCTGCGTGGCGGGATGGCCACGGGAAGCGACCGGTTCTTCGACTACCCGAAACGCGAAGCGGGATCCGCGGTGAACGGGACCACCGAGCAGGGCCGCGCGCACTTGCCCGGAGATCAGCGCCGGGACGAGCGCCGGGATCCGCCCGAGGACGAACGCGATCTCATGGACCTCCGATCCCGCCTCGAGGCTTGCGGCATCATGATCACGCCGCAGGATGGCACCGGCCTGTCCGGTCCCGAAGGTCTTTGTGATGCCCTGATCGTCTCCAGCGCGGTGGAGGAAACCGTGCCCGACGTCCGGGCAGCCCGCGCGCGCGGCGTGCCTGTGCTGCACCGTTCCGAGCTGCTGGCCCGCTTCGTCCGGGAACACCGCGCCGTGGCAATCACCGGCACCAGCGGCAAGTCGACCGTCACCGCCATGACCTTCGAGATTCTTGTGGCCGCCGGCCTGGACCCATCGGTGATCACCGGTGCCGACCTGGACGGCCTGCGCGAGAATCGCATGCCGAGCGTGTCCAGCCTGCCCGGCGTGCCTGGCTTGCCGGGCCTGTCCGGCATGCCGAGCTTGCTCGGCTTGCCGGGAAACGCATGGGCCGGGCGCGGCGATCTCCTCGTCATCGAGGCGGATGAGAGCGACGGGAGCCTCGTGCGCTATGAGCCATGGGCGGGGGTGCTGCTGAACCTCCAGCGGGATCACAAGGAGCCCGAGGAATTGGCGAAGATCTTCAGCGTCTTCCGCGCGCAGACCCACGGTCCGTTCATCATCGGCGAAGAGGCCAACCTCGACTACCTCGCCGAGGGAGCCATCCGCTTCGGATTCGGCGAGCGATGCGACTTGCGTGCAGAGAACATTTCCCTCAACGGTGACGGCTCGCACTTCACGCTCCGTGCACATCACGCGATCCGGGACCCGGGAGGCGACACCGTGGAGGTCCGCCTCCCCGTACCGGGCTTGCACAATGTCTCGAACGCCACGGCCGCCGTGGCGGCCGCCCGGGTCTGCGGGGTGACCTTGCCCACCGCCGCCTTTGCCCTCGCCGGTTTCCGAGGCGTGGCGCGGCGATTCCGCCTGCTCGGCGCCGCCCGCGGCGTGGAAGTGGTCGACGACTTCGCCCACAACCCGGAGAAGATCGCCGCCGCCATCGCTGCCGCACGGCTACGGACCGACCCGCGCCGGGGTCGCCTTCTCGCTTTTTTCCAGCCGCACGGTTTCGGTCCCACCCGCTTTCTTCGCGACGGACTGATCGAAGCGTTTGTCCGCGGTCTCACCAAACACGACCGGCTCTACCTGCCCGAGATCTTTTACGCCGGAGGAACAGCGTCGCGTGATATCTCGTCTTCGGACATCGTGGAGACGGTCTGCGCGCGCGGAGTGCCGGCGACGTTTCGAGGAACCCGAGACGAGCTGGTCGGACTGATCGCGGCCGAGGCGCAGGCGGGCGATCTTGTCCTCGTCATGGGGGCACGGGATCCTTCGCTCACCGGGTTTGCGCGGGCCATCCTGCGCCGACTGGAGGAGGCCCGATGAAGTCGAGAGAGCGGACCGTGCCACCGAGACGAGACATCGCGATGAGTCGGCCACCCGGGCGCTTCGGCCTGCGGTGGGCCGCGGGACTGCTGCTCCTCATCGGTTCGAATTCCAGTGCGTCGTCATCCACAGCGCGACCGTTCACCGGGGCGCTGCCCTCCGCGGCGGCGGCGGCGTCACCGGCAGGGCCAGGTCGAGCTGCTTTGCACGCCGATCTCGCCGACGACGCTCCCCTCGCCCCGCTCGCCCGCGCACGCCTCGATCACCACATCGACGCGCCGATCCTTGGCGTTTGGCGCGACACCTGCGAGGAAGCCGAGGCGCGGGCGTTTGACTTCCTCTTCGCGTGGCTGCCTTCTTCTGATCTGGCGGCCTGGCGCGCCGATCGTGTGATTACCGAGATCCGTCTGGCCCTGGCCACGCGCAGGGCGGTCCCGTGGGACGACCTGGTCGACGAGGAGACCTTTCTCCGGTTCGTTCTCCCCCACCGCGTGGCCCAGGAGCCGGTGGAACCGTGGCGGACGACGCTGCACGATCTTCTGTGGCCACGGGTGCGCGACCTCTCCCTGCCCGAGGCGATCCTCGAAACAAACCGCTTCTGCCGCGAATGGGCGACCTTTCGCCCCAGTTCGGCGCGTGACCAGGCGCCATCAGCCACCATGGCACGCGGTTTCGGCCGATGCGAGGAGGAGATGATCTTCTTCGTCTGCGCGGCGCGGAGCGTCGGGATCCCCGCGCGACCGTGCTATACCCCGTGGTGGACGGCGTCCGACGACAACCACGCGTGGGTCGAGGCGTGGGCCGGAGATGGCTGGCATTACCTCGGCGCCTGCGAGCCGGAGGCTGAGCTCGACCGCGCGTGGTTTACCGGGCCGGCCCGACGCGCGGGACTGGTGCTGAGCGTGGCCTACGGCGAGGAGCTCCGGGGATTCGGCCCGTCAGCGACGGAGGTCTACGCGCGTGGACGCGGTGTGACACTGGTCAACTCTACCGGCGTATACACCACGGCCGGACGGGCCGCGGTTCGCTGGGCCGATCTCGATTCGGCCGCACGGGCCTTCCCCCCTGCAGGAGACGCCGACACGTCATCGCTCCGGCGAGCCAAGGTGCCGGTCACGATTCATGTCTTCAACTCCGGGTCGCTGGTGCCTCTCGGCACGTTCGCCGCCGGAGACACGATGACGCTGGGCCCGCAGGACTATTTCGCCTCCTGCTCGGTGGACAACCGGCCGGTCGGCGCGTTTCTGACGATTCATCCGGGCGAAACCACGGTGATCTCGTTCGATCCGCGCGGCGGCGAAGAGGCGTTGCGGGCGCTTTTCGCGCGGCCATTCACACTGCGAATCCCCGAGCCGGCGGCGGCCACCGCGCGTTCCGTGCCCCTCAACATTGCGCCCGATGGCGTCGACTCCCCGGGCCGTTCCGCGCTGGTGAGGGAAACCGCGCAGCGACGGGCCGAGTCGATACGGGCCGACTCGCTTCGTCGCATCGTCCTCTCCGCCGCATGGCAAGCGCGCGATCGCCGCGGAGCCGACGCCGTACTCAGCCACCTGGCCGAGGTTCCACCGCGCGCCGCACATTGGCTCTCTTTCCTTCCCTCAGCCACACCGCGCGAGGCGGCTGACGCGCGGGCCTTCGTGCTCGAGATGGACGACAAGGATTTTCTCGAGGCCGACACCACGGGGGCAAGGTTGGCGCTCCGCGAGTCGCGCCGTGTCCGGTCGATGCGGACGACGCAGTCGGCGCACCCGGCGTGCCAGGCGCGGACGGCACGGGCGGCGCAATCAGGGTCCCGGCGGTCCGATGGGGCAGTCTCGGCCGCTCAGGCCGCGCCTGGCCCCATCGTCACGGGCCGTGCATGGTCCAACCAGGCTGTGCCTGACTCGATCTGGAATCACTTCGTCCTCTCGCCCCGGATCGGTGACCAGCCGTTCGACCCGGACCTTTGGAGCGTGCTCCCTCTGCTCACCGACAAGCACGGCAGGCTCTTCGAGGCTCAGGCGATCCTTGCCGCCTTCACCGCTCGCGTGCAGCGCGACGAGCCGAAGCGACTCGGACATCTGGCCCGCCCGTCGGAGACCTGGGCCTCGGGTTGGGCCACGCCCGTCGCAGCGCGCGTCGGCCTCGTTGGTCTGTTTCGGCGCAACGGAATCCCAGCCCGGGTGGAGGCCGAGGGGCGCTGGGTGGAGGCTTGGCGGGACGTACGCTGGGTTCCGTGCGATCCGTTCGATGCCGCCTCCTGGAATCGCCGTGAAGGAGAGGTGGCGGCGGCGACCGGCACACCGGGACATCTGCGGGCTGTCATCCGTGATGGCGCGCGAGTCATGACCGAGGCGGAACCTTGGCGCCACTTCCGCCTCGCTCGTTTCACAGAAGGGCGATTCTCCCCTCTCGATGTGGACTACCCGTGCACCACTGGTGTGTTGACGATGGACCTCGAACCGGGTTCGTGGTGGCTCATGGGCGGCCTGCGGGGAACCGACGGAGCGCCCCGCGGTCGAGCGATCCCCTTCACGCTCGCCGCCGGAGAATCGATCTCCGTGACTCTCGACCTCGGCACGACCGCGCAAGCCGCTCCCTTCGCGCGCCTCCCGGCCGCCCTGCGCGCGCGCGCGGGCGACGGACCAGTCTTGGTCTTCGCCTGGAAACCAACGTCCGAGCCATCGATCCGCACCGCCACCGCTCTGGCCGACGTTCTGGCTGAGACCTCGGCCCGCGGCGTGGCGATCACTTCAATGCCGCTGGCGCCCACGGAATCCGGTGACTCTGGGTTCAACCCTCACGACTCGGGTCTGACCGACTCGGGTCCGGCCGGCTCGGGCCTGCCCGGCTCGGGCCCGTTCGGCTCACAACTGCCCGGCCATGGCTTTCCGACCTGGGTTCCCGTCCGTCCGATGTTCCCTGCTGACCTCGCCCCGCTCTTCGAAATCAGCTCCGACACTGAGCTGCCGGTACTCCTCCTGGCCGACCGGGACGGGGCGATCCTCCTGCGTCTCGCGGGTATGCGTCCCGACGCCGCCGATCGCATGCGCCAGGCGCTAGACCGTCTTGACGCCTCCGGGTTGGCCCGTCCAGAGTAGGGGCCGGCAGTAGGGAACGGGGATTTCATGGGCCAGAACCGAATCGAGAAGATCGCCGAACGGCATGCCGTGAGGCTACCGGAGAGCTTCCGCGTACACGCCGGTGACTTCGTTTCGATTCGCCCCGCGCATGTCATGACCCACGACAACACGGGTGCGGTCATTCCGAAGTTCCTCTCCGTCGGGGCAAGACATGTCTTTGATCCGAAGCAGCCGGTCTTCTGCCTCGATCACGATGTACAGAACGAGTCACCGACACATCTCGCGAAATACGCTGCCATCGAGGCGTTCGCCCGTGCGCATGGCATCGCCTTTTTCCCCGCGAAGGCCGGCATCGGCCACCAGGTGATGGTCGAGGAGGGGTTCGCCCTTCCCGGCGGTTTCGTGGTCGCCTCCGACTCGCACAGCAACTTGTACGGAGCGATCGGCGCGCTCGGCACGCCGATCGTGCGCACCGATGTCGCTGCCATTTGGGCCACCGGCGAAACTTGGTGGCAGGTGCCGGAGGTCGTACGCGTCAGCCTCACCGGAAGGCTGACGCCCGGCGCGACCGGCAAAGACGTGATCCTCTGCTTGATCGGCCTGTTCAACCAGGATGAGGTGCTGAATTGCTGCATCGAGTTCGCAGGTGAGGTCGGCTCGCTGAGCATGGACCAGCGACTCACCATCTCCAACATGTCGACCGAGTGGGGCGCCCTAGCCGGGGTCTTCCCCTTCGACGCAGTGGCGAAGGCCTGGCTCCACCACCGCGCTGCCTCGATGATCCGGCGTGGCGACCAAGCACCTCGGCTCACGACGGAGATCATCGAGAAGGCCGAACGAGAGAACCCTATGTCCGATCCCGACGCCTTTTACGCGAAGGAGTTCACGTTCGACCTCGGCAGCGTCACGCCGCACATCGCCGGCCCCACCGAAGTCAAGATCATCACCCCGGTCCCGGAGGTCGAGGCCAAGCGGGTGCCGATCCAGAAGGCGTACATTCTTTCCTGCGTGAACGGGCGGCTGGAGGACATCGCCGAGGCGGCCCGGGTGCTCCGTGGAAGGAAGGTGGCCGCGGGGGTCAAGCTCTACCTCGCCGCCGCCTCGACCACGGTGCAGGACGAGGCGCAGCGGCTCGGCCACTGGCAGGTGCTGATCGGCGCCGGCGCGATCGTCCTTCCCCCCGGCTGCGGTCCGTGCATCGGGCTCGGCGAGGGGCTGATGGAACCCGGCGAAACAGGCATCTCGGCGACGAACCGGAACTTCCAAGGCCGGATGGGCGCCCGCGATTCGTTTGTGTACCTCGCCTCACCCGCAGTGGTGGCCGCCTCAGCCGCAGCAGGCTACATCGCAGCACCCATCCCGACGGTGGCCCGCCCGCTGCAGGGCACGGTGGAGGAGTGCGAAGCCCCTCAGGCACCGAGGGAACGGATCAGCATTCGCGAGGGATTCCCGAAGGTCGTGGAGGGACCGCTTCTCCTGCTGCGGAAGGACAATCTCAGCACCGACAGCATCTACGGCAAGGATTACACCTACCGCGACGACATGCCTCCGCCGGAGATGGCGAAGGTGGCAATGGTGAACTACGACCCGCAGTTCCAAGCGATCGCCCGCGGAGGTGACATCGTAATCGGCGGCTGGAACTTCGGTTGCGGCTCCTCGCGCGAGCAGGCCGCGACGGCGCTGAAGTATCGCGGGCTTTCGCTCATCGTGGCTGGGTCGTACTCCCAGACGTACAAGCGGAATGCGTTCAACAACGGCCTCATCGTCATCGAGTGTCCGAAGCTGATCAAGGAACTCCGAAGCCGCTTCGACGGACGGCCCGAGCTCACCATCCGAACCGACATGACGGCGCGTGTCGACTTCGAGACCAGCGAGATCGCCGTGGAAGGCGAGATCTATCCGTTCGCCCCGCTGCGCGAAGTGGTTCAGGAACTCGTGGCTTTGGGCGGCTTCGAGTCGGTGCTGGTCAAGCGGCTGTCCTAGAGCCCGCACGGTGCGCGCGGAGCCCCCCCCTGGGCCATCGGATCAGCGCCCGCCGGCCGACAACCAGACCTGCCGATTTCCACCGCCCAAACGAGACTTCCAATCGCGACCGGGTCCGCTTTCCTACCCGTTGTCGTCATCCCGTCGCAATGGTAGATTCTCGCCGACCGGAGATTCCGGATCATGAGCGATCCAGTCCATCGTCGTCGACGCAAGCAGGCCGCAAGCGCGTCCGCAGGAAAGCCAGACAGGGAGGACTGATAATGAGCAGCAAATGTCACCGGAAGCCCACCGCGACCCCGGGGGTCGCTCTCCTCCCGATCCTGGGGATGCTAGGGGTTCTGACGATCTTCGGCGTGGTCACAACCGCCGCAGCCGCGGCGCCGGAAGCCGCCACCCTGGCCGAGTTCCGTCTCGACCCGATGAGCTTCTTCTTCGACCTTCGCTCGGCCGACGCCTTGCTGTGTGGGCAGGCCGTGCTTCAAGGCACGACCGACTTCACACCCTCGGAGAAGAAAGAGGCGATGACGGCGTTGGCCGCGACCTATCTCGCCGCAGGCAAGGAACCGCAGGCAAGGGCCGCCGTGTTGCAGGTCCTTGATCTCGACCCGCAGGCCGAGTTGTCTAAGCAGGAGACCCTTCCCCCGCCGCTGGTGCAGCTCTTCTACGGTCTGCGCGATTCGCTGTTGCTGGCATCGGGCCAGGCGGGCACACCCCAGATCCTCACCCTGGCGATCGGCGACATCGAGAACAACTCGATCGTCAAAGGCAAGTACGACATGGACAACTTCGCCCGCGGCCTGACGCACATCGTCACAACGGACCTGAAGGAGGCTTCCCCGTTCAAGATCGTGGACCGTCAACGACTCGCCGCGCTGCGTTCCGAGATCGAGATGAGTAGCAGCGCGCAAGTGACCGACCCGAAGTTCGGCGTGCCGCTGGGACGGCTGAGCGGCGCGCAATCGTTTCTCTTCGGCAGCCTCATGCAGGTTGAGGGGAACAAGGTCCGGCTCGACCTCCGCTGGGTGGACACATCGACCAGCGAGATCCTTCTTTCGGAAGGCGTGGAGGCCAAAGTCACATCCTCCGACGACCTCTTCAAACTCGAGCGCAGGCTTCTGTTGGAAACCCTGGCGCCACGCATGCAGGAATGGCTCTCGGGGAAGGGTCAGGCGCAGGGACCCGGTCAGAAGATCCAGGACCAGGCACGCCCCATGCTCGACGAGCGAAAGAAGAGCGCGGGCGGAGGCACCGCCTACCTAGACTTCCTGCTTCGCTCGGGTGAGGCGATGCTGGCCGAGGAGAAGGGCGACTACGCCGCGGCGACGAGCGCTTGGAAGCGGGCGGCGAAGCTGCGCCCTGGCGACACGATGGCCGTCGATCGTGCGCGAGCGCTGGACGCCCAGATGGCTGCAGCGCAGATCGGACAGGAGTAGGCCGTGAAGGCCTCGGGAGTGCGCACTCTGGAGCGGTTTCTGCCGGACACGAGGGTCTGTGCCGAAAATCTCCGGGCGGCGATCCTGCGCGGTGCGATCCTCTGCACGCTCGTCCTGGCCGCCGGCTGCGCCGGCACGGGACGTTCCAACGGCGTGCGGCTTCTCGAACGGGGCGAGTTCGCCGCCGCCGTGGATGCGCTCCGCGCGGAATCCGCGTCGCGCCCGGATGATCCTCTCGTCCGGCGCGATCTCGGCGTGGCCCTTCTGGAATCAGGACGCGCGGCCGACGCTGCGGAGATCTTGCGCGAGGTTCGGATCGCACTCCCCCGCGACGCGGGCACGGCCTTCCAACTCGGGAGGGCCTGCGAAGGATCGGGAGATCTCGACGGTGCTCTCGACGCCTACCGCGGCTATCTGGCTCTGGGAGGCCGGGGCAAGGACGAGATCGCGGCACGCCTCCAGGCCGTCACCCAGCGCAGGATCGAGGCGGAGATGCGCACGGTTCTGGCGCACGAGGATAGCCTCGCCACCGTGGAGATCCCGGACAACGCGGTCGCCGTGCCGGACTTCTCCAATCCGGCCCGCAGCGACTCGCTCGCCCCGCTTGCGCGAGGACTGGCCGCTATGCTCATCAGCGACCTGGGGCGCGTGGGAAGCCTCCGCGTGTTGGAGCGGGCGCGCATCCGGGTACTCTTGGATGAGCTAGGCATGACGGCGGACGCAGCCGGGGCGGCCCCCGAGGTCGTGACGCCCACGCGCACGGCCCCAGGCACAGCCACCCAAGGTCGGTCGTCGCCCGGCTCGACTGCGTCCGACCTGTCGGCATCGAGCCTCGTGGCACCCGACAAAGCCCCGCGTTTCGGCCGGCTCTTGGGCGCGCGGCGATTCATTCAGGGTTCGTTCATTCCGTTGCCGGCGGAGCAGCTCCAGCTCGACGCGAGCGTGGTGGAGGCGTCCACCGGTATCTCGCTGCCCGCGGGAGCGCCGGTCAGCGGCGCCCTCAGTGACGTTCTCCGGCTCCAGAAGGAACTGCTCCACCGGGTTCTCCAGGCCCTCGGCATCGAGCTGACGCCGGACGAGCGCGGGCGCATCGACGAGTTGCCCACGCGCGATTTCCTGGCCTTCCTGGCCTACTCGCGCGGGCTCGAGTTGGAGGATCAGGGACGCGCAACCGAGGCCACGAGCGCCTACCGGGAGGCGACCCGCCGCGATCCGTCGTTCGCTGCCGCGGCAAGTCGGATGCGGATCAGCGCGGTCACCCCATCGGCCCAGCAGCAGTTGGACAGTCACGAGATCTCCGGCTTGGGACGTCCGGAAGCGCTCCCTGCGGAGAAGGTGTTGCGTACCGGAACCTGGACCGGGCTCGGGCCCGGACCTGATACGGATCGCAGAGACGATCTCGACCCCGGCAAGACGGATGCGGAGACTGCGAGCCCGACCGACGCGATCATCGTGATCGAGGGGGATGTCCCCGGGAGGATCCGATGATGCGGTGCAGGGCTTGCCCGGGGTCGTCGGCAGGGCCGACATGGCCGGCCCGCACGGCACGGTTCGTTCGGGCGCTATCGACCCGCGCCGCGCGGCCGGACTCGGAGGCAGGGGCTTGGACAGCGCCGGGGGCACGGGCCCTGGCTATGGTGGCACTCGCGGCACTGATCCAGGCGACACCGACACAGGCGACACTGACGCAGGCGACGCCCGCTCGGACATCACGTACCTGGAAGGCTCCAACCCGGGTCGCGGCGGCCCCCTCGCCCCCGGCCCGACAGCTCAACCTGACGTTTCGCGCTCCCGTCAGCTACCGTTCCTGGAAGCTCGAAGCAGACAGTTCGAGCACGACCGTCTCCCAGCTCCATCTTCCTTTCACGGCCAGCATCGGGATGGGAAAGAACTTCGATCTGGTGATCTCGGGGGGCATGGGGCTCTCCTCCCTTGAGCCTGACAGTGGCCGATTGCTTTCGCTGGACGGCCCGACCGATGTCATCGCCCAGGCGTTCCTCCGTGGGGCCGGCAACCGGCTGCTTCTACAGGCAGGAGTGAACCTGCCGACCGGAAAGCGGGATCTCCAGGCGGATCAGCTCACCGTCTCCCGGGCTCTCGCTCACCCGCTCCTCGCCTTCCGGTTGAAGCAGTACGGTCAGGGGACCGACGTCAACGCAGGCCTGGCCTTCGCCCTACCCCTGGCTTCGGGCGTGACCTTCGGTGTCGGCGCGGGACGGATCTTCCGCGGGGCCTATCCATTGGGTGACGACATGGCGGACTTCGAACCTTCGGCCGAGACCGCCATCTCCACAGGTCTCGATGTGGGACGGGATGACGGGACCGGTCCTTCGGCCCGGCTCGACGCTGTGCATCGCCTCTATGGCACGGACCGGCAGGGCGGCATCAGCGTCTTCGAGCCCGGGAATCAGACCGAGCTCCAGCTCGCGGTTCGGTCCGGCCGTGGCGACAATGTCGGCAGCCAAGGTGTACGGGTCGACGTGACCGGACGACTCGTGTGGAAGGCGAACGATCAGTTCCTCTCGGCGACGACGCCTGGAGAGCCCCAGGCCACACGCCCGGGTACCTTCAGCCGCTTTACCGCCGCGGCGAGCTTCCCGCTGGGAAGCCACCTGCGCGCCGGATTGAACACGGAATGGTCCGGTTTCACGGGTGGCGACATGGCCGGCAGCAAAGGTTCTGTCTCCGGCACCGACGGTCCCATCTATGGCATCAACGGCTCCGTCTATGGCGGAGGGCCGGAGCTTCGCATCGGACTGGGGCGGAGTGGAGCGTTCACGATGGGGGGGAGCTACCTTCTCGGGACACTAGATGCCAAGGAAGCGGCAGATCGCACCGACCTCTCCGGCTTCTCCGCCTTCTGCTCGCTAGCCTGGAGGACCGGGCCATGAAGCATGCAAAGCTGAATCTTCGGGCGCGGTCGGCCAGCCTGCTCGCGATCTTGATCCTGACCCTGCTCCCCGGCTGCGGAAACGAGTCGCGGCCATCGCGTCCAGGAACGGCGGGCCTGCAGATCCATCTGCTGTTCCCGGACAAGATCGCCGCGGGCACGGCCGGCGTGGCGGGCACGACCTCGGTGCAGACCATCCGCGTGTCGGCCTGGGAGGTGCCGGGCGGAGAGGCGCCATGGATTCTGCGCGACTCAACCACGGCGCTGATCGCCCCCGATTCCACGCGGTTTCGGCTGGAGCTGCAAATTCCCCCCGCGGCTCTCTACCTCTTGCAGGTGGAAGCGGAGGGGATCCTCGGGTCGCCTCCCAACGCCACGGGGAACGGACTTCTCTTCCTGGGCAGTGAGAACATCGCCGACGTGGTCGCCGGAGAAACCCGCCCCGTCGAGATCGCGTTGCGCCGGGCAGTGCCGGCGCTGCAAGGAAAGGTCGTCCCGACCGGACTGTCGCTGTCCTGGGGGCAAGTCGTGGGGGCCGTGGGTTACCGACTGCTGGAGACCCTTCCACCGCCCTCCCTCCCGCGGGAGACCTTCACGCCGCAGACCGACACTCTCATTGTTTTCCCGCCCCGTGCCAAAACGGAAGCACCGGAACAGCGGACCTATCGGGTTCGGGCAGAGCTCCCGGACGGTCTCTTCAGCGCCTACAGCGAGAGTGTCGGTGTATCGGTGCCCGAACCGGTGGCGCCCGCCGGAATCGAGGACCTGGTCGTGGTGAACGCGGACACCACGGAAATCCGGCTGGCGTGGACGGCCACCGGCGATGACCAACGGGTGGGGCGCGCCAAGGAGTACGACCTGCGCCGCTCCGCTTCGCCCATTACGACCGAGAACGCCTTCGCCGCCGCCATCCGGATCAACGGCTTGCCCGCCCCCCGGACCTCGGCCCAGCTCGACAGCTTCACGGTCACCGGACTTCTCCCCGCGACCGACTACTACTTCGCCATCAAGGCCGCGGACGACGTTCCTCTCTGGTCGCCCCTTTCCAACACGCCACGCGGCACGACAACGCCGTTGCCCCCCGCGGCGCCGCAGGGCCTCGCCGCCGAGGCGCTCTCCGATACGGCAATCCGCCTGCACTGGATCGACTGGGCGACCAACGAGACACGCTATCGGATCGAGCGGCAATCGCCGACAGACCGACAGTTCGTCTTGGCGGCCACCATGATCGGCTCTTTCAGCGGAGTGGTGGAGTACCGGGACGGCAAACTCACGGAGCGGACCAGCTACCGCTACCGGGTGCGGGCCGAGAACGCCGGCGGTAATTCCGCTTGGTCAAGCGAGGTCGTGCAACGAACAGGGATCGCACGACCCACGAACCTCACGGCCGCCGCGGTGGCGCCGGACAGCGTGGCCCTGACCTGGAGCTTCCCGCTCCCGAACCCCACCAACGGTTTCCGGCTGGAACGCCGATCCGTTTCCGCAGGGTTCGTCGAGGTCGGGCGCGCCGCGCCCGCGGATCGCGCCTTCGGCGACGGTGGTCTGGAGCCACTCACCACCTACGCCTATCGCCTTCGGGCCGTGGACGGGAGAGATGTCTCCGACCCGTCGGACTCCGTGGAGGTAACCACTCCCGACCTGCTCCCGGTCTGCGCCGTGGACCCTCCGACCCTCGCGTTCGGCACCGTCCTGTCGGGCTCGTGGGTCGAGCAGACCTTCACGATCTCGAACACGGGAGGCGGGATCCTCTCCGGAAGCGTCGTGGTGTCATGCAAGGCGTTTTCGGTTGTCTCGGGTGGTGGCGAGTTCGCCCTCGGCGCCGGGCAGACGCAAGAGGTGACGATCCGCTTCACGCCCACGAGTCTCGGTGATGTGCAATGCACGATCACGCCCACAGGGGGCTGTTCGTCCGTCACCTGCTCGGGTACCGGTGACGCCTTGCCGCTCTGCTCGGTCAGTCCGACATCTCTCGACTTCGGGACGGTCACCCTCGGCCGCTTTGAGGATCGAACGATCACCATTACCAACATCGGGGGCGGGACGCTTTCCGGCACTGTGGCGACGGCGATCGGCTGCTACTACTACTCTATCCTCACCGGGGACGGGGCATTCAGTCTGGCTGCCGGACAGGCGCACGTAGTGACCGTCCGCTTCGCGCCGGTAAGTATTCGCTCGGCGGTGTGCAATGTAACGCTCGGGACATCCTCCGGCTGCTCCTCCGTCTCATGCATCGGGACCGGCGAACCGACCGCAGCCTGCTCCGTGAGCCCCGACACGCTCGACTTCGGCACCCAACCGGTGGGCTCCTTGGTCGACAGCACGTTCACGGTCACGAACACCGGGGGCGGCACCCTGACGGGAAACATCGCCGTGGATTGCGACGGCTTCGCCGTCATCTCGGGCGGTGGCGACTTCGCCCTCGCGGCAGGAAGCACGCGGGATGTGACGATCGGCTTCTCCCCCACGAGTCCCGGAGCGGCCCTGTGCACAATCACGCCCACGGGAGACTGCCCCGCCGTGCTCGTCTCGGGTACAGGTGAGGCGTTGCCGGTCTGCTCGGTGTTTCCGATGTGGATCGACTTCGCGACGGTTCCCGTCGGCGCGAGCGCGGATCAGACGTTCACGATTACGAATACCGGCGGCGGGACGCTTTCGGGCAACGTGGAGATCGACCGTAGCGGCTATTCCATCATCACCGGGAGCGGCGCTTTCAGCCTCGGCGCTGGAGATTCACTCGTTGTCTGGATCCGCTTCGCGCCGCTGGTTGCCGACGCGCAAGAATGCAGGGTGACGCTCGGGGCCGCCGACTGCCCTCCCGTCCTCTGCGCGGGTATCGGTCTGGCCGTGCCGGTCTGCTCGATCGAACCGACGTCCCTCGACTTCGGGACGGTTCCGATCGACACGGACGCGGATCAGACATTCACGATCAGGAACACCGGCGGCGGGATGCTTTCGGGTACCGTGGGGACCAACTGCAACGTCTATTCCGTCATCACCGGCAACGGCGATTTCCTCCTGGGTGCTGACGATTCGCTTGTCGTCACGATCCGTTTCACACCGCAAGTCGAACTGACCGCGGCATGCACCGTGACTCTCGGGAACGACCTCTGCACCGACGTCGTATGCTCGGGCGCGGGCCAAGGACCTCTTTGCGTCGTGAGTCCAAACAGCCTCGATTTCGGCAGCATCCAGGTCGGCGAGAGACCCACGCAAACCTTCACCGTGACGAACGTCGGAGGGGGACATCTCACTGGATCGGTTCCCCCGACGCTCCCCGGAAGTTCCTTCGCTCTCGATGCGGGTCAGGGGGCCTTCGACCTGGTTCACGATGGGGTCCACAGCGTGACGGTGGCCTATGTACCGTGGTATGCGGGAGACCACGACTTCCAGATCGAGACCGGCACCGACTGTACCGGCTCCGGTATGGGCCCGGTGATTGGTGTCGGACACGCGAGCGGTTGGGGGATGGGCTTCGCCAACAATGCACCCGACGGCATAGTCAACACCCTCGCCGTCGACGGCTCCAACCTCGCGGTCGGCGGCACGTTCTCGGCGATCGTCGGCTACCCCCCGGCGATGAGCATGGCGTGGTGGACCGGCTCCGCCTGGATCACCACCATTCGCGACTGGCCCATCTGGGCGAGGGTGGATGTCCTCCACGAATGGCAGGGACACGGATTGGTCATAGCCGGCCAGGCGTTCGACTTTCCAGGGATATTGGCGACACAGACATTGGCGGATGGCACATGGGAGCCCCTGGAGTGGCCTATTGTCGGCGGCGCAGTGAAAACCCTGGCCACGTGGCAGACCGACCTCTTCGTCGGCGGCGAGTTCACAACCCCGGTAGCTTTCCTGGGCCGGTGGAACCAACCGTTTTGGGAAGCCACCAACAACGGCCTCATCGCATCCGGCGTGAACGACCTCGAAAGCCTCGACGGAGCGTTGTACTGCGCCACGACCGCTTCCGCCACCGATCCATCTCGGGGCGGCGCGATCTACCGGTGGGACGGAGGGTTCTGGACCTACCTGGTCGACACCATCAACTCCGTGCCCCTCACAAGCATTCTGAAGCTGGCCACGCACAACGGAGCGCTCTACGCCATCGTCGAGAACGGCGATGGCTCCTATGTGGCTCGGCTTCAAGGGGCCACTCTCGTCCAGGTCGGCAAGGCGGCGGCGGGCAGCTACTTCGTGGATCTCGCATCCGACGGCACACAACTCTACGTCGTCGGCAGCTTCGATGGAATCGACGGCGTGCCCGCCGCGCGGGTGGCGGCGTGGGATGGATCGACCTGGCACGCTCTCGGTTCCGGTCTCTCTGGAGGTCCGGCCCGCCCCAACGTGATTCTACCGTTCGACGGATCGATCTATGTGGGCGGCAACTTCACCATCGCCGGCGGAATACCATCACCCTACATCGCCCGCTGGATTCCTTGAGCAGGAGGACTCGATGTCAAAGCCGAACCTGATCGCACTGGTGGACCTAGGCCTTCCGGAGGTGGTCCGCGTGTCCGCGGAGGCGGTGAATCCCGACGGCTGGCTCGCCGCGCTGGCCCCGCAGGCCACGATCCCGGCGCCCGGAGGCGGGACCACGACCTATTCGTGGAAGAGCGCCCACGACTTTCGTCCCGCGGATATCGCCGCGCGCATTCCCGGCGCCTCGGGTAGCGAACTCGACCGAATCGTCCAGGCCCCCCCGTTTCAGCGGGTGGAATCGGCGTGGCGCGGCGTGCGTTTCCTCCTCGATCAGGGTGGCGACGGCGCCGAAGCCGAGGTGATAGCCGTCCCCCGCACCGGGATCGCGGATGCGCTGCGCGAGCAGGTGGTGGATCCCGTGCGTCGCGACGACCGCAAGGGGCCGCCACTCATCCTCCTCGACTTCGATTTCGGACACCAGGCCGCGGATTTAGCACTGCTCGCGGAGATCGCCGAGATGGCTGCGGAGTTGAACGCGCCGGTCGTCGCCCACGCGTCTCCCTCCATCTTCGGCCTGCGCCACTTCGCGCATCTCGCTGCCTTCCCGGATCCGATCGGTGCGATCAAGGGCCCGTCCCACGCCCCCTGGCGCGAGTTCCAGGCCTCGGAATCGGCGCGGTGGATCTGCCTGACGCTCGGGCGGTATCTGCAGCGCATGCCTTACGACATCGAGTCGCCCCCCTACCGTGAGGCCGTGGCGGAGGCTAGGCCCGACTCGTTTCTCTGGGGGCGCGGGATTTGGGTGGTCGGGGCCGCCGCCGTCCGCAGCCTCCGCACCCACGGACATGCGATGGACCTGTCCGGGCGGGGCGGCATGTTCAACGACATGCCGTCGCGGGGATACCCTAAGTCCGCCAACGAGTCGGTCGCCCTTTCCACGGAGGCGCCGCTTCCCGAGATGCGCGCCTCGGAGCTCGCGTGGGCCGGTTTCACACCGTTGGCCGGCGTGATGCGCGCGGGCACGGTTCTCATGCCGATGGTCGTGACCTGCTCCCGCCTCTCCCCGGGGCGGCTCACTCTGGAAGGCTCCCTGGCCTATCAACTGCTCGCGGCCCGGCTCGCGTCGTGCCTGGGGGACGTGCTGAGCGGGGACGCGCTTACCGAAGGTGCAGCGGAAGCGCTGCTTCGGGGCGCACTCCTGGATTGTCTGGGACCCTTGGCGGGAGAAACGCCGGAGACGGCGGTGGTGGTCGAGATGGTTCCCGCCGACCCGGAGCCGGGATCTCGCCCCTGTGCCCGCGTGCGCGTCACGCCGCAGATCCGCATCGAGGGGAAGCAGCCGGAGTTTGTGTTCGAGCTGCCGGTGCGGACAGCGTGAGCGGGGCCCCGCGTGAGTTCAGCCCACGTCTGTTTGGCTTGGCCGCCTCGGCGATGACGGCGGTGACGCCGCCGGCTGCCACGGCCCTCTCGCCGGGAGCCGCGAGATTGGTGCCGAATCGCGCGGCTTCCAATTGACATCGCCCCGAATGTAAGGCATCGTGCGCTCGCCGGAGGGGCTCCCCTTCCATCCCCGAGCCTGGTTGGGTCCTCCAGCACCCAACAGGCACCTCGCGGACACGGTGCCGGACGGCGGAGACGGCTATGGCTTTCACGGGCGGAACGACAGGCGACCGCGCATCACGATCCTCAACAGCGGGAGGGCGCTCCGGCCCCCCGGAGATCCGAGACCGGTTCGGCGTGGCTCACTGCTTCTCGTGGTTCCGCTCCTCTGGTGAGGCGCCGTCACGCGCCTTCAGCGGCCTCGATGACGCCCGGAGATTTCTCGATGGCTTCGGCCGGGATCCGTGGACCCTCGCCGCGTTCTATCGGATCCTTGGAAACTCGGTTGCCGCAGGCCGTGGTCCGGATCCGGCGCGCCTCATGCAGTCGATGGCGGCGGCGCTGGCCGGGGGAAGTCTCCAGGTGGGTCCCGCCGAAAGGTTGAGCCCGTCGGACTCTTCGCAACCGTCACTCCCGTCGCGCTCGCCGCTCGGCGCCGCGCTCGCCTCGGCCATCGAGGAGCTCGCGTCCGAACCAACGGAGCCCCCCACGCCGCGTGAAACGGAACTCACCTGGATCGAGGTGGAGCTTGTGGGAGAGGACGACAAGCCGATCGCGGGCGAGCGGTACCGGCTCACGCTCTCCACCGGCCGCGTCCTCGAAGGCTCGCTCGACGCGCAGGGAAGGGTCCGCATCGAGCGGATGACGCCCGGAACCTTCGACCTCACCTTCCCACGACTCGATGAGGAGGCCTGGAACCGTGCCTAACAGTGGAACGACCCATCCGAGCCACCGCGCCCCTGCGGTCGGACCCGCGCCGCGAGTGTCGCCATGAGTGCCGACACCAGGGCGGGCGCCTATCGCGACCATGCTGCCCGGAAGGGCGACTGCATCACCTCGATCGCCGCCGCCTATGGTCACTTCTGGGATGTCGTCTGGAACGATCCGGCGAACGCGGAACTGAAGGAACTTCGCCAGCACCCGAATCTCCTCAGGGAAGGGGATACCGTGCATGTTCCGCCGATCCGTTTGCGGACATCTTCTTCCCTCGGCACCGGCACCACACATCGCTTTCGCCGAAAGGGGATACCGGCAACACTGAAGCTCCGCTTCACCGACTTCGATGAGCCGCGCAAGGATCTCCCCTACCAGCTTCTGGTCGACGGCGCCCCGGTCCAGGAAGGGAAGCTCGACGGTGACGGAGGGCTGGAGGCGTGGATTGCACCGGGGGCACAGAAGGCTCAAGTCCTGCTGGGAGATCCCCCGGAGACGCATGAATTCCTGCTCGGCCATCTTCCGCCGGTGTCGGAGATCGCCGGGGTGCATGCGCGGCTCGGCAATCTGGCCTACCCCGCGGGACCGACGACCGAGGAGATGACCCCCCGGCTCGGCGACGCCATCCGCCGTTTCCAGAGGGACTGGGAGATGGAGGAGACCGGGGAACCCGACGAGGCAACGCGGCAGAAGCTGGCAGAGGTGCACGGATGCTAATCCGGATCCATACCTCTCCCCCGCTCGTGATGGACACTCCCGCGCCGGGACCGCCGCCGCACGGCCCCCGGTTCTGACCGGGGCGGAACCGACCAGAGCACTTCATGCCGCCGATCAAACCTCCCGCCAATGTCCTCTACGAGAAGCCGACCTGGCTGAAGCAGCCCGCCGGTCCGAAGCACCCCCACGGGTACAAGCAGTGGTTCCTGCCGGTCATGTACGACCTGGACGAGGTGCTCGACCATTTCGATCTCGACGGGGCGATGTCCGACCTGGATGACCTGGCCGACTACAACTTCGGCACGAAGAAAATCCCCTACGACATACGCAAGGGAGGCGTCGAGTGGTACCTGCTGAACTATGCGGGATTGGTCCAGGTCAACCGCCTGCTGTGTGCCGACGGAAACGTCGAGACCTGGCTCTGGATTCCCGGCAATGTCGTGATCGAAGATGGGTACGGCACCGTGGGGCCGCTGCAGAAGAAGAAGCCGCCGCCGCCACCTCCGCGCGTGCCTCCGCGGCCCGCCCCCGACGCTCCGATCCGCCTCGCCGCCCGAAGCCAGCAGGCGGGACCGAGGGCGGTAACGACGATCGACCAGAAGTTCCGGCCCGGCGACATTCTGCTGGCCGAGCACCAGGGTGACGTCTTCATCCAGCAGATGACCCTGACCTGGCCGACGCACGCCGGAATCTGCCTCGATCCTTCCAAGGACAAGGCGGTGGACGCCATGCCCAGCCGGGGCGACCATGCCGTGGCCGAGACAGGCCTGAATGCATTCTTCCACGCCAAGATCACGCCCGGTGGCGGGCTGGTCTACCGCTACACCGCCGCCGCCAACGACACCGCGAACCGGGAGATCGGGCAGAAGGCTGCGCTCTGGGCGCAGGCGCAGATCGGCCACAAGTACCACTTTACGCTGCGGAGCCCGATCCTGGGCGAGGAGCGCGACAAGAAGGACAAGTTCAAGGTCGAGGATCACCACTTCGACGCCCAAGGCGAGGCGACCGACGAGACGGGCCTGCCGCTCATGATCGACACCAAGTCCAGAGGCCCGATCCACCGTCTGCATGACATCTACTGCGCAGAGCTGGTCTGGCGCGCCTATCGCTTCGGGGCCGGCATCGTCCTGGTCGATCCCAAGATGTTTTTCTGCCTGTACGACCATCCGAACCGGGCCGTCGTTGGGCTCATGTCCTTCCAGATCGGTTCGGAGGCGCGGACCTACATCTCCGGCGATGTCATTCCGGGCTCCTCACCCACCCTGGAGTCGATCAAGAGGCACTTCTCAGGCGGCTGGGCGCACTTGCTCACCAACCGCCTGGCTCGCCATTTCGCGTTGAAGAAGATGCGCGCGAAACACAACGGTTACCTCTGCGCACCGCATCAGTTCCTGCAGTCCCCGGTCCTGCAGAAGGTCCGCCGAATCACTCCCGACAAATCGCTGGTCAAGCACAAGGTGTACAACTTCCACCAGGCCGATGTCCACCCACTCGACGTGGCCCTGAACCGCGAGAAGGGGGAGAAGCTGTTCCAGGACTGGTGCAAGACCAAGGGCAAGCCATGCGAGACGTCGGTGGACGCCCCCCTGAATCTGCAAGCCGCGCCGTAGGCGGAATCACGGAGGAAGGCCGGACAAATGGATGACACGACGGAGGCCGGGCTTCCTCCGGCCTACATCTCGATCCGCGGGTTCTGGGAGCGCCTCACCTCACAGGAAGTGGTCCGCGTGCGAAGAGACTTCGGGCAGGGCTACACCGGAGTCGTCCTCTGGGGCGATTCGCTTCTTCCGGAGGATCGCCGGTTCGAGCTCACCCGCGCGGAGTTCCTGGACTACGAATACGACCAGGACCTCGGTTTCTCGGTGGGGGTGTCCGACCGGCTGCCTCCAGCGCTTGTGTGGGTCATCGGGGCCCCGCCGATGGAGAACGAGACCGTCCCGAACACGGACCAGTTGGAACTGGCGCGCCGGCTCCTGCGTGGGTCTCCCGCGCCGTGGCCGTGGGAGTCCCGATCGGCGGCGGAGCGGGTCCTGTGGAATCTGGCCGAGCGGAAGACCACCCCGCCCCTTGCGGTTCTCGAGCTCTGCGCCTTGGCGCCGGCGACACACACGAACACCGCGCCTCTCTCCCGCGCTCTCGTGCCCGCCGTGACCGAGGGACGTCTCGGTCGCTACGAGGCGATAGGGTTGCTGGCCGATTCCTTGGTACCCGATCGGATCACCTACGACACGCGGAGGGAGATCCTCCTGTCGGCACTTCCCGACGCGGAGATCCCGCTGGACGCAGCGATCCTGCTGCTCCGCGAGTTGCATCCGACCGCCGGGGACCACGAAAGCTACACCTCGACCGGCCAGGTCTCGGCGCTGCACGCAGAGCGGGAACTGCTTCTGAAGGCCTTGGCCCTTCTGACAACCGATGCCCGGGCGGTCGAGGCGCTGCGGGCCGTCATCGACAACGAAGCCCGCGAGGACGCCTTCACGGTGAAGGTCGCGATCTGGGCGCTCGGACGACAAAACGGCAAGAGCGCGATCGGTCACCTGATCCCGCTGCTCGACCAGCCGCAGTACCGAATCTACCGGACGGAGATCGAGGAAGCGCTGTCCTTCCTCTGCTCCGGCGCCGAGCTCGTTCCTAAGGCTCAGGAGGAGGAAGAGAAGGAATACTGGACCAAGGTGAGCCTGCGCCTCCCCACGGATGCGGAAGCCTGGTGGCGCCACGACGCCGAGAGCGTGTTCTGGGAAAAGCGTCTGCGCTGCGCGCGGACCCTGGACCGGCACCCCGGCGCGGTGGATCACGCCGTCCGGCTCCAGGACGATGAGGTTCCGGTCGTGCGCGTGGCAGCCAGGGGGCTGACGCCGTGAGCGCCGCGGCGAAGAGGGGATGGATCTTGAACCGGACACTTGCACCTGCAGGCGCCTGCCGCCTGCGCTAACGCGGGGCAGAACCGATGCCACTACCCATCAAACCGCCCGCCAACCTCCTCTACGAAGAGGAGAAATGGAAGAAGGGACCCGCGGGCCCCAAGGTTCCGCACGGCTACCGGCGGTGGGACGTCCCGATCATGTACCCGTTCGAGGCTCTCGCTGCCCTCGTCGACGTCGACGGCAAGAAGATGGACGCCGAGGCACTGGCCGACTACAACTTCGGCACCAAGAAGATCCCGCAGCCCGCGCGGGAGGGAGGTGTCGTCTGGTATCTGCTCACCTTCGCCGGCTTCGAACAGGAAGACCCGGTGGTGTGGACTACCGGCGGCGGAGCGTGGCTCTGGGTCCCCGGCCAGGCCACGATCGAGGAAAACCTGGGAACGCTGGGCGAGCTACGGAAGAAGAAGCCGCCCCCTCTCCCGGTCCCGCCGCGGCCAGCTCCCGATGCGCCGATACGCCTTGCCGCCCGCAGCCAGCCGCAGGGACCGCAGGCGGTCACCACGATCGACCAGAAGCTCCTTCCGGGTGACGTCCTGCTCTCCGAGCACCAGGAAGATGACTTCATCCAGGCGATGACGCTGACCTGGCCGACCCACGCCGGGATCTGCGTCAAGCCCCAGACTGATACCGCCGTCGATGCGATGCCGGGCCGCCAGGACCACGCCGTCAACACGACGGAGATTTCGAAGAAGTTCTTTCACGAATACGAATCACCGGGCGGCGGCCTCATCTACCGCTACACGGGCGGCGGGGACCCGGCGAAGAACAAGCAGGTCGGGCTCGCGGCCGCGAACTGGGCTGAGGCGCAGGTGGGCCGGGAGTATCACTTCACCTTGAAGAGCCCGATCCTGGGTGAACAACGCGATGCCAAGGAGAACGTGCAGAGCTTTCGCTTCGAGGTTCCCGAACAGAAGTTCGACGCCAAGGGCCAGGCGATCGATG
Source organism: Candidatus Eiseniibacteriota bacterium (assembly GCA_903844735.1). Taxonomy (GTDB): domain Bacteria; phylum Eisenbacteria; class RBG-16-71-46; order CAIMUX01; family CAIMUX01; genus CAIMUX01. The sequence continues at coordinate 52,392 of CAIMUX010000136.1, forward strand.
CGAAGGATCAGCCGATCATGATCATGACCAAGACGAAGGGGGAGATTCGCAAGCTTCATGACATCTACTGTGCGGAGTTGGTTTGGCGGGCCTACCGCTTCGGCGCCGGGGTGGCTCTGGTCGACCCGAAGCGCTTCTTCTGCATGTACGACCACCCCAATCGGGTCGTGACCGGATTGGTGGCGTTCCAGATACAAGCGGAAGCGGAGACGGAATACAGCGGACGGATCAAGCCGGGATCCTCGCCGACCCTAGAGGGGATCAAGAAGGGGTTCTCGTCGTTCTGGGGCCACATGGCGACCCGCGCGCTCGCCCGCAAGATCGTCATCAAGAAGATGCGGACCAAGCACACCGGCTACCTTTGTGCGCCGCATCAGTTCCTGGAGTCGACGCTGCTGACGAAGGTCCGCTCGGTCAAGCCCAGCAAGTACCTGAACAAGCACGAGGTGTACAACTTCCACCAAGCCGACATCCATCCGCTGGACGTAGTGGAGAATCTGGAGGCGGGCGAGCTCGCGTTCAAGAAGTGGTGCAAGGCGAACTCCGAGGTCTGCGAGACGTCGGTCGACGATCCGCTGCATCTGCAGCCCAAGGTGTGAGCCGCCAGGCCGCGCCGCCCCGCGCCCCGCTCGACCCGTCGGAGGAAGAGGAGGAGGACCGGCGCGGGCCCGCGTCCGCAGGGCCGGGACGCGCGGACCCGCTTCAGTTCAGCTTGATCTCTTCGCCGGTGACGACCACGTCACCTCCGGCCGCGAGAGACACCTCGCCGCGCGCAAGGAAGTCGATCGCGTCGGCGGCAAATGTCAGCCGTCCGGCGATTTCCAGCCGCTGATTGGCGCACGCCAGGCGCAGCACGGGACCGGCGGGCGTGGGTAAAATCGCCAGCAGCGGCGCCCCGTCGGCATCGCGAATCTCCAACGTCTCGTCGTTCTTCATGGTCAGCGCCGCGGCCGCGTGGCTCACCGCCGTACGCTCGCGCAAGCCATCGATCACGCCGACAACCAGCGGCTCGGGCCAGTTGCCGGGCTGGAGCAGAAGCACGCGATCCTCGCGGCGCACGGGTAGATGCGCGAGTGTAGCCAGCCACCGATCCTGCTCGCCGGCGCCGGCGTCGGTGCGGACCAGAACCCGCCCAGCCAGGGTCGGGTGCGCGTCGTCGATACAGAGGCCGACGAGCGCGGAAGAGCCGGGACCGGGACTCGCGGCCGGCTTCGCGGCCTCCGTCAGGACCTCGGGCTGCGGCAGGATCGCCCCATGCGGTTCGTTCGACTCGCAAATCGGCTCGGACGAACGACCCGAGTCCACCCGATCGGACGCCGCCGTGGCCTCGGCAATGATCTCCACCAAGTCGGGAGCAAGGCCCCTCACCGGGAAACACGCGCGCTGCCCCGACGTGCAACCGGCGATCGCTTCCAGACCCGTCGGTTCGGACACGGCCGGCATCCCGGCCGGGGACTTGGACGGAAGCCTCGGTTCTCGCATCATGGGTTGCCCTCCTCGCCGGCCCGCAGCTCCGCCACGCGCTCACGCACCGGAACCGGCGCCTGGAAGTCGACCGGCATCGAGCCGTCGAGCGAAGCCCGCACGGGAATATGTTTGTGAATGCCGGGAAGGAACGGCCGGGGGAGCGGAACATCGGCCGCGAAGACAAGGTTCAAACGCAGCTCCTCGGGGCGGCAGACGATGTGGTGAAGACGCGCCGGCCTCACCGTCTTCTTTCCCTCGATCTCGAAGACGATCTTCCGGTCGGTGACGGGCAGCACGAACTCCAGAAGGTCGAACTCCGGGTGCATGCCGGTCACCGACAACACCTGGCCGTCGCCGGGACGGGTGATGACGAGACCGTGGCTGGCCCCCTGGAAGAAGCGGGCGTCCACGGTTCCTCCCGGGCACCGGTTGCGCCGGAAGTCCTCACCGACGAACCCCCGCTTCACTTCGGCGAGGATGCCGTCGTCAGGCGCGGGAAACCACGGATCGACGTCGGGACCGAACCAGCAGGCGCGCGGGTACATGATCGGGCTCGTCCAGTCCATGCACCAGGGTAGCGGCTGCCGCCACCAGGCCTTCGCATCGCACGTGATGAGACGATCGTCGGCGAGCGGGTCCGCCGGGTCCTCCAGGCATGGTGCGAACATCTTCGGGACCTCGCCATCGTGCACCAGGTACCCCATGCCGAACGGATTTCGCGGGTACATCCCCGGATGCTCGAACTGCACGCGCATCGCCATGGCCGGTATTTCGGTGAAGATCTTCTGGTCGGCGCCCGGCACCGGCACCCGCCAGTCGATCCCCCCGTAGGCCTGGGCCCACGTCATCGGCATCGTGAGGAACGGTTCGGGCGCGCCGATCCGCGGACGGCCAGCCTCCCAGGTGATCGGGCGCGGTCCCCACACCGTCACGTCCTTGCGCGTGTCGCCCAGGCACACCCGCACCGAGAGGCGCGGCGCCGACTTGCCCTGCGGCGCGCACGCCGAGCCCTGGATCACCAGGTCCGTGAACGGTTTCGCCAGCCAAAAATCGCTGCCGCCGATCTTCGGGCGCTCCAGCTCGGGGTCGCGCCAGTCGTGGAGCAGCGGCTCGGCCGGAGCGGGGACGCACTGGCCCGGCGCGATGGCGTAGGTGAGCTTGAACAGCGCGTGCGCCTGTTCCGTCTCGCCGCGCAGCGGCGTGAGGATGACCTCGGCGTCGTAGCCTTCGTGAGCAGGTGTGCGTGCCATCAGAGTGTCACCGGGGTGCCCAGAGTCTGGCCCGCCCCCGTCGTGTCCCCCCGTGCGCCCGGAACGTTGCCCGTCGCCACCACCGACGGCTGACCGGCGGCGGCCATGGGGCTGATGGCAACCTGACCGCCCAGGAACGGAAGACCGGCCGAAACCGTGATCGTCGGGTTGCCGAGAAGCGAGCTGGTGATGAAACCAGACAGGATCGCGGGACCCGAGAGCCCTTTGACGGAATTGCTGAGCGCGGTCCCCAGAACATTCTCCATCAACACGCCCAGGCCTCGTCCTCCGAAGACCTGGTCAAACGGGATCTTGGAGAAGAGGTAGTCGGTGGCCATGGAGAAGACGATGGTGATCACGCCGACCAGGATGTCGAGCCAGGTGAGGCCCACCTGCACGCCGTTGAAGACATTGATCATGGAATGCGTCGTGGGCGCCCCGATCGGATCGCCGCACGTCATCATCGGAATCGGCGGGAGGCCGAAGCACTGGGCGCAGGCCACCGCGGTGCCGTTCATCTTCACCGTGCTCGCCGCGAAGACCGGCTTACGGCTCGAGAACGGCCAGAACATCGGATAGGCGATGTTCGGGGCCGGCGGAATCGTGACGTCCGGAATCATCATGCCGCAGTCGTGGCCGTCGAGCACGATCCAGAATCCTCGATGCGTCACCGGTTTGCCGCCGTTGCTGAATTTGTTCTGGTTCGCCAGAAAGCCCAGCGTCCACATCATCGTGCAGATCATCTCGATCGAGGGCGTCGGAACCGGCGCCGGAATCGCCGGCGGCGCCAGCATGTTGTGCGTGAGAGCGCCGACGGAGAAGTCGTAGATGACGTTGATCTTGACCTTCATCGTGGGCCTCCGTCCCAACTCTCATCGAGACGAAGGCGCGCAGTACGTGGTTCCCCGTCAGGCGGCGGCACCGGGATCCAGCCGCGAAAGACCAGATAGCAGCGCGACTCCTCCGGTAGGAGCACGAGGACCTGCGGGGCCAGATCGATCGTCCGCGTGGAGCCGTTCGTGTGCAGATCCACCCGCACGCCCAACCGCGGCAGCGGGAACGACCAGGAGCCTCGTTCCGTGACTCCCCGGACCTCGACCACGGCTCCGGCCTCCGGCGCGTGTGGAAGAACCCAATCCGGGTGTGCCCGGTGGAAAACACCGGGACCGATCTGCGGTCCGTCCGGGCCGTCCTGCATCAGGCGCAGCGCGTGGATCGCGGACGTGGTCGGCACCGGCGCCCAGCAGGCCGGCTCGGGAGAATCCTCCCAGACGCTCACCGGGCTGTCGGGACGCTCGACGTTGGGCAGGAGGCGCGTGGGATCGAACTTCGGATAGCCCTTGGGAGATTTCATCTGCTTGCCCAACGCCGCAGCGTCGGGTGACGGGTCCCAACCCCGGCCGACCGCATTTCGCACATCGGACAGATCGACAAACGACTCCCGGTCGATCTCCACCGCGCAGGTGCCTCCGAAGGCCCGTTCCCACGTGAGCGGCATCACCCCGAACGGCTCGGGATCGGTGGGGCGCTGGCGGAGGCGTTGTTTCTCCCAGCGCCGGTCGCCGGTGACCAAAAGCTCGCGCCGCGTGGAGCCGACCGCCAGAGACACGCTCATGCGCGTGCACGGCGCGCCGCCGGGGGCACGGGCTTGGCCGAACAGCACGACCTCGAAGACCGGATCACAACGCGGCAGATCGTCGCGCGGCAGGTCGCCGAGCGGCGTCGGCGTGTCCTTGGGCAGCAGCTCCAGCGGGGCCTGGGTCTCGAGTTCCGCCTTTCCGCCGGCGATGTTGAACGTGGCCTTGGCCACGGCCGTCGCCACGCGCCGGCCGAATCCGGGCATCTCGCTGACGGCCAGCGTTGCGGGCAACGGATGTGGATTCGCAAGCTCCATGGTCGCGGCCCTAGCCGTTATGCTCCACCGACGCGCCGGTGATTGTCACGCCGCCCGAGCCGTTCACCGCCACCGTGGCCCCACGGACGGTGTTCGCGCCGGTGGCCTCGCAGGTGAGGGTGGCGGCGGAGACCGTGCAGTTGCTGTCCGCGAGGATGTTGACCGTGGCGCCCTGCAGGTCCGTCGGACCGCTCGCGCCGATAGTGATCTGGGAAGAGCTGATCGTGATGTCGGCCGGCGTCATGACAATCTGACTGCCGCCCACCTGCAGGGTGATCTGGCTGTCGGCCTGGATCGTGATCTGCGGCGCCCCTATCGCGACCTGGGTGGAAGAAACCACGCGGATGTCAGCGGCGCTCGTGATGTCCTGCGCGCCGACGGACATGATCAACAGCGTTCCCGTCACCGAGGTCGACTGGGCCCCGCCGATGACACGGGTTTCGTCGGCATCGATCGTAGTATTGACGTTACCCACCACATGGTCGGTGCGGTTCTGGTTGACGGTGATCGACACATCCTGCGTCACCTCCTCGGTGACGTTCTTGCGCACGATCGTGCTCTTGTTCCCCTTCACCTCCTCCGTTGAGTCGTTGTCGATGACCTTGTGCCGGTCATGCCCGACGTTCAGGCTCTGGTCGTGGCCGATCCCCTCGCTGTTGTCGTTCCCGACGACCGTGTTCCAGTCTTTCTCCGCGTGGAGGAAGATCTCCTCCGAACCCTTGGCATCCTCAAAGCGCAGTTCGTTGAATCCCCCGCCCCCCACCGATGACTCCGACTTGATCGTGCTCTTGGTCTTGTCGGCGGGCAGATCGTAGGGCGGCGGATTGGCGCCGTTGTACAGGCTACCGGTAACCAACGGGCGATCCGGATCCCCTTCCAGGAACTGCACGATCACCTCGTGTCCGATCCGCGGGACGAAGAGCGCGCCCCAACCCGGCCCGGCCCAGCTCTGGCCTACCCGCATCCAGCAGGACATGGCGTCGTTTTGCCCATCGTGGCGGCTCCAGTGGAACTCCACCCGGATGCGGCAGTGCTGGTCGACGTCGATCTCCTCTCCATCGGCGCCGACCACGCGGGCGGTCTGCGGGCCGCGGATCCGAGGAACCGGGGTCCGCCGCGGGGCCCGCCAGTGGGCGTCGCCGGGAACGCACTCGATGCAGTTGTGGTAGACGGTGTGCCCCTCTTGGGCCGCCTCCTCCTGCGCCGCCTGCTCCTGGCTTCCGGAGTGCATCACGCGAATGATCTGGTACTCGATGTTGAATGCTTCGCGGTGGTGGTCCGCGAGAGTGAATCGGCGCGCCGGGCGCAACCGGGGCACGTTGCTCTCCCCGGTCATGGAGATATCCCCGGATCGCAACGCCTCCAGCAGGAAGGTCGGAAGGGGCTCGGCGACCGTGGCATTGATCACGCCGCCCGGGTAGTCGTAGTCGGAGAGCACTTCCTGGTCAAAGGCCGGCTCCTGATCGGCAGTCAACTTCTCTTCAAGACTCTGCGACGGGTGCCGGAAGTCGTATTCCCGCAGAACGACCTTCGTCGGGCGGACTTCCCGGCGGGCTCTGAATTGCCAGATCTGCCCCTGCGAGGCCACGCCCATCCCAGGATCCCGGAAGGGAATGTTGGCGTCGCCTTCGATCGCCGGCCGCTCGTCCGGCCGATCGTCAATCACGAGCACGGCGCCGTCCTCGGACTGATCGAAGTAGTAAATGAACCCCTCGGCCTCCATGAGCCGACAGATGAAATCCCAATCGCTCTCGCGGTACTGAACGCACTGCTCCCGGTATCGGTGGTCGTCATCCGCGGTGATCTGGAACCGGTCCGACGGAACGCCATCATCTTCCAGCACGTGGCGGATGATGTCCGCGACCGGCAGATCTTCGTAGATCCGCGAGCGACGGATCAGGGTCAGAGGCCAGACTCCGGGCACCAGGGTCGCCCGGTAGCGCGCGAAGCGACGCCCGAAGCCGATCGCCTCGAACGCGGAGACGATCCCGTGGACATAGCGCTCCCCGTCCGGCTCACTGAAGACCAGCTTTCCGGCCTGCCCGACCACCTCCTCAAAATCGATGTCCGCGTCCTCCGACGCCAGCTCGATTTCGAACCGGAATAACTCGGAGACCCCCTCCGCTCCGCGGAAGGAGGTGACCAGCAAGTCGGTGGGACCGAAATCACCCGCCTCGAAGGTGAAGTGGATCGGCGTCGTTTCGTCAGCCATCGGTTCCTCCCGTTCAACCCCCAAAGGTGATCGCGAAACCGTCCGCGTCGCCGACCCCCACGGCCACCGAGTCGGGCAGGGGACCTTCCGCCATCCGTTCCAGCAAGCGGGTGGACAGAAGCGGCAGGAGGTTCTGGTTCACGATGTGATCGATGACCCGGGCACCGGAATCAGGATCCTGGCACCGCTCCGCAATCAAATCGACCACCTTCTCGTCCACATCCAGCCGCATGCGGTGGCTGTCTTGCATCCGTCCTACGACCTTCTTCAGCTTGAGCCGGATGATCGACTTGAGGAACTCCCCCGCCAACGGAAAGAACGGAACGATCTCCATGCGGCCCAAGAGCGCCGGCTTGAAGTGCTTGGAAAGGATCGGCCGGATGGCGTTTTTCACCTCGTCGACGGTCGGCGGCACCGGTCCGGTGCACATCTGCATGATGACGTCGGTGGCCAGGTTGCTGGTGAGGAAGATCACCGTGTTCTTGAAATCGATGATCCGCCCCTCGCCGTCGGCCGCCATCCCCTTGTCGAAGACCTGGTAGAAGATGTTCATCACTTCCGGGTCGGCTTTCTCCACCTCATCAAGAAGAACGACCGAGTATGGCTTCTGCCGGACCGCCTCGGTCAGCACGCCGCCTTCCCCGTAGCCGACATAGCCTGGAGGAGAGCCGAGGAGCCGGCTCACTGTGTGCTTCTCCTGAAACTCGGACATGTTGATCGTCGTGGTGAAGCGGTCCCCTCCAAACATGAGGTCGGCCACGGTGAGGGCGGTCTCGGTCTTGCCCACGCCGCTCGGTCCCACAAAGAGGAAGACCCCGATCGGCGTCTGCGGATTCTTGAGGCCCGCGCGGGCTGCACGCATCCCGCGATCGACCGCATCCAGCGCCTGGTCCTGGCCTTTGATCCGCTCCGCCATCCGATCCCGAAACTGCAGCACGGCGGCCGCCTCGTCACTCACCATCTTGCCCACAGGAATTCCGGTCCAACCCGACACCACGGCGGCCACGACACTCGCGTCCACGTCCAGCGGAACCAGGGGGACCGCTCCCTGCTTCTCCTTGAGGCGGGCCAGCGCCTGGATCAGCTCGACGCGCAGGGCGGCCTGCTCTTCAGGGGTGAGAAGAACGGGCGCCTGTGGTGCGGTGGCGACGGTCCCTGCCCCGGCAGCCGTTTCGGCTCCGACGGGCACTGCCTTCGCCCCAGCACCCTTCGCCTCAGCTCCGGCCGCCGGCGAGACGGAGGCATCGCCATCGAGGCGGGCGCGCAGCGCCAGCACCTCCTCAATCGCTTGCTTCTCCTGCTCCCACTTCTCCACCAACCGCACGCGCTCGGCTCGCATCCGATCCTCGTCTTGCTGCAGCGCGGCCACCCGCGCGGGGTCACTGCTGCTGCCGGCCAGCGATTCCTCGCGCCGGAGCGATTCGCGCTCGCGCTCGAGCTCCTGCAGCTTCCGGTCGAGCTCGTCCACGACCTCCGGGACGGTGACGCGCGCGATCTTGACCCTAGCCGACGCAGTATCCATCAGGTCGACCGCTTTGTCCGGGAGTTGCCGGCCGGAGATGTACCGGCTGGACAGACGCGCAGCCGCCTCCACCGCTTCCTCACGGATCCGCACGCCGTGAGCCGCCTCGTAGCGATCGCGCAGACCGCGCATCATGAGAATGGCCGCTTCCTCCGTCGGCTCGTCGATCTTGACCACCTGGAAACGGCGCTCCAGCGCAGCATCCTTCTCGAAGTACTTCTTGTACTCCGACCAGGTCGTGGCGGCGATGGTCCGCAACTCGCCCCGCGCCAGCGCGGGTTTCAGGAGATTGGCGGCATCACTGCCGCCCGCGGTTCCACCGGCGCCGATCAGGGTATGCGCCTCGTCGATGAAGGTCACGATGGGTATCGACGAAGCCTTGACCTCAGAGATCACCCCCTTGAGCCGATTCTCAAACTCACCGCGCACGCCCGCGCCCGCCTGCAGCAGGCCCAGGTCGAGCGAAATCAAACGCACGTTCTTGAGGACATCGGGAACGTCGCCTTTGACGATGCGCAGCGCCAGACCTTCGACCACCGCCGTCTTTCCCGTGCCCGGCTCCCCCACCACGATCGGATTGTTCTTCCGCCGGCGGGCCAGGATGTCGATCATGGCCCGGATTTCGCGATCGCGCCCGAAAACAGGGTCGATCTCTCCCCGGCGCGCGCGCTCGGTGAGGTCGACCGTGAACTTCCCGATGGCGGTCTCTTCCGCCGGGCGACCCGGCGCCCCGGTCGATGGAGCACCGGACGGGTCCAGCGGCGCCTCGGCCTCGCGCGAGGTGGCGCAGATCCGATAGAGGTCGCCGCGCAGCTCGTCCCGCTTGATCCCACCGAGATGCTCAGAGAGATCGGTGCTGGCATATCGCTCCGGGCGCAGGGCCAAGACGAGAAGAAGCGTGCCGCTGCGCACCGCCGTATCCTGATGCTCGACTGAGGCCATCATCCACGCGTCGCCGATCCACTCGATGAGAAGCGGCGAGAAGACGGGCCGGCCGCTGTTCCCGCCGCGCAGACGGTCGAGCGCGTGCTGGACGGCCGCCAACAGGCGCGCCGGGTTGATGCCGTAGTGGCGGAAGATCTTGAGGACGTCCGCCTCGGGATCCTCCAGGAACTGGAGGAGCAGGTGCTCCGCCGTGACCTCGTAGTGCCCCCGGGAGATACAAAGCCCGGCGGCGGACTCGAGCGACTTCTTGGTATACCGGTTGAGCCGGCGGACCAGCCCTTTGATGTCCAGTTCCAGCATGGCGAGATCCCTCCGTGAAAAGAAGCCCTGAGCTGCGGTCTAGGCGGACTCGATCAACGGATCCAGCCCGCGCGTGGACAGTTCGAGTTCCACCTCGCTCGTTCTCGGAGAGAGCAGCCAGCTCATTCTCCCCAAGGGCAGATCGGCATCCGGGGACAACCGCAAGGGCGGCGCCTCGCTTCCCCGCAGACACAGGCGCAGCGAGAAGTGCAGCGAGTCGGGAGCATAGAATCGGATCAATGTGACCAGACGAGACAACTCGGCCCGGTCCGGAAGGAGGTTGCGATACCGCTCCAACGTCGGCGGGCCCAGGATCACTCGAAAGGTTCCTGTCAGGTCCTGCACCGTCTCTCCCAGCCGGGCGTCCTCGCCCAACCGGCCGGATCGGCCCAGAGAGACGCGCGCGTCCGGCGGAAGCGTCACCCGAGCCTGCACGCACGACTCGACCTCCACCCCCACGCCGGGCAGACGGTCGCGAAGCAACCCTTCGAGCCCCGAAGCCGATCGTCGCTGGTCCGAAAAGAGCCCGGCGGCTCGCAGTAACGACACAGGTGCTAAGGGAAGCTTTTGGCACGCGCCGGCCGTGCCCAGACCCACAAAACTGAGCCCCCGCCGGGTGAAAGCGTCCGACCCGTCAGGATGAAACAACAGGTGTGGCCGCACGCGCTCCCACGCGCGGTAAACAAAGGAGATAAGCCGGTGATGAAAGAGATCCAGGAAATCGCGGACCTGCTCCCCATCCGAGCCGCTCTGCAGAATTTCCTCGGTCACGTGGTTCGGCATGGGCGACGCCGGGCCGTACAGTCCGAGGAAGTTCACGGTCACCCGAACTTGTGTGTGCGGCGGTTCCCAGGGATCGGGCTGGAGGGTCAGCTCCTCCACACTCTCCACGTCGGTCGGCGCAAACGCCATGCCGGCCGAGGCGCGGAAACGCAGGTTCTCGCCCGAGGCCGGTCCCACGCCCCCGGGCGCGACCGCCTCCGGGGCCAACCGCCGCAGCAGGTAGACCAACTGCATGAACGGCAGCCGCCCCGCCTCGGCCGGCAGTTGCCGGATCAGACCAGGATCCGCTTGCCCGTCCGGGCCGACCATGTATACACCTCGCCGCGTTGGACACCGCGCACGGTGAGCCTTGTGTAGGAGTTGAGGGTGGCGTGGAGGGCGAAGAACTCGTTCAGGATAGTAGCGAAAAGATAGAGATCCCCTTCGCCCGCAAAGTGGTCCTCCTGTAGGTCGAGGGTCACTTCGGTCCCCCGGACCACACCGTCCCGGAGGACAAGGTGAGCCGGGCGCGAGCGGACCTCGCGGATACCGGCCAGCCGGCGCGTGTTAGCCACCGCCGCCCTGGCATCGTGCAGTGTCTGAAAGTTATACAAACTCAAGATCCCCCGCAACGTCTCCGCATCAGCCATGGAGAGGTAGTTCAGCGCGAGATGCGAGAGCAGCCGCCAGTGGAGGTCTCCATCCAGGGGCGGCGGAATGGATGCGGTCGGGGGCGTGAGGTTCCGGAAACGGACGAACTCCGGCGTACTCTCGGAGGGGATCTGGATATCGCCCACCCGGAGCGCTTCCGGCAGGCGGCGGTTCGTGCAGGTAAGGCTGATCGACACCGTTTCCGATTCCGGGGCCCGGCCGTCCCCGCGGGCATCCACGAAGGCTACGTATGTATCCGTGCGTCCGTCCACCACGGAAGGGCGGTAGCGGGCCGCATAGTAGACGAGCCGCGCGCCGTGTCCTCCTTGAGGCGTGTTCCCACTGGGGAGGCCGTGTCCCCCCGAAGGCATGTTCCCCCTGAGGGGGCCATCGCCGGCATGATCGAAGGAATAGAAGTCGGGGATCTCGCAATCCTCACCACTTCCTGTCCGGGTGGTGGACACAAGGTCTATGGAGTTGACCTCATAGTGCAACGGCTCCGTTCCGGAGGGGCGCAGACGGTACTCGCTGCGCGTGCGGTCGACGCGGATCGGGTCTGCTTCGTGCGAAAAGAGGTTGACCACCGGCGTGCAGAAGAGGCGAAACTCCTCCTTTCCCGGATTGAGCCCGGCCGGAAGAGCGCGGTCGAACCGCACCTCGACCGTGAAACGATCGGGCGCCCCCAGTTCACACAACTTCTCCAGTCCGAGCAGATCGAGGAAGAGGAACTTGGCAGGGAAGGCCAAGTACTCTTGAAGCAGGCGATAGCCGGGAAAGGACCGTGCCGGATAGTCGAGCACGGCATCCTCATCCGCAAAACCGACCTCGGCAAAGCGCAGGCCGGTGGCCGATGGCGCCCAGGCTCCAACCCCAGCCCCAGACGACCCAGCCCCAGACGACCCAGCCCCCGGCGACCCAGCCCCCGGCGACCCAGCCCAAAGAGCAACCTCCCGAACATGACTGCGCAGGTGGTGGTAGAGGTTGAACGAAACCGAGGGGTCACCGTGCAAGTGGAAACGCAGCCGGCGAAGGTCGAGCGTTTCCGGCCGGGCCTGATTCCAGAGCCGAAACTGCAGGAGCAGGCGGGACGGGCCGGCCCCCGACTCCAGCCGCACGTCCTCGAGCGAGAGTGGGTTGAGTTCCACCTGGTAGGCGGTGCGGAAACGGCAGGCGGTTCCCTCCACCGGCACGGACCGGACCTCAACCCCGCGCGGCACTGTGCGGGTCTGTCGGAGGGCCGCCAACACCGGCTGGAATTCCAGAATCGTCATGGAGGGCACCGGCCGGAGGTAGTGGGGGCAGAGGAGCGCCATCAACCCATGTGTGACCTCGGGTAGCTCGTCCTCCAGCTTTTGCCGAATCCGGGCCGACAGGAACGAGAAGCCCTCAAGGAGCCGCTCCACGTCCGGGTCGCTGCCCGTCGCCGCCAACATGTAGGCGGAGGTCGGGTGGGCCCGCGCGAACTCAGCGCCCAGCTCGCGGAGGTAGAGCAGCTCCTCCTGGTAGTACTTGTCAAGCATCCGCCGACCCCGTCCTTGCCTCTGGAAGCCTGTCAGGTCCGCAGGCGGACCTCCCCGCTGGGGTCGATCCGCGTCTCAAACCAGATGGAGGAACCCCGCTCTTCCGAGACCAGCTCGGCCGTGATCTCAAACCGAAGGACGAGCGGCTCGTTCGGCGTTTCCACACTGCGCACGGTCACCCGGCGCAGGCGGGGTTCGTACTTCTCGACGGTGGCTTTGATCGCGAGACGGAGCCTGCCGGTGGCCTCAGGGAAGTTATGAATGACATCGGAGAGGTCGGGAATCCCGTAATCGGTCGCGATCGGTGCAATCCCATGCCGCGAGTTCAGAATACGGCGCAGATTGGCCAGGACCGACTCCACGAGCCGCCCCGTATTCTCGTGGATGCTCCGGTCCCGCTCACCCTCGGGTTGACGGAGTCGCTCCAGCAGACTTCTTTCCCGTGGCATACCGTTGGACACACGCCGACCGCGCTCCGTTCAGAGGCGCGCGGCCCCCGCCCTGGCCGGGGACCGCGCGTCCCCCAACGGGGGCGCTGTGGGCGCGCCGCCTCAAAGGGTCACTCCCCGGACCAAGTGTCCTGGTGCGTGATTCCGCCGTCCATATAGGTCCAGATGATGGTGTTGAAAACGAATCCCAACTCTTCCATCGGTGGCTGGTTGGTGGACACCGGATCGATGCAGTCGGGGCTGTAATTCTTGAGGGAAGAGACACGGCCGCCCTTGAATTCCACCGTGTAGAACTGCTCGGTGGTGCCGTCTCCGGTCGGATTCGGACGGAAGAACTTCAAGACTCCGTCGACGACCTCGTTGTTGGCCAGCGCCTTGAAGAGCAGCGGCGTGGCCTTGTCGATCCGCTTGCGGATGATGATCGGCTCATAGCGCCGTCGGCCCGTGGCCATCCCGCTCCCGGCCTCCCGCGCCGTACTGACCGCTTGCTCGTAGTAGACGCACTCGATGCTGTCCGCACGTCCCATGGAAAGCTGCGCGCTGTTGCCCTTGATGTCGGTACCGTTTGCCTTCAGATAGAGGTGGACTGTCTCCGCCATAGCCTGGCTCCTTGGTGGTGACATGAACCGATGCCAGAGTGGCGGCGCGTCACCGATCCACCGCCACCCGGTCGCGCCCGGTCCATGACCCGGGCACACTCGATCGCCTTACTTCTTGTCCAGCTTCCCGACCAGGGAGAGGGTGAAGAAGGCGCCCATGTACTTGAAGTGCGGGCGAACCCGCATGTCGACCTTGTACCAGCCCGGATCTCCCTCAACGTCCGAGACGGTGATCTTGGCCTCACGGAGAGGCCGCCGCGACCGCACGGCGGGGCCGGCATCGTCCATCTCGGCCACGTACTGGTTGATCCAGGTGTTCAGCTCGCGCTCGAGGTCGCTCCGCGTCTTCCAGCTCCCGATGTTCTCGCGCTGGATGACCTTGATGTAGTGCGCCAGCCGGCTGACGATGAACATGTACGGAAGTTGGGTGCCGAGCTTGTAGTTGGTCTCCGCATCCTTCCCCTCTTTGCTCTGTCCGTAGAACTTCGGCTTCTGACAGGAGTTCGCCGAGAAGAAGGCGGCGTTGTCCGACCCCTTGCGCATGGTGAGGGCGATGAACCCCTCCTCGGAGAGCTCAAACTCCCTCCGCTCGGAGATCAGGACCTCGGTGGGGATCTTCTGCTCCGCCGCGCCCATCGCCTTGTAGACATGGACCGGCAGATCCTCGACCGCGCCGCCGCTCTGCGGGCCGATGATGTTCGGACACCAGCGGAACTTGGCGAAGCTGTCGGTCAAACGGCTGGCGAACGTGAACACGGCGTTGCCCCACAGGTAGTCCTCGTGGCGCTGATAGGCCTCCTCGTAGCTGAACTCCTTGATCGGAACGGTCTCCTCACCGTAGGGCAGCCGGAGCAGGAATCTCGGCATGACCAGCCCGACATTCCGTGCGTCCTCCGATTCCCGGAAAGAACGCCACTTGGCGTACTGCGGAGCCTCGAAGATCGACTTCAAGTCCTTGAGGTTGGGCAGGGTGCCGAAATCATCCTCACCGAAAAACTTAGGTCCGGCGGCGCCGATGAACGGCGCGTGGGCCATGGAGGCCACGGCTGCCGCGCTCTGAAGCAGCTTGATATCCTGCGGGTGGGCGGTGAACTCATAGTTGGCGATCATCGCCCCGAACGGCTGTCCTCCGAACTGCCCGTATTCCGCCGTGTAGATGTGCTTGTACAACCCCGACTTGACGAGCTCGGGAGAATCCTCGAAGTCGGCCAGGAGGTCATCCTTGGAGACATTCAAGATCTCGAGACGAACATTTTCGCGAAAGTCGGTGCGGTCGACCAGGAACTTGAGCCCACGCCAGGCCGACTCCAACTGCTGTACCTTCGGGTGGTGAAGGATCGTGTCGATCTGCCGGCCCATCTTCGCGTCGAGCTGGGCGATCATGTCGTTGATCACCGACTGGTGAACCCGCACCCCTTCGTGGTGCACCAGCTCACGCATGAAAGCCTCGAGCCCGCGCTTGGCGATGCCCCAACTCTCGTCGGCCGGCTTGTACTTGGTGGTCGAGATAATGGAGTCGAGGACCGACTCCTCGGCCAGGACGGCCTCTTCGGGACGGACTTCCTTTTCCTTCGCCTCGTCAGCCATGGATCCTTTTCCCCTCTGTTCCCGGGAGTGCCCGGCTCCGTCGCCGGTCCCCCGGAGTCATGCCGTTTCGCGTCGGGCCCCGGGGTCCGTCCGGCGGGAGCAAGAAGCCTCCGCACGAGAGGACCGCGAACGGCCCCGGCTTCACTCCCCCGCGCCCTTCCCCGTGGACTCATCCAGTCCCATCTCGCGCAGGATGCGCTCGCGCTGGGACTCGTCCTTGAGCAACTCCTCGATCTTTTTGCGGAAACCGGGGACGTTGGCCAGCGGCCCCTTGAGCGCCGTGAGGGCCTCCCGCAGCTCGACCAGCTTCTGCAGCTCGGGGACCTGCCCGGCGATGGCCTGTGGCTCAAAATCCTTCAGCGTGCCGAGATTCAAGTTGATGGGCAGTTCCTCCCCTTCCTTCTCCGAGAGTTTGTCGGGTACGGTGAAAGAGAGTCCCAACTGGTGCTGTGACATGACGTCGTTGAAGTTGTCCTTGTCCACCTGGACCATCTTCCGCTCCTCGAGCGGCGTGGCGTCAGCCCGGGTGGTGAAGTCTCCCAGGATCAGCATCTTGAGCGGAAGCTCGATCTCCGCCTGAGCGCCCCCCGTGGAGGGCTTATACACGATGTTGACGCGTTCCTTGGGAGCAACCGATCCTTCTTTCGCCATGGGAGCCTCCTTGGGTAGGTTCCACTACCGTCGCCCTTCGGATGCCAGCGCCGACGCGATGTCGAGCCGGCAGAGACGCTTCTTCAGTTCCCGGTGGAATGCCCGTTCGTCATCCAACCCGGGGTGGCCGGATGATAGGACTTCATCGAGACTCAATAGAAGTACTTTTGTCAGTTCCAGCGCGCCCGCCGGGTCCCAGTCCTCGAAACCGGCCCGGCTGATCTCCTCGTAGAGCCCACGCAAGTGGAGATAGGCTGTCTCCGGGCTGCGTGCCTCCTGACAGAGTCGTCCGATCTCCAGCCCCCAACGTATGCGCCCGCGTAGGGTGCGGCTGCGGGCGGCGCCATCCTGGAGCACCGCTAGCCCCTCGCGCAACTTCTTCTGACGCAGGAACGCCCGGGCCTCCGCCCGAGCCTCATCGAGATCCTTGGTGTCGGCGGACTCCCCGGGAGACGACAGCGCCGCCATCGCCGGGGCCGGTCCCGCGCTATCTCCCGCGGACGATGGCGCCACCCGCTCGCGGATCCACGCGCGTGTCGCCTCATCGGCAAGCGGGTCACCGTTGGCGAACTTCAGAGTCTCCACACCGGGAAGGCGGCGCAGCAGGCCGGCGGTTTCTCCCGCCACCGCCTCCGCTGCCGGCGCGAAATCCGGACCGAGCGCATCCAGCGCCTGCCACGCATAGCGGTGCAGATCCAGCCAGAGCACAGCCCCCGCAATACGCCCCTCGGTCTGCTCCAGCACACCCATCCATTGCCCTCGGTCGGAGGCTTCGCGCAGGCGCCGGCCGAGATCGGGAGGCTGATAGCCCGGAATGCGGGTCACGCCGTCGGTCGCGGGCGGAACCTCGCGCAGCGGCAGCCACGCGGCAACCCGCGGCAGGCGGTAGGCGAGAGGATTCTTCGGATCCCCGGTACGCAGGAAATCGGCCAGCCGGTAGGCCGCGCCGCGGATCGCCTCCAGCGTCTGGACAGCCTCGCTTTCGCTCGTGATCGATCCGGCAAACACCGGGGAAGCCACCGAACCACCGGCCGGCGCGGCCGCCGGGCCCCCCGACGGCGCGGCGGAGGACGAGCCCGACACAGACCCCGGCGTCGCGACCGGGACGGATGACACCGTCATCCTGTTCGCAGCCTCCTGGAGGGCGCTGCGCAGTTCGCCGAGGAGGGCCCATCCTCCTTCCGCCTTACGCTCCAGTGTCTCCCCCAGGCGCTCGACCCTTTCCCGGCTCGACTCCAAGGCCGGCAGCTCCTCCGAGCCGGGAGTCCGCGCCCCCGCCTCGAGCGCGGTGCGATGCGCGAACCACTCGATGGCGGAAAGCCGGCCGCGGACTCGCTTCAGATCGGGGTACAACCCCTCCCAATGCTGCTCGACCATGTCCAACAAGAGCTGTAGTCCGGCAGCCAGCCCTTCGTACCCCCGCATCCGAAAAAGAGCGAAGGAGAGAAAGCAGGCCGGGAGAAGATCCTTCGATTTCCCCCGCAGGATGCCGAGGCACAGATCGGTCACCATCGCCCAATCCGGCTGGATTCCGTCGGGAAGCTCCAGCTTGCGCACCTCGGTCTGGAGCTGCTCGAACTCCGGCTCGTCCCGCACCGGGTCACCACACGGCGCATCCGGCCTGATGACAAGTGCCCCTAGACCCTGGATCTCTTCGAGATTCACGCTTCCCCCCATTGTTTCTCTTCGAGGTTCACGTTTCTTCCAAACCGATTCCTACTCAGATGCGCGCGTCACCCCGACGAACGGGCCGCGATTCTCCCCCAGCGGCGTCATTGGTTCAGGGACGCCACCCGCTCGAAGATCCGCAGCGGTCCACGGCGTCTTGCAGACTCAATCCCGGCTCCGCCCAACAAGCGTCGGCAGGATTCTCTCTCGGCTCCCCGCCATCCGGTCCGGCGACGTCGTCGTCCATCGCGAAGACGGGATCACTCGGGAAGGATCGGCTCAGGAGAGGCAAGAATGCCTCGGGACCGACCGGACCCGGGTGAAGATCGAGATACCCATCGCGGCCAGCCTCCGTCCAGAAGAGCGCGGGACGAAGCTTCGGACCCAGAACCCGAAGCGACATATCGAGAAACACGGCTCGCGCCGCGGTCGCACGCTCGGGCTCCGGTGGAAGCGGAAACCGCAGGCCGTACGCGGGCGGGCGATGATCGCGCTCCACCTGCCGGGCCACGCGCTGCAGGTTCCGGGTCACCCGGATCAGGGACTGCCGCATCGCGTCCGGGTCAGCGTCGGAGGTGAGAGTGCCCACGGTCTCGCGCGCAAGGTACGCCGCCCCGGTCCGCTCTGTGGCCGCCGCGGGTGGATCGTCCGAGACCAACCGGTCCACCGCCAGGAACAGCGCAGGCAGGTCGACCTCCTTCGCCGTCAGGATCTCCGCCGCACGGCGCCATAGGCTCTCGTGGCGGAAGATCAGCTCCAGAACCGAAGAGGGCGGCCCGGGCTGGACCTCGGCAAACACGGTGAAAGGAAAGAGACGTCCGCTGCGATCCTGCCCGGGGCCGAGAGCCCCGAACAGGTAGGAATCCGACCGGGCAGATGGAAAGGCGAACTGGAAGACGCGGAGGTCGCGCAGGAGTGGTTCCACCGCGGCGCCGAAGCGCGCGGAGGCCAGACCGACCCCGTCGTGGATCCACCGTTGCCAGTCGAGGATCCCGGGACCACCCTGGTGGTGATGAATGTAGTCGCCCGCGGGCTGGCGCTTGCCAAAGCAGCCGGTGCCGATCGGGCCGCCGATCGTGCTCTGGTTCATCTGCCCACCGCCGTGCAGGGATCCGCCCTTTCGCCCGTCACCATCGCCACGGCGGCCGCCTTGTCGCCCGTCCCCATCGTCACAGAGCTACGGGGCCCCCGTCGTGATACGGCTCGGACAACTGAAGCGTAGGAAACCGCTCTCCAGCGGGTGCACGGCCGGCAGATCACCCACATCGTAGGGAATCTCGACCTCGCCCTTGTCCGTCTGCACCGTCCAGGACAAGGTCAGGGCATTGCCGGTGCTCCGACGGATCCGGGCCCGATCGAGGATGCGGAAGAACCCCCACACCCCCTCGGCCTCCAACGGCTGCCCTGATGCGTTGCTGGCGGTCAGGCGCACGCTGGCACCCTGGGCGGAATTCGGTCCGGGCCAGCTCAGCTTTCGCCAAGTCTGCGCCCCGAGTTGGTAGACCAAGTCCTCGCCCCCGATACCCAGCCGTGTCTCCCGCGGCACAATCCCAGACTCGGCCGGGCGCTTGGGAACACCGGCGCGCATGGAGAGCGTGAAACCCGCTCCCGCGCCACTCGGAAAGAGAGCCCGGCGGATACGCAGCGCACGGGCCAGACAGGTCTTGAGCTCCGGCGCGATCGGCACACTCGGATCGAGAATCTCGCTCCCGTCTTCGGATATGGCCTTGGCCAGGTTCTCGCGATAGAAGGTCCAGAAGGTGCCGTTGGGCCCGAAGAACGCCTCGAAGTCGGCCAGCGCCGCATCGCTCCCGCCTCCTTCCACGGGATAGCGGCCGGCTAGGTTCTGCTGAAAGTCGCTGACCACCGAACTCCACGCCGTCGACACACCCTTGCCCCGCCCCTGCCGGACCGTCCCCTTGACCACATGCACCGGGACACGAAGGAACCGAGCCAGCTCGTCGGTCACCGGGTCGCCACCGGGGAGGCGGGTTTGGACCCATCCCTCGATATCCAGCACCTCCTTCGCTCCGCTCGGGTCAGGAGTCTGCGCGACGGCCGCAAACCCGGCTTTCAAGGCACCCAGGAGTGCGACGTACTCGTCGGCCGGGGCCTTGTCAGGATTCACAATCCCCTTGATCCGTTTGAGTGTTCCCTTCCCGGGCGCCCGGAAGAACTCGTGTACCGCCCCGAACGCCTCGATCACCGAACGCAGCTCACCGCCGTCGCCGCCGAAATCGGTGTTCTTCGACGCCTCGCGCAACACACCGAGCATGGGCGATGTCGCGCCGGAAGCTCGCTCCAGGAATGCTTGGGCCGCCACCGGATCGAGATCCGACCGCACGTCGACGTCGGAAAGCAACGCCGTCCAGGCCTTGACATAGTCCTGTTGATAGAGCGCGAGAAGCTCCGCTCCCAGGTCGGGCGGCTCGGAGCCGAACGCCGCGCGCAACGCGGCACCGGTGCGGATCGTCCCCAGTTCCTGCAGATACCCGCGGACCAGCTTCCAACCCTCGGTCGTGTAGGCCCCCGAAATGGTGACGGAGCTCTGCAGGCCCGATTCGTTGCCGGCCAAGCCGGCCAGAGTCAAGGCAGGAACCTCGGCAGCCCGAGCGAGAAGCGCGGGGCGCAACCCATCCGCGTTCCAATCACGGTATAAGCGTGTCCGCACCCGCTCTTCCAAGGCCGGATCGGCCGAGCGTCCCGGAGGGAAAACGTCGCTGACCAAAGCCGGGTGCCTCGTCGCATACCCGAGGAGCGCGCGCAGGGGCCCGGCGTATTCTTCGCTGCTCCCCCCACCCTTGACCGTCGACCCGTACCCGGCCAGGACCCGGGCCGCGCGGGCGGCATCGTCCGCGGTGCGAAGGCCGCTCGCCGGATCCTGCATGATCCGCCACGTGCGATAGCGGTCGTAGGTGAGGAAGAAATTTCCCCCGGGATCCTCGCTCATCTGGCGGAGCAAGGTGGGCAGACAGGGTTCGATGACAGCCTTGCGCAGAGAGGCAAGGAGAAGACGACCGCCGGCCTCTTCTACCCGGCCTCCCTGGTAGGTTCCGAGCATCGCGATCTTGGCCAGCGGGCGGGAACGCCGGTCGAGCGCGTCCAGGCGATCCCGCAACTGGTCGAGTGTCCGAAGATCGGCGAGGCCGAGACCGGACGGGCTCCCCACGGCCGCTGCTTGCGCCCGGTCGCTGAGCGTGCGCACCTGCATCAGCAGCCCGCGATTGGAAGCTGAGAGCCCGAACAGGGCCAGAGCAAAGATGCCCAACGCAATCGCGCCGACGGTGAACGCCTTCACGCGCCCCGCGCGACGTCGCCGCTCTCCCGCGGCCGACGGTCCGGCCAGGGCCCGATCCGGAAAGACCACCTTCGAGAAGACATCCTCGATGAAGTAGCTCTTGGCCTGCGACGGCTCCACGCTCATCCCGGGAGTCGTGGCCGCGATGCCGAAGCCGCGCAGCATCGCGTTGATGACCGAGTCGATGGGCCGCCCCTCCTGGGTGCCGCTCGTGAAGTAGAAGCCCCGGAAGATCGGAGCCTCCTGATAGGGATTGGTCTGGAAGAGCACATCCATGAAGCGCGACAGCCTCGGTTGCACCGCCCGGAATTGGAGCGGGAAGAAAAGCACCTCGGGGCGCCCCGCCGGACTGGCCATCTCGGAAAGCCGCTGGGCGCGGGCGCCTTCCAGCGCCTCGGCCAATCGGTCGCATTCCTGGTCGAAGATGCGCCGGGCCGGCGTGGAGGCCGAGCGGGACAGCGCCACCGTGGCGCCCAGGGCCTGGGCGCGCTGCACTTTCGAGAGATCCCCGAACGACTCCACGAAGCCCCGCATGAGGTCGCACTTCGTGAAGACGACGTAGACCGGGAAGGAGATTCCCAGCCTTTGCATCAGCTCGTCGATCCGCCCGCGGATGCGCTTCGCGTGCTCGACCGCCTCCTCTTCGCTCCCCTGGACCAGGTCGGAAATCGCGATTCCCACGACCAGTCCGTTGATCGGCTTCCTCCCGCGGTGCTTGCGCAGGAGGTCTAAGAACCCGAGCCACTCCGTGCTGTCGTCCGCCTCTACCGGCAGGACATAGCGCCCGGCCGTGTCGATGAGGACGGCCTCGTCGGCGAACCACCAGTCGCAGTTGCGCGTGCCTCCCACGCCGCGAACCCGGGATCCGCCTTTCTGCGGATCGAGGTAAGGGAAATTCAGCCCGGAGTTCTCCAACAGCGTGGTCTTTCCGGAGGCGGGCGGCCCGATGATCATGTACCAGGGAAGAACGTAGAGGGCGCCCGCGCCCTTCGCCCTTCCGGCGGCCGAGGCTCGCAGGGCCGAAATCGCCGCCAGGAGGCGCTCGTGCAATTCC
>CAIMUX010000137.1 GCA_903844735.1 Candidatus Eiseniibacteriota bacterium
GCGGGTCGCGAGGAAGCGATCCGCGGGGCGGCGACGGACCAGCGGAGGATGCACGAATGGCCGTTGATCTCACTTCCCGCATGCTGGTGGTGGAAGCCGATATCACCCACCTGGCGGTCGACGCGATCGTCAACGCCGCGAACAGCTCCCTTCTCGGCGGCGGAGGCGTTGATGGGGCAATCCATCGTGCGGCCGGGCCGGAGCTGCTCGTCGCATGTCGTCGGCTGGGGGGATGCCCAACCGGCCAAGCCCGCCTGACCGGCGGATACCGGCTGCCGGCACGGCACATCATCCACACCGTCGGACCGATATACCAAGATGGCCGGTCCGGAGAGCCGGAGCTCTTGCGATCCTGCTACATGGAGTCCCTTCGACTGGTGTCGGAGGCCGGGCTGGAATCGGCGGCCTTCCCCTGCATCTCCACCGGCGTGTATGGCTACCCTAAGGCGGAAGCTTGCCGGGAGGCTGTGGCCGCCGTGTCCGACTGGCTGGCCTCCCACGAGCTGCCTCGGGTGGTAACCTTCTGCTGCTTTGGCTCCGAGGACGCGGAGCGGTACCGTTCCTGTCGGAAGGAAGAGAGATGGCGTTCGCCACCCTCCTGGCCCAGCCGGCCGGGCTCCAGTACGCCTCCGTGGTGTACCCACCGGCGTCGATAAACGCCTGGTACTTGGCGTTCGAGACTTCATAGATGTCGATCCAGAAACCCTCGACATAGGTACAAACTACCTGCCAACCCGGCTGGCTTCTATGCTAACGTCTAACCACTATGCAAAACGTCAATCTCATCCTAACCCTGCCCAGCGGGATGTGCGTCGCGACCAGCCTCGGGATCGAGGGACTGGCCCGGCACTACAGCCCAGGGTCCGGCCAGGTCTTCCGGGGCCGGGCCATCTTCATCGATCTCAAGATCAAGGACCGCAAGCCGGCCTTCGCCTACCGGGACGAGGGCGGCTGGCGCGACGCGCGGGGCGACACGGAGTCGGCTCTGGCCGAGGTACAGGTCAAGCGAACGAAGACCGCTCTGTCCAACAACGCGTTCAGCCTCGTGCCGATGGAGGCGTTCGACAGCGTCTGGCTCGTCCGGACCGGGGGCCACGCGCTCCGACTCGACCCGGCCGAGCAGGTCGTCCGGTTCGCCAGCCATGACTGGCGGAGCGAGTTGAAGCCGGTCGATATCGCCGCCCTCGTCGGCCTGCCCCACCCGACTACGCGCGAGCCGCGATGCTACATGGTGCTGGGTCCGGCGGAGCTGGTGATCCTCACCAACCTCTCGCCCGCGGAATATGCGTGGTACGCCACGCACTGCCGCGGAAAACAGTTCCGCCAGGTCATCTTCACCGAAATCGTCCCCGACCCCCGCCAGCTCATGGCCGAGAAGTCGTTCGAAGCGGCGCATGCCGAGCTGGTCGCGAACTCGGAGAAGAAGACCAAGACGATCTACTACGGCAGCGCCTACGGCCGGGTGCCGTTCAAGGCGTGGATCGGGTACGACGTGCGCACCCAGGGCGGGCTGTACGTCGCCGACCACGACCACGTCGCGGTCTTCCGCCGCCCGGAGGAGATCCCGCGGGCGTGGGACCGGGCCGACGGCTAGCAGCCCGCTAGGGGGCGAGCACCGCCTCGGCCTGCTCGCGCGCCTCCGGGGCGACGAACACCTGCGCGCCCCCCATCCCAGTCGGCTGTACAGGACCAGCGCCGGGTAGGTCGGACGGCAGAGATCCCAGTAGGCGGTAGAGCCCCTCAACACGCTGGGGCTCGCCGCGCGTACAAACGCCTCCAGACCAGCCTCTCGCAGCGCCTGACAAGCGAGATCCGCGTCCAATTGGACATCGCTCTCGTACACCGGAACCGGGCAAAGGATAGGGCGCCAAGCAAGGCGAGCAGTCCGGCGCCTGTCCAGGAGATCCTTTCTTGGATCCGTTCCAGGCAGCGGGCGTCGCCGCTCTTTCCTTGCCGGTCTTCCCCGTTGAAGGTCCATGAGGCGTACAAGAGGCTCGCCCCGATCACCACGATCGGCGTCAACACCATCTGGACCCATGGAGGCAACACCTCGCCGTGCCACTCCGGACGAATCATGGACATGACGTTCTGGGGGAATAGCAGCACCGCCTCGGCAGCGGCCAGGGGGATGACGCCGGCAGGGTGTTGACGCAGCACCAGCCAAGTCTCGCTGCGGGTCCCGGGCCCCGCCGGAGTCGTTCCCTCCTCGGGCACCAGCCGGAGCCGGGCGCCTGCGCGCAGCAGGCAGAGCGAAATCGCGAGGGTGGCAATCGGAAGGAGGATGGCCAAGAAGGGCGGCGGCATCCCTTCGTTCCCTGCGAACAGCAGGGTCGCCCGGAACATCCGCACGATGTCCGCAGCCAGGGAGGCGAGCATGAGGAGCGCCACGCCGTTGGCGAGGCCGTGACGGGTAAGGAGATTTGCCAGTCCGACCGCGAGGAGGGCGCCCCGGATCCATCTGGACACCGTGGAGCGATTCGGAGAGTTCCTGAAGCTGGAGGTCGTGCTGCGGGCCGGGCAGACGATCGCGATGCGCGAGGATGTGGCCCGGGAGCTCATGGGGTGGCTGGGGATCGAGGGGGAGGATCTGCTGGAGGAGGCTTACATCGGCATGCTGGAGAGGCTGGGGGGCCGCCTGAGGTCTCTTGCGGGTATCCCAGGCGTCGGAGGACAATCCACTTGGCCGATACTCTCGCTTCCCACATCTTGGTGGCGGAAGTCGATGTCACTCACCTCGCGGTCGGCGCGATCGTGCTATCGGGAGTCCCTCCGGCCGGCATCGGAGGCCGGGGCGGAGTCGGCGGCCGTCCCTGCATCTCCACCGGCGTGTATCGCTACCCCAAGGCGGAGGCTTGCCAAGAGGCCGTCGCCGCCGTGTCCGACTGGCTGGCATCCCACGAGCTGCCTCGGGTGGTAACCTTCTGCTGCTTCGGATCCGAGGACGCCGAGCGGTACCGTTCCCGCCTGGCAGGTGTCGTTCCATCCGGCCGTTTCGCTTGACCATTCTGACGCTTCGCTTTACCCTCTCTTCATGGTCATAGACTTAACCTCCTTTCGAAAGGCACTGGACAGTCTCGACCGCGGGCTGGCGCGTGCGGAAGCGGTCCCCGACGATGAAGAGCTCCGCGATGGGGCAATTCAGCGCTTTGAATATAGCTACGAACTGGCCTGGAAGAGCCTGAAGCGCGTGCTCGAGGCGGAAGCAGCATCTCCGGACGAAATCGATCTGCTCTCGTTCAGGGACTTGATCCGCCTGGGCGCTGAACGCGGTTTGATCGATGATCCAGCGGAATGGTTCGCATTCCGCGAGGAACGCAATATCAGTTCGCATACCTATGACGAGGCCAAAGCGGCGGAAGTCTACCGCTCTACGCTTAGATTCGCTCCGGTTGCGAGGAGACTGCTCGAGAAACTCGAGGCAAGAATTCCGTGATCAGCATTTCCGAGGACGAACGACGAATCCTGTTGGACGTGCTGGCCAGGTGGGCACCCGGCGTGGGGGTTCGAGCGTTCGGTTCACGGGTGCATGGTAACGCAAAACGGTGGAGCGATCTTGATCTCGTGCTCATGTCCGAAGCACCGATTTCCCCCGAAACGATGATGATGATCAAGCTGGACTTTTCCGAATCGGACTTGCCCTGGCGTGTCGATGTTCTTGAATGGGCTCGGGTGGACGAATCCTTTCGACACAGCATCGCCGGCGACTTGACGCCCATCGAGTGACGTCTCTTGAGACCGACCGGATAGAAAAACCCGGGGCCGAAACCCCGGG
The DNA here is from genome assembly GCA_903844735.1 of Candidatus Eiseniibacteriota bacterium. Classification (GTDB taxonomy): domain Bacteria; phylum Eisenbacteria; class RBG-16-71-46; order CAIMUX01; family CAIMUX01; genus CAIMUX01. Next base: position 3,773 of record CAIMUX010000137.1, read on the forward strand.
TTCATGAAAGCTTACCGGTGGAGCCTGTCCAGCCGGCGGTGCCCGTCCGGCCGGTGCTCTCGCCGCGGGCTCAAGCCACGCGGGCTGGCACCTCCACGGTCCGCACCCAGCCGTAGGGATCCTTCGTCTTGCCGTACTGGAATCCGGTGAGGACATTGTAGAAGTGCTTCGTGATCGGGCCGACCTGGTTGTCGGAGATGGCGTAGTCCTTCCCACCCCAGCCGACGATCCCGACCGGTGTGACGACCGCCGCGGTGCCGGCACCGAACGCCTCGGTGACAACCCCACGCTCGATCCCCTGGGTCAGCTCCTGGATGGACAGGGGGCGCTCGTGCACCTTCATTCCCTCATCGGCAGCAAGGCGGAGGATCGAGTCACGGGTGATCCCCGGTAGGATCGAGCCGTGTAGCGGGCTCGTCACCAGCTTGCCATCGACGACGAAGAGGATGTTCATCGCCCCGATCTCTTCCACGAAACGATGCTCCTTGGCATCGAGCCAGAGGACCGCGTCGAACCCCTCGCTCTTGGCAATGTTCTGGGCGAGGAGCGAAGTCGCATAATTGCCCCCGCATTTGGCGTCGCCGGTGCCGCCCTCAACCGCGCGCACATACGCCGGTTCGGCCTTCACCCGCACCGGAGCGAACCCCTTCGGGAAATACGGTCCCACCGGCGAACAGATGATGAAGTAGAGGTACTCCTTCGCGGGACGCACGCCCAGGGCCGCCTCGGAGGCAATCATGGTCGGCCGGACGTAGAGGGTCGAGGGGGAGGACGGAATCCACTCGGCCAACTGCCCGACGAGCGTCAGCGTAGCCTGAACCAGATCGTCCGGCGGTATGGGCGGCATGCAGAGACGCTGCGCTGATCGATTCATGCGGGCGGCATTGGCGTCGGGCCGGAACATCGCAATGCGCCCGTCGTCCCACCGATAGGCCTTCTGCCCCTCGAAAATCTCCTGCCCGTAGTGCAGTACCATGGCGGCCGGATCCATCTGGAGGGCTTGGTACGGAATGATTTCCGCGTCGTGCCAGCCCCTCTCCTCGTTGAACTTCATTTGAAACATCCGGTCGGCGAAGTAGCGCCCGAACCCCAGATCCTTCTCCAGGGTGGCGCGGGCTTTCGCGACATCGGTTCCGGCCGCGCGTACGGCTATTTCCATGACATCCCCCTTCTTGCCCCACACCCATAGCGAACGTTTGATCGAGTCTCTGCCCGAACCCGGCCGCAACCCTCAACATCCGGCCAAGCATCCCCATGGTCGCGCTCGGCGAGGGAAAAGGCAAGACTGACTGAGGGACACCACTGCGGAGTGCGCCGAATCCGTGTACCATCCTCCCGCGAGGCCGGGCACGCCTCCGGGAGGTCCCCATGACTCTGAAAGAACAGGCCGCCGTCGCCGCGGCCGGACTGGTAGAAAGCGGCATGCTTCTCGGCCTCGGCACTGGATCCACGGCTGCCCTCGTGGTCAAGGAACTGGGACGGCGCCTGCGGGACGGCGAGATCCGTGACATACGCGGTGTGCCGACCTCGGAGGGAACGGCGCGTCTTTCCCGCGCCGAACGGATCCCGTTGCTCAGTTTGGAGGAGGCCCCGACCCTTGACCTCACCATAGACGGCGCCGACGAAATCGACCCGGCGTGGAACCTGGTGAAGGGTGCGGGAGGCTCGCTGCTGCGCGAAAAGATCGTGGCCCAGATCTCACGGGCCGAGGCGATCGTGGCCGATGATGTGAAGATGGTGGCGCGGCTCGGCGACCGGATGCCGTTGCCCCTGGAGGTCGTGCCGTTCGGGTGGAACACCCACCTCGATTTCCTGCGGGGACTGGGCGGCGACCCGGTCCTGCGGCGCAGCGCTAACGGCGCACCGTTCATCACCGATGAGGGGAACTGGACCATCGACTGCCGATTCTCCGGCGAGACAGGGCAGCGCATGCTGGAAAGCCCGGCGGCCCTCGACGAGATGTTGCGCTCCCGCGCGGGAGTCATCGAGACCGGTTTTTTTCTCGGCTTGGCCACGATCCTGGTGATCGCCCGGGAGTCGGGAGTCGAAGTGTTGCGGCAGGACGCATGATCCCGGCCGGAGAGAACCATCCAATGCAGGACCGACCGATGCAGGACCGACCAAAGTATTACGATATCCGCGCCCGCTTCTGGCAGCGGCACTTCGAGGCCGCGCAGGGCTACGCCGCCTACCTCGCGGCCTCCGACCCGGCGAAGGCACAGAAGTGGCACGATCTCGAGGCTCAGCTCCCCGTGGTGACCGACGCACAGCGGAGGCATTTGACCGGCCACTCCGAAGGGGGGCACGGCCCCCTACGGGGGGACACCGGACGGACCATGCGCGTCCTCGTCTACAGCGGCGTGTGGTGCGGGGACTGCGTCCGGCAAGGCCCAATGTTGCATGGTATCGCCGAGGCCTGCGGCCCCGAAGTCGAGCTCCGGCTGATCGACCGCGATGCGTCGGCCGAACTGACCGACGAGCTCCGCATCCTGGGCGCGATGCGCGTCCCGATGGTCGTCTTTCTCTCCGAAGACTGGTTTGAGGTGGGCAGGTTCGGTGACCGGCTGCTGACCGTCTACCGCGCCAAGGCGGCGCGCGAGCTCGGCCCGGCCTGCGACAGCGGCATCGTGGCGCCCCCCGCGGACCAACTCGCAGCCGAGCAGGACGAGTGGGTCGGAGTTTTCGAGCGCATGCTGCTCATGCTGCGGCTTTCACCACCGCTGCGCGAGAGGTACGGGGACTGAACTATGGACAAGCTGCTGCAGATCGCGTCGGGGTTCATGGAGGCCAAGGTCCTCTTGGCGGGAGCCGAGCTGGGGGTCTTCGATCACCTCGGACACGACGGCGCCACCGCAGCGGAGGTGGCCCACGCCATTGATGGAGACCCGCGGGGAACCGAGATCCTTCTCGACGCCCTCGTCGCCACCGAGGTCCTGCGCAAGGAGAGTGGCCACTACCACAACCTGCCCGAGTTCGAGCACTTCCTGCTCGTGGATGGGCCGGCCCATTTCCTCGGACTCCTGCGTCACCGCAACCGGATGTTCCGGACCTGGGCAATTCTGGAGGACCGGATCACGGGGAAGCAGCCGGTGGAACCCCGCCCCGAGATCCTCGATGACCCACAGACGAACGCAAACTTCATCCAGGCGATGTACGCGGGCGGAATGCGGCAGGCACCGGCGGTAGTCGATCACCTCGACCTCAAGGACGTACGCACGGTCGCCGACCTCGGCGGTGGTCCCGGCCACTACCTCGCCGAGATCGCGCGGCGGTCGCCATCGATCGAGCCGTATCTGATCGACCTGCCGCTAACCCTCGGGGTGGCGCGGCGTATTCTTGCGCGGACCGAGGTCTTTGTGCGCCTGCGATTCGTCGAGTGGGATTTCTACCGGGAGTCGGAGCCTCCGCCGCTGCCTCCGTTCGACCTCGTGCTCATCTCAGCGGTCCTGCACGCCGAGTCCCCTGAGCGCAATCGCGACCTACTCCGGCGAGTCTTCCCACTGGTCGCGCCGGGTGGGCGCATCGTGGTGCAGGAGAACATGGTGGAGGGCGACCGCACCCGACCGAAAGACGCGGCGCTCTTTGCCATCAACATGCTCACCGCCACACCGGGCGGGCGTGCCTACACCGAGACCGAGATCCGCGGCTGGGGCGAGGAGGCGGGGTTCCGTTTCGAGGGGTGCGAGCGCTTGAGCCCGAGAAGCTCCCTGCTCACACTGCGAAAATAGCGAAGGTTCCGTACACTCCCCCTGGTGATTGCGCCGGGGCACTTCGACTGGATCGATGACACGCGCGTGTGTCCCTTTACCTCGCCGAGGCGGTGCCGGCCCGAGAATCGAGCCGCGGGCATCTGGGCGCCAATCCCGCATGGGCATCGCCGGCTGGACGAGCGGTCCATTCCACCCGGGGACGGTGGATGGCGATCGCCAAGTGCCCTGGGGCCGGCCGTTATCGCCGCCCTCCGTTGGGGTCGCGACCTTGCCACCGCCGCGGAGACCCGGCACCCATGCGATCCGCCGGACAGGATACTACAACCACAGGAACCGTGAGGGGATCTACCTGGCCTCCCTACGCCCCGCAGCCTGAACACGTCTGCCGTCGTCTCAACATAGAGCCGCAGTTCCAGTAGGGACCTGATCCGTGGGCGCGCTCCACCGGGCGGTACATGTGACGGATCGTTCCCGGAAAATCCCCGCGCGGGGTTGCCGCAACCGCTACGCGAGGAGCTTCAAGCGCCGGAGGTCGTCGTCGGACCATCGAGTCCCGGCAAGCATCGCGGCGAACGTCTTCGGTGGGAAGGTTGCGCCAGGACGGTGGAAGGCAACGATGACGCGACGGCCATCCGCGTGACGATAGACGCGATGGCTTCCAGCGCTTCGGACCCACTGGAAACCGTCTGCTTGGAGCGCCTGGATGAGACGCTGTGCCGTGACGGCCCGGAGTTCGGGACTCACGCCGTGACGACGCTCACGGCGGGAGCGTCGATAGCCGTGTCGGCCGGCGGGATCGTTTCCCCCACGGCGACGAGGTCCGCGACGTAGGCAGCCACAGCCTCTTGGATGTTTCGGAGGGCCTCCTCCTGGGTGTGACCCCACGTTGCGCAGCCGGGCAGGACGGGGCAGATCGCAGCCCACCGTCCGTCATCGTCCTCTTCGATCTCGACCCGAAACAGGTGGGTCTTCATGGAACACCTCCTACCCTGGAATGCTTGTCTCCACTTTATGATACCCTGCCGGCGACCTGCAAGGAGACCTTCATGCCCTTCCTCGACCGCGCCACCGCCGGCTTCCTCGGCCTCGCCCTCGGTGACGCCTTCGGTCGCCCGCTGGAGTTCGTCCGCGGCCCCGCAGTCCGTACGCTCCCCGTGGTGATTGCGCCGGGTCACTTCGACTGGACCGATGAATCGGGACGATGACGATGCCCGCAACATAGCCAAGACCGCCCGGATCGAAGGAAGGCCCCGAGTTCCGGCGTAGTTTCCGCGGCCTTGTTTCACAGATCAGCTCCCGAGGATTCACTGCGCCCGATAAACCAGCTCAATCCCCTCCACCGGAAACGCCGCAAGCCGCGCGACGTCCTGTGCATCAAACGCGTACTCCACGCCTCCGACACGCAAGAAAGGCCTGGGACGGACACCCGAACCCTCGACGGGCGCATCCTCGTTCACCAAGACCGCCGTCGCCCCTTCGCCCGACTCGTTCGGAAAGATGCGGACTAAGAAACGATCATCACCGGAGCTCAGCGTGAGAACCCGCGTCTCCCAGGCCGGTTCGGACGGAGGCCCGTCGCCGGGTGTCGCCGCGGCCAAGGCGTATTCGAGCTCGGGCGTTTCGTCGACGTCCACGGGAGGCCGGCATCTCGATCGGTGATTCCGGGGATGAAGCTCGATGACCCGGACAGGAGTCCCGACATGGGCGGCGGCCGCGACACCGGCGACCTCAAGGAGGAAGGCGGGAATCTCTTCCGGCGACGTGGAGGAATCCTCCTCCACAACGGCAAACGATCTGCGGAAATCCTCCTCCACAACCGCAAACAGATGGAGGACGTCCCGGCATCGAAAGCACTCTCGGGCGTGGCCGAGCAAGCGTAGCGCGTCGGAGTCGAGCTCGGGGCCCCGGCCGGGTGGCGCAGGCAGAAAAAGCCCATCCACCCCTTGTGTTTCGGTCCAACCTCTTCGGACGAGGAGTTTCGCCACCCTCTCGATCGTCGGCTCGCGAAAGCAGGCCATGCCGGGCGGATCCCCCGACATCTGATGCTCGCGTTCGGGACCCGGTGTATTCGTGCTCATCATCTTTTCCTCCAGGGTGTTCCGGTGGCTCGAACGACCCGACATCCCGGCTCTCAGGTCATCCCGTCACTACTGAACCTACTTCCCTCCGGCCGACCTCTCAGAGGGAAGCTGCGCTTCCAGGTGAGAGTCCATCTCTGAAGACCGCGGTCCTCTCCACCCTCAATTTTCACTCCGAAGCCCTCGCAGACCACTCGCCCCGAGCACGCGAACCTCGCCGGCGAGTCGCTGTTCTTCCCGCGCAATGTCGCGCTCGATCGGTAAGCCCGGCGGCCGGCTGCGCAACTGCTGCCGGTAGGCATCGGTGAACTGAACACCCCGCAGAGTCGGATCGCCCGCTGTGTTGAATCGCAGGATGTACAGGACATCACCGTTGGACTGTCCGGTCACGCAGACCGCGACAGCCCCGGCCGCATCCGGAGTCAGACTCAGGGCGGCCACGCGCTCACAGGTGCTGAATCGGTCCTTGGGAAAAAGCACCACCGTCCGGACGCCCCGCCCGATCTGAACCGGATCCAGGAGATACGGCAGGTCCATCCAATCACCCGCGGAAGGCAGGAGCATGGCCGACGGATCGATCACCGCCAGAATACCGCGGTCGGACGCATTGTCGGTGCCGAGAAGCACCCAGTCGGGTACCCCGTCCCCGTCGACATCGAAATGGCGGATGGATTCGAAGTGCCCATCATTCCACAGCGCCCCGGTGGTCCGGCCGGTCGCGGCATCTACGCGCTCCGCGAGGCAGAAGGAGCCCGAAGACGACTTGCGGATCGCGAGCAGCCCAGGATTCGACGACGCGTCAGATAGAGGCGCAAAGCAGAACCAGTAGAACCTCGTCTGCTTCTCCTGATCGGACGTCAACCCCACCGATGCGCGACGCTCCCAGATGACGCGTTTCTGTCGAGAAAACATTGTCAGCAGGTCCGGAAGTTCGGTCGCCGCGTAATGAATGGCGGCGACTTCGTTCTTCCCATCCCGATCCCCGTCGAAGACCGTCTGGATGAGGCCCACGGCACCCCAGCCCAGAACCGGTGGCGTCAGGTTCCCCGGAAGGATCGGAATACGAAGACAGGAGCGTCCGTAGCGATTGTGCGCGACCAGGGCATGGTCTTCCCGCAGTACATCGACCGGCAGGTTCACCGAGTACATCGCCTCGCGCACCGCCATCCCCCCGGCCAGGAGCACCCCCAGGAACACGAGACCGAGAGCCATCCGGCTCACCGCCGCCCGCCGGAGCAGGTTTCCCGCCATGCGCCGGACGGGCCGCGCCGAGGCCGCCACCACCATGGGATCCCGCCACACCGCGCGGACGTCCTCGCAAGGCCGCACGAGAAGCTGCCGGTTGGGGTGATGCTCATTAAGCCGTCGCACCTCGGCGAGCGCTGCCTCCTGCTGCTCCGCCGGAACGCACAGCACCCCCGCCGGAGAGAAGAAACAGGCCCGCACCTTGAGAGCCAACGTCCGCGCGTCGACCGGCCGGACCGCCGTTCCCTTCAGGTCACCGGTCGCCGCAACGTCCGGGAGGAGTCCCATCTGCACCGGCAGGGTCGAGAGCCTGGCCCAGGCAGTGGCCGCCGCGAGGAGAAACGCCAGCCGGGCCGAGCGACCGATCACCTGCGCCGCGGAACCCGCGTCCCAGTTGGCCTCGAACAAAATGTGCCGCAGCGGCGGCGCGCCCGCGATTCCCAGATCTCCACAGACACCCAGGACCTCGCGCAGGCCGCCGAGCATCTCTTCAAACAACTTGCCGTTGGTCATCAGGTGGGGACCGGGTCCGCGCCCCTGCACCGTCAGGGCGCGGACTCGCAAGGTCAACATGCAGGCGGCTTCCAGCGACCGGTACAGGGGTGGCACTTGACCGTTCGCGCCGGACATGCAGGCCACTACCGGGACTAAGATCACCGTCTCGTCGATCGCGGCGGCAGATCCGGCGGCAGACCCAGCCGCGGCCCCAATCCGAGGCTCGTGGGCACGGTCCGTGGCCGCCTGGCCTGACGCACCGGCCTTGAACGAGGGAATGAGATGGCTCCACCGTCGCGAGCTCGGCAAGGCGGCCGCTTTCCCATCGAGGATCGTGGTCAGGTCGGCGCGATGACACTCGACGGCCGCCACCGCGTCGCGCGTGCCCCGCCGCCAGGTCTCCTCTTTCACGAACGTGGGCACCGGCCGGTCAGCGATCCAGCGCAGGAGATCGAGGAGACGATCCAGCTCCTCCGGAGAGGTGCCGTGCCACGAGACCTTCGGCACGGCGTGGACCAGCGAGAGCGAAGCGGAAACACCGTAACCGAGCCACACGCGTTCACCCAGTTCGCGCACCGCCTGCACGAAGGCGCCGCGGAGTTTGATCCCAAGGATGGGCGGCTGGCCCAGGCCCAAGAGCCGCGGCAGCTCCTCGGAGAGCTGGTGAATCTCGGTCAGCCTGGACGAAGCTGTATCTTCGGCATCCGGCGTGAACGTCCCGCTCACGCCCGTGGCTCTCCTGTGGAATCCGGACGGATCATCAGGCCTCCCAGACACACCGCACCCGGCGGATCAGGTAGTCCATGCGGGTACAGTGACGTTTCTCCTCGGCATCGATCTTGGTCGACAGCAGTTTCCGCAGCAGCTCGGCCTGGGAGAGATCTGCCCAGTCGGGTCGGCCCAGGTTGTATCCGCGGCAGATCATCTCAACGCAGACCTGCAGATAGGCGGCCTGTTCGGGCTTGCTCGCGCTCGACGGCGAGGCGAGATCGGCTCCCTTGCGGTCCTTCGGCGGCGCGCTGCGGACTTGGCCCTTCGCCGCCGCGCAGACAGCTCCGCGACCGGCCGCCTTGCGCGCATCCGCCTCCAAGTACTGCGCCGCGAGTTTTGCCAGACTGCGCCGGATGCGCTCGGCCCAGAGAGCCAGCGGCACCCCGCGCCAAGTCCGCCCGGATCCCGGGTCAGCGGACTCCGAATCGTTCGGTCGCGAATCCCAACCCAACGCTTCCAGGTGGATCCGGGCGGCGATCCGCACCAGGTCCAGGAGATAGCACCAGCCTCCGTAACCGTCACGGGGTTGCAAGACCGAAGGAAGCTCCTCGAATCTGACCGCGATGGGCAGGTGGAGATGGCCGAACAATTCCTCCAGCTCCCGGGTAGGAACCGGGGGAAGGTCCAGCCGCGACGCGGCGCTCACGACCAGGTTCCCTCGCAGATCCCGCTGGAGCCGTGGATCCGTGCTCCCCTTGAGAAGGCACTTGAACAGTTTGAGGAGCCGCGCCTCCTGGGGACGCTCCCGTTTCCATTCGGCGATCAGGCCGTGCTCGCCCAGGGTCCGCAGCAGTCGACGGAAAAAGTACAACACATCGTCGTCTGTCGCGGTAGCCAGGTCCACGACCCGCGTCAGGAGGAGTTCCAACGGGACGCGCTCGCCCATCACTCCATCGCCCGTGGGCCGCAGAAGGTGGCCGACCTCCCATGTTGCCACGTCCTGCACCACCTCCGAGAAGGGCCTCTGAAAGCCAAATCGGGAGCGAGAACGCCGCGCGCGCAGGAACGCGCCCACGTAGGCATGCGCGTAGCGTGTCAGGGTGTCTCTGTCCTTGGTCGACAGTCCGCCGGGCAGCCTGCGGAGAATGGCAATGACCTCGAGATCGTGCGGCTCCAACATGCGCAAGGGCCAACCCTCCCACCGACGCGTCGCCCGAGGTTGAGCTCGTTCCGCCACTAACTGCGGTCAAGTCGAGAGATGATAAAGTTCTAGGATCGTCAGGGCAACTTGCTTGTTGGGGTGTTGTCTGTTGAGGTCTTGCTTCTGGGAGTCCGCAGTCCAGCCCATCACGAAGCACAAACACCGGGCTCGACTTGCGGTTCACTCCGACGAGGCCGCCAAACGCAAGTGAACTATCGAAGAAGATGCTGGTCGACTGTCCGTGGCCCATGTCGATGCCGAGTTCCTCTCCGACGTTGTTCATGGTTCGGATCGGCCTTCCGTCCAGGCCCAGGCGCGATCGTAGCTGTTGCGCGGCAGCATAACCCTGCTTCCAGCGTGAAACCTCCGCCGGGTCCGACCGGGCCCTGACTTCGTTTCGGAGTCGTTTCAAAGCGGCCAGCTCACCGGCATCACTTTGAATGCGGTGACAGCACATGGCGCGCGGCCCGTGCCCCCTGCTAGACTCATCCCGATCGGCCCCCGAAGACGGGTAGCCCATGCAGAATCGTTCTTCCCAGGCGAGCATGCAGGACGAATACGACCCTTTCGATGACGAGACCACCACCCGTCCCAAACACGGGCGGCTGAACTCGGAGAAGAAGGCGGGGGCAAAGCGCCTCCTTCGGGCGATGCAGTGGGTAGAACAGCCGCTTCTCTTCTGGGCCGGAAGTTTTCCGCCGGACACAACCCCGAAGCCCCTTCGGTACAGACCGGTGCTGCAGGAGTTCGCCCTCCAGCTTGGTCAGAAGCCGGCCGGCCTCTACACGTTCGAGCTGACCTCCCACGAGAAGGACCCGAAGGTCGTTTTCGATACCGAAGCGTCGCACACGCCCAGACTGACGGACCTTTGCGCCATCAACGAGGATCGCGTTCTCGAGGCCAACCAGAACCTGGTGGCCGCGCGCAGGTTTCCCATTGCCCTCCCGCCCCTGCTGCCCTGTTCCCTCAAGGACTGGGAGTTCCGCATGGAGGGGCGATTGCGCCTGCTGGGAAACCTCGTCCGCGCCGGCCAGTGCCTCGCAACGACGCGCCCCGGTTCTCCGACATCTCCGGTCGCCGATCCGTGCCGCACCCTGGCCATCGAGGAAGAGTGTCTGTGGGTGGGGCCGGATTCCCTTCGGCCGTCCCAGACCACCCCGACCCTCTCTCTTCGTCCATGGTTGGCGTCCGCGACGGACCGGTCGCAGGCGGATCCGCTACCTGGCGCCCGCGTCGCGGCCATCGGCCTGGGACGACGACACGCCGGCGCTCCCCTACCGGGCGATCTCGGCGCCTGGAGCGCATGCGGTGTGCGCCTCCCATCCTGGCCGGCGGATCTGATCGTCCGTCTGGCCCGGGTCCTGGGGGGACCACGGGGGGTTCTTCGCCTGGCCGGGGATCTCGACAGAGACGCCGAGGCCTATGCCCCGGCGTTCCTGATCGAGCTGCTGCTCGCCGATCCCACGGCGGACGCTCCTTCGCTACTCTCGGGGTTGCCCTTGTTGCTCGCCGGCCTCGGCTCCATCCGAGAGGAAATCCAGCGACGACACGATCTGCTGCTCGGATCGGTGCAGCAGGCCTTCCATCGCGCACTGATGGCATATCCGGAAGGCGACCGCATCCCACTGTCGCTTTCTGTAGTGGCTCGTCAGTTCCACCAGGACCTCGCGAGTACCATAACGGGGGTCGTGGCGAAAGGAGTCGAGATCGAGCTCGGCGTCTGCGCCTCCCCATCCAAGAGCATCGCCGGCGCAGCCCGCTGGTCGTTGGGACTGGACTTGGAATTGCCTGGTGCTGAGGTTCGCCCCGGGCCGACCGTCGGCGCCTGGTCCAGCTTCGCCAGGGAGACCCTGGAGTCGCTGGCCTCGGAGACCCGGCTTCTCCTCGACGAGCTACCGATCGACCACTGGAAGAGCACGATGGCCGGACTGGCAGGCCGGATCTGTGCGATCACCTCTGAGCCCGAGACCTTGCTCCACCTCGGCGAGTTCCTGGAGAGCGCCCTTTCGACGGTGCCACCCGGCCCCGATGGCATGGGGGCGCTCACCACCGCCGTGAGAATTCTGGAACACGGCTTGTGGTCATGCGGGCGAAAGCCGGAACATCTGCGGTGCTTCCTGGATCTACTCGCCTCGGATGGAAGCGGGATCCTGTGGGGCATTCATATGCGGAATGCCGACTCCTGCTCCGGCGCGGCTCCGAGGCCGTCGTTTGCGAACGGCCCGCCGCAATCATCGCGTGTCCTCGGCCTGATCGAGCGGGAGGCCGATAGGCTCAAAGAGAACCTTCCTGGAAGTCAGGATCTATCGCACTGGTTCGCAGTCCGCCTAGTCGAGCAGTTGCCGGTCTGGCCTCTCGCCCGTCTCGGAGATCTGCCACGCGAGCAAGCGCATCGCCTCGTACGCCAACGATGGATCGGCCAAGTCGTGCCGTTGATGCTCACCCATCCGGCAAACCTGCCTCTGTACGCCGACTGGTTGGAGAGAACCGATCCGGACTTTTGGACGTCTGCTCATAACCGCCTCCGCTGGTATCTGCTCTTTGTCAACCCACAGACCGCGTTCATTTCTTCGATGGTCCAGCTCGTCGAGGACCTGAAATCGACACACGGCCTTTGTTGGGCGGAGACGACCGGCTTCTTCCCTGACGTCATAGCAGAATGGACTTCCGGCTCGGCAACCCCGGCCGCGAGGACCTACTTACAGCAACGGCTCTGGATCGTGAAGGCGATTGTCGAGGCGGCCGTGCGGATACGGACTGCGACCTCCGAGGAAGAACCGCCCCGCGAGCTCGAGGGTATCCTTAGCGATCTCGACGTGATTCTCTATCTCGCCTTTCACTGGAATCGGAACGGATTCAAACGGGAAAATCACATGATCCGCGTTCTCCTGCAGGCCGCCGAAGGGGAGGTGGCCGCGTTCGGAAAGAAGCGGGACTACGGCTGGCTGCGAGATGATCCGGAGAGCCGGAGCCCACTGGTCGACCTCTCCGCCGGGGATCCCGACCGGCTGGTCTCCCTCTTTCAGCATCCACTCCTGCGCCGGCGCGGATACGAGATCCTCAACGCACTGGGCGGCCTGCTGCGTCGCTCTCCTGCAGTCTTGCGGCTGTTTCTGGCCGCATCCGGGAATGAGACCGCGACCGCAGAGATCCGCCGCCTGGCTTCAGCCTGGCCCGCGATGGAACGAATCCTGGCCGAAGACGAGATCGACAGCATCCTTGGAACATGGCGCTGCGCGGCCGGGCTCGACGACTCTGTCGAGACCGCCGGTGACCCGGTCGAAATCCTTCGCCGCTGCGGGCTACTGATCGCGGATGCACCGGCTCTGCCCCGGACCCTTCGGGCGTTCACCGATCCCTGTATCGCCTGGCGTCATGAGCTCGAGATTCTGGAATTGCTGGACAGCGAAAATCGCCTGCCCCCTGCCGCCCACGGGCGACTCCACAACCTGCGGGATTATCTGGCCCATCCTGACCGGTCACGAGCCCACAGCCAAGCGAGACTCACCCGTTGGGCGGAACGTCGTCTGCCCACGATCCAACTCGCGGCCCTGCACTCCCTTCTGCAGCACCACATCCGGACATGGAAAGACAAGGTAGGTCTCGCCGCCATCTCGATGAACGAGAAAGACTGGAACAACGCCCTGCGACTCTACCTGTTGACGAAACGGAACCGGCGCCTGCTGATGCGGGTCATGCGGGATCGGGCCGCCGGTGGATACCGCTACGGCCGGGATCATCCCGTCAACCGCGCCTTCCTGCGCTCGATGGAGGAGCGGTCACTCAAGATGCAGGTGTGGCTTGATCCTCCCACCTGGAAACTCCCGCTTGGATCGACGACGCTGAGCCTCTACGCGGAACGCGATCCCTTGAAGATCTTTCAGATGGGAAACCTGTTCGGAACGTGCCTTTCCGCCGGAGGGATCAACAGCCACGCGGTGGTCGCCAACGCCGTCGAGATCAACAAGCGCGTGCTCTTCCTTCAGGACTCGAGGGGACGCATCGTGGGCCGCAAGCTCATCGTCTTGAGCCGCCGGGGCCTGCTGGTCGGGTATCAAAGCTATGGATCCGGCTGGATCGAAACGCCCAAGAGCTTCCGGCCCTGGGTGAAGATCGCGTTTGATCTCTACTGTCGCGACCTCGCCCTCGAGGTCGGGGCCAGGATACAACCGGATGATGAAGAGCTGCAGCACGTGGGTGAGCGGGAGAAAGACCTGGCGCTCTTCAGCACGTGGTACGACGACGGGGAGGAGGCGTTCGACCCGTGGATCTTCTTGCGGACGGCACGAGGCGCTGCGCCGGCGCCGGAGGAACGGGAACCCATACAAGCCTGGGTGGAGTTCGCGGCGAAGTCCGAGGAAGTCGTGCCGGCCCAACTGCGCGCCCTTCTCTGGTTGGGCAACGCCATGCCGCGAGCCCGGAAGCTCGTGGGGAATGGCACCTGGTCCGAGGAGCAGATCTCTATCTTGGAGCGGGAGTCGGTAGGAGGCAAACCAATCCCGGGCCTGCCGGGATCCGGCTCTCCATCCATCCAGGCTAGTCCGCGCCAAAGCTGAAGCCCCTGCTCTCGAGGCGGAACCCACGGCCCTCCCGCTCGAAGATGACCTAGACCTCGTCACCCAAAGACCCTTGCACGCAAAGACGGACGTCCCGACAGCGTGGCCGGCCTCCCGCCCCCAGGGGTAGTCGCTGGGCGTCACGGCGCGCCAACGATGGTCGGACATGGGCATGACCGGGGTCCTTTGCTTCGCTTCGGCTTTCTGGCGAGTCGGGCCGGCTCTGCCGGGTAAATCGGGCGCCGGGTCACTTCGACTGGACCGATGACACGCACATGGCCCCGTACCTTGTGGGCTGCGATCGGCGAACAGGCGTTCCAACTCCCGGGCGGGAACTTGGGGAAGCCCCGGCCGGGAGTCGCCGCTGATGACGAGGAACCCGTGGGAACCCTTCAGGATCCGAGGGTTCGGGCTTCCCTTCGGCAGGCGCCTGAAAACTCGGAGGAGCCGCGCCTCCCGTGGATACCGGCGCCTCCACTCTGCGACGAGGCCATCCTCTGCCAGGGTCCGCACCAGTCGACCAAAACGGCACCGCACCTCGTGGTCCGACTTCGCACCGACGCCCATGGCTCGCCGCATGCGAACCTCTACCCGGCAGTGCTCTCCCCCGACTTCCCCGCCCCCAAGGCGCGGAAGGCCGGCGACCACTCGGGCAATCACGTCATCCATCACCTCCTGGAAAGGTCTGTCGAAATCAAAACGCAGGCTGGAACCCCAGGCCTGCAGAAAGAGGCTCACGTAGTCGTACACCCAGCGTAGCAGGGTGTCTCCGCCCTCGGGTGGCAGTCCTCCGGACAGCCCCGGGAGGGTCGCGATGACCTCGATATCACACGGCTCCGACGCTTGCACGGGCTCATCCTCCTGTCACCGGCAATCAAGCACTCCCTGGATCTCCGGCCGCCCGTACTCCGCGCCCCCCGTCCGGACCTCCAGATTGGGGAGAACGAAGCACCGGCCTGCTCCGTGCGTGTGGCCGCACAAGACCGTCAGGTGCCTGTCCGGTCGTCGGGACATGGTGGAGCGAAGCATCTCTCCGACAGCGTGGCAGCAGAAGTACGGAAGCCAGTCATCCCCGCTTGGCTGCCCTTCGTGGACGGCGGCCTCTCGAAACGGTGGAACGTGGGCCAGCAGAATGACCCTCTGAAAGGACTCCAGGGCCTGCAGGAGGGATTGTCCCAAGCACGTCGCCGCCTCATCACCAAGAGCGTTCAGGATCTTGGCGCGCTGCTTGATCGAGAGCCCCTGCAGTTCGGAGATGTGCCGGAAGTCATTGAGTTCGACGGGGCTGCTCCGAACATTTCCGAGCCGCGCGTCTCCCCAGCTACCATGGCCGATCAAAGCCGTCTGCTCGGCCAGTCGGACGACTCCGGCGGTGTTCAACCAGGTCAGATTCTCTGCTGCGGAAACGAACAGGGTGACCGCGGCATTCACGGACGAGATCGAACCACCGTAGAAATCGTGGTTGCCCAGCACGAAGAAGACGGGGCGGTCTGCGAGGGTGTCCAACCGCCTCAGATAGTCGAGCAGGCTGCCTGCTTCGCCGGTGTCTCCCCCCAAGAGGAAGGCGTCGGCATCGACCCCGGACAGCCTATGCAGAAAAGCATCCGAGCCGGCCCGGGAGAGGAAGTTCAGGTGGAGGTCGGTCAGCCAAACCACCCGAGTCACTCCTGGGGTCAGGGACGATTCCGGCTGTGGCGCAGAGGGGCGTTCGAATCGCTTCATGATCGCAGACTCTATCCGATCCGGTTCTCGGGTCAAACTGCACGACACGGTTCCCTGGTTCTCGCGCGGTTCCGCTGCTAGACTCATCCCGGTCGGTCCCGTCGTCGGGTAGGCCATGTAGAGACCCACTTTCCAGGTGAGCATGAGCGACGAAGACGATCCTTTCGATCACCAGACCACCGCCCGCCCCAAACACGGGCGGCCGAATCCGGCGAAAAAGGCAAACGCCAGGCGCCTCCTTCGGGGCCTGCAATGGGTCGAACAGCCCCTCTTCTTCTGGGCTGGAAGCTTCCCTCCGGGCACCACCCCGGAGCATCTTCGCTACAAGCCGGTGCTGCAGGAACTCGCCGTCCAGCTTGGCCAGAAGCCAGCCGGCCTCTACACGTTCGAGCTGATCTACACCGAGAGGGACCGGCATGTCCTCCTCGACACCGATACGTCCATCGCGCCCCGACTGACGGACCTTTGCCCCATCAACGAGGATCGCGCTCTCGAGGCCAACCAGAACCTGGTGGCCGCGCGCAGGTTTCCTCTCGCCCTCCCCCCCTTGCTGCCCTGTCCCTTCACGGAATGGGAGGCCGGCATGGAGAGACGATTGCGAAACCTGGGCAACCTCGTCCGCGCCGGTCAGCGCCTCGCTGCGTCGCCACCCGGTTCTCCGACCACTCCGGTCGCCGATCCGTGCAGCACCCTGGTCATCGAGGAAGAGTGTCTGTGGGTGGGGCCGGATTCCCTCCGGCCGTCCCAGACCACACCGACCGTCGCGCTTCGCCCATGGCTGGCGTCGGCGAAGGACCGGTCGCACGCGGATCCACCTCCGGGAGCCCGCATCGCGGGCATCGTTCTGGGGCAACGACACACCGGGGCTCCCTTGCCGGGCGATCTCGGCGCCTGGAGCGCGTGCGGCGCGCGCTTCCCGTCCTGGCCCGCGGATCTGATCGTGCGTCTGGCTCGGGTCCTGGGAGGACCACGGGAGGTTCTTCGTCTGGCCGTGGATCTCGACAAGAGCACGGAGACACACGCCCCCGCATTCTTAGTCGAGCTGTTGCTCGCTGATCCCGAGGCCGACGTTTCTTCGCTGCTGTCGGGACTGCCGCTCTTGCTCGAGAGCGTCGACTCCGCCCGGCCCGAGATCCAGCGCCGACGCGATCTGCTGCTCGGGTCGGTCCAGCAGGCCTTTCGGCGCGCGACGGAGGGGATTCCGGAAGGCGTTGACATCCATCTGTCGCGCCGGAAGGTCGCCCGTCGTTTCCACCTGGATCTTGCACGCACGATAACAGGGGTCGTCGCGAAAGGAATCGATATCTATCCGGGTTTCTGTGACTCCCCGACCGCTATCTCCAGGAGCTCCCCCTCAACCGCGCGTTCCTGCGCTCGATGGAGGAACGATCTCTGAACATGCAGGCGTGGCTCGCCCCTTCGACTTGGAGGGTTGCGCTTGGATCCGAGGTCGTAAGCCTCTTCGCGGAACTCGACCCACTGAAGGTGTTCCAGATGGGGAACCTCTTCGGCACCTGCCTCTCGACCGAGGGGATCAACAGCCATGCGGTGGTGGCCAACGCCGTTGAAGTCAACAAGCGTGTGCTCTTCCTTCGGGACTCGCGAGGGCGCGTCCTCGGCCGCAAACTCATCGTCCTGAGTCGCCAGGGACTGCTGATCGGCTTTCGAAGCTATGGTACAGGCTCGACCAACGCTCCGGAGACCTACCGTCCGTGGGTCAAGATCCTCTTCGATCTCTATTGCCGCGATCTCACCATCGACATGGGATCACCCACACAGTCGCGGGATCCGCACGGCCGGGACGAGATGCAGACGGAGAGTGATCTGGTGCTCTTCAGCGAGTGGTACAACGACGGCGAGGAAGCCTTCGACCCGTGGATCTATCTGCGGATGGGCCGCGGACCCGCGCCGTTGCCGGAGGAACGGGAGGCGATGGAAGCCTGGGTGCGGGAAACGAGCGGATCCGGGTGCGACGTGCATGCCCAACTGCGCGCACTACTGTGGTCGGGGAATGCCATGTCGCTGGCCCGGGAGTTCGTCAAGGACGGTGTCTGGTCCAAGGAGCATCTCTCTATTCTGGAGCGGGAGTCCGTCCGTAGCCCCTCGTTCACAGACTGAACCGGGCGAGGAGCACGTCGGCAATTCCATCGAGATCCGCCCGGCAACACGGCAGCGCCATACCGCGTGCGTTCAAGAACGGGCCGAGCGATCGCTTCATCAGCAGCAACTCGGGCGGCGTGGAATTGTAGGTCCTGTGGGCGTACGGTTGCAGTCGGAGTTCGCCCAGGCGCTGATCCAGATAGTGCTGGGCGGCGTCATGCCCCTTGGTTTCCACCGCCCGCTATCACGCGGGCGGCGGTGGAACCAGGTTCCGGCCTCGCGGTGTTTCGCCTTGACGGTCTTCCCCCTCGCCCCACAACCTACGAGACGTCCTGAGCAAGACAATGGAGATCGGAGGTGACCCGTGAAAGCCGACCGCTTCTTTCTGTTCCTGCAACGGTGGATTTCGTTTCTTCCGGCTCATCATCTACGCCGAGTTTCCGAGAGAGGGCGACGAGGGAGTCGTACCGAGCCTCTCTCCACTCCATCAACGGAACTTGGATCGACTCGTCCACAATCAGATCCGGTGACGGATCGGACGACAACGCGATGCGCTTCGCGATGTCGTGCAAACGGGCCCCAGCGTAGATCTCTTCGGTCCTCCTCACGTGCTCTTCATACGCTCGCATCTTCTCAGGGTCTTCCCCGATCTCTTTCAGTCGCGCGGTTCAGATTCTTCTCGCTCTCATCGTCCTCACTCTCCCACCCCAAAGAAGATCACCGACAGGATCTCCCGGCCCTGATCCGCCCGCTCCAGGCACTGCCGTGACTTCTCCACCCAGTCCCGCTCGCGGGGCGCCCCCGCGCCGCGCTCGACCACCGTCTGCCAACGGCTCCTTGCCTCCTCCTTGCGGCCGAGTTCCCACTCGCAGATCCCGATGAAGAACTCGTTCACGAGGAACGTCTGCGGCCGGTCGTCCGAGTCACGAACATCCCGGAAGAGATCGCGAGCCCGCGACCACTCACCCCGGCGGGCATAAAGGGCGCCGAGCGTGTTGCGCATCGACACATCATCCGGGGCGAGCATGATGCTGGATTCGAGAAGGTCGTCCGCTCGGTCCAGGTTGCGGCCCGCCAGGACGTAGCCCCATGCGAGGTTGTTGCAGATCATGTGGTTCAAGGGATTATCGTCCCACATCTTTTCCAGCAGCGGGATGGCCTTCTCCACATCCCCGTACTGGATGTAGAAATCGCTCTCCAGCGTGCGGCGGGTGTCGGGATCGCTGCGCGCTGCCAGGTCCGCCAACGCCTTCTCGGCTTCGGTACGCTCCGATCGAGCCTTCCAGCCTAGGTAGCGCGCCTCCAGCATTTCCGTGGTGTCCGACTCTAGGGAGTTCAGGGCGAAGAACCTCTCTTCCACAGCCCGCGCATCATCGGGCCTGTCGAGCGTGTACAAGTCCTCGACGAGGGCGAGGTCCACTCCCCGGCCGCCGCGTTCGCGCAACCGGCCGAGCAGTTCCACCTCCTGGTCGACGCGCCCGAGTTGACGTTTCGAAAGGCGGCACTGATTGAGGATCATGGGATCTCCCAGCGCCCGGGCGGACGCCGCCGCCAGGAGTGAGTCGGCACGCTGGTACGTGCCGTCCTTCATCGCGATGAAGGCCAGGTAGAGGAACGCCTCCGGCCCGGCATCCGGGCTCGTTGCCGGTGCCTGGAGGAGGCGCCGGACGAGGTTCCGACGCTCTTTCCCGGCATCCCCCTCGCCCCCCATGTCGGCGCCGAGGATCTCCCCAGCCGCGTTCACCGCGAAGATCCCGTCCTCGGGATGGGCCGCCGCGTACGCCTCGATCCGCTTCGTCTTCGCCTCATCGGGCACGCGGCGATACCGGTAACTCTGGAAGACGCCGACGAGGAACCGGATCCAGTCCTTCCGAAAGGCACGGTATTCCTCCACGGAGAAGTTCTGGCGGTCGAGCGTAAAGGCCTGCCGCACCTCGACCCAATGGTCCTCTCCATCCCTCTGTTCCTTCGCATCGATCCGGCCCGTGTATCCAGGGCCGGTCACAGTGACCGTGGGCAACTGTGGCACAGGCTCCCAGTCCGCGCCGGCGTGGAGACGGATCACACCCGTCGAGGAGAACGGCGCTTCGAGGCGCACGGCGTGCTCCCGTTCCTCCGCCTCGGGGAACTCGATGGTGAAGAACGGAACCCGGGTGGGCAGACTGAAGCCAACGGTGTGCCTCTGCGAGGCCCAGGCGGTGTCCTGGAAGACTCCCGAGAGGACCACCCCGTCACAGTCATCGCGTTCTGTTTTCCAGGAACGGCGCAATAGGGTAGACCAGCGGCTGGGCAGGAACTCGCGCTCCACGAAACCCGCCACGGCGGCCGTGTCAGCGGCACCGAGCGCCTGCCGCATGACCGACGCTCCCACGCCGCGATAGGTCGAGCGGACGCGCACGTCGGCGAACTGATCGGAAACCGGGTAGAGATCAATCTCTGTCGCCATCCCGTGGTCCTCCGCCCGGGCCGCCGGCAGGGTCGTGAAGACCGCGGGGGCGTTGCGAGGGAGAATGAGCGCGCTCTCGCCGGCCAGGGAAGGCGGGAGACCCACGCGGCAGGAGTCGCCCAGCGTGGCATCGTAGAAGGTCCCACTCCGCAACGTGGGGAGATAGAGCAACACGTGGTTGATGAATTCCGGCTCGGCAAAGTCGCGCCGGAGGTCGGCGTCGGAACGGCTGGACAGCAGCGTCGGCGACGACTCCACCCCCGCCGCATCGAGCATCGCGGCCAGCAGCGCCACCATGTCTTTGCAGTCGCCGAACCCCCGCGTGAGGACGGTGTCCGCCGGCGTCGGCACGATCCGGCCGCGTCCGATCTCGATCGCCAGATACTTGACGTGACCGGCGAGGTAGCCGCGGATGCGGGCGAACGTTTCCTCGTCGTTGCGCGATCCGCGAATGAGTTCCGCCACGAAACGCCGCGTGTCCCCGGAGATCACGGCACGTTCCCAGAACTCCTTCCTATACGGATCGAACAACTGATCCCAGGAGGCATGCGTACTGATGCCCACCCACGGGTAGTCCCGGTAGACACCGAGAGACGCCGCCTCGGGTCGGATCGCCGGCAGGTCCTTCCAGGTCCAACGGCGAAACTCCCAGCCGGTCTCCGTGCTCGTTGCCGGTGCGGGCACCGTTTCCTCCTGCCGGACCGAGAGGCGCAGGCCGGGCAAGGCTTTCACATCGAAACCGGAGACGCGCACCGGCGCATAGTCGCCCGGCAGGTAGCGCATCGACCAGCCCGATGCCAGCATCCCGCTCTCCACGTGGTCCCAGACGACATCCAGGATCGAACCGACCCGCAGCCCCGGAAGCGGGATGACGAGTACCTTGGCGTCGTTGACGGTCCCGCCCTCGGTCGCCCCGGAAACGATGATGTCGGACCGTGGAACCTCCGTCACCGAGCCGTCCGGCTGGATCACCCGGGCCGCGCGGATCTCCGGGGCCCCGTCCATCGGAAGGAAGGAGATCCGAAACGGCTGATGCCGTTCCAGCGCCTCTTCCCGAAGGATCTGCACCGTCCGATGGGTCCGCACGGGGTAGCGGTCCAGTCGGCCGATCACCACACTGACTCGCTCCTCAAGAATGACCGCATCGTGCCCCGGGAATGAGTCGGGCACCACCCGCGCCGCCTTGATCCGATCGATCGACTCCAGGTCGTTGTCGAAACCGGCGAAGGAGGACGCCAGATCGTCGGCCTGACCCTGCTCCTGTGGCTGGATCGGCGGCTCCCCGCCCGAGTCCTGAAGTAAGCGCCGGTAGTTGCTCGCACCGGGAAACTGTTGCGCGAGGGGCTCCACCAGGTCCCGGGCGCCTTTCAGGTCATTCCGTCCTTTGAGATACACGGCCCGCGCCATGACCGCGGCGGCCCGCCCGGGTCCTTTAGCCTCGGCCCGCGTGATGAGGCTGTCGGCCAGCGCCTGGTCCCCGCTGTCCATCGCGTGGTACGCCAGTTGGGCGAGGATCTCTGTCGATGCCTCCGGCAACGCTGCGATCCGCCGGATGCGGGGGCGGACCTCCGTTCTGGGCGCGACCTTCTTCACTTCCTCGATGATCGCCAATTGATCAAACGCCGCGTTCGGAGAAATGCGATCGATCCGGTTGGCCAACTCCAGCACGCCCTCCGGATCCTGCTGGAGGGCCAGCCATCGCATGGCGGTGCGGAGGATTGAAGTATCCCGGGGGTGAATCGCGGCGGCTCGCTCGATCAGGCGCCGGCAGCGGCCATGGTCGCCACGGCGCACGGCGGAGGTGGCCATGTCTACCAGGACCATGGACGCATCGCCGCGCCCCATCCCCCGCACCGCCTCGGAGACGGCCAGGGTGTCCCCGACTCGCTCTCCCAAACTTCGTCGCAGCTTGGCATCCGCCTCAAACTCCACCCCGGCCGCCCGCAGCGAGTCGAGCACTGCCAGCGCGGCCTGCGGATCGTCCACCTCGAGCCCGTCGATCCGGCGGCGAATCCAGTTCCCCGGAGACTCACGGCGCAGGCTGTCGAGGCATGCCTGGGCCCGCGTCTGGTCCCCGAGCAGCATCTGCTTGTTCCGGAAGATGCCGACATCCCAGGGATCGAGCGTCTCCCCCCAGGACCGCGCGAGGCGTTCCTCCAAGGCAGGACGGTCTCCGGCGTCGACGGCGTAGAGGGCACGCATCGTCCAGCAGGTGCCATCGCAGCAGCCGGTCGACGCCAGGAAAGAGTCGGAAAGGGCGGGCCGCAGATCCTCCTGCAGTACCCCCGCGAGCCGCCCGGTCCAGCGGGCGCGGGCCAGGGACGGCGGCTCTGCCGTTACCCGCCGCCGGAGGAACTCCTGCGCCTCGGCGGACGGCAGGGACTGGCTGACCCACCAAGCCACGGGCCCGCAGAGCCCGAGGTGGAAGAGAGGATCCCGAGAGTCGATACGTTGCCAGAGACCTTCGACGCCTTCCAGCGTAAGGGCGACTGTCTCGAGGCTGTCCTCCACCAGTCGCGTCGCCACCTTGTCCGCGAGCCATGGAACCGCGTATCGGCCGAGGAACAGCCGGTAAGCCTCGGCCACGGTGGCGTCGGGGTTGGCATCGGGGATGTACCTCCTCCGGGCCAGGTAGCTGAGCACCACCGGCACGACCTCGGAATCGCCCAGGGCAGCCTGGAAGTCGGCCTCGCACTCGGCGCGCGGCCGCAAGAGGACCTCTTTCGCGCGCCCACGATAGTAGAGGATCCAGCCGGAGCCGGGCCTGAGCTCTAAGGCGCGGTCGAAGTGCGGAAGGGCCGTGGCCACGCGCCCCCGGTAGTATTGGAGCAGCGCCCGCAGAAACTCCACCTCGGGTTCCGTGACCTTCAGACCTGCAGGCAGAAAGCCGGTCCCCGCCGGAGGAAGCGTGGCCAGGGCACTTTCCAGCCCCCCACAGTCCGAGGCGCGAATCGCATAGTCCCGAAGGGGATACAAATCGGCAGGATCGAGCCGACGGATTTCCCTGGCCACTTCCGCAAATCGCGCGCCGTCGAAGCGAATGCGGGCGTAGGTCATCTCCGCACGAAGCGTGTCGAGATGAGTGACCGGGCGCTCCGGGAGAGACGAGACGTCCATCCCGCGGGCGGGCCCGGGCGCGAAAAGCGCCGCAACGAACATCGCCGTAGTGACCCATCCGCGCACGGCACCCTCCTTGGCCGGTCTCGGGCTGCCGGCATCGCACCTGAAGACCTCTGGCGAGAAGACCCGGGTAGGTCGCTCCCGGAAACCCGGGACCGTCGTCTTACACGACTGGGCCCGCACGGTCCCGTATCCTGCCTCGGGCGATTCGCGTCGTCTATCACCTAGGTGCGTGGCGGATGGGGTTCAGAGGGAAATTCATTCCAACCATGGTGCGTTGGACATTTGCTGTGATGCGGCTTCGTGGCGGAAAGCACGCACCGGGAACAGGACCGAAAGGGATGGATCCTCGCTATGGGAGGCTCGGACCTCGTCGATCTACCACGTGGGGTCAGCTCACTCGCCGACCGCGGCTGAGGCCACGGGAACCATCTCCGCAAGCAGGGTCTCGGGAGCAATGTCCTGCTCGTTGGGCCAGGTCACCGCACCAAACAGAATGCCGACCTGATTGAAGTAGTGCTCGTCCCGAAGCTCGCGAAGAACGCCGCGGTCCAGATAGGGCTTCAGGTCAAACACCCCCCGGCGCCCGTCCATAATCTCAACATAGATGCGGAAATCGGCCAACGGCTTGACAAGTGTCACATCCCAATACATAGGAAACCTCACAAGGGAGAGATTTTGTATGGGGTCTCGCCACTGACAGCAAGGTCCCAATCAGCCATCAGTTCATCACGGTGGATCTCGATCCATGCTTGTACCAGGCGCAGCTGTTTGCGCGGTAGTTCACCAGAGAGAATCTCGCCGTCGGGGATGTCGATGGACGCCTCGAACTCGGCGTACTTGGCATGTATGTGCGGCAGGTTGTGATGCTTGTTGTCGATCAGGAATAGGCGGATGAGTATCCCGTAAAACATTGAAATTACTGGCATGGCCTGCTTACCTGCTTTCTGCCGTCTGATCCGCCGAACGCCGGGCGCACCGACCGGTCGGTGCCGAAAGACAGACCATCGTCGCCACCCCCAACGAGGCACGGCCGGCACCCTTCGCCCCACTTCGAGTGGCCACCTACGAGGCTAGCTGAGCTCCGGGGCGCGTTCAAGCGAGTTCACAGCCGGGGATGAGCGCGAGCGCTCGGTTTCATGGCCCTGCCGCCGCTCCCCAACCCAAATACCCAAGTCATCACCCGATTCGACCCCACCCGCGTATGCGCCAGGCGCGCCTCGATCACATGCTCCCCGGGCCGAATCGACCAGCGAACTGAATACGGATACCCGGCCACCTGGTAGGGCGCTCCATCCACGTACCACACAACCTCCGACGTAGGAGGATCCACCACCACCTCCAAGCCGATGGTCGCCAGGTCCGCCGGGGTTTCCGGATCGCGCAGCAAGCGCGTGCCGATCTCGGGCTGGGTGACCCTGACCTGAACGCCGGGCTCGGTGTCGCCCGGGCTCCCGGTCGGATGGGCGGGAGCGGTCCGGGCCGAAAGAGAACCAGGCAGCCCGCCCGCGCCGCCCAGGCGGCAACCCGAAGGCGGCGCCACAGCGCACCGAGCGGCTCGGTGCGGATCAGCCGCCCACCGTTGGTACGTCAGGAAAGGCAACTCCCAGCAATCGATCCAACTGCCCGATAGCGTACAGCGGAAGCGACAACAGCTTCACCATGCGCTCTTCTCCCGGCAGTTTCACGTCCTCGAGCACGGCCGAACCGGTGTGAAGAGGTCTTCCCCGGTCGAACGGCGCTCCCCTTCAAGACCGACAGTTCTTCCAGCGATCGCTGCGGATCCTGCTGCGAGAACAGGCTGTGCAGATCCTGCTCGCGCTCCAGGTCCACGGTCACGACGGATTCGAAGTGTGCTGCGCCCCAGGCCTCGATCAGGTACGTCTTGCCGACTTGGCGCGCACCGCGGACGACCAGAGGCTTGCGGCCGGGCCGAATCTGCCATGCGGACAAGTGGTCTTCAGCGGTTCTCTTCATAGTGGGTTGTATTTTTGGCCGGGACTCCGCTGAAAGACAATTGGATTTGGGCACCTGCCGTGTCAGAGCCGAGTGCCGACCGTCCATCGCCGGTCCGGATTCGCTCTGGCGGGAACTTCGCTCTCTGTGGTCGAGGCTGTGGTGTATCGAGCCACCGCACCACGTTACGCATTCCATCGCAACAGGTTGCGACCTTCGACGATCCCGAGTCTGTGGACGGATGGCCGCGGTACGTTGAAAAGGAACCGTCGGCCGGGATGCCCGCCACCTCGGCCACCGCGGAGCACCAGACCCGGAGCTCCTGGTAGAGGGCGGCATCGGCAGCGCTCAGCAGGTCGCCTTGCGGACCGCCTCGCGAATCGCCCCGCGGGTCGGCACCCGTGGATGGGTCCCCCGCTACCGCCCCCCCCAGGCAAAGCCGCGGACGCCGGTAGCGTTGTCGGTTCGTGGGTCATCAGTTCGGAAGCTGGCCTTGCGCAGCTCTTCGGCTGCGCAAGGCTCTCGGCTCATGCGGAAATGATCTCGTCCGCGCAATCCGAAAGCGGGGCGCCTCACGGCGCCCCTCGGGGCGGCCGGCCCCTGGCCGTCACGGGGCTACGCCCCTCCTTGACGGCCCTGGTCCGACCACCCTGGTTTTCAGAGCGCGACAAAGGGAACAAGTGTAAGAGTACAAAGGGTCATGGGGCAGTCCTGGAGAGACGCAGACCGAGCTCGTTGTAGATGCCGCCGGGGCCGCCGCTGCCGCGACCCGCAGACCGGCAGCCCCGCGCGTCGTCGCCCCAACTACCGCCGCGCCCGACGCGGGACGAGCCGGACGCGGGACCGGTCGGATCCGTCAACGGTCCCGCAGGATACGTTCCGTACCAGTCCCAACACCACTCAAACACATTCCCGTGCATATCCTTCAGGCCCCACGCATTCGCAGCCTTGCCGCCCACATCGTGGGACGTGCTCGAGGCATTGCCGCAATACCAACCAACCTGGTCGAGGTTCGGGTCCAACGGCGAGCAGATGAGGTTCGTGATGGCCCCGTTGCAGAACGCCGTCGTGCTCGTCGCCCGGCAGGCATACTCCGATTCGGCTTCGGTCAGCAGGCGATACCCATTGGCGGCCTGATTCCAGGTCACCGTGGCGCTGGCGATGTGATTCCCGCTGTAGCTCGCGCCCGCGATCGTGTAGACAGGCGTATACCCATCGAGTGTGGACCGCTGGTTGCAATAGCTCACGGCATCGTACCAAGTCAAAGTCTCCACCGGACGATTCACGCCCGAGAAGTAGGACGTGTTCCAGCCCATCACCGCCAGCCACTCCGACTGCGTCACCTCGTACGTGGAAACGTAGATCGCCTTCGTCAAGGTCACCTCGTGCTGCGTCTCGGCGGAGTAGCGCCCCGGCTCACTCGTCGGGCTGCCCATCGTGAACGTGCCCGCAGGAATCAGGACCATGCCGTCATCGGAGAACGTCACACTATCAACATCAGCCAGAAAGTGCCTCTCTACGGTCGCCCCCTTATGGATCTGCATTCTCCACTCGCCCTGACTCACCGACGCTCCGAACACCAGGCACAGACCGAGGCCCAGAATCAAACCCATGAACCACTTCATCGTGGTGCTCCCTTCTCTGTTGGTTGCGGCTTCCTCGTTCGCCCTGTCCCCGCAGGGGGGACCAGGGATCGAGACCGTCGGGACGCGCTGCTATTCTGAATTCTGAATCCTGACTCCTGAATTCTGCCTACTGGGTAGCAGCGGGTTATCAAGGCAACAGGATCATCCGCCGACTCTCGTCCACACCCGCTGCGGTGAGCTGATAGAAGTAGATCCCGCTGCTGGCTTTCACACCCGCGTCGTCCCGGCCATCCCAGCTCGCGGTGTGCCGCCCGGCTGCGCGGGTGTCCTTCACCAGACTCCGGATCTGCCGCCCGTTCACACCGTAGATCACGAGCTCCGCCGGACCGGCCGTGGGCAGATCAAAGGCAATGCTCGTCTCCCCCCACGGGGACACGGCGGGAGAGAACGGGTTCGGTTGATTCTGGAAAAGGTGGACGGCCTTCACGAGTGCCGCCGCGTCCCGAGGATCGACCACGCCGGAGTTGGCCGGCGACCAGAGGAACTCGATCCGCACGACCGTCGCCGCGCCATAGCGTTCGGTGCCGCCGGCATGCACCACCACCAGCGTGTCACCCTCGAAGCCGATCCGACTCAAGTCATTGACGGGATAGTTCGCCATCCCGCCCCCGACCAGCCGGACCGAGAGCCACGGGACAGCCGCGCGCGCGGGGGGCGCCGCCCCGAGGAAGGCCAGGAGCACCAAAGCCATCCACACAAGACACAGAACTTGGGACCGTGATGTTCGTCTCATCGTCACCTCCGGTGGAAAATAGAAGCCGCCGCGCCGGATCGCAATCCGGTATGAGCATTAGACTATGGCGGGGGGGGTGAGAGTAACGCCAAGGGGTATCGTCGGTCGAGCGGCTGTTTTCGGGGGAGCCTGGTTCGGGGCAGACTGCCGTCTCCCGGGCATCGAAGCTCCGCACCGCCGCCTTCTTCATTGAGAACAGCGCGCCCGGGCGGCTCTCGGGCGACAGAGTCGGCGGGCGGGCTGAGGCCATGCAATGGCCGTTTCGGGCCGGACGAAGACCACCTGGGCGGATCACAACCCGAGACGGGGAAAGCCTCGAGTAAGCAATTCGTTGCCCCGGTATGTGTTGTGGCTATGACCCCCCTCTCTCTCGGGGGTCGGTTCTCAAATATTGCGGATGCACACCACGATGATGCGGCAGGGCCACGAGGGCGGTAAAGGCCTCGACCGAATAGCCACGACGCCCGGCGGACACTTCGCGCAACGACTACGAGCCGGGGCCGGCCGGTCTGTTTTCGCCCTGGTCCGGCTGGATGCCCGGCCAGGTGTTCGGCGACGGGGCTGCGGGTGCTCTTCGTGGCTTCCCCCGCAGAGAAGCACGGCGGGATCGAGCGAAACAATCCGCTGAGAAGGCACCCCCGTCGGGTGCTATGCTGTCAGGGGTGACGCTGTGGGAGAAGAGCAGACGAGAAGAAATGGCCGGACGTGTAACTGAATACATGATCAGCCGACACGCCGCCCTCCAGATGCAACGGCGTGGGCTTGACGAGGCGATCGTCCGGAGCGTGTTGTTGACGCCTGGACAGCGTGAAGTTGTGCGATCGGGACGAGTTGTGATGCAGTCACGCGTCGAGTTCCCGAACGGAATCTACATAGTTCGAGTGTTCGTCGACATCGATCGATGTCCCGCGGAGGTCGTCACCGCGTATCGTACAAACAAAATCGAGAAGTACTGGAGATCTGAACCATGAAAGTCACCTATGATGCCAAGACCGACACCCTGACCGTTATCCTGAGAGAGGGTGTCAGCGTATCCGAAAGCGATGAGGACAAGCCGGGCGTGATCCTCGATTACGACGACTGCGGGAACTTGCTGTCACTCGAGATCCTGGACGCCTCCCGGCGCGTCACCGAAGCGCGCAGGATCGAATACCAGATGACGGAGTAGTCTGCGGGCAGGCAGAGCCTCCGCAAAGGCGATGGTGGCCCGGTCCGCCGGGGTCTCGAGATCACCCGGCAGCCGGGTCCGCGCCGCCCGAACGGCAGGGCATCGGCTACGTCTATCTTGGGACGAAGGCCGACGCACGCGATCGGCGTGTCCCGGCGGACCGTTGCGCGCGTCCCCGGTGATACTCCGGTTGGCCACACAGGCATTCATCGTTTCGCCGCCCGGGGGAAGCCATCCGACAAACACCTGGTTGCAGTCGAGTGGGGCCAAACTGCCGGTGAGAGCGCAGACCCTTCACGCGACAACTCCGCCTGCAGGCCCATGGCCTCGGACTCGAGGTTCCAGAGGAAGGGCCACACCTCGGGTCGACGCTGCTTGCCCCGGGCGGCGCGACGGACGGCAGCGAGGAGCGACGCGAAGCAACTGCCAGTCCCTGGCCGAACGACGCATGGTTTCGTCGCATTCGCCCGGGTATGCTCGGTCGCGACCCTCCCGGGCGCGGCAGCGAGTCAAGAGCCGATGCGTCCATGGCGGGGCAAAGGTGGTCGTCAGCCAAGAATACTCGTCAACGAGACGATCGAGGTTGAGGGATGATCCCACGCGCTCACATTGGCGGCCTGATTCCAGGTGACCGTAGCGCTCGTGATGTGACTCCCGCTGTAGGTCGCGCCCGTGATCGTATACGCAGCGGTCAGCTCCTCGCCGGCGGACCGCAAGTTGCAGTAGCTCACGGCGTCATACCAAGTCAAGGTCTCCACTGGACGATTCGCGCCCGAGAAACCGGAAGTGTTCCAGCCCATCACCGCCTGCCACTCCGACTGCGTCACCTCGTACTTGGACACATACATCGCATGCGTCAAGGTCACCTCGTGCTGAGTCTCGTTGGCGTTCCGTCCCGGCTCACTCGTCGGGCTGCCCATCGTGAACGTGCCCGCAGGAATCAGCACCATCGCGTCATCGTAGAAAGTCAAACTGTCAATGCTCGCCAGAACCCGTTCCCCGACAGTCGCCCCCTGGTGGATCCGCATCTTCCACGCGCCATGGCTCACCGACGCTCCGAACACCAGGCACAGGCCGAGGCCCAGAATCAAACCCATAGACCACTCATCGTGGTGCTCCCTTCTACGTTGTTGATCGCTTCCTCATTCGCCCTGTCCCCGCAGGGGGGACCAGGGATCGAGACCGTCGGGACATCTAGGGCATCTATCTACTCCACCCAAATCCTAACCCGATTCGACCCCACCCGCGTATGCGCCAGCCGCGCCTCGATCACATGCTCCCCTGGCCGAATCGACCACCGGGCCGAATACGGATACCCGGCCACCTGGTAGGGCGCTCCATCCACGTACCACACAACCTCCGACGTAGGAGGATCCACTACCACCTCCAAACCGATGGTCGCCAGGTCCGCCGGGGTTTCAGGATCGCGCAGCAACCGCGTGCCGTTCTCGGGCTGGGTGACCCTGACCTGCACGCCGGACTCCGTGCCGCCCGGACGCCCGGCCCCGGCCGGATGGGCAGAAGCGGTCCAGGTCGAAAGAGAACCGGGCAGCCCGGCCCTCGCAGCCCAAGCGGCATAGCGCGGGGCTAAGTCGACAACGTGGCGGACTTCAACACACTCGGTCGGCGTGTCCCGGCCGACCGGACGCCCGTTGCGTGCGTCCACGGCGACGCTCCGGTGGGCGGCACAGGCATCCATGGGTTCGCCGCCCGGGGGAAACCATTCGACAAACACCTGGTTGCAGTCAAGTGTGGCCAGGCTGCCGGTCAGAGCGCAGACCCGTCGGGCGAGATAACCCGCGGGCGGAGGGAAGGCCAGATCTTCCAGACCCGCCGCTTCCACCGGATGCAGCCGCAGCATCACATCCTGAACCAGACCGGCCGCCGACACCGCACCGCTCAGGTGGTCCATGGGCCGGCTGGCGGGATGGCCGACCCAGGCGCCGACCAGATAGCGGCGGGAGAACGCCACCGCCCAGGCGTCGCGGAAGTTCGTCGAGGTGCCGGTCTTGACCGCCACGGGGAACGGATACTCCGTCGAGCCCATCCGCGGAAAACTGGGAAGCCGGGCGAGGGGGTCGGAAAGAAACAGGGTGATTTGCCTCGCGGTGGCCTCGGAGAAGCGCGCCTCGCACTTGTACAGGTAGGAGTACTCCTCCCTTTCGCCTCGGTAACAGAGCCAGCGCAGACTCCCGTATCGGCCGCCTCCCGGAATCGTGGCATAGGCCCGCACGATCTGTTCTAACGTCACGGGCGTGCCCCCGACGGCCAGCCCCAACCCCGAGAGTCTCGCAACCTCAGGATCGTCCACCAACCCGAGGCCCTGCAACACGGAGATGCCTTCATCGAGCCCCAGCTTGGCCAGCAGATTGACCGCCGGAACATTGCGCGAGTTGGCCAAGGCGACCCTGGGAAGAAGCGGACCCAGAAAGCGTTCATCGGCGTTGGTGATGCCGCCGGCGCCCCGCTGAACGTCGTCGAGAATCGTGGACGGCGTGATCAGGCCGCGATCGAGAGCGTCCGCGTAGAAGAACGGTTTGAGGAGGCTGCCGGGGGAACGCAGCACGCGCGTGTAGTCGATCGCGCCGGCATGCTGGTCGTCGAAGTAGCCGGACGATCCGATGCTCGCCAGCACCTCCCGCGTCTGTGGATCCAGAACCATCAGGGCCACATTGCCGGCCCCGCGGCTTTCCCAGTTTTGCAGATGCTTCGCGGCCAATTCGGTGAGCCGGCTCTGGAGTTCCAGATCGATAGACAGGTCCAGGATGGTTCGGCTGCCGAGCGCCGCGCGGGCCCGCGGATCCAGGAGTTCTCTTTCCAGGCGGAGGACCAGATGCAGCGCTTCGATCGGCCGTTGACCCGGCTCCGGGATGATCAGCGTGAGAATTTGACGTTGCGCCAGCTCGTACTGAGCTTCGTCCAGAGCGCCGCGCTTTCGCAGAAGCTGCAGAATGCGCTGTCCGCGAGCAACGGCCGCGGCCTTGCCTTCGGGTCGGAAGGGGTTCATCCGGCCGGGGGCCTGTGGTATAGCGGTGAGGAACGCGGTTTCGGCCCAGCTCAAGTCCTCGACCGGCTTATCCAGATAGCGCCTGGCGGCATAGGCGATCCCATGGATCGAGTTGCCGTACGGTGCTAAGCGCAGGTAGTGCGCCAAGACCTTCTCTCGCCCATGGCGTGCGGTCAGGAGAAGCGCGGTCGCGCCCTCGACCAGCTTTCGCCCCGGGCTTCGCGAACCGGGGCGCTGCATCCGGGCCACCTGCATGGCGACCGTCGAGGCCCCGGAAAGGCGCCGACCGTGGGAGAGGTTCTGGATCGTGGCCCGAACGATGGCCAGCGGGTCGACCCCGGGATGCCGGTAGAAACGACGGTCCTCTACCGCCAAAGTGGCCGCGGCGACGCGGGGGGGAAGTGCGGCGATCGGCCAGTACCCGGCTTCGGCGGTGGCATCCGATCCCGGGATCTCGGCCACGCCCCGGATCTCGGCCATGAAACGACCGTGACGGTCCCGTAAAAGCACAGTCGGTTGCGGTGCATCAAGGCCTGACCGTGACCAGCCCAAGCCCAGTGATACCACGATGGACACGAGCAGGCAAATGAGAGACAGCCCAACGGACTTGTGCCCTCGCCGGTTCATACGTGCTCGCCTACCTCGACCCTGCGTCCGCGCCGATTCATCAACGCTTGCCTACCTCGATCCTGCGTCCTCGCGCGTTCATGGGCGCTTTCCCACCTCGATCTTCCGCCCGCGTCCCGTCATGGACGCCTCTCCACCTCAATCGCCGCCCCGGGAGAGCATCCGCTGACCCCCAAGTCATACATCATCTCCGATCGCGCCGGCGGCTGTATGAAGCGGCCTTCCACCGTGGCCCTAGTCCGGAAGTAGAAGTCATAGGTTCCGGTCGGCAGCACGTCATAGTAGAAGCAGACCTGGTCGTCGAGATAGGACGCATAGGTCGGCGGCTGCGTAATCCGGCCGCGCGGCTGGGCCTCGGGGGGCGCCGTGGCCAATCGCGGATTCAAGACTTCCATCCCGGCAGCCAACGGAACGACCACGGCGACAAAGTTCCGATTGTCGGCATTGACCACTCGGACATGGTCCTCGATGACATCGCCAACCCGAAACGTGTACAGCTTTCCCGGAGCGTCGATCTTGATCCGCTGTGGAGCATCGCCCTCGGCGCCAACCAGGACGATTTCGCGCGTGACCGCAAAACCGGCGGCGCGCGCAGGCGCCTGGCTTCCGTCGGCCGCGGGCAGGTAGGAAGTCTCGACCCTTGCGATCACGGGTCCGTCGCCTGTCTTCCACTGGACCTCACCTGCCTCGACGCTGCTTGTCGACCAGGTTCCCGTCGGTGTGTCGGGTCCGAGCTGTATTGTTCCATCCTCCGCTCCAGAGCGAACAGCGATGGAAGCCGTGGCCGCGCCGGGGAATGGCGCCTTGTATAACCCGGCCAGCGCCAGGAGGGCGGCCGCATTGGCCTGGGTGCTGCCCCAGCCGTCGTCCATCCCCAACGTGACCAGGGCATCGGTCAGAAGCTGGAGGCGAGGATGGGTGCCCGGCGTGGCGACCATGGCGCGCACCAGCTCGGCGATCGTGCGGGTCTCGCTCTGCAGGATGAGTCCGGACGAAGTCCTTGTTTCCTGCAAGCCGCCATAGATTTCTCGACCCTGGTAGAGTCGGGTGACCACACCCTGAGAGAGTTTCTCCGCCAGGGCCGGCAGCACCGGCGCATCGGCCTGTCCTCCCGCGGCGAAAGCCTGCACGACCTTGGCCGTGGATTCCAGATCGAGAAACTCGGAGCGTCGGGCCAGTTCCGCCGCGTAGGAGGGCTCGAACTTGCCCGCCGCGGTCAACGCCACCAGCGCCCAGGAGCGCTCGGCGTACGCTTCCCCGTCGACGAACCGGGCGTAGTCGGATCGCAAGGACTGGGTCAGCGAACGCGTGAGCGTGGCCAAGAGGTCATCCGAGACGGCATAGCCGGCGTCCTTGGCCTCGACCAGAAACTGCGTCGTCCAGGCGGTCAAGGACACATAACCGGGGCTTCCCGGCCAGTAGGCCACCAGACCATCCCGGTCCATGGCGGAAGGGATCCACTCCAGGGTTTCCCGCACGATCCGATCGATGCTCTCCTGCGAGGCGTCCTGCTGCAGGACGGTGCGCAGTTGCTTCGTGGCCACCCCGGCCCGAGCCCGGGAGATGCGTTGCTCGGTGCAGCCGTACGGATACTCGAAAAGGTACTGCAGTCCGGCGGCCATGCGCACCAGCGCCGGTTGGCCACAGACAAAGACGCTGCGGTGCACCGTTCCCGGCCGCGCCGGGTCCGCAATCGCGGGAAAGGCCCAAGACGCGTCCTTCGACAGATCGGCCATGGCGCGGGTGGTGATCGGGGACCGATCCTCCCGAATGGGCAGCTTCACCTCGAAGGCATCGGTGGCGCCATCGGAATCGCGGGCCACGCCGACCCGGAAGGTCGCCTCCGTGAGGCTCCGTTGACCATCGGCTGTATACGTAGGCGCATAAGGAGCCGCATCCGTAGCTGCGAACGTAGGCGTCGATACGATGACCTCGAAGGCGATGCGCTCCGGCTGGTTGGGCACAAACGTCAGGGCGCGCCGGGTCTCGCCGGTGAGGGTCACGCCTTGGACCTGGATCTGAGCGCTTCCCGGACCTCCCTCCCCCTCGACGACCCGACCAAAGGCCGCGGCCACGAACCGATCCCCCGGACGCAGGAATCGAGGAAGGGCGGGCTGGACGATCAGGGGCAAGCGCACGGCGATCACACCGGTCCCGTAGCCGAAGCGCTGGGCACCGCTGACCACCTTCGCGCGGATCTTGAAGTTCGTCAGGTTGTCGGGCAACGTCACGGTGACCGTCGCCATCCCGTCGTCTCCTACCATGATCTCGGGATTGTAATAGGGAACCGACTGGAAGAGCTTGCGGATGGTCGCCCGGTCGAGAATCTCCTCCTCTTCGGCCCCGGCGCCTCCGCCCGGCCGCTCGGCGAAGGGAAGGTAGCCGAAGGCCGAGTTGCGGGTATCGCGCAGGCTAAGTTGGGAGCTGACCTCCGTGATGAAATCGGGCACCGGGTCGAGCGGCTGCTCCTTACCCAGGGCGAGGACCGCGGCATCGACCAGCCAGAGGGTGACCTCTCCCGGCAGGGGTTTCCCCGCGGGATCGGAGAGGCTGATCTTAATGTCGATCTTCTCGCCCGGGCGCCCCTTCTGTGGAGCCTCGAGCTTCACCTCGGCGCGGTTGTCGAGAGGGTTGACCTTGATCCAAGCCGTGGAGGCCATGGTCGTGGGTTTTCCCAAGTCGGTGGTCGATCCGGCTTGCGGAACCGAGCCGGAAGGACGCCCGCGCATGAGGACAAAGTGCACCGGCACGCGGGGGGTGTAGATGCCGCGAATCGGGAGACGGAAGGTGGCGGCCCCGTTGCGGATCTGGATCCACTGGACCTCGTTTCCTTCTGGACCCTCGACGATGACCAGCGCCTCCGCCTCCCGGAAGGGACTCTCCAAGACCAGGGCCGCGGTCTCTCCGGGATCGTAGCTCGGCTTATCCGAGGCCACGGAGAAGACAGGGGTCGAGGGCTTCGGCCAGGTCACCGGCTCGTCGCCACCCGCATAGAGATCGACCGAGACGACCAGAGCCCGGCCCAGACGGTCGTGCGCCTCCAGTTCCACGATGTAGACCCCGGCCGTCTCCACCGGTAGAGAAAGCGTGACTGCATCGGCGGCGCTCTCGATCTTCTTCTCCATCACCTTCACGTCGACCACGTCGGTCAGGTAACGCGCCTCTCCCGAGGAGAAGTCGCTCTCCCGCAGAACCGAGTGCCATTGCCGATGCAGCAGACGCACGGTGACGGGCAGCCCGGCCAGCGGCTTGCCCGCGTGGTCTAAGACCAGGATTTCTGGATCGATCGAGCGCGCATGTTCGATATAGCGCGGAACCTTCAGCCCCAAGACGAACGGAGGCAGGGCCACGACTCTGCACATGCCCGTGACCGTCTGGTCATCCGGTCCGGTCACGGTCGCCTCGACGACGTAGGTGCGCGGTTGGGCCGTGGGCTCAATCGTGGGGTTGAGCACCAAAGCCGCGGTTCCACCCTCGTCCGTTCGGTCCTGCCGCTCCTGTTTGGGCGTGGACTGGAAGCGACCCAGACCTGAGAACCTCCCGTCCGAGGAGAAGAAGAATCCGGGCCGTCCCTCCGGACGCCAGGGGTAGGGAAACTGGGTCACCCGCCACTGCACCGGCCGATCGGCCACCCGGCCGCCCGCATAGTAGGTTGCGGTCAACGTGATCTCGGCCTCGTGGTCCAGAGGTATGCGGTCGGGGGCGTGCAACTGGACCTCGAACTCGGGAAGCCGGTAGGCATCGAGTTTGAAGCCCACCGTCGCGTAGGTCTGCTCCTTGATGTCCACAAGCCGCGCGAGGTAGTCCCCAGTGGGCAGCTTCTCCTGGGTGAAGGGATAGTAGAAGCTGCCTTGAGAATTCAGGGTCACGGGGTACTTCCACTTCAGACTCCCCGGACCTTCGATGACCAGAAAGGCGTCCATGGAGAGGATGGACAGAGAGCCCTTCTCCCGCTTCCGAAGATACCCCTTGATGTGAACCTTTTCCTCCGGGCGGTACACCGGACGCTCCGTGAAAAGGTGACAGAGAGTGTCAGGTCGGGCTCCTCGCTCTCCCAATGTCTCGCCGGCCCAGGCTAGCCAGGTTCCGTCCGATGGAGACCAGTGGTTGTCTGTATATGTGTCAGGCGCGTCATCAGGATCGAGAATCAGTTGATCATCGGGTGTGCGCACGACGATTCGTCTCATCGATACATCCCGGCGCGCGAAGGTGGAGGGCGGCTCCCACACATAGAGGCCCTTCTCGTCGGTGATGCCTTCGGCCAAGGTCGTCCAGCCGAGGGAGCCATCGGCCCGCACGTCCCGGCGGTCCATGCTCGTGTCGATGGTGAGGACTGCGCTGCGGGCCAGGCCATCGAGCACGACGCGGGCGCCGACGACCGGCCGGCCGGTGGAAAGCGAGGTGACGACAAAACGCACCCCCTTGGGCTCCTCCACCGTGGTCAGCGACAGATCGGTCACCTGCACGCGCATCCATTCCCGGGTCGTGTCCCCATTGAGCCGGCGGATCCCCACGAGGTACGTGCCCGAAGCACCTTTCCCGGAAGCCATGGTCAGGTGGGGGGCGAGGTCGAGCCCGAAGTCGGCCGCTCGCCCCCGCCGATTCAGCGGGAGATCGACGATTCTCGAGACCACCGGCGTGCCCAGCGCAACAATGCGACGCAGCAGCTCGTGAGGCGGAATCGGACCCGGCGTGTCATCGAAGGGTTCCGGTTCCTCGCCCGGGCCGGGCGGTGCCGGGGACTCATCCACGATCATGCTCCCATAGTAGGGGGGGACATTTCTCGAACGGCCGCGGAAACCAGCCCCGTAGCTCTTGCGGGAACGTTCCCACCTCTCTCCACCGCCCCCCTCATCCCCCTCATCTCCGTCATCCCCCTCGTCCCTGCGGTTTTCCAAGCCCGGGAACGGCCAAAAGGAACGGTCCAAAGGATCGATCTTGTACATGCGCAGATCCACGCGATCGTCATCTCTTCCCTCGAGCGGGACCATCTGGGGTCCGTACCGCTCCACAATGCCGGCCCGTCTTCCCCAGCGCAGATAGGACGGCTCACTGCGAAAGTAGAAATACAACTCACTTTCCCCGTGGAGCTCCAAGGCTCGTCCCTTGCGGTCGGTCATGGGTGTGGGAACGATGGTCGCCCGATAGACCGTCTCCGGAAAGAAGTCGCCCGTGACCTCCAGAGTCGTCCGGGAGAGCTGGAAGGAGAGGTTGTCCACCGAGGGGGTGAAGCGTACCAGGTTCCTGCCCAGGGCCGGGCCGAAGCTGGACGGCTCGGCGTTGAATGCGATCAGCAACTGCGGGGTGTCCCCGTCACCGGCCAGGGCCTGCTCACGGGTGTAGCGCGTCCCATTCGGCGTAATCGGGTATCGATTCCAGCTCGGGCCCAGGCCGACGATGCGGAAAGGCTCCGCCGTCCGAAACCCGAATTCTGTGAAAGACCGCTGCGGGTCATCGTCCAGGGAAAGGCGCAGGTGAACGATCGCTCTGGTCTCCAGAGGAATCGGCTGCGCCAGATCGAGCACATAGGTGGCCGGATCTTCAGTGCCGGAGCGTTCCAGAGCCTTGACCTGGAAGTCCTCCGCCCGGCGCCAGCGGGCCTGCGTGCGGTCGATGCCGGGGAGGGGGCGAAGCTCGATCGAGATCATGCGGGCCAGCGCCTCGACGTCCACCGCCTCGGGAAAGGTCAAGGTGATCAACTCCACCGACTCCAGGCTTTCGTCGCCATCGGACGGGATCGTCGAAATCGGGGCGGACATCAGGGTGTTGAGGGTGGCCTTGGCCCCTTCGACCCGGACCATGACGCGCGCCAGAGGCGGCCAGGGCGAGGCGGGCCGAAACTGCAGGGTCCGGGCATCCAGCCACTGGAACGCGCCCGGGTGGCTGGGAGAAAAGGTGACGAAGCGATCCGGATGATCCTCAGGACCTCCGGTGTCCGGACCGGTGTCGCCGGAGAAGAAGACAGTCACCGGGTCCCAACGGCGAAGAAAGGTATCGGGAACGATGACGTTGCCCTTGGCCCCGGCGGGCCGGTGGACGCCGGCCGCTCGAACGGCAGGCACCGAAGCCGGGGCCGCGGGCTCGGAAACCTGAGCGACGGGCCCCGAAGCCGCGGCAGCCGGCTCGGAAGCCTCGACCACGCGTGTCCAGAAGAGGGGCGCGATTACGACACAAAGGCCTATCACAAGGAACGAGGATCGAATGCGCGTGGGGTACATGGATTCACACTCCGGGTTGCCGGTTTATCTCGGTTCGGGCCGCACCGACGGGCTTGCGTCCGGGCCTGTCTTAGCGAGGTACTCGCGGATGACCTCTGCCGGAGGGCCCGTGCCAGGTGGGCTGACTCCGGCCAGTGCCGGTCGTACCGTCACCGGCCCGGCCGAGGGCGGGGCCCGCAAGATCAGAAGGTAGGTGCCCGGGACGAGGGTCGGCATCTGCGCCAGGCCGGTACCCAGCGTGTGGCCGGCGGTGTCGAGGAGCCGAACATCCACCAGGTCGGAAGAGGCGCGGGCGCCCACCCCCACCGCCCCTTCACGCCGCACGTCAAACGAGTAGACCGCCGAGGCTCCCGGAGCCAGAAGCGTTTCCGGACCGAGGCCTTCCGTAATCGGAAGAATCGGGCTCGCCGTGACCTCGGCCTCGCCGGAGAGGGCGCCTCCGGCCAGTGCCCTCAGGCCGACCTCCATCACGCCGGGAGGGTGATAGAGGTCCAGGGCGACATCCTCGGGATGAAGCTCGACGTCGGGTGGGTTCGCCCCGACACGAACCATGCTTACCGATGGGCCGGCACTCCGCAGGTGAATCATCTGTGGCACCGGGGTCACAATCCGCAGCATCTGCGACGTTCCATGCAGAGAGAGGATCGCGGGAGGAGTCACCGGCTGGGCTTGGGTACCCTCGGTGGACGGCCACAGATCCCGCGCTTCCGCTCCCGGCGCATCGAGGTAGACCAAGACATAACCCGGCCCGTGCGGAAGAACCAGCGTGCCGCCGATCCCGGCGCCCATACCGTCGCCGATTCCACCGCCGATCCCGGCACCGAACCCGACGCCGCTCCCGAGCGCGGCCAGGTCGGTCCCCCGCCGCACCGTTCCGTCCCGACCGATGAAGGTCGGCGACTCCAACGCCGCGGATCCGGCTGACGTCGAGGGTGCGGTACGGACATGCAGCGCGGAGGCAGCGGTCCCGGTCGGAAGGAGGACGGGAACGCGGAGACGGCCCGCGGAATCACATCGACGCTCGAAAGGCCGCCCCGCACGCACCACGTTGATCGTGTCTCCGGCAGCCACAGGCAGCAGATCCACGGCGTAACGGCCGCCGGCCTTTCCCACATGAAGCAGCGTGAGGGTGGGCGCATCGGTTTCCAGCGTCTCCTCGAACGGCTCCCCTGCGGCCCAATGTACACTCTCGATCGCGTTTCCCCGAGAGACGACACCGGCGGTGGAATCGGACAAGGCGAGCAGCACGCGCTTACATCCGGGCGGCAAGGTAAGCGTCCGCGATTCGCCGCCGACGAGTGCGCCACGCAGGGATCCGAGCGACAGCGCCTCACCGCTGATCGCCTGAAACTCAAAGGTCTCAAGGCGCACGTCCATGGGCCGATCCGGCCGGTCGGCGGACCAGATGATGGCAACCGATCCGGCCGACACGAATCCAACGGCGAAAGCGGATCCGGGACTGACGGCCATCGATCCGCCTGTCGGCTCCAGGGAAGCTGCGTCTTCCGTGTCTGCGATGCGAACGCCTGGCTGACCGGAAGAAGACGTCGCCAGCACGGCGACCAGCGTGCCAGGTGTCTCCGTCTTGACACGGAGATCACACCGGGCTTGTCCTGTGGGCGACAGGGTGAACTGGATCGGAGTTGCCGGGCCCAGGGCCGCCCTTCGGCCCCGAACCCTGACGTCCGAGTCGCCGGCCAGGTACAGCATCTCCCGATCGGCGGCGATCACAGGCTCGCCAAGGACTGCACAACCCTCGTCCAAGGCCGCAGACCAAGCGATTCCTCGCCAGGGCCGCTCGATCCGGAACAGACCCGGACTGCTCAGGTCCACGATGGCGGCTGCCACCGGAAGAGTCAGGCGAGACGCCGGCCTGTCGGCGGATGCCGGGTAGTCGGCGGACGCCGGCTTGTCAACGGACTCCGGCCCTTCAGAAGACGGCGGCGTGTCCGCGGACGCAGCAGCCAGGGTGATTCCGCTTCCGAGGTCGGATTCTGTGTAACGCCTGGCATGGATCGCGGAAGCAGAGAGAGTGACCGATCTACCCTGGCGATCGACGGACCAGACCCGCAATCGGAGCGGGCGCCTTTCCGCAGACAGCGGTACCGCCAGGCGGACATCGAGTCCGGTGGCCGAAGCCAGGATTTTCCAGGAATCCACAGCCATGCCCTCCACGGCACAGGCGACGGCCTCGCCGGCTCGGACCGCGATCAGGAGAAAGTCGGTGGGCTGTGGGGGTAGCTCCAGCGGAAAGATGTGTACCGGACCACCCAGGGCGAGCGTTCGGCGGGCCGGAAGAAGAAGGCCCGGCTCCGGCCTCTCCTCGGGCATGAGCATCCTGACCGTCGTCTCGGCCCGTCTCTCGCCCACCGGATCCAGCTTCAGACGGTAGCGACCGGCAGGCAACGGAAGGGCCATGTGGAAGTTCCAGTCATTCGGTCGGTCGTCGTCGCGGGCCACTATGTCGCCGTCAGCGTTGTACAATTCGGCACGGACATCGGCGCGGCCGCTCGACTCCAGCTCGACGAGGCCATCCCGTCCCACAGAGAGATCGAGGGTTACCGGAACGGTGACCAGGCGGGACATCCCCGAGACGAGCTCGGCCGAGTTCACCTCGATCGCGTATGGCGCCCGGTGATTGCGGCGAGAGCAAACCGCTTCCAGCAGGTAATCACCCGCCTCCAGCTCCCCTTTCCACCCCCGCCCCGGAGGCAGAAACGCCACCTCGTCCCCCGCCCCACTCTTTCCTCTCTCCTCTCCACTCTTTCCTAGTTCCTTGCGCAACACCCCCTGCATCTCCCCCGACAAAGTGATGGAGGCTTTCATCGGAGCCTCCACGGAGACCTTCCACACGTCCGGCATCCGGGGCTCTCCGGAGGCCGGTTCGAGCCAGGTATGGTCGAAGCGCACATCGAAGGGCAAGGCATGGGGCCCGTGGCCTTCGCAGTGCGGGGGCGGAACAATCTCCTCGAACCGGGTCACCGCACGCATCTCGGTCGCCGCGGGGAGCAGCACCAATCGGTATCGCCCCTTCTCGAAGCGGCGCTGAAACGAGGCCGCGCCCCCCGGCGACTCCAGCGGCCATCCGTCGTCATCTTCCAGGCGGCAACGGAGCATCCCGCTCAACCCGACCGACTCCAGTCGGTACTCTCCGGAGGACGGAATGTCGATCCAGTAGGCCGCCGCCTGCGTCCCCTGCAGCGTGAGGCGCCCCACGCCACCCGGCTTCAGGTTTCCGGCCTCGACGACAGGATTGCCCGCCAGGGTGAGTCCCAGATGTCCTTTGCTCAAACCGGTCGTAGTGACCGTGAACTGGTAATCCCCCTCACGGAGATACTGCTGGATCAGGAAATTCCTGCCGGCACCGTTTCCACTTTGAGTATCGAAGGAGCAGATCGTGCGCCCGCGCAGGGTTCCCTGCATAGCCAGCAGGCCCGTGCTCTCAAGCCTGTACAGACCGGGCGAGGCCGCGTGCACCACATAGGTCGCGGCACTCTCGCGATCCAGATCCACAAAGACGGGCGCCTCGGCGGACAGCGTCGGGAACTCGGGAAGAAGGGTGTCGGGCATGACGGGCAAGGGCGTCTGGGGGGCCAATCGCACAGGCTCGGCCAGCAGGGCATAGAGAACCGGGGATTCTCCCGTGAGCACCACGGATGCCTCGTGCAGCCCCGGACGCACCCGGGGCGACGGGGCCGCGGGAGCACGATCAACGGAGACATCGAGGAGCGTCCCGTCCTCCGCTTCGGCGCGCAGGGTGACAGGTTCATCGGTCTTGAAGGAAACCCTCACGGTGTCACCCGGGACCTGACCTATCGGGAGCGCCAGCGTCAGATCGAGCGGCAGCGCACGAAGGACAAAGCCTTGCTTGGTCTCGGGGACAAGGTTCTGAATGGCCTGGTAGGATCTTCCTTCATAGAGGCTCACGCGGGGGAAGCACACTGAAGGCCGCGGAGGTTGTGGGGACCTCGGATGGCGGTCACGCCCCAACAGGCCCATCAGGGACTCCTTGAGCCCCACGAACTGGATACCCAGTTCGATGATCCCGTGGGTCTCCGGCTCGATGGTGAGAGTGTAATAGCCG
Source organism: Candidatus Eiseniibacteriota bacterium (assembly GCA_903844735.1). Lineage (GTDB taxonomy): Bacteria > Eisenbacteria > RBG-16-71-46 > CAIMUX01 > CAIMUX01 > CAIMUX01. The sequence goes on from CAIMUX010000137.1 coordinate 46,596, forward strand.
ACGTCAAGATCCCAGGGTTTCCCCACCGGCTGCAGATCGGGAGCCCGATAGTCAGGAGGTCGAGTCACGAGAAACGGCTCGATGCGAAAGTGGGACAAAACCCCCTCGGCGAGAACCTGATACTTCCCGGCCTCCCGCACATGAAGAAAAACGGTCATCGTTCCGAGAAGATTGCAGTGCCGGACCCATGGCTGGGCGGAAGAGATCTCCACGACTCCGGCCGCGATCGGTTCGACCGGAAGCTCCTTGGCACCCGGAGTGGCCGGCGTTGCGTTCGCCCCCGGGACGAGGATCACCGTGGCATCACCGTTGTCGGCCGCGGCCCCGGTCCGGATCGAGGAAATCCAATAGTCGCCCGATCCGGAAAAGGCATACTCCCGAGCGAAACGGAACTCTTGAAGCACGTAGGGTTGGTCCGCCTCGGCCCGTATGGTGATTCTGCGGAATGCCTCCGCGCTCCCTTTCGGCCGACGGAGCGGGCCGAGATCGAGCTCCGTCGCGGGAGGAGAGCTGGTCTTCGTGATCTCCGCACAGGGCCCCTCCGCGTCGGCGAAAGGGGTGTCCGGATCGAAATCATCGCACTGCAGGGTGGCCGGCCGCGATTCGGGCAGCTCCAGACGGAAGAAGTTGGTCCGGCTCGGGACCAGCCAGTGATCGAAGCCGAATTTGCTGACGACCATACGCCTTCGGCCGGCCTCGGCCAGCTTCGGGATGCCGAAGCGCAGGTAGAAAGGATGCTCGCCGCTCTCTTCGCCCCAGATCTGCGGCGACCCGCCATAGGCGGTGAGGAGGTAGCGCCCGGTCGGCAGCTTCGCGTTCAGGCGGCAGAGGGTGAGGGAACGTCCCTGTCGGGGCGTAATCACCTCGATCACCGGATCGGCATCGACCAGCCAGGTGCCGTCCCGCCAGAGTCGCAGATCAGCCAGATCGCGACCGGCGGCCTCGAAGCTCACGTTCCGTTCTTGGGAGATCTCCAGGCCGTACGATCGCTGCTCAAGATCCTCAAGGCGGCCCTCTACCGACTTGAACTCGACCAGGGCCGGCGTCGGACGGTTCCTCTCTTCGAATGGATGAACGGTGAGGCGGGCATCGCCCTGGCTCTTCTCCGGTCCGAAGGTGACGATCTTGTAGGTTCCCTGGTCCAGGAAGGCCTCAATCCGCCCATCCTGCTCCCCGGCCTTCCCGTAGATCTCACCCGGTCCGGCCATACGGTCGATCAACTGCAAGGCAATCCCCTCGGCGCTCTCCACCGTCACCGCATAGCGTCCGAATCGCGCCACTGTCAGGATCGCCTCTCCTCGCCCGGTTGAGGGCAGAGTGGAGAAATCGATGACCGGCTCTACCGACTCATTCGTCTTTCCGCGGGATTCTTCGCCGGTTTCAGCCCTGGACGGCGCACCGGTCACAACCATGACGGCCCAGGTGATGAGCAGAACGAGCGCCGGAAAGGCCGGGCGCCCGCGGGCAGCCACCCGCCTTGCCTGAGCGCTTCCTTGCCCGGTCGCTCCTTGGGATCGACGTACACCTTCCACGTGCGAGGTCCCCCTTTCGCCGTTTCTCGACGGGGCATGTTGGCACCGAAGGGATGAAGGTTCAAGAGGCAAACGGAAAGAACAGGTCGGCGGCGGAAGTCACAATCCGGGAGTCGGAATGAGGACGCTCCTCGATGGCACTTGAGGACCTGGCGGTGTGGCGAAAGGACCGCTAACGAATAGCATAGACTCGGTAGTTCTCGTCCCCGACGGCCGTCTGGAAGTTCGCGACGAGGGCGGTAGACCGGCGGAATGTCGCCAACTCGTCTGCATTCCAGGAAAACACCTTGTTATACGAAAACCGCAACTCGCCGGAGCGGTTCCGCCCGACCTCTCGGTGCCCCATTACAACCAAGATTGGCCGATTGTATTGCGCCTTCAGGTCGCGGGCCGTCGCGAGCAGCTCACCGAGCGAGAAATGAGTGACGGCATCGGTTGTGAAGGAGACTGTCGTTCCCACACGATGCTCCCGAGGTATGTAGATCAGATTGCCTGCATAGTAAGGCAAGGACTCGACCAGGTAATCCGGTTCGGCGACGATGATCGCGTCCCGAGAGGCCGACGAGGTGTTCAGGAACTCGCCGAACGCCTTGCTGGCACTCATCTGAAGCCGGAAGTCCTGCCACGCCGTCTTGGGCATCAGATTGAGACTCGCCAATATCAGAACTGCCATGGCGCCGTAAAGCCCCGCCTGGAATAGCCGTCGCACTTTCTTGGTTACGACCTCGTGCTCCGTTGAATCCAGAGCGATCCAGTACAACACTACGAGGAAGATCAGGAATAGTCCCTGGTGGCGATAGCTGCCGGAATACACCACGCGGAAGAACACGCCCAGGGCGATCTGCGCGACAAGCGCAGCGCAACAGAGCTCGGGCCGCTTGAGCAAGCCCAAGACGGCGAGATACACGATGAAGATGCCGGCCAAGGGCGGAAGCGCGACCGGCAGGAGCGCCCGGGGAGTCTTCTCCGGCAAAATGGACGGAAACGTCCTCTCCGGATGCAAGAGCGCTCCTATTCCCGCCTCCGCGAGCCCGTTCGCATTCAACGAGGAGGTATGTGTCAGGATCGTTCCTTCGCCGGGCATCGTTACGGCCAGGCTGAGCAGGATACCGGCGGTCATGATAGTGAGCGGCGGACCCAGATACCTGCCGCATGCCCGAAGAGATCGCATCTTCTGCGTGACAATCGTATCCCAGAGCCACACAAGCGCAATCGCACACGCCAGGATGAGCGAATGGGCGTTGGTGTTGGCCAGCAAAGCTATGACAGCGGCCAAGGCCAGAGCATGTTTCCTTCGCCTGCGGAACAGCACCGCGACCACGAACAACAGCAACATGCTGATGCCGTAGTTCCGCGCCATGACAGCATACTCATAGAGAGGAAGGCAGCCGAACATGAAGAGGCTCTTCCACCAGAGAGAAAATGGCGAACAGAACACGAAGATGGCTATGGCGGCAAAGGCGATGACGATACTCGTGACGGGCAAGGCGAGCGGGATGTCGCCGAGCAAGTGGCCCATATACAACAACACATACCACAGAACCGGATGCCCCTCGTGCCTGATCAGGACAATAAGGTCGAGGGGTGAACTCGCGGCGCGCACCAGCGACAGTGCCCGCACTTCATCGCGCCAGAATTCGTGCCGCGTTGCGAGGATAACGACGACGGCAAGCCACAGAGCGAGAAGGAACGCCGCGACGATGACGAAGCGTGCGTCAGAGAGCGATCCTTTAGAGCCCGCCAACGCCGACACGCGAGCGACGAGGGTTCTGAGTGAATCCAAGACCGGTCTTTCTATGGACGACCGTCTCTCGGGCTTCCCTGCAGTCGGCATCAAGGCCTACACTCCGTTCGGCTTCCTATCCTGTGTGGTCTGACAACTCGCTCATCCTCTCGGCGCACCGATCCCCCGGGCCCGGAACCAAGCGTAGGGCGTCGTGACCCGGAGCCTCCGAACACCTATTGTAACCGACCTCCGCGAGCCAAGCCACCCCTCCCCCGCGGGGGCTCAGCGAATCAACCCCGAGCACGTCGGGTTGCCCCTGGCCCTTCCGGGCTACCTCTACTATCCGCTGTGGAATCGTTTTCTCGCTGAACTCGGCTGCACGGTCGTTTGCTCTCCGGCCACCAGCAAGGAGATACTTTCCGCCGGGGTCAGGGTGACCATCGATGACATCTGCATCCCGGTCAAACTCCTCGTCGGACACCTGCTCCACCTGAAGGCCTGTCGGGTCGACGCCATCATGATTCCCCGTGTGTACGCGATTGAGAGGTCCGCCTTGCCGCGGTTCACCTGCACGAGGTTCATGGGTCTCCCAAATCTGCCCCGGGCCCCGCTCGATGGGTCTCCGCGGTTGCTGGACGCCGATGTCAACGTCCGCGAACGACCCGAGATCCGGTCCTTTGTCGACATCGGGAAGATGCTCGGGCGCGGGCGCGGCGCCTCGGAGAAGGCGTACCGGGCCGCCTTCGAGGAGCAGGTTCGTTTCGAGGCGGGGTTGGCTTGTGGGTGGGACTTTGCCTCATCAGTCGCCGGGGCGTCGGATTTCGGATTCCCCTCGTCGTCTTTAGTGGCATCCGTCGCTCTCCGAGGCGACGACGAGGAACTTCTCATCGCCACGGTGGGCCACCCGTATCTCCTCTTCGATGACTTTCTTTCTCTCTGCCCGAGAGACTGGCCGCCCTGGGGTGTCGGGTGACGGATCAACGCGCTTTGACGCGGGCCGAGCTGGAGGAAGAACTGGGGAAGTACTGGGAGGTGTCGTGGAGCTATGAACGGGAACTGCTGGGGGCAGTGAGCCGCTTCATGGGTCGACAGGAGGTGGACGGCATTCTGTCGCTGAATCATGCTCAGGGCATCCATGGTGCTTCGCCCGCGGCGAAAACCATAGGAGATCGGATAGAAGTCCGCCTTGAAGGGACCATGGGTAAGAGAATAGAATGTAACCCGTCATGGGGCCGCCCTCGTAACACGCAGGCCGACGCCGTTGTCGTGGTCGGTCCGCCCGTAATAGAGCCGGTCAGCGGAGCGGCAGTACTGTGCGCGGCTGAACCAGGCCCCGCCCCGGAATACCCGGTTGCCGCCCCAGGAGGGACCGGCCGGATCGGAAACCGATCCGCTCGGGTAGTCTCCATATCGATCCCAGCACCACTCATTGGCATTCCCGTGCATGTCCTTCAGGCCCCATGCGTTCGCCGCCTTGCCGCCCACATCGTGCGTCGTGCCCGAGGCATTGCCGCAGTACCAGCCGACGAGGTCCAGGTTGGCATCGTCGGAGCAGTCATAGCCGATCATTGCGGTGATCGGGCCATTGCTGAACGCCGACAAGCTTCCCGCCCGACACGCGTACTCCCACTCCGCCTCGGTCGGAAGACGGTATCCATTGGCATCCCGAATCCAGGAGACGATTGCATCCGTGATGTGCCCGCCACTCGTATCGACTTCACTCAGGGTGTAGACAGGCGTCAGGCTCTCATCCACCGACCGCCGATTGCAGTACTCGATGGCGTCGAACCAGCTCACCTGCACCACCGGAAGGTTGTCGCCGGTAAGACCCGACGGCCTCGTCTGCATCACCGCGTACCACTCCGCCTGCGTCACCTCGTGGCTACAGAGGTAATACGGCCTCGTCAAGGTCACCTGGTGCTGGGTCTCCCGATTCCCGTACGAGCTCCGGCCGGGTCCGCTGGCCGGGCTGCCCATGGTGAAGCTGCCCGCCGGGATCAGTATCATGTCAGGCGGAACCGGCGGTGGACACGGATTCGGGTCGCAGACGCCTGCTTCGGCCCAGGTTCCGGCGCACGCAGCCTCCGGGGTCACTGTGCAGACACCCTGGACCGCACAGCAGGAGCCGGTCGGCTCGGGCGGTGTCGGTTGGTCGTCCTTCCCGCAACCGGCGAACAGCACGGCCACCAGTCCGGCGATCACGAGTCTGCGCATCGTCAGTCCCCTTCCTCCAGCCACACCATACACCGCCAGCCACGACGGCTACATTCGGCGGACGTGCCACGCCCCCCTGAGGTACACCTGCATGTCCTGTAGATCTACCTTCCGCCACGTGCCGTGAATCATGGACGCCGACACACGCCCTGCCAGGTAGACAATCTGACCGCTCTCGCGCCCAAGAAACGTCAGGCTCACGCTGTCCCCATACACGTATCCCGCCTTCAGGGCCCCCGACTGCCGCCCCACTCTGAAAGCGCCGCTGACAACGTCCCATTGCTGATCCAGCACGAAACGCGCACTTGTCGTATCCGCTTCCGGTATGCCCCGACCGTTCCATCCGGGCACGATCCCTGCCCACTCACCTGCGACGGCGACTGGGCGCGGCCCGCCCGGCTTGGGTCCCGAATCGCCGCACGAGCACACCCCACAGAAGAGCCAACACAGGACTTGGATACCGGAGAGGGCGCCGAGGGCCCATCGATTCCTTGCGGTCATCGTATCCTATCTCCTCCGGCCTGGCGGTTAGCGATAGTCCGTTACCTGCCAGGCATTGACCACGCCGTCAACGCCGACCTGGCGAATCCACAAGACCCCGTCCTCCGAGTTCGCGTCGCGGGCGGTAAGTACAAACATAGTGTCATCCCGGTTGAACTCCGCGTTCAGGCCGAGGTTCAGAATCACTCCGGGACGCAGGTACGGAGACACGTCCCCTCCCTCGGCCGCGATGGAATACCATGGATCCGGGCGGAAGATCGGGATATTGACCTCGAATAGGATCCGCGCGTCGTTCCGGCGCCACCGCGGGTAGTCGCATATCCACCCCGTGGCTGTGAGTCGCTTCACTTCGTCGAAGTCCGGCGAGTACAGCATGATCTCCAGGCCTCCGGTCTCGGGACGATAGTGCCTGAAGACAACGCGCCGGCCGTCTCGGGCGATCCGCGCCTCTCCACCCCACAGGACTCTCCCGCTTCGAAGTCGCAGGGGCTCGTCCAGCCCGGTGTCCAGGTCCACAATCCGGATATTGCCCGAGTCCGCCGGAGGATAGATGCCGATGCCCCAGCTTACCCGATTGTAGATGATATGTCGTCCATCGGGGTGCCAGTCCGGAGACTGCGCGTCGTGGATATTCGTAACCTGCCGAAGCTCGCCAGTCGCCAGGTCCAAGGTATAGATGTCCGCCGACATACAGAATGCCAAGCTCCGCGAATCCGTGGAGTACCGGAGCCAGGCCACCGCTCCGCGCGGTTGCAGAACGAGCCGCCGATCCGTGGGTCTGTGGAACGCATCCAGCCGGACTTCATAGATGCCCCCCGGCTCGTCCGGCTTCGAGCGGTGCAAGTAGGCGATGCGGTCATCGGACGGGGCCCACGTGGCCTTCCCGTCCACGAGGCGATAGTCGGCTTCCGCTGGGGGCAGCTCAGGTTCACTGGACGGGGGCGGATCATCAAAGACATAATAGGTCTCGGATCGACACGCGCAGAAGATGGGCAGAGCGGCCGCGAGGAACAGAGGCAGCATCCGTCGGAGGTGGAGGTGAAGGAATCCCGTGGATTCCGACAACAGCAACGCACCGCGCCCGCTAGCGCTGGATCCGCCCACCGCTCATCTCCTTGAAGACCCTCTTCCGCCTGACAGGCTGCTCATGTTTCGTCACCGGACAACGAGAAGCCTGGCGCGCCCACTCGCCCCTGCTCCCCGGCAGCGCAGGAAGTACACTCCCCATTGCTCCGTAAGCGCCAACTGAACCCCATCCTCACCTGAACGCGGGATCCCGATCGATCGTCTCGCGGATTTCCTCCTGCGTGCAGCGCGTCGGAAGCAGCTTCTCGAAGTCTTCGACCCGTTGTGCCTTCGGCAATTCGGTCAGAA
>CAIMUX010000138.1 GCA_903844735.1 Candidatus Eiseniibacteriota bacterium
CCGCCCGGGTCATCCCATGACGTCGACCGGAACACGATCTCGGACTTGAGAGAGGACACGGGCAGAACTACACTCGAACTGGCCTCGGGGGGTGGGTCATGTTCGTGAGAAACCCCTGGGTCATGTCTGTGAGAAATGACAAAGGAAAACCCGGGACGGCCGAAGTGAGGACCGCAGCCCCCGGGACCTTCGATTTTGCGGTTCGGCTTCTGCCGACGTGGGCGGAGTGTCCACGCGGCCGGAAGATACCTCACGCTTGAGCCGGGATGTCCGCGGACCTTCCCCCAAGAGGCGGCACGACGGGCGAACACCGGATGGTCCCGGTCGCTTCGCGGCCGGGGCGGTGGGCGGGCGAACGCGGCCACAGATTGGATCGACTCACGCCACAAGAGCGGGCCCATGGTCGAGGATCCCGCAGCCGCGGCGATCGTTTGTCTTGCCCTCTTGGGCACCATAAAGGTATGGTATCTATACCCGGCAGGTTGGAGGTTCTCGTGGAGTTCGAGTTCGATGAGAACAAGAGCAAATCGAACAAGGCCAAGCACGGCATTGACTTCGTCGAGGCGCAGGCTCTCTGGCTGGACGAGTTGCGAGTGGAAGTCCCGGCTCGCACAGAGGACGAGCCCCGCTCCGTTGTCGTGGGCAGGATCTCGGACAAGCACTGGTCCGCAGTTGTCGGCTACCGGGACGGCCGGGTCCGGCTGATCTCTGTTCGGCGGTCGCGCGCGGAGGAGGTCGCGATCTATGAAGGCTAGGGAGTTCGACCGCAAGTTCGACGAGGGTGCGGACATCACCGGAGACCTCGATTTGTCCAAGGCCCGCCGGCCCGGCCAGGAGCAACGCCGCGTCAACGTCGACTTCCCGACCTGGATGATCGAGTCTCTCGATCGTGAAGCGAAGCGATTGGGTGTTACCCGCCAGTCGATCATCAAGGTCTGGATCGCGGATCGGCTGGAGCGAAAGGTGTCGTGATCGCGGGCATGAGTCGTTCATCTATTTCCGCGGCTGCTACATCGGGTTTCGTGGCGTGAGAACCGGTTCACAAACCCTCGACCCTTTACCACGTTGGAACCCACCCGGTTCAGCCTGGCTTCAGACTTCCTGATCCCGGCCGAAAACGATTCGGCATCTTCGGGCGTTTCCGGCGGGTTCAGAGATCAACCGCGCGTTGGTTTCCGGGTGGACGCACTTCGGCCGTCGCCGAAGGCCGGGGCCGTCGGGGACATGTTCGTCTTCGCGCAACCCCGCCACCGCGAGCGCCGGGCGGGTCGGGCGCTGCGGAGCCTGTACTACGGGCGCGACCGGAAACGAGGGGTGGACCTCGTCGTGGAGTCTGCCGGGTTCCCCCACGGCTACCCGCTCGACAGCAGATTGCGAGTGACGTCCATGGACGAGCCGGGGAACTAGATCGTGCCCGGCCGCACCGCATGAGACCGGCCCCCGAATCCCCGTCACCGGCCAGGCGAACTTTTGGCCCGGCGAGAGCAGCGAAGCGGACGCCGCTCTCGCCAGTCCCCCTCCCGCGTACAGTCGTCCCACGGCCCGGTCCGCTGCTTTGACTCAAAGACCCGCCGTGCACTCTCTCCGGCGATGCCTGTGAATGCGGGGAGATCTCGGGTGAGCCGAAAGCTGGATCGTCCCAATGACGGATGGTTTTGCGCGCATGCCGGTACGAACATTCACATTGTGAAATGCGATCGTGCATGAATGGACACCGAGTCCCCAAAGCCGGCCGGATGGGAACAAGGACCAGTCTGACAATCTGTACCGGTGGGCGCGCCAGTGCAGACGGGTGTTCGAAAACCTGTCGGGTGATCGCACAAATCGCGCGAACCGTTTGGAAATGTCATCCGACCCTCTGTGAATGGCGCGAGCCGGTACGAAGATCCGCCTGAGGTTTTGCCCGAACGCTTCCGTCGGTACAAAGGGCAGCCGGCGCTCCGCACGAACGCGGCCGTCGGTAGGAAGGGCCGACCGGCCCTCGGCCCGGATGCTTCCCCCGGTGAGAAAAGGCGCCCGCCCCTCCGCATGACCCCGTCGCCCCTGCGGAAGGTCGCGCGCTCCTCCGCACGATCTCTTCCGTCATTGGGAAACGCCGACCGACCCCGCGCACAAGCGCATTTCACTTTTTGCATCTCGACCCGAGCCGGGTCCAGGACGCAACCGGCCATCCTAACGCGCGTACCGGCTGCCGTCAGGCGGAGCCCTTTCTCCTGAAGCCTGAAGCCCGAAGCCCGCTCCGAATCTCACGCGGAGCCTCCGCTGTTGGCGTGCATCGTCGCCGGGTGGTACCATCACTGGCGTCCCCATCCCGGCCGCGGTGGACCGGGACCCGTCGGAACGCCCCCGTTTCGGCCCGCTCATCCCCGGCCCCGGAGGTCACATGCGAGGCGTCGTTCTAGCGGGAGGCCTGGGCACCCGCCAGCTTCCCCTGACCAAGATCACAAACAAACACCTGCTCCCGATCTGGGACAAGCCGATGGTCTACTACCCGATCGGAACCCTCGTGCGGGCCGGCATCCAGGACATCCTGCTTGTCACGGGCGGCAACAACGCGGGCGACTTCCTGCGGCTCCTCGGGAACGGAAAGGAGTTCGGCCTTTCCCATATCGACTACGTCTATCAGGAGGGGCAAGGCGGCATCGCCGAGGCGCTCGGCCTCGCTCGCTACTATGCCGAGGGGCAGCGCATGGTGGTCATCCTCGGTGACAACATCATCGAGGACGACATCACCCCGTTCGTGCAGGCGTTTCGGAGGCAGGAGCGCGGGGCCCGCATCCTGCTGAAGGAGGTCGACGACCCGGAGCGGTTTGGCGTGGCCGAGCTGGCCGGTGATCGCGTCGTCTCTATCGAGGAGAAACCTTCCGCACCCAAGAGCCGCTACGCCGTCACCGGGATCTACATGTACGACGCCAGGGTCTTCGAGATCATCTCCAAGCTGCGACCATCGGGCCGAGGCGAGTTGGAAATTACCGACGTCAACAACGCCTACATCGCAGCCGGCGAGATGCAGTTCGATTATCTCCCCGGGTGGTGGACCGACGCGGGAACCTTCGAAAGCCTCTATCGCGCGAACCGACTCGTTGCGGAGAAGGCACTCGCCGCGGGGCGGCCGTAGGCGAGGCCCTCAAAGGATCCGCAGGATCCACTTTCGGGCCGGAATGCGCGAGCGCTGCAGGAACTCCCGGTCCTGGAGGCGAAGCACCCGCACCCACCGATAGCACAGGAGCGTGACGACAGCCGCCACCAGAAGCAAGAGACCTGTCCGCGGCAGGTCGGTGGCCCACCGTTTGGCCCAAACGAGCCCGAGCAACGGCGACGAGGCCAGGAAGGTGCGCCCGATGAACGCCCACGGGATGCGGATATTATCCAGGTAGCGTCGGGCAATGGCGTAGCGCACGAACGGCGTGATCACAGTCACCAGCGAGGTCGGGATGGTGGCTCCCAGCAGGCCGTACCGGGGGATCAAGAGCAGGTCGAGCCCCAGGACGACCACTCCGTAGGCCACATTCAGGAGCACGTTCACCCAGACTTTTTCGAGAATGTACACGGTCATGCTGAGCGGAGTCCCCAGGAACCCGATGGTGAAAACGAGGAAGAAGGCCTGGCAGTACGGACCGGCCTGCGCCATGTTTTCGCCGTACATCCGGGCGAGCAGGGTGTCTCCCATGGCGACCCCAAGCAGTGCCAACGGCGTGACGATGAAGAAGAGAAGCCGGTAGTAGGTTTCGATGACGGCGGTCATTCGCCCGCGAGCTACCGTGGCTGTCTCGGCGAAACCGGCGAGAACCAACGGGTAGATGGCGCTCGGGACGAACTCGAGAACCAGCATCGGCAGCTTGTAGGCGAGATCGAAGAAACCGGCCTCCTCGCGGCTGCGGAAGATCCCTAGAAGGAGGGTCTCTGACTGCCGCCAGACGACGAAGAGTAGAAGGAAGTTCGGCACCCACGGCAGCGCATAGCCGAGGAACCGCTTCCACGGGACGGCCATCGTGCCGAGCGCCGTGTCCCACCCGGTCGCCCGGTCCGGTGAAGACCCGGATGCAGCCGAGGCCGCGAATCCGGGTGCTCCACCGCTGCCGACACTCCCGCGCCGCAGCAGCCATCCCAACGTCACGGTCGTTGCCGCGAATCCCGCCGCCGAAGCGATGAGCACACCCGGCACGCGGGTACCGAGATGCAGCAGCAGAGCCGTCCCGGCGCCCAGAACCAGAGTGCCCAACCCGGTAGCCAGGGCCATCTCCCGCGTGCGATAGGAAGCGATGGCGTACTGAGTCACCGTGCCCGCCGCCACCTCTGCCAGCGATAGGAAGACGCCGAGCAGGAGCAGGTCGGCGTAGGTCGGGTACTGGGCTCGCAGGACGCCTCGCAGGAGAAACAGCACGAGGCAGGCGACCACCCAAAGCGCCGACTGCAGCAGCAGGCACCGATAGAGCAGTCCCCGTCCCTCGTGGCGCCGATCGGTGACTCGCAACTCGGGGATGAACCGGTTGATCGCCTGTCCCAGGCCGAGCCCTAAGACCACCACGGCGAAGATCAGAAGTGACCGCAGGACGCTGAGTGTCCCGTAGTCGAACTGGCCCAGTTTGCGCACAATCAGGATGGAGGTTCCCAGGGAGACGACCATCTGGATTACCCGCGGGATGAGGGTCCACGACATGGCACCGGTCACCTTCTCTCCGGTGGAGGCAAGTGGCGCGGGCGCGATGGTGCCGGGCCCATCCACGTCTGGAGGGGGCGGGCTCACCACGCGGGGCGCGATCCCGAGGTCGGGAGAAGGGATGGTGCTGCCGATGGATGCATGGCGGCACTCTAGGCGGGTCGGCGCTGCCGGTCAACTGCCCGCCGGGTTCCCTTCCCTGGTGCCGTGACCTGGAGATTGCCGGTTTGACATAGGAATCGCGGAATGGTAGAATCACGTTATCGTCACGATCCCTTCTCAGGCCCAGCGAGGAATCTATTTCGACCCCTTGCTATCGTTCGCCGCTTCTACGAAGCGCTCTAAGACCCGGGGTAGCCGTCGAAGGAGCAATGGGTTGCTGTATTTCCAGCCGGGACCGGCCGGACTCAAACGACCGTGGGGGGCGTTCGTTGCCCTGGCTGCGCTGTGTTTGGTCCTAGCCACACCTTCTCAGGCGCAGGACGATGAAGGGGCGGAAGCGGACAGTTCTACTCGAACCGAGGTTCCCCCCAACGATGGGTCCGTCTTGGGCCGGCTCGGACTCCGACCGCTCTACAGCAGTCAGGTGGACGTGAACCGCAAGTCATTCCGCTGGGACCAGAGCCTCAAGATGGACCGCAGGTTCCAGCGCCTGAACCTCATAAATTCCTGGAACATTGGGATCTCGAAGAACTCTGACGTAAACCACTACAAATCGCGCACCGGCAATACGAGGGCGCGCGGTGAATATGGCATCACCGGACTGGGAGGCTGGTCGACCGGTGCCGACCTCGGCCTCAAGCGGGATTTTTCCGGGGGCGACTACAACCGCACCGTCGACAACGGTAGCGAGTTCAGTTGGTTCGCCACTGCGGGCGCGCCCGGCCTCCTCTTGTCGCGCATCTTTGGGCTAGCGGAGGGGGCGCTCAGTTGGGATGTCACCGGCTCGGCCGGGGCGACGGAGAATATGGACGTCCGGGAGAACTGGTCCCAAGGAGGGAGCGGTGGGCGCTCCGACTCGACGTACGCGACCGGGAGCACCGAGGGGATCGACTCCCGTATCTCGCTGGCGCTGGGGCAGAAGTGGAAGCTCGATGTCACCGGCCGGAGCGATCGGGCGAGCGATCGCTCCCGCACTCGCCAGCGCAATACATTGGTCAATGGGGCTGCAGACACCACTCTCGTGGCCGAGAACGCCAGCCGCGGGAGCCAAGTCGCGTTCTCTACCTCCTGGACACCGAGCCCGAAAAACAAGGTCGGCCTCACCGGTCAGTTCAACAGCAACGTGAACCAAGCCTACTCTGCCGAAGTCCGCGCGCAGGACACCAAGACAGGGCTCGACCAGCGTGTCGCCTTCGATGTGAAACTGGTGCCGTTCTGGGGAATCAACCTGGACCTGAAGGCGGACAACAGCCGCACCGACATCAGCTACACTCTTTCACCCCAGGGCCGCGGCAATACCCGGACGGCCGGAAAAGGAACGTTGAACTTCATCGTTGGCCGTGCAGTCCCGTTACTGCGGGGAACCGAGATGACCTCGGAAGCGAGCTGGGAGAAGAGCCGGAACACATTCCAGACCTCAACGACCGACTATGGCAACGAGGTCACGACGCTGCGCCAGGTCCTGCGGCGCCCTCTTGGTTCCCGCGTGGTGGCGGTGACCACCGGCGAAGCCAGCATTAACCGCATGATGTACGACGACGAGAAGCAGGACAAGGACGACCTTCGTTTCCTCTTGGACGGGGCTCTCGGGTACCGTCCTCGTAAGGGGTTTGACTGCCGCGTCACCGCTCAGTGGCGGAGCCAGCAGACGGTCTACATCCCGGCCGCAAACTCGCGCAACAGCGTCACCGGCAAGAGCTATGCTGTGGGTGCGGACGTGGGCTTGCAGGTCACGCCTTCGGTGAAGGTGTCCCAAACATACAAGATGACGGCCGACTACTCGTTCTACGACTTCAACGAGGGCAGCAACGTCCTCTCCCGGACCACGGAAGTGCGTACGGGCTTGCAGAGCACCCTCGGTCGCAAGGCGAAGCTCAGCGTCGATCATAGCTTCCGTTTCAAGGATTCCGGCCGGTATGTCCGCGATGACCCGGGAGCGCCGCGCCTGTACGCCAAGGCGTCGGGCGAGACCTCCCAGGCGCTTGCCGTGACCACACGATACGAGTTCAGCCCGGAGTTTTCCCTGCGGGCCACGCAGCGGATGGAAGTTCGCGGACTCCGCTACCGGGGCAATCCCGCCCCAGCGCCGGTTCGGACGAAAACACTGGGGTTCACCGGGGGATTGGACTTGAACCATCGCTTCAGCAAGGATTTCTCGGTGAACGCGCGGGTGGAGAAGACGCAAAGTTCGGCCGAAAAAGGCTACTGGCGGGTTTCCGGCTCCCTGAGCCAGGTCTTCTAAGGAGAGATGGTGATGACACACGCCCTACGCCCTGTGTCCGGAAACTCTGAAGATGGGGATTTCGTTCGGCGACCGGCCGGATCTGGCTTGCCGGGTTGCGTGCGGGTCTTCCTGGCTCTTAGTCTCGGTTCGTTCCTGTTGTTTCCGGTGGCGGGTTGTCTGTTCAGCACCCGAACGCCGGAGCCCCCGTCCGTTAACAATGTGCCCTGGGCAGACCCAGACACTCCAGCCAGGGTCCTTACCAACGTCCAGGTCACTTTTTCGGCGAAATCGATCGCCAACTACGATCGCAGCCTGGCCGATGACTTCACTTTTGTTCTGGCGGATGGAGACAGGCCGGAGGTCGCACAAGAGCCGACGTACTTTGATGGCTGGAACAAACAGCGGGAGATCGCCGCCTTCACATCGGTGTTCCAGAACAGTAAAGAGACGGTGGCATTTAGCTGGGGCCCGCCCATCCCTCCGTTCGAGGACATGGTACTGGATCCCGCCGACACTGGCGGCAAGTACTACGAGAACTTGAAGTACCAGATGGTGGTCAGGCGCGGCGGGGCGGACACCACGTTTTCGGGACTGGTCGACCTGTACCTTCGCGAGCAACCGGGGGGGTGGAGCATCTATAAGTGGGTCGATCGGCAGGACGGCCTGGGCCACGCCACCCTCGGGCTGGTACGATGGAAACGGAAGGTTTGGGTGACAAAGGAAAATTGACCGGGCGGTTGGGACGGGGACAGCCGGCAGACGGGCACAAGCATCAAAAGAATAGGTCGGAATGGGAGGTCGCTGACATGAAAAGCAACAAACACCGGGTTCTCTCGATCGGGCACCCGGCCACCGGCTTCCCGGCCACTGGCATCCCGGCCACTGGCATCCCGGCTACCGGCTTCCTGGTCATCGGCTTGCTGGCTATCGGCTTGCTGGCCGGGTGCCCTTGGTCACCGGGCAAGAACACCGTGATCCCTCCTCCTCCGTCGAACTACCTTCCGCAGACCTCTCCCCAGAATGTCCTCGCCAATCTGCAGAGGGCATACGGAGACCGGAAGATCGACGAGTACAAGAAGCTCTTCACCGAGGACTTCATGTTCGTCTTCAACCCGGCGGACGCCGTCGTCCCGGACCACCCGAGTCCTCCCTTTTGGAGTCTGATCGACGAGGTGACCGCTACCGAGAACATGTTTGCCGACGAACTGGTGACCAAGATCGAACTCAGCAGTTACAATTTCGGCGTGCCCGAAAGAGTCGACTCCAGCGATTTTCGCCCTCGGGCATGGAAGGTGAGGGTCGACCAGGCCATGCTTCAGGTCTACACCCGGAAAGAGGACGGTACATTGCTGACCTTGCTCGTCGAGGGGGCCACCGAGATGTTCTTCTTCGTCGAGGAACCCAGCAAGCCGTCGCCGGTCGACGGCAGGCCGACCTGGTACATCTTCCGCTGGGAGGACCAGCCGATCGGGGCCAAGTCGACTCCTACCGTTGCCTCCTGAGATTCGGAGCAGGGAACGAATACGACTGGTCTTGGGCTTCAGCTACTCCGAATCTCAGGCGACTGGCTTTTGCGTTGACACACGCCTACGCGGTTATCTATGCTCTGAACCTTGTTTGACTTCTAGGCCGTCGCGGGGGGATCGCTGCATGGATAAGAGCTTTCGTTGGAAACTGGTGATTCTTGTCGTCGTCCTGGCGGCGTCCGTCATTGTCACGCTCCCGACCTTCCGCCTGTACGGCATGCCGGAGGCGGCGCGGAACGCCGACACCAAGGAAGCCAACGACTTGCGGGCCAAGGCGGTCAAGCTGGGGCTCGATCTCCAGGGCGGGATGCACCTCGTTCTCGAGCTGGACACTTCGAACCTTCGCAAGGATGACGTGCCACGGGCGCTCGACCGCGCCATCCAGATCCTTCGAAACCGTATCGACCGCTTCAATGTGCGGGAACCGCTCATCCAGAAACAAGGGGACGACCGGATCCTCATGCAGCTTCCCGGTGTGGCGGACAAGACGCGGGCGCTCGACTTAGTCGGTCAGACGGCCCAGCTCGAGTTCAAGATCGTCAAGGACCAGGCCGCGTCTCGCCAGGTTCTGGAGTCGCTGGACCGAGCCTTTGCCCGCAAGCGGGGCGTCGTCGACGACAGCACCGGCAACCGCCCGCTTATCGACCTTTTGCACGGCTACCCGGAGTTCCAGATCGGCGGAGCGATGGTCGCTTTGGAGGATGCTCCCGACGTCGAGAAGCTACTCGCCTCGGTGAAGCTCGACTCGATCTTGCCGGCGGACGCCAGCGTCGTGCTGAGCAAACCCGCGCGGAACAAAGATGCGGAGGAGCGCTTTGCGGACGGCACCTCCGGACGGGTTCTCTATGTCCTGAGCCGTCGCGCTGCCATTACGGGTGCTGAGATCAAGACCGCCATCATGCGGATCGGGCTCGACGCCAACCAACCCAACGCGGCCGGGGTCACCATGACCATGACCAGCAAAGGCGCCAGCCTATTCCGCCGGGTCACGTCGGACAACGTGGGAAAGCAACTGGCCATCGTCCTCGATGACAAAGTCATGTCGGCGCCGTCGATCCGCGAGCGGATCCCCGGGGGCGAAGCCCGTATCACCGGCAGCTTCAGCGCCGAAGAGGCCGGCGATCTCGCGATCGTGTTGCAGGTCGGCGCTCTGCCCGCTCCGATCACGGTCGCCGAGGAGCGGACCGTCGGGCCGTCTCTCGGAAAAGACTCGGTCCGCACCGGTCTGGGCGCCGCCTGGGTCGGCACGGCGGTGGTCATTCTCTTCATGCTCTTCTTCTACCGGGCGAGCGGGCTGGTCTCGATCTTTGCCCTGGTTCTGAATATCTTCTTGGTCTTCGCGGGCATGGCGGCGTTGCGGAGCACCCTGACGCTGCCCGGGATTGCGGGGCTGGTGCTGACGGTCGGCATGGCCGTTGACGCCAATGTGCTCATCTTCGAGCGCATCCGCGAGGAACTGCGCAGTGGCAAGCGCGTGAAGGCGGCCATTGACGCCGGCTATCACCGCGCGTGGACGACCATCCTTGACTCCAACCTGACGACCCTGATCAGCGCCGCGGTGCTCTACCAGTTCGGCACCGGGCCCATCAAGGGATTTGCGATCACCCTCGGGCTTGGGATCATCGCCAACCTGTATACGGCAGTGCTGGTGTCGAGAATGGTCTTCGACATAGCCCTGGCCAACCGGAATCCGAAGACGCTGTCGATCTAGGACGCGTTGATTAAAGTCGCGGGCCCCGCCCGGGACGATGAAAAGGAGAGCCACGCCGATATGTTCCAGATTTTGGTGGGCACGCAGATCCCCTTCATGAAGTACCGCCGCTACATGTACGGCTTCTCGGTGGCGGTGATGCTGGTCGGCCTGGTCGGGCTTGCCGTTCGGGGTGGGTTCCGGATGGGGGTCGATTTCACCGGCGGCCGTCTCATCGAGCTCCGTTTCAACCAGCGGATCTCGGCCGAAGAGCTTCGCGCCGGTGTGGACCAGGCGGGCATTCGTGGGGCGGAGGTCCAGGAATCGGGACCTTCCGGCATGGACTTCATGATCAGGCTTCCCGCCGAGACCGAGAGGAACGCCGCCCAGAAGGGTCCGACGCAAGCGATCCTGGACCGGCTGCAGCAGCAGAAGCCCGGCCTCACCGGCGAATTGCTGCGTGAAGAGGTCGTGGGCCCCAAGGTCGGGAAGGAGCTGCGCGGGAAGGCTACTCTCGCTGTTCTGCTGGCGTTGGTCGGCATTTTGCTCTACGTCGCCTATCGGTACGAGTTTGCCTATGCACTGGGAGGCGTGCTCTCCCTGTCGCATGACGTCGTGGTGGCGCTGTTGATGCTCGCTGTCTTCAACAAAGAGATCACGATCCAGATCATCGCGGCCCTTCTCACCATCGCGGGGTATTCGATCAACGACACGGTGGTGGTCTTCGACCGGATCCGCGAGCAATCGCGGGTCGGAGGGAAGCGGACACTCGAGGGGACGATGGATACGGCAGTGAACCACACGCTATCCCGGACCCTCATGACCACGGCCACCGTCCTCATTACCGTGGCTGCGCTCTTCTGGCTCGGAGGCGAGGTGATCCACGATTTTGCCTTCTGCATGTTCGTCGGGGTGGGCTTCGGGACCTACTCCTCGGTGTATGTCGCCTCGGCCCTCGCCCTGGAGTTGGGGAATAGCCGAGATCGCCGGGCGCGGGTGAAGGCGTCCACTGTCAGGGCCTGAGATCCGGCGGCGCATTCGGCGGTAAGCCAGGACGAGTCGGCGCCCGTCCCTCTTGGGGCGGGCGTTCTGTCGTCTTGGCTTTCCGTCAGGCACGGTCGCCCTTTCCGGGGGTGAGCGCGGGTCCGTCGATGCTAGACTCGCTCTATCAGGCGTGGCGGGATCCGGGGCCGGCTGGCGGCACCGGGAACCGGTTGCGGTAGATCGGGTTTCTTCCACCTGTGGGATCCATGTCCGGGGTTCTCCTGGGTTCTCCTGGGTTCTCCGGGGCGCGCCGGTGTCACGCGGGCTCGTCGAGGGGCGTCCTCACTCTGATTCCTGAATTCTGGCTTCTGGCTTCCGGCTTCCGGCGACTGGCTTTCGGTTCCCGGCTTCTGGCTTCCGGCTACCGGCTACGGGAGTAGTTACGTCTCTTCAAGGCCACGCACATGTGCAGCTCGGAGGTTTCCGTTGCGTCTCTCTGCTTTCGTCATCCCGACCGTCCTCGCGGCGATCCTCCTCGGTCCGGTGGCGCTCGCGGCCGACCCTGCGGCTTCCGCGGACGGATTCACGATCGCACGGCTCAAGTACGACGGCGGCGGCGATTGGTACGGGAACCCTTCCTCTCTCCCGAACCTGGCGCGGGCCCTGCGGGACCGGACCACGGTGCCGGTGGACCGGGATGACGACGTGCGCGTCTCGATTCTCGATCCCGATTTCTTCAACTATCCGTTCGTCTACATGAACGGCCACGGGACTGCGCGTTTCTCCGACGCCGAAGCCGCGCGGTTGCGGCAGTACCTTCTCGCCGGGGGTTTCCTCTTCGCCGACGACAACTACGGCCTGGACGAGTCGTTCCGGCGTGAGGTGGCGCGGGTCTTTCCGGATCGGCCCTTGGTCGAAGTCTCGTTTCGCCACCCGATCTATCACTCGTTTTACGATCTGCCCGCCGGTCCGCCGAAGGTGCATGAGCACGACGGAAAGCCTGCGCAGGGGTTCGGGATATTCGATGGCGACCGGCTGGTCGTCTTCTATACCTACCAGTCCGATGTCGGCGATGGTCTTGAGGATCCCGAGGTGCACAAGGATCCGCCCGAAATCCGTGAGCAGGCGATGCAGATGGCGATCAACACCGTGGTCTACGCCCTCGGCCGCTGACCACAGGGGAGGTCTGAGAGTGAATCGGGAACGATCCTTCCGCGACCTGGCCGCCGCCGGGCTTCGTACGTTCCGCGATCGGCGGCTCATCGAGGCCGCCCTGTGGGGCCTGGCGTGGTTCCTGCCCTTGCTCGCGGCGGGGTTGGTTCTCGGGATCTGGCTCCGCTACCAGCCGCTCGGCGGATGGCTGATGCCCGCATGCACGTTCGCCGGCGTCCTGCTTGGCGTGATGACAGCCGTCCGCTTCGGCCTGCGTCATCACCTGGGACGGGTCGAGTTCCTGCGGCTCTTAGAGCGTCGCCTTGCGTTGGCGGAAAACGAACTCGTGGTGGCCGACGAGATGGAATCAGGCCGCGAGCGGCTCGACGACCCCTTGGCGCGCGGGCTGGCCGAGCTCGCCATCGACCGTGGGGTGAGAGCGCTGGCGACAGCGCGCGTGCGGGCGCTCGCTCCAGCGATCTCGCTTCTGGGGCCGGCATGGCGAGCGGGGGCGGGGTTCGTCGTGGTCATCCTGCTTTACTTCGCGGCACCCTCGGCTTGGTTGGGCGCGGTCTCGCGCCTGGCCCGACCCGGTAGCCACGAGCCGCCGCCCGCGCTGGCCATCCGCGTGGATCCGGGGGACGCCACGGTCGAGCGCGGCACCCGTGTCATGGTGCGCGCCGGGTTCGGCGGCAGTCCGGTCGGCACGCCGCTCCTGTTGCAGCGCGCTCCGGGTGGAGCGTGGAAGAGCGTGCCCATGGTGTCCGATTCCGCGGCCGGCCCCGGGTTGTTTAGGGCCGAGATGCCCCCTGCTTTGGAGGCGATCGAGTATGCGGTGGCCGCGGGCCGCGCCCGCAGCGACCTCTATCATCTCCGGGTGATCGAGGCGTTGCGCGCCACCGGCTACCGCAAGCGGCTCGAGTTTCCTCCCTACACGCGACTCGCCCCGGTCCAGGAATTGGGGGCGGACGGTTCTGTTTCGGGCCTGGAAGGAGCGCGCGTGACTCTGACTGTATTTCCCAGCCGCTCCGGGGCGCGCGGGCGCTTGCTTCCCGTGGACGGTCCGCCGATTCCGCTGCAGGCGGCCGGAGGCGGGGAGCTGGTCGGGAGCTTCCTCCTTCGCCGATCGCTTTCGTACCGGGTCGAGCTGGAGTCCGACGCCCCGAGTCGCGCGCGCTGGGTTTCGGATCTGTTCGCTGCTGAGGCCGTGCCGGATCGCCCGCCCGTTCTCTTCCAGCTCTCGCCCGAGCGGAACACCATCATGCCCCCCGATCAGGCGGTCGTCCTGGAGCTTGATTGTGCCGACGACTTCGGACTGACGAAGTGCGAACTGGTGTATCGACGCGGGGACGATCCGCCGCGGCGCGCGCGGGTGGCCGCCTGGAGAGAAACCCGCGAGGCGCGCGTTTCCTTCCCGTGGAACATGACGGATCTGTCGCTCGTGCCCGGCGATCGGGTGCGCTACCACCTCGAGCTGACCGACAACGATGCCTTCGATGGGCCGAATACCACCGTGAGTCCCGAGGGGGAGATTCGCTTCCCTTCGCTCGACGAGATGTATACGGCGCTGGACGAGGAGCGTACGGACCAAGTGCAGCAGGTGAAGGAGGCGATGGAGAAGCAGAAGGACGTCTCCCGCGACCTCGATAAAGTTCGTTCCGAGATGCGCCAGAACAAAGACTTCCGCTGGGAGAACCAGGAACAAGTGAAGGATCTCGCCGATCGGCAGGCCAAGGTGGCCCAGCAGGTGGAAGACTTGGCCCGCTCGATGGAGCAATCCCTCGACCGGATGGAGCAAGGGAGCCTCTTCACGCCCGAATTGGTGCAGAAAGTGCAGCAGATCAACGAGCTGGTGCAGCAGATCCAAAGCCCGGAGTTCCGCGAGCGCATGGAGCAGTTGCAGCAGGCGATGCAGAAGCTCGATCGCAGCGCCGTCCAGCGCGCTCTCGAGCAGATGCAGGTCACCCAAGAAGATCTGGCCCGCAGCCTCGATCGGACCCTCGAAATGCTCAAACAGATCCAGCGCGAGGAAAACCTCGACCGGATGATCAAGCAGGCGGAGAACCTCGTGAAGGAGCAGCAGCAGATCAACGAACAACTTCAGGGGGAGAAGAAGCCGGGCGAGCAGGAGTCGGGTGAGAAGAAGCCGGGTGAGCAGGACCAGGGGGAGAGGAAGGACGGTCAGCCCAGTGATTCCACCGGTGCGGGCGAGGAGAAGCCGGAAGAGGCGGGTGCGCAACCGCTGACCCCCGAGCAGGCGCAGAAACTGCAGGAGCGGCAGCAGGCGCTCAAACAGGAGCTGGAGAAGCTGCGTTCGGAGATGGAGAAGCTCGCTTCTGACGCGCAGAAGAACTGGCCGGACCTCCAGAAGCAGATGGAAGAAAAGCAGTCGCCGCAGGAACTGACGGCGGCCTCGAAGAGCATGGAGCAGGCCTCGAAATCGATGGGAAGCTGCCAGAAGAAAAACAGCCTGAAGTTCGGTCGCGAGGCGAAGAAGAGTCTGCAGAACTTCGCTGAGGGAATGCGCTCTGCGCAACAGCAGCTCTCCCGGAAGGATCAAGAAGAGGTGGCGCGCAGGCTGTACGCCATCTCCGGTCGGTTGGTCGGACTGAGCCGTGATCAGGAAGAGCTCTTGCGCACCGGTCCCGCGCGTTCAACGCGCGAACTCGCTCGCGATCAGCAGGTGCTCACGGAGGGCGCACGCCGCAGCCTCGACCAGCTCTATGAACTGGGGCGCAAGAGCCGTTTCATCACACCCCAACTGGGGCAGATCATGGGCGAGGCGGTGCGAAACCTTGACGAAGCGCGGCAGGAGTTCATGGACGGCACTCGTCCGAGAGGGATGCAGGCCGGCGCCCAGGCGGGCCACGCACTGGACGGCACGGTCATGGCACTTCTTGCCGCCAACGAGTCGATGTGCAACGGCAGTTGCAGTTCGAGTTCCAGCAATCCGCTGGCCCGGATGCGCAGCCTGAGTGGCCAACAGGAAAGCCTCAACAACGATATGCAGCAGTCGTTCGGCCAGGGCCAGGGCCAGGGCCAGGGTCAGGGTCAGGGCCAGGGTGGCCAGCGCCTCTCTTCCGGTGCCTCCGGCCAAGACCAGCTCGCGTCCATGGCGGCGCGGCAGGCGATGATCCGGCAGGGATTGCAAGAGGTGCAGCAGTCGTTGGGAGACCAATCCGGCGTATTGGGCCGGCTGGGAGATATCGGTAAGGAGATGGAGGAGCTGGTCCAGGAGATGCGCCACCGCGGCGTCGATGATCGGGTCCTGCGTCGCCAGGAACGGATTCTTTCACGGCTTCTCACGGCGCAGAAGTCGCTCCGGCAGGAAGGGCAGAAAGAAGAGCGTGTCTCGCGCACCGGTCAGCCCACGGACGGGCGTCTCAGTCCGGCCGATTACTCCAGCGGACCGGACCCCGCCGAGGCGCTGCGGCGGGGCATCCTTCGGGGGGGGCGCGACCCGGTGCCCGGGGAGTTCCGCCGGCTTGTCGAGACCTATTTCCGTTCGCTGGGAGCCCCGCGATGATGCGCCGGGTGTTGCCGTTCTGGCTGTTTCTCGCGGCGTGGGCCGCGGCGCCGGCCCTCGCCCAGGAGACTGACCCCGTTCCGTCCGCACCGCAGCCGGGGGTCAGAGTCGGACAGGCGCCGGACCGGGGCTCGCCATCCGTGCGGAACGCCGAGCGAAGTTCGCGCCGATCCCAAACGCGCGAGACGACCCCGGCCGACGAAGTGGAACGGGGTCTCTCCGAGGCTGCCGGGTTCCTGCGCCAGGGAAGGCTGGATGAGGCAATCCGCCGGCTGCAGGCCCTGCATGTGGCGAGCCCACAAGACTGGAGAGTCGTGCTGGCCCTTGGACGCACGCTCGACAACGCCGGTCGTCGGGACGAGGCGATGGCGTTGTATCGCCAAGTGGTCACCGCTGTCGCGGATGCGGGTCCCGTCCTGATCGAACTGCAGCGCTTGCAGCGCGTCGCGGAGGACTGGGACGGGGCGTTCAACACCTGCCTGGAGTACCTAGGGCGCTTCGGCGATCAGGACGCCTGGGTGGTCGACGAGGTGGAGTCGCTGGTGCGCACCGATCGGGTCGGGACCCAGGCGATCCGCGCCCTTGAGAAGGCGTGTGCGGCACGGTCGGATGACCAGCGCCTGCGGGAGCTGCTCATCGTCGCTCGGCTGCACCAGGGTGAGGCGGACAAGGCGATCGAAGGGGCCCTAGCCATGGACCGGGAGCGGAAGGCGCACGGCGCCTACCTCTCCCGGTATGCGAATCTGGCCCAAGAGAAGGGTCTTCTCGTGGCGGCGCTGCAGGGCTTCGACCGCGTCTTACAACTCGACCCCACCGAGTCGGTTCGTGACGCAGCGCTCCTCCGCCGGGCCCGGGTGCTCCGCGACCTGGGCCGTCTGTCCGAAAGCATCGCCGGATTCGATGCCGCGGCCCGTGACGGAGCCCCCTCCGTGCGGGCTGCCGCCTTGGCTGACAAGGCTGATCTTCTTGCGGTGAAGATGAAACGTCCGGAGGAGGCACTGACGGCCTACCGGGCGCTTCTCGATGAACTGCGCCGCGGAGGTCAGGCCCAGCGCCGGGCACAGTGTGAGAGTCAGCGAGAGACCCAGCGTGAAGGTCAGCGTGAGGGTCAGAGCGAGGGTGAGGCCACGCCGGATCGCGTCCGCCTCGCCATGGCTGAGCTGTGCATACGCATGGAGCAACCGAGTGAGGCGGCCCTTGTCTATCGCGCCCTGGCCGACAGTGCCTCCGACAACGAGGTGCGCGCCGAGGCGCTGTATCACGTCGGAGAGATGCTCTTTTACCAAGGAAAGCTCCGTGAGGCGCAGGATACCTGGTATGAGGTGACCGACAACTACCCGAAGACCCGCTGGGTCAACGACGCGTTGGCCGGTGTTCTCATGGTGGGAGAGAACACCGACGATGGCGGGATCCCGCTCACCGCGCTGGCGCAGGCGATCTACCAGCGACGCCTGGGGCGTCCGGAGCGGGGGATGCAGCTTGTCGACGAGGCGATCGCTCGCTACCCACGGACGCGCGCCGGCGACCGTCTGCGGGAAGCACGGGTGCTCCTGCTCCTCGACCTCGCGCGGGCTGAGGACGCCCGCGCGGAGGCCGACAGCTTGGCCGTGAAGTATCCTGAGAGCGCGCTCGGACCGAGGGCGTTTCTTGCGGTGGCCGATCGGCTGGCCACCGACCCTGCCACCGAGTCTGAGTCTGAGGCGGTCTACCTGGAACTGCTTACGCGATTCCCCGATGCACTGGAGGCATCGCAGGCACGTGCCGCGCTTCAGAAGGCCCGCGACCGCACTCGCGGGAGCTCTGCCCGCGAACTGGGATCGCTGTCTCCGGGCTGGGCATCCGTCGGATTGTCGTCAACCGAGGACCGTGGCTGAGGCTCGGCGCGCGGCGTGGCCGAAGTTGCAGAGGAGTTGCCCATGTTGCACCAGGCTGGACCGATCCCCGGGCGATGCCGGCAGGCTGGGTCCCGGGCCTCGACGGCCGCGCCCACCCATGCCGTTGGCTCGGGTTTCTGGCTACTCGTGTTCCTGGTCATCCTGACCACAACGGCTTCGGCCAAGCTCCTCGTTCCGATGGATCTCACCCAGGCGGACCACCTCAAGGCCTACGGCGTTGCCTACCACGCCCTCCAGAGGGGGGAAGATGTGGAATGGCTCTTGAACTACCGTGGCGGGTCGTTTCTCCTCGAGGACACGCCGGAGGGGCAGCGCGACTGCATTGTCTTGGGCGTGACCTCCGAGGCTGCGGGGGGGGCCGCGGCCAGTGCTATCTACGACGAGATCGAGCGCGCGAATATGGAGGTGGTGCTGTTGGAGAAGGCCCCCCGCGTCGCCATCTATGCCCCGCCGAATAGCAAGAGTCTGCCCTGGGATGATGCCGTCAACCTCGCGCTGACCTACGCCGAGATCCCCTTCGATGTCATCTGGGACCCGGAGATCCTCGACGGCAAGATCTTCCAGTACGACTGGGTCCACCTCCACCACGAGGATTTCACAGGCCAGTACGGGAAGTTCTACGCCAGCTACGGCTCCGCCCCCTGGTACCTCGAAGATCAGAGACTCGCGGAGACAGCGGCCCGCGCTGCCGGATTCGCCAACGTGTGGCAGCACAAGCACGCCGTGGCCAGGCGCTTGCGCGAGTTCGTGGCTAAGGGCGGATTCCTGTTCGCGATGTGCTCGGCCACCGACAGCTATGACATCGCCCTGGCGGCCGGCGGAGTCGATGTCGTGGACGTCCCCTACGATGGCACGCCGCCTGATCCGCACGCCGAGGAACGGCTCGACTTCTCGCAGGGGCTGGCCTTCGAGAACTACCACATGATCATGAATCCGATGATCTACGAGTTCTCCGATATCGATATGACCGAAGAAGCCGCGAGGCGGGGGCAGGGAACCGATTTTTTCACGCTCTTCGATTTCTCCGCGAAGGAAGACCCGGTCCCGACGATGCTGACGCAGTGTCACGTGAATGTCGTGCCCGGATTCATGGGGCAGACCACCTCGTTTCGCCGATCGTTGTTGAAGAAAGCGACCGTTGTCCTGGCCGAGACGGAAGGAACGGACGAGGTGAAGTACATCCACGGCAATTACGGGCAGGGGACTTTCACCTTCTATGGCGGGCATGACCCTGAGGACTACCAGCACAAGGTGGGAGACCCGCCGACCGACATTTCTCTGCACAAGAATTCTCCTGGATATCGGCTGATCCTGAACAACATCCTCTTCCCGGCGGCCGAGAAGAAGGAACAGAAGACGTAGCTTTGGGCTTCGGGCTCCAGGAATCGGCTTGACACTTCGCAGGGCGATCCCGGAGCATTACAGACTCGGGAGGGCCCGGGCGCGGCGGTTTTCAGTTGCGGGTCGAATGCGGCCGGTTTCTTGTGCGGACGGGACGCCCGTGGTCGGGCGTGGATCCCAGGGGATCCGGGGAGGTGGTAGGTGGAAGCCAGGGAACAGTTTCCCGAGTGCAAGAAATGCGGTGGCGGGGTCTTGATTCCTCTTTCCGACTACGGCCGTGACGGCGCTCCCATCGAATTCAAGGCCTGGGTTTGCACCAATCCGTCGTGCGGGTTCAACATTCGCATCGACAACGGCGAGATTTCGTACGGCCGGTCGATCAGTCATTCCACCAAGTAGGGGAAGGTCCGGGTCTACCCGCAGGATGCGGGACTCGGGTGCTGCGACCCGCCGCCGCCGGAAGGTGCCGGGATGATCCGTGCGCTCCTTTTCGACCTCGACAACACCCTCACCGACTTCATGAAAATGAAGAAGGCGGCCACCGACGCGGCTGCTGAGGGGATGGTAGACATGGGGCTCCCCTTCTCCAGCGCACAAGCCCGCGACTTGATCAACCGTGTCTACGATCGGGAAGGGATCGAGTACCAGCGGGTCTTCGACGCCTTTCTCAAAGAATCGCTCGGCGTCGTTCCGCCGGAGATTCTGGCTGCCGGCATCGTCCACTACCGACGCGTGCGGGACACCTACCTCGTCCTATATCCGCACGTGCGTGCCACGCTCACCGAGCTTCTGCGCCGCGGTTTCCGCCTGGCCGTTCTCTCCGATGCCCCCGCCCTGCAGGCCTGGCAACGGCTGCACCATCTCGGGCTCGAGCACTTCTTCCGCCCGGTGGTCACCTTCGATGACACCGGGGAGCGCAAGCCGAGTCCTCGGCCGTTTCGCCACGCCCTCGAACAGCTCGGCCTTCCGGCCTCGGAAGTCCTCATGGTCGGAGACTGGCCCGACCGGGACATGAAAGGCGCGCGTGCGGTGGGGATGCCGACGGTTTTTGCCCGGTACGGCGATACCAAGGATACGGTTCAGTCGGGGGCGGACTTCGATATTGACGATATCGCCGCCCTACTCGGTATCCTCGACAGCCTGAATCAGCCCCGGGAAGGATAGGGATCCGTGGACCTGGTTACGGGTGACCGGATGCGGGAAATGGACCGCCGGGCCATCGCCGGTGGCATCCCCGGCCTCCTGTTGATGGAGCGTGCGGGGCGTGGTCTGCTTCGTTCGATTCTGGCTCGTCGACCCGACCTCCACAGACACCGGGTGGCCATCGTCTGCGGCCGGGGCAACAACGGTGGCGATGGCCTGGTGCTGGCCCGCCTTCTGCGCGAGCGGGGCCTGTGGCCCGATCTGTTGCTCACCGTGTCGCAGGATTCGCTCAAGGGGGACGCCGCGGACAACGCGCGGCGGGCCGCAGGGTGCGGCTTCGTGTTGCGGATGGCGGGGGAGCGCGAGCGGGCGCGCCTGGCACAGCTTTCGAGGCACGACCTGGTGGTCGACGCTCTTCTTGGCACCGGGCTCTCCGGACCCGCGCGCGGAGAGGCCGAAGCATGGATTCAGGCGATGAACGCCGCAGCGGCCCCGGTCGTGGCTGTAGACATCCCATCCGGCCTTTCGGCCGACACCGGTGCGATGGCGGGCGCGGCTGTGAGTGCGGCGTGGACCGTCACCATGGGGATGCCCAAGCTCGGGTTTCTCTTCCCGCCGGCACGGGCGCTGGTGGGCGAGGTCGATGTCGTCGATCTGGGTTTCCCTCGATCCGTGATCGACGAGGTGGGAGTTGCGGCGCACCTGCCCGAGACCGCGATGCTGGCGGACTGGCTGCCCAGGCCGGGAAGCGGATCTCACAAGGGCGATTGGGGAAAGCTTCTCGTGGTCGGAGGCTCCCCGGGATTGACGGGAGCCGTCGCCCTTGCGGCCACGGCGGCGCTGCGCACCGGGGCCGGCCTGGTCCGGATCGGGCTGCCCCGTTCCCTCCACCCGATTCTCGCGGCCGGGGTCACCTCGGCGATGACGATTCCTCTGCCCGAGGGCGAGGATGGCCAGCTCCTGCGCACGGCGGCGGACGAGATCCTGGGCCGCTTCGGCGATTGGGATGCGTTGGTGCTGGGGCCTGGGCTCGGCCGCTTTCCGGAGTGTGAGCGCCTGGTCATGAGCCTTCTCGGTCGCTGGCGCGGGCCGCTGGTACTCGACGCTGACGCTCTCAACGCCTTGGCCGCTTGGGGGGGGGATAGCTGGGTGCCGCGCGTCCGCGAGATACGTGCGGCCGGAAGGCCCGGCGGAGCGGTCGTGACCCCGCATCCGGGCGAGATGTCGCGCCTGACCGGACGAAGCATCGCGGAACTGCGGGCCGATCCGGTGGAGGTCGCGCGCGAGTGGGCCTTGCGTTGGGGCGCGACCCTGGTTCTGAAAGGTGCTCCCAGCGTTACGGCGGACCCGGACGGACGCGTCTGGGTCAACCCCACCGGCAACTCCGGCCTGGCCACCGGCGGTTCCGGCGACGTTCTTTCCGGCGTGATCGGAGCGCTACTGGGCCAGGGCATGCCGGGCCCGGAGGCTGCGGTGCTCGGCTGCTATCTGCACGGCCTGGCCGCGGACCTCGCCGTGGCGGGGGAAGAGTCGGGAGGTGGCCCGGCCGCCGGAGGTCGCGATAGCCGGTCTGCCCGATCTGCCCGGCTCGCCGGAGCCGCCGGGTCTGCGCGGCCGTGGGCGCAGCGTTCTCTGCTTCCCGGGGATGTCACGGACTGGCTGCCGTCCGCTCTGGGACTGCTCGAACGCGGAATGGATCCCCCGGGCCTGCGCTGGAGAAGAGTTCGATGACCACGTCCGGGTTGCCGCCCTCAGCCGAGATGCTTGCACTATTTCGCGAAGTCGGATCCCGGCTCGACCGCCGGGGATTGATCGCGTCGAACGACGGAAACCTGAGTGTGCGCGAGGCGGACGACACGATTCTGGTGACCGCGTCCGGCAGCCGCAAAGGGTATCTCCGGGACGAGGAAGTCATCCGGGTCGATCTCGATGGCTGTCTGTGCCACGGCACCCTTCGGCCAAGTTCCGAGGTGGCCATGCACCTAGCCATCTACCGGCAGCGATGGGATGTCTGCGCCGTCGTCCACGCCCATCCTCCTGCCGCGACGGCATTCGCCGTGGCGCGCTTTCCCCTCGATCATCTCGCGTTGCCGGAACTGGTCTTGAGCCTGGGGAAGATCCCCCTGGCTCCCTTTGTCCGTCCCGGCACGGAGCGCCTGGGAGAGCAGGTCGCGGCCTTGATCGGCACACACGACGCGGTGCTGCTGGCGAACCACGGAGCGGTGACGGTCGGGCCGGATCTGGAGGAAGCATACTTTCGGATGGAGCGCTTGGAGCATGCGGCCCGCATCCTGATCGAGGCCCGGCATCTGGGCGGTCCACATTGCCTTGATCCGTCGGATGTGGAATAGTCGCCTGTTCTCATGCACGAGCGACGTCGTGCGGGCCGGGCGGTAGGCTCCCGGCGATCCCCGGGCCGGGTCTTCAGCGACTAAGGTCTCAGGCGGAGAAGGGTGTCGGGCCGAAGAGGCTCGCAAGCGGGACAGGCTCTTAAGCGGAAAGGGGTGTGCGCCGATGGCGACCGGCATCACGACCAAGGCCGATCTCATGAAGTTCGTGAAGGAACACGACGTCCGGATCATCCACCTCTGGTTCACCGACATCCTCGGGATGCTGAAGTCGTTCGGGATCACCCCCCACCAACTGGAGGAGGCGCTGGACGAGGGACTCGGCTTCGACGGCTCCTCGGTGGAGGGCTTTGCCCGCATCTACGAGTCCGACCTCATTGCCACTCCGGACATCTCCACCTTCCAGATCTTGCCGTGGAAGATCGACGGGCAGGCGGCGGGGCGGATTATCTGCAACATCCTTAACCCGGATCAGACCCCCTACGAAGGCGATCCGCGTTGGGTGCTGCACCGTGCGCTCCGCCGGGTGGAGTCCGAGGGGTACACCTTCTACGTCGGGCCCGAGCTGGAGTACTTCTACCTCGCGAGTGCTACCGAGCCGGTGCCGATCGACCGCGCCGGGTATTTCGATTTTATCTCCGACGACGTCGGCAACGAGATCCGGCAGCGGACCATTCAGGCGCTCCACGATATGGACATCGCGGTGGAGGTCGGGCACCACGAGGTGGCGCCGAGTCAACACGAGATAGATCTGAAGTACGCGGATGCGCTCAGCATGGCGGACGCCTGTATGACCTATCGCTACGTGGTGAAGGAGATCGCTCGGCAGCACGGGGTCTATGCGACCTTCATGCCGAAGCCGATCTTCGGCGAGAACGGCAGTGGGATGCACGTGCACCAGTCGCTCTTCCAGGGAAAGCGCAACGCCTTCTACGACGCACATGGCCGCTTTCATCTTTCCGCTCTCGGCCAGTCGTACATGGCCGGTCTCCTGTCCCATGCCCGCGAGATCTGCGCGGTGACGAACCAGTGGGTAAATTCGTACAAGCGACTGGTCCCCGGTTACGAGGCGCCTGTATACATCGCGTGGGGCCAGCGCAACCGCTCAGCCCTCATCCGCGTCCCGATGTACAAGCCAGGGAAGGAGACGGGGACCCGCATCGAGTTCCGCTGCCCCGACCCGGCTTGCAACCCGTACCTGGCCTTCGGCGTGATGTTGGCCGCGGGACTCGACGGCATCCATCACCAGCAGGCGCTCGCCGAGCCGGTCGAGGATGACATCTTCCAGATGACCCCGGCGGAGCGGAACCAGCGGGGCATCGACACACTGCCCGACTCGCTCAATCGCGCCATCGAGCTGGCCGAAGGCTCCTCGTTGCTCCAAGAGACGCTCGGGGCTCATGTTTTCGAGAAATTCATCGAGAACAAGAAGATCGAGTGGGATAAATACCGCCTCGCGGTTACCCAATACGAGATCGAGAAGTATCTGCCGATGCTGTGATCTTGTCTCTGTCGTAACGACTCAGGTAGCCGGAGGTCAGAATTCGGGAGTCAGAATTCAGGAGTCGAAATTCAGGAGTCAGAGTGAGGACGCTCCTCGACGAAGTGTGAGGACTCAGTGGTGTGGCAACAGGCCCACCAGTTTGTGCTTGGGTCTCCTGTTTGTCTCGGACATTCCCCCTCAAACCCCGCCCCGCGACGGCCGATACTTCCCATGGAGGGCGCGCGCATTTCCGGGAATACCAGCCGGGACGGCGCCTCGGGGCGGTCGGTATGGAATCCACGATTTTTTTCCGCCTTCTGCGCGGAGCACTTCGCAGTGTCCAGCTCTACCCGCCGGACAGTCCGGTGGTGCGCCGGGCCGCGGCCGCCTTCCACCGCGCCGTGGCCGAGCTTGCTGTCGGACGATCCGAGGGAGTATCCGTCTGCTTTCTCGAAGACGGATCCTATCTTGACGGATGCCCTGCCCCTGCCTTCTCCCCCGGTGATGGCGGCGAGGCCCCCGGGGATTTCTATGCCGCCGGTCTCCGAGAGCTGCGATTCCTCGACGAGGTGACCGTGGAGGAGGTGGAAAGCCTTCTGCGTCCGCTCTCCCGGGCGTTGCTGGGCCAGCTTAACCCGGTGGACGAGGACCTCTCCCTCCAACTTTGGGAGGCAGATCTGCCGCACATCGCCTACCTCTTGTACGAGGGGCCGACGCCAATCGAACCCGAAGTGTCCGAAGAAGTTGCGGTACAGCAACCGGATCCCGGTATTGAGGCCTTTTTCGCGGAGGGCTCTCCCTTCACGGCGAGCCGCCGAGCGCTTCCGGACTTCGGCTCGCCGAGAACGAACGGATGCGGATTCTTGCTGCCTTCCGGTGCGAGGAGGAACCCGACCTGCCGTTCAAGTTCGGGAGACTCCTTCTCGAAATCCTCCGCTCCGAGCCTGCGGAGCGCGAGGCCGCGCTTGCTGCCGAGGCGCTGCGGAATCACCTCCAGGCGCTTCAACGGCAAGGGCGGGTGCTCGTGCTCCGGCGACTACACGAGCGGATCGAGCCCGGCATGGCCGTGTCTCCGGTCGCATCCCGCGCTCTAGCGGAGATCGAAGCCTTCTTCTGTGACCCCGCCCTGATGGCCGGGTTGCTCACGGCTCGCGGCTACCGGGCAGAAGACCGCGCGGCGGCTGTTCTGTTGGCCAGGGAGGTACCTGCGGAAACGGCATTGGCACTGCTCGCTCTCCTCGATGACGATCCCGAGGTGCTGGACCCGGCCGTTGCGGGATCCCTCCGAATGCGTCTGGCCGCAGATCACACCCTGCAACTCCTCGCCCTTGCCGACGGCACGCGACCGGCCCTGCGGCGCGTCGCTCTGGAACGAATGGTTCCCCGTGAAGAGGATCTGCGCTATCTCCGGGAATTGCAGAAGCACGCCGAGCCGGAGTGGCGGCTCCTCACCGTGGTCGCGATGGCTCGCGGCGGCGGGACTGGCCCGGTGGCTGGTTTGGCCGATGCCCTTGATGACCCTATGCCCGAGATCCGGATGGCCGCGGCCGAAGCGCTGGGACGACGCGGCGGTCACAGCGCCCTGGAACCACTGCTACGGCTGGTGGCCTCGCGGGGATTTGACCGGCGATCTGTCGAGGAACGTTGCTGCGTTCTGCTTGCAGCGGGGCGGGCGGCCCCTCGGGAGGTGTGGCCCGTGCTGGCGCGTCTGGTTGAGCGTCGGCGGCTCCACCTGCCGCGGCGGCGCGTCTGGTCCGAAGAGCCGGCCCTCGATGCCCTCGCTCGGCTACCGGAACCGGTGCCGACGCTGTTGCGAGACCGTTGGCGAGGTCGCCCGGATCTTCGTGCGGCACTCGATCGCGCGTCCAGTCAGGCCGATACAGGGTCTTCCGGGGGGGACCGGCATGACGGAACTACGGGCGTTGACCGATCAAGGGCAGCCTGAGATGCAGACGGCGCGCATTACGTACGGGACAGTTGAGGATCCGGTGCCGATCCTTGTCCGCGACCTCTTTGCGCTGATGCAGTTGCGCCGTCTGCGCGGGCCCGACGACCCACGGGTGCGGGAACGCGCCGACGGGTGGCTTGGGCAACTCGCTGAGCTCGCGCGGACCAGTGGCGGCCCTGTTCGGATCGTCCGGGCCGGACCCCACATCCGTGTCAACGGTCTGCGGGTAGCGTCCCATGCAGGCACGCGGCTCGCGCTCAGCTCATTGCGCCTCGACCTCGAACGACTGGGGGCGGGCGGTTTCGAATTCTTTGGCGGTGTTACCCGAGACGCCTTGGAAGCGTTCCTTGCTATGTGGGGGCGAGGCGGAACCGCCGTGACTTCTGCGATTGCCGAGATCGCCGAACCGGGATCCCGCGGCGGTGACGTGGCTCCGGGGATCCGCCTCCTGCCGCCGGGCGAGGATGCCGCGGAAGCCGGGAGCGGTTCCGACCTGAGGAACCAGGCCCGCCAGGCCTTCTTCCATGCCCTCGGGGTGGCCCGTTCGGTGGCGCGGCAGGTAGCGGACCACCGCGTTCCCGAGTTGAGAAAATCCCGGGAGGTCGTCCACGAGATGGTCGATTCGCTGACCGAGGAGCGGTTCTCTCTCCTCGGTCTGGCCGCCATTCAGGATTTCGACCCGTACACCTATCAGCACTCGGTTCATGTGAGCATCCTGGCTCTGGCCCTGGGCCAGGAGCTGGGACTGTCGCGACGGGACCTGGCCGACCTCGGTGTCGCCGCGCTTTTCCATGACATGGGCAAGATTCAGATCCCTAAGGATGTCCTGCAGAAACCGGGCTGCTTCGGTCCGCGCGATTGGGCGCTGATGCACACTCACCCACTGCGCGGCGCCTGCGCCCTGCTGCACTACGGTGGGCACGGCGATCTCGCGGAGCGCATCATGTTGGTCAGTGCCGAGCACCACATGCGTTTCAACGGCTCCGGCTATCCCCCGCTCGGCAGTGACTGGCAGCAGGGGCTCTTTTCGCGCCTGGTGAGCCTTGCCGACTGCTTCGACGCCATGACAGCGAGCCGGACCTATATGCGGCGGCCCTTCACGCCGGACGCGGTGGTGCGCTACATGTGGGAAAGCTCCGGCCGGATGTTCGACCCGGAGCTCCTGCGGCTATTTGTGGCCAAGGTGGGGCTCTGGCCGGTGGGTTCACTGCTGCGGTTGGAGTCGGGCGAGCTGGCCGTGGTGGTAGAGTCCCCTGCCTCGACCGCGGAGTTGGAGCGGCCTCGGGTGCGAATTCTAGGCCAAGGCCCGCTGGGCCCCGTGGCGGGGGAGGAGCGGACCCTGGCGGCAGGCCCGGCCGCCGATCCGCGGAGCCGAATTCGCGCGGGGTGCTATCCCCAGGACCATGGTGTGGATGTGGACGCGATACTTACGTCCCACCTGCTCCCCGCTGCGGCCTCGGGACGCTCGGTTGTGGCCGCCTGAGACTCGGAGAAGGGAACGAATACGACCGGCTTCGGGCTTCGGGTTTCGGGCTGGAGCGCGTCAAGCAGTCTCTGGAGGCCACGAATCAACTCGTCGGACCGGGCCACAAGTTCGGCCTGGTCTTCCGCACGCAGCGAAGCCGGTGCGCCGGCCCCGGACCGGTCCTTCGCTCGGGGTCTGCCCCCCTGAAGCCCGAAGTCTATTCCGAATCTCAGGGTGCTTGACCTCGGCTCTGTTCGATCCTATAGTGACGGTTCTTGGGGTCGGTAACAGCCTGCGAAGCGCACGCTTCGCAGGGGTGGAGGCATGGGCCGTGCGGGGCAGGGGTACCGACGTGATGATCGGAATTGTTCCGAGTCGCCGCGCTTTTCGCATCTTCCCCGAAGCCCGGAATGGGAGACGCCACATGATCGGTCGGCTTTCGCGCACGCTGGCGCTGGCCGGGCTGGGCTGCCTGCTGCTCTTCCCGGCCGCCTGCTCGAAGCGTGTGCCGCTGCAGAGCGGCGCGTTCGAAGCGCAACAGAAGGTGATCCTCACGATGAAGGACGGTCGCTCGTTGCGCGGGCGCATCGCGCCCGGCCAGCGGGTCGAGTACCGACAGGAAGGCTCGATCTATCGAGCGGATGTTACGGCGGTCACGGCCGACAGCATTCGCCTGGGTCGGGTTCTCCTTCTCGACGACGGGCGCTACGAGGCGCTCGGTCGGCGACTCGCCGACGGCCAGGTGGTGGTGGCTCCTCCCATCCCGTTACTTTCCATTTCTCGCGGCGAGATAGCGAAGGTGGAACTGCAGATGTTTGACGGCTCTCGCACGGTGCGGAGCCTCGGTGCCTGGGTGTACGGGAGCAGCATTCTGGTGATGCTGCTGGGCGAACGGTCCTAGGAGCGGGAGGCAACTCGATGCGGTGGAACCTGTCCAAGGTCCGGGCGACGGCTTGTCACGGACCCTTATGCGCTCTCGTCATTCTGCTGGCGGCCGTCGCCGGACCCGCCCTGGCGCAAGAACAAGGGGTCATCTCCCTAGGTCGGATCGGCCTGCGTGAACTTTCGATCCTTCACCCCTCCTTGGTATACCGGCCGATCGACGCGTTTTCTGTGCGCCCCGGCGGCGACGCCCTTGGTATGGGTGGTGCCTATCTCGCCAGTGCGTCCGGAGTCGCCGCTCTGGGATGGAATGTAGGCGGCCTGGCCGACCTGGAGCATCTGTCCTTCACGTTCGACGGATACTCCCGGGCCGTCGGCGGGAGCGCAGGTGACTTTCCCGATTCACTCGTCCTCGGCGGACGGTCGACCCTCCGCTTCTTGAGCTACCGGCCGAGTCTGAAGGGTGGTTTCGTCCCGAACTTCATTGCCGCAGGCGTCCCCTTGTGGACGTCGGGGGAGCGCCGCCTTGTGGCCGCCTTCGGTTGGCGTCGCTACGCCGAGATGGCGGTGCCCGAGCAGGCTGTGAGCGACCTGGTCCCCTCAGGCGCGGGTGCGACGTTCCCGATCGCCTTCTCGATCGACCGATCAGAGAAGGGCGGTCTCGAAGCGTTTTCCCCGGCCATCGCGTTTCGCTCCGGGCGAACTCTCTCGCTCGGCGCGGTGGTGAACGTGCTGAAGGGGGGGGTGCGCGCCAACACGGATGAGGAATGGTTCTTGTACCGCGGGACGGCTCGTGCGAACAGCCGGTACTCCGGTTTCTCCCCGGAGTTTGGCGGCCGGGTGAGTTTCGGCCAGAGTGTCTCCCTTGGCCTCCGCCTGGTTCCAGGGTACACCCTTAAGGTGCGCGACGGCGCATACTCCCGTCGGCAGCAGGGGCTCACTGTGATTACGGCGACCTTGGCCGACTATGACCTGACGATCCCTGCCGCATTCGGTGCCGGGGTCGCGTTTCGACCCTCACTGCGTCTGCTGATTGCAGCCGACATGAACACGCAATCCTGGTCCAAGGCAGAGGTGAAGTACACGAGGACGCCCCCCGATTCGGTGGGACTGCCGCTTGCGGACGTCACCACCTTGCATTTCGGGGCGGAGTACAAGCTCCTCCGGACTGGCTGGGGCGAGGTGCCGGTCCGCATAGGGTTTCGCACGACCCCTCTGGGGTATCGCGACATCGGTACCGGCGACGTGCGGCTTGACACCCTCGAAACGCCGCAAGGACGGTGGGTCCAGGCGACCAGCACCGGAATCTACAGTGGCAAGCAGCCGAAGGCGAACGCCTACAGCTTCGGAGCCTCTCTTGTTACCCCCGGCATTCGCTATGACGTCGGCTTCGAACGCATTTCCTACGAGCACAGCAAGTGGTTCTTTGACGTTCCCTATGATATGTTGCTGAATCCCGAGAAGGCGACGGTGAAGGTGAAGCAGAAGGTGAGCAAGATTCGGCTCTCCGCGACCTACACCTTCTAGGCCTCCCGGTCGCAGGCTGTGCCGGGGTCCGACGAGTCCCCGGCTCCACCGTGACCGGGGTCGGGCTCTCCTTTGTGCGCCGGGTGTTCGCGCCC
The DNA here is from genome assembly GCA_903844735.1 of Candidatus Eiseniibacteriota bacterium. Taxonomy (GTDB): domain Bacteria; phylum Eisenbacteria; class RBG-16-71-46; order CAIMUX01; family CAIMUX01; genus CAIMUX01. Next base: position 30,052 of record CAIMUX010000138.1, read on the forward strand.
TTTGCGCGAGCGGCCCCCTGGGCCGGCTCTGCCGAATCCTAGTGTGACGCGGCCGCGTCGTTCTCGCCGGTACCGATGTATCCACACGCATTCACGTATGGTCCAATGAGATAGAGACGTTCCGGTTGCGCTCTGGTCCCTCGGGTGTCGGCGGGCCGGTCAGGCGTGAGATCGCCCGCCTTTCCGTTCCGGTGATTGCACCAGCCAAATCCTTGTCTTCCATGTTGTTGCGATTTCGCTCGCTTCGTCATCACCGTTGGCACAGCTCCTGCCAGGGTTATCTCCGAAGAGGAAGTCGGGCCGGGTGTGGTCTGTTATCCCAACCCCGGCAGAGAAGCAATCAGGTCCGATGGAGATCGGAGCCAAAGGTTGCCACCGCAGCGGCCCGACCTCCCTCCTTCAGTGTGGAGGCTGCCAACCAACAGTTGATTCGCGAGTTGCGGTTCACCTTACGCCACTCGGCATGGTGGGCTTCAACGACCGGACCTGGGGCAAGCGGCCCTTCCCATTCGAGCCCGCGACCCCGGTGCGACGACGCCGCGCCGGGGTCTTCTCTTGTGTGCGGAACTTTCGTCTGCTCCGATCGTATGAAAGGTCGTCAGGCGGTTCGCGAACCAGGGAATCGGCCTCTCGCTGCGGGACAGGCCCCGGGATGAAGATCCCGGGGCCTCGTTCTTTGTTCGTTCTTTGTTCTTTGTTCGATACTGCTCAGGTAGACAGGCTTCAGTAGACAGAATTCAGGCGTCGTGCGCCGCCTCAGCCGAGATCGAGGTAGGTCGAGTCACCCGCCCGGGCTAGGTACGCCTGCTCTAGGGCCGCGGCCGACTCTTCGCCAAGCCGACCACGCTGCACCGCGCGCGCGAGGTGAGAACGGAAACGCTCCGCCAGATCATCGGGGCTGAAGCCCGCGGTCGCCACCATGTCCCGCACAGTGCTGCCGGGGATCAGCTTCTGCACGTGGTAACGTCCGTTCTCGCCCACTACCACGTGGGCTTCCGGCACCATCCCAAAGAGGTTGTGGAAGTCCCCCATCACGTCCTGATAGGCGCCGAGCAGGCACATCGCGACATAGTAGGGGGTGCCGTTGCTCGTGGGGTGCAGTTCGAGGATCTCCTTGATGTCCTTCACGTCGACGAAGCTGTCGATCTGGCCGTCGGAGTCGCATGTGAGGTCGACTAAGATCCCGTACTCCGTGGGGTACTCGTTGAGCCGGTGGATCGGGAGCACCGGGAAAAGCTGACCGATGGTCCAGAAATCGGGCATCGATTGGAAGACCGAGAAGTTGGTGATGTACTTCTTCCGGAGCGCCTTCTCCAGAATCTCGAACTCATCGGAAACATAGTTGGCCTGCTTGGAAAAGCGCAGCGCCCGCTCGCAGATCTCCTGGAAAAGGCTCTCACCGAGTGCGCGCTCCTCGAGGCTGAGGAACCCGAGGTCGAAAAGGGAAAACAGTTCCTCTCTCTGCTGCAGCGCGTCGTGGAAGTACTCGCGAAAGTTCTTCACGGAAATGTCCCGGTTGATCTCGCTCATCTCGGTCACGGCCGAGGACTTTCCCGGCAGGTTCGACTCGTGTCGCGCCGCGAGACCCGGTACCGCCCGGTTGGCGGCGTTGGTCACCAGGAGCGAGTGGTAGACCGACAGGGCTCGCCCGCTTTCCGAGACGAGAGTGGGGGCGGGGACATCTTCGTTGTCGCAAATCTCGGAAACGGTGTAGACGACGTCATTGGCGAATTCCTGCATCGTATAGTTTGCGCTCGAGTCGGACGGGGTCTTGCTCCCGTCGTAGTCGATGCCGAGGCCGCCGCCGACGTTGAGGAACTCCACCGGTGCCTTCATGTGCCGGAACTTGGCGTAGACCCGCGAGGCTTCCTTGACCGCCGTCTTGATCTTGCGTATATCGGTGATCTGCGAGCCGATGTGGAAGTGGAGCATGCGCAGGTGATCGACGTACCCCTTTTCCTGGAGGATGCGGAAGCACTCCAACAACTCCTCTGTGGTGAGCCCGAACTTGGAGGTCTCGCCGCCGGACTCCTCCCACTTGCCGCTTCCCTTGGAGTAGAGACGGCCGCGGAGCCCGATCATGGGGAGACGGCCGGTGGTCTCGGCAATCCGGCAATAGGAGTGGATCTCCCTGAGCTGCTCCACGACGATCACGACCCGCTTCCCCAGCGCTTCCGCCCAAAACGCCATTTCGATGAAGCCGTCGTCCTTGAAACCGTTGCAAATAAGAAGTGAATCGGGCGATTGCTCGAGCGACAGGCCCACGTAGAGCTCAGCCTTGCTTCCCACCTCGAGACCGAGGTGGTACTTGTATCCGATACGGAGCAACTCCTCGACCACGTCGCGGCGGTGGTTCACCTTCATAGGGAAGACCCCCTGGTAACCGGCGCCGTAATGGAATTCGGAGATGGCGTTCTGGAACGAGGTGTGAAGGGCCCGCACCTGAGATTCGAGGATCTGGGGGAAGCGGAGCAGGACCGGGACGGTCACGCGGCGGCGCCGCAGTTCCTCGACCATCTCGTAGACATCGATCCCCGCGCCGGTGCGATAGGGCTTGACTACAAGGTGACCGGCCGCGTTGACGTCGAAGTAGCCGTTGCCCCAGTTCTGGATGCCGTAGATGCCGGGAATCGGGGTCTTGAAGGGACTATCCATCCGTTACCTCTCCCGGAGCATGGGAAGGCTTCGCCGGGCCGGGCGACGCACCCATCGGCGACGAGCACCGGGTCGAGCCGTGAGCGCCGCGAGCCGGTGAGCTTGGACCTTTGCGAGGTCGAACTATAGCGTCCCGGGTCTCGGCCTGCAAGCTCACAACGCAACGCCGGCGGTCCAGCGGTGGGTTTCTCCCAGGTCATGACCGCCGGGCTGCCAACCGTAGTCGACGCGGAAGCCTCCGGCGGTAACGCCGACGCCGCCGCTCGGCTCGCTGCGCCATCCGAGCACATCCCGCCGTGCGCGGTAGCCGGCGCGCACGGCCAGCGCGCGCACCGGTTTCCACTCCAGGCCCGCGCCGCGCTGCCGCGTGTGAAAGCCGTCGCCCTCCCAGTCGGCCTGCACTGTGGCGGCGATCCCGCGGAGCGGGGCCTGCCACGCCAGGCCGAGGCTCCAGCGGCGGGCCAGCGGTTCGTCGAGGCCCGTGTAGCGCGTGCCGTCGGGGCTTCCCGCCCACCGGGTGGTGGAGACGAAATTTGCCGCCTGCAGGCCGAGGGTGAGCGGCCCGAGCGGCCTTTGCACGCCGAGGTCGAGGGCATGGCCATCGCAGCCGGTGCCCTTGAAGCCGCTCTGGGCAAAAAGCAGACGATAGGCGAGGCCGGCGCGGGTGCGATCCGTGAGACGCCAGGCGTAGGCCACACCGGCCTGCAGTTCGAGATACGTCTCACCGGTGAGGTCGCCGCGCAACGTGGAAACGTCCAGACCCAAGGCGCGCTCCGCGGGCGGTGGCAGAGAGACCCGCTCGATACGTCCATTCTGCCATTGCACGTCTCGGCGTGCCCGCGGCCAGCCCAACTGGGCCGAGCCCTGGGTGACCAGACCGAGCCCGAAGAGATCGGCGTAGGTGAATGCCGCCTCACGCCGCGCGAGCCCGAGAAGCCCCGCCGGGTTGGCGCGAATCGACTCGCAGCCATCGGCCAAGGCAACAAGATTGCCGCCGAGGGCGGTGGCGCGGGCCCCTGGATCGAGGCGTGGGAAACCACCGGTCAGGGTACCGCCGGCGCGGGCGGACCCCGCCGCCCCCAAAGCCGACGTGAGCAAGCATGTGATCGCAAGAAACCGCGATCCGCGCATGACGAGGATCCCTTCCCTCAGTCCCGCAGGAGGAGCCCCTTGGTGATCGAGCGAGCTTTGCCGGCCGGATCGCGCCACTCGGCACGAACCAGGTAGTACCCCTGGGGAGCACGATCACCGGCACGATTGGTTCCCGCCCAGTGGAAACGGAAGTCCCGCAACTGTTCGGTCGGGTCCGGGCGTTCCTCCCACAGACAGTCTCCCTCAAGGCTGAAGATCCGCACGACCACCCGGTCCATCGTTTCCGGATTCTTCAGTCCGATGTCGTCGGCGGAATCCGTGGACTTGTCCCTTCGGCTGTAGGGGGTGCCGACATCGAGTTGCACTGCTTCGATCCGCGTGACGATGACGGCAAGGGGGCTCGCCGGATAGGGGAGCGTGCTGTTCCCGGCCGCGTCCTCACCCCGGACCTGGATCTTGTTCTCGCCGAGCAGTAGTTCGAGCATGCCGCTGAAACGACCCGTGAGGGTATCGGCCTCGACGCGCTCCTGCGGCGTCTTGTTGCGGATGAGCAGGACTACAACGGATTGCGGGGCCTCGCCGCTGACACGCACCGAATCGTCGGTCGTTACGGCGGGAATCGGGTCGATCCGAATGAGGTCGTCCGGAGGTGGTTCGTTGTCGGTGTTGATCCGCAGGGAGGTAGCCGTGGTTCGCCCGCAACCTGTGTCCCGGGCGGTGATAGGGATCAGCTTGTCGGATCCGTCGGGCTGCATCTGAGTCGGGGAGAGAGGCAGGCGGTACCGGATGAGAAAAACTCCGTCGCCACGGTCGCTTCCCGGCGTCAACACGCTGGAGGTGTCCACGTCCGCAAAGCTGGCCGTGATCTGCAGCGGAAGGTGGCTGATCCAGTGTGTTTCGATGACGAGCGAATCCCCGGAGCGGTAGGGCCCATCTTTCTTCCGAACTATCCGACTTGAGTCGGGCCCGAGCACCGGTGGACTATTGGAAAGGCAGACTTCGATTCTGCGATCGGTCGTGAATCCGGTCGTGACACTGGCGCTCAGCGGGATCCGGATCCCGGTGCTGTCCCCACGCGACACCGAATCTGACAGCGTGTAGTACACCCGGTACCACCCGCCGCCAAGCGGCGGTTCCGGCGTAGCCAGGACTGCATCGTTGCTCGGAACGCCGGGGTCGAGCCGCGAGAAATCGGCCGTCACCGTGAGGCTGTCCACGAGCTGGGGTGAATTCGGGACCTCCCAGCGGGTCAGAAGGATCACCGTGTCTTCGCTTGTGAGCGGACGGGGATCGCCGCTGGGTAGGGTGTCGGGCGACAGGAAATGGTACTCGCTCAGCGTCGGACCTTTTGGGCAGGGGGTCGGAGCGCACACCGTTCCCGTTCCCTGCCAGGTGTCCGGGGAAAGGCACGCCGGTTGGATCGTAATCGTGCAGGCGCGGAAGGGGGTGCAGCAGGCACCGATGCACGGGTTGGGATCGCAGTCCGTGCCGGCTCCGTGCCAGATGTCGGGATCCGTACACGCGGCCACCAGGTTCACCGTGCATGCACCCGCCGGCGCGCAGCAGGCACCGACGCACGGGTCGGGATCGCAATCCGTGCCGGCTCCGTGCCACATGTTAGGATCCGCACACGCGGCCAGCGTGTTCACCGTGCACGCACCCAGCGGCGTGCAGCACGCGCCTGCAGGTGGACACGGATTCGGCGAGCAGCTTGACGTGCCGTTCCAACTGCTCGGCGCCAGACATGCGGCAATAAAGATCAGGGTGCAGGCGCCTGTGGTCGAATTGCAGCACGCACCCGGCTGGGGACATTGATTCGACGTGCAGTTCGTCCATGCCGAATGCCAGATGCTCGGACTGACGCACAGGGCCTGGGTGGTGAGCGTGCAGGTCCCCGCCGGGGCACAGCAAGCGGCGGAAACCTGGGCGCGGGCCGGGTGGGCGAGGACGGCGAGGCAGGCGAGGCAGGCGAGGCCAAGGAGGAACACCGTGCTCGCGACGAGAAACGACTGACGGCAGCGTGAAACTGCGCCCGGTTCAAAGGTGCGGCTTGGAACGACAGGCATGGAACGAATGCATCCTCCCTAGGGACCGGCTTAGCCCGACTATAGAGGCCGGTTGAGAGGCTTGTCAAATCGTCCCTCCGACGTTATGAGAATCGACTTCGGGCTTCGGGCGTCGGGCGTCGAGAAGTCTCTGGAGGCCAGGAATCAGCTCGCCGTACCGAGGCACGATTTCGGCGTGGGCCTCCGCGCTCAGCGTGCCGGGCCCAGAGGTCCATCAAGTCATCAGCACTCCCGGCGGTGCCTTTGCTTCTGCCTCGCTTGACGCTCCCGGATACGGTCGTCAGGAAGGGCGGATCGCACGCGGCGCTCCGGATCCCACCGCGTGGGAGGCCGGACCCTTGCGGCCCCCGGGGATCCGATCATGAGAAAGGCCGGATCGCCCGCTGCCTTTCCCAGGTGCCGTGGTGCCACGGCCCGGAAGGTTCCTTCGACTTTGCCTCTCGCCGCGATCCCCATCGGCCGCCCCCCGTCCCCGTGAGAAAAGGCCGGGTGGGCCGTGAGGGCGGGCGACAGAAACCCACAACTTCTCGTGTACCTGCCCCGGCACGCTCCAAGAATGTGAAAGTCACTCGTGACCACGGTCGGGTCGGAGTCTGTCCGGGCGAGGTGCAGTCATGCCGGGCCGCGGACAGAATGCGACCGGGGCGGGAGCAACGCTGCACACGGTCGTACGCAGCCTGTCCAAGGCTCCGCTGCACATCTTTCGGGCGGACAGCATCGTGCCGCCCCGAGCACACGGTTACCCGCCGGCCGTCACGATGCTGTCCGCGTTTCAGGCACCGTTTCCCGTGGCACGGCTCGATGCTGACCGGGCCGGGGCACGACTGCTCTCGCCCGGGACAGATGCTGACCGCTGAGGAGCACGACTGATTTCGTCAGGAACGGAACTGACCCGAGGGGGAGCACGACTGATCTTCACATTCTTGGCCCGAGCCGCCGGGGGAACACCACTGATTTCCACTTTCCCGCACGAAGCCGCCCGGTGGGCGCGGCTGAAGTCGGGTTTCTTGTTCCTGAGCGAACCACGATCCCGGCGTTTGGCCCGAGTCTTGATCCTCGTCTGCGCGGGTTCGCGGCGGCCGCCGCCTGCCGTAAGCCCGACGTCGCCGCGGACGCACCGCGCGACGGCGTGGCCGGGGGACTTTGACGGGGTCGTGATGCCAAGCCGGTGCGCCGACCTCAGACCGGTCCTTAGCTCGGTGTCCGCCCTCCCGAAGCCTGAAGCCCGAAGCCCACTTCCGGCGAGACTGCCGTGGACGCGGAGGGGCGGCCTCCTCTACGATGGCCTGTCCGTGCGTCAATGGGGCGCCCGTGCCGGGCCAAGGGGAGGAAACATGGACCAGGATCGACATGGCGCGGAGGACGCGTCCGCGGAACAGCCGTTGCGACCGGTGGAGCCGCTGCCGCCGGCGCTGCCGCGGCCAACGCCGCCGCCGCCGCCGACAGAACCTCCACCCGAGCCCGAAGAGACGCGCGAGCTGCTCGGCATAGAGGAGTTCCAGCGCTGGGATCTGCGCGTGGCGCGGGTGATCGCGGCCGAGCCTCATCCCCGTGCCACCCGGCTGCTCAAGCTCCGCGTTGACTTGGGAGGGGGGGATGAGCGACCGCTGGTGGCCGGCATCGCGGGCCAGTACCGGCCGGAGGATCTGGTGGGGCGATGTATCGTGGTGGTGGCGAATCTGAAGCCGGCGCGGCTTCGTGGCGAGGAGTCGCGAGGCATGCTGCTCGCCGCGTCCTGTGGCGAGGTGATTTCGCTTCTGGTGCCTGACCGAGAGCTTCCGCCGGGCGCGCCGATACGCTAGGTGATCTGGTCTACGTTCACCACGATCCGCGGCAGTTGCGGGGACAGCCGGCTTACGATCTCGTAGGGGATCGTCTGCGCGATGGCGGCCAGGTCGGCGACCCGGATCTCCTCGTCTCCCTGGCGGCCGATGAGCACCGCCTCGTCTTCCGGTTCCACGCCGGGTATGTCGGTGACGTCGGCCATGAACATGTCCATGCAGACGCGTCCCAGGACCGGGGCCCGACTGCCCCGAATCAGGACGTGCGCCAGATTGGAGAAGCGCCGATCGTACCCCTCAAAGTACCCGACCGGGAGCACGGCGATCCGCGAGGCGCGGCTGGTTCGCCGCGTGCAGCCGTAGCCGACGAACGCCCCCGCCGGGACCGTCTTGACTTGGGCGATGCTTGCCTTCCAGGCCAGGACGGGGCGCAGCCGCAGCAGGTCCTCGCCGCGGCTCGTGTGCGAGGCCAAGGTCTCGCGCGAGGGCCAGATCCCGTAGGCCCCGATCCCGATGCGCGCGCAGCCGAAGGCTGTCTCGGGCATGACGAGCAGGGCCGCGGAACAGGCCGCATGCGGCACCGCTGCAGTGAAGCCTGCGGCACGCACCCGGGCCATCAGGGCGCGAAAACAGTCCAACTGCCCGCGAGCGAAGCCGTGGTCGGTCGTGTCCTCGATGTTGGCGAAATGGGTGGAGACCCCGGCCAGGCGTAGTCCCGGCGACGAGGCGAAAATCCCGAGGAATCGGTCGAGATCCTCGCCGGGGATTCCCTGCCGGTTGGTGCCGGTCTCCAGCTTGAGGTGGCAGGGTGCGCTCAGTCCGCGGGCCCGCCCGAGCCGATCGAGCGCCCCCAAGGTTGTAGCGTCGTACACGGTGAACTCGACGCCCAGGTCGAGTCCGTCGGCCAGCCGGGCGTGCGGCGTGTAGCCCAATACCAACACCGGTCCGGTCCAACCGGCGGTCCGGACCTCCGCCGCTTCATCGAGCTGATGGACGCCGAGAGCGTCCACTCCCAGCGATGGGGTGAGGCCGGCGATCTCGCGCAACCCGTGGCCGTAGGCGTTTGCCTTGACCACGAACAGGAGCTTCGCTTCCGTCCCGAGCAAGGAACGGAAGGCGTTCAGGTTGTGCCGGAGTGCGGCGGCATCCACCTCGCACCACGAGAGAAGTCGGTTGCGCGAGTCGTCCATGACGCCGGACTCTAGCACACAGGAGGAAACGACGAATGGCGCGTGTCCACAGCGAGGCTGACCGGACCGGTCCGAACGCCGCCGGCGCGGGGATCGGGGTTGGGCGTGGTTTGTCCGGACGGGTGGTCGTGTCGGCCGCCGGTCTGGCGTTGCTCACTGCTCTGGCCTGTACCGGTCGGCGGCCGCCGGCAACGCTGCCCCCGACGGGGGGGGGCGGGCCCGAGTGGGAGCTGCGGCAGACCTGTCCCGTGGCTCTGTCGGCGAGCCTTCGCATCCGCCTCGAGCCGCAAGACGGACCCGGCGTCACGATAGACGGCACGCTGCGGGCGATCCTCCCGGACACGCTGGCTCTTTCGGCGAGGCTCGGGATCTTTCGCCCGTCGTTCGCCCTGCGGGCCGATGCCGACTCGGCGGAGCTACTCCTTCACGATGAGCGGCGCTTCTGGGTGACCGCGCGCGGGGACGAAGACTGGGAAGCCCTCAACCCATCGGCCTGGGCGCGGGCTCTGGCGTGGGCTCTTTGTCCGGCCGATCTCCTTGATCGGCTGGATGGCCTCGAGCCGGTGGGCGGGGACGACCGGATTCGCCGCGTGCGGGGGCGCCTGCGCGGCTCGCCCTATCTGGCCGAGTTGGGCATCGAGCGACGCACGCCTCGTATGGTTTCCCTGCGGATTCTGACCGGGGAGATTGTGGTGATGGAGCTGCGGCAGCGGGATTTCCGCCATGTCGGCGATGCCTGGATCCCCGGCCTTGTCGAGATGCGAATGCCGCGGCAGCACTTGTCGGCCCGGATCGAGATCATCGGGGGCTCCACCGACCGTCCTGGTCGTCTGCCATCGGTGGAGCGGCTGCGACCGCCTGGCTGGGCGCCGGTCGGTCCCGGGGAGGTGCTGTCTCCCGTGCCGTCCTCGGCCCACGATCCGGGTTGATCGGGCCGCTGTATTTCTGCTAGGGTAGCGTGCCTGGTCGTACCGTGCGCGGAACTCCCCGAACCGGGGACCGCGGAGGGGATGTTCTGTTTTTGTCGGCGGGTGTGGCGCGCAGGCCGCGCCTACGTGGAGGAAGGGCTCTTGAAGATCGTGGTTCTTGTCAAGCTGGTCCCAAGTTCGGAGGCCCGCATTCGTATCGCTGCGGACGGTCGTTCGATTGACCCGGCGGATGTGGAGTTACTCGCCAGCGCCTACGACGAGTACGCCGTGGAGGCGGCCCTCCAACTGAAAGAGAAATTCGGCGGAGAGGTGGTTGCCATCAGTGCGGGGCCGGACAAGGCCGCGGAGATGTTGCGGAAGTCCTGCCTCGCTCTTGGCGTCGATCGTGCCGTACTCGTTCGGGACCCGGCTCTCGACCGGACCGATACCCTGGGGACCGCCCGGGCCCTGGCCGCCGCCTGCCGCCGCGAGACTCCCGACCTGATTCTCTGCGGAAAGCTCGCCATCGACCAGGAGAACGCCGCGGTTGGACCGCAGGTGGCGGCACTCCTCGACCTGCCGCACGTTTCGGTGGTGTCCAACCTCGAGCCGAGCAGCGAGTCGGCCTTTGTCGTCCACCGGGAGATCGAGGGGGGGATGGAGGAGATCGAGGTTTCGCTCCCGGCTGTCCTCACTGCCAACAAAGGGATGAACGAGCCGCGCTACGCCTCGCTGAAGGGGATCATGACGGCGAAGAAGAAGCCGCTCGATACCGTAGATTTGGCGGCATTGGGGCTCGACGCGCAGGCGGTGGCTCCCAAGGCCATCCTTGTTTCTCTGAAGACCCCTCCGGTCCGCGCTGACCAGGGGATCATCATCCAGGGGGAGTCGGCTGCGGCGAAAGTGGCAGAGTTGGTGCGCCTGCTTTTTGAAGAGGCCAAGGCCCTCTAGGCGGGGAGACAAAACGTCATGCCGGGAACGATTCTGGTCTTTGCCGAGCAACGCGAAGGGAAACTCAAGAAGTCGGTTCTGGAGGCCCTGGGTCTGGCCCGGGAGTTGGCTGCGGGCGCTCAAGTAGTTGCCCTCGTGGTCGGGGATGGGATCGGTTCGATAGCCGGGGACGTGGCCAAGCACGGTGCTGACCGCGTCCTTGCTTGCGATGACCCGTCACTTGCCCTCGCCTCAGCGGACTACTTAGCACCCGTGATTGCCGCGATGCAGTCGGAGAAGCCCGACCTCGTGATCTTTCCGGCAAGCGCTCTCGGCCGGGATCTCGCGCCGTCTCTGGCGGCCCGGGGCGGTTATCCTCTGGTCACCGAGTGCCTGGGGCTGGTGAGAGTCGGGGATGGCTTCGAGGCGACGAAATCGATGTACGGCGGCAAAGTGATTGCGACCTGGCGAACCGCCGCTACTCCCACTGTCGCCACCGTCCGCCCGGGAGTGCACCCGGCGGTCCCGGCGGGTGACGCCGGCGTTGTCGAGGCGATGACGATGATAGCCGCTTCCACGGGGCGTGTTCGTGTGAAACGGGTGATACAGGCCCCCGGAGAGATGGTGGACCTTCAGGAAGCCGATGTGGTCGTCGCCGGCGGACGCGGGCTGCAGGAGATGAAGAACTTTGGCCTGATCGAGGACTTGGCGCGCGCCGTGGGCGGTGCCGTCGGGGCCTCCCGCGCGGCGGTCGATGCGGGCTGGATCGAGCACCACCACCAGGTCGGGCAGACCGGCGCGACCGTGCGGCCCAAGCTCTACATCGCTGCGGGGATCTCCGGAGCCATTCAGCACCTGGCCGGGATGCGCTCCTCGGGCTGTATCGTGGCGATCAACAAGGATGCCGAGGCGCCGATCTTCAAGACGGCGCAGTATGGGATCGTGGGCGACCTCTTCGAGGTGTTGCCGCTACTCACTGCCGAGATCCGCCGGGTTCGGGCGTGAGCGGTGAAGCTGAGCGCGGGGCCGGGCGGCCGGGTCGGGCCTTCGCGTCGGGCTTTCAGGTTGAGCAGGCGCGTTGAGGCCGTGGGGGCAAGGAGAGCGGAGGGGATGCCGGTGGAGCCACGTTCTGTCGCGGAGTCCCGGGTTGAGATGGTGGAGTTGGTGCTCCCCAACGATGCCAATCCGCTCGGAAATCTTCTCGGCGGCAAGGTGATGCATCTGGTCGACATTGCCGCGGCTATCGCCGCTCACCGGCACTGCCGCTGCCCCGTGGTCACGGCATCCGTGGACCGGATCGACTTCCTGCACCCGGTGCGGGTCGGACAGATCATCATCCTGCAGGCCTCGGTGAATCACGCCGCCCACACCAGCATGGAGGTCGGAGTCAGGGTTCTTTCCGAGGACCTGGATACCGGCGATCGCCTGCACACCGCATCGGCCTACGCCACCTTCGTGGCATTGACGCCGAGCGGGCTGCCGGCAACGGTTCCGCCGCTCGTCTTGGAGAGCGATGACGATCGCAGGCGCTTCCGCGAGGCGGGAGCCCGCCGTGCGGTCAGGCTGCGCGAGCGGGAGGAACGAAGCGAACGGCTCCGGGGCGACGGTCTCGGAGGCAGGTCAGTGAACGAGGCAGACCGGTGAACTAGCAGGCCGGTGGACGTAGACAGGCCGTGGAGCGGGCCAAGCTGGGGAACGAACCAGGTCCGTGACCGCAGACACGCCTGCCCCCCGTGGGGCGGGTGACGGAGGGAGGACGGAGTTGAAGTTCCGTTTGATGAAGAGCGAGCCGCTGCGCACCCTGCGGGACAACCTCGCCTACCTGGAGCAGAACCGTTACAGTGTTGACGTGCGCCTGACCGATGCGGAGTACAACCGTGAGATCCATCCGCTGGAGTTGGAGAAGCTGGCGGCCGAGCTGAAGGAGCGGAAGATCAGCGCCTTCTGCCACCTTCCGCATCACGGCCTGCATCTGTCCTGCCCCGATCCTCGGGTCATGGAATACTCCCGCGAGGTGATCCAAGAGGGGCTGGAGATCGGGACTATCCTCGGTTGCCGGGTGGCGGTTCTCTACAGTGGCTTCTCCAACCATGTCCGGCCCGCCCACATTCCGGAGTGGAGGGAGCGACTGGTGGGGAGCCTGCGCGCCCTCGTAACCCAGGCGGAGGAAGAGGAGATCATCCTCGCCCTCGAAAACGCCTACGATCCCGACGCCACCGTCCTGCGCGAAGTGGTGGACGAAATCGCCTCGCCGTGGCTGCGGTTCAGTGCCGACCTAGGGCGGGCCGCCTGCTTTTCGCGCATGGCTCCCGAGGAGTGGATCCACGCCTTCAAGGAGCGGATCATCATGATCAGTTGTCACGACAACGAGGGGATGGAGGACGACCACTTGGCCTGCGGGCGCGGCGTGGTCGGCTACGACCAGGTTTTTGCGGCCATGCAGGAGGCCGATCTCTCGTGCGTCGTCAACCTCGATGTCGCGCAGGAGGACCTGGACGAATCGATCGCGCACCTCGAATCGGTGGGCTTCACGTTCGAGCGCGGCGAGATCCCGGAGAGCGAGCTCTTCGTGGAAGACGTACCCGCAGTTTCGGCGGCGCCCGTCTCGGACTCGGTTCCGGCGCCGGCGGGGCCCGCCGGCGATGGCAGTCCCGGGGGAATCTAGACCTGAGCGGTAACGCCCGACTCAGGATCCTTCGTTCTCCAGCAGGGCCTGTCCGTCCAGTCCGGCCGGCACCGGCACGGCAAAAAGGTCGAGGAGAGTAGGGAAGATATCCTTTATGTCCGGGATCGTGGTCAGGCCGATCTTGCGATTGCAGAAGAAGATCCCGCGAACCAAGTCGGGATCGAGACTGCAATGGTCACCGCTCCACGGCGAGTCGTGCTTTTCGAAGTACTCCGGGGGAGCACCGCCCAGCGACGTCTGCCAGGAAACGCGGTAGTTCAGACTGTTCGCCGCCCGCAGGTCCGGGATGAGATCGGGGTCGAAATCGCGGTACATCTCGTCCCGTCGATAGACGCGGTGCACGGGGTTCTCCCCGGTCTCTGGGTCGGTGAACGCTTCCAGCTTCTGTTTGATCTCGGCACAGACCCGGTCGTACTCGGCGCCCGGTGAGACGATCCCGTCCCGCTCGCGTCCCAGCACGTTGATATAGATGCAGCCGAGGCCCAGGGCGTACGCCTTCGTCCGGTTCCAGTCCACGTTCTCGAAGAACTGGCCGGAAACGAACAGATTCTCCAACGTCTTCTGCTCTCCCGCACCCCGCAGGACCATGAATCCGTTGCGCACCAGCCACGTGTTGATGTTGAACGAGCGCCGCCACGAAGAGAAACCGTGGTCGGAGCAGACGAGGAGCACGCCGTCGGGCGGGAGTGCCGCGCGGGCCTTGCCCACCGCGGCGTCCATGCGTTGGTAGCTCTGACGCACGAAGTCGCCCCACACGCGCGCTTGGTCGGGGTCGTAGGCCGGATTCCCCGGATCGAGGAAGCGCCAGAACATGTGTCCGTCTCGATCGGTATAGTAGTAGACCTGCACATAAAGGCGGTCCCGGGGATTGCGGATGAAGGCGTCCATCATCGTCTCGAACTTCGTCACGAAGAAGTCCCGATCCTCGGCGTACTGCTTCTCGGTCGTTACCCCCTCGTCGAGCGCCCACGTGTCCATGGCCCAACCGAGCGTTTTCCAGAGGCCGACCTTTTGGAAGATTTCCTTGGCGAACCCCTCGGGGTAGGTGATGGGAAAGACCGGATTGAGAGGGTCGAAGTTGATCGCCTGCATGTAGAGCTTGAGCTCAGGACCGAGCTGAAGGAGGCAGAATCGGGTGATCCCCTTCACCCGGACCACGCGCCGGATCGGAAATTCCAGCCTGATGAAGTCGCTCCACTCCCCTTCCTTCAGGCTCAGTTGTCGGCCGGAGACCTCGATGTTGACCCGCTTGTTTCCCCAGTCCAACCCGAGCCTCATCGGCAACTGGATCTCCGGTGGCGTATCGAAGAGCTTGTTGAACGGACCGTAGACGGACGTGTCGACGGAGACGTCCCCCTGCTCCACATCGAGGAGAACGACCTTTCCACCCATCTCGGTGTCGCGTGAGGCGCCGGGCTGGTTCTTGTCGCCGGTTTCGGATGTGTAGACGGTGTAGGTGCCGAAGGTCCCGCGGATGTCCGGGACGCCGAGGCCGGAAAGGAGGCGTCCCCCTGGGTTCGCGTCGGGCGGAAACGTGTTGGGTACCCGGATGACCGTCGAGCGGACGTCGTGCTCGGCCAGAACCTGCCAGAATGTCGCCCCCTTGCGGTTGTTCACCACCGTCGGCTGTTTCACCGGGATGTTGGTCCGGACGAAGGAGCGTGCGCCGAAGAAGGCCGGGGCGGCCAGAACGAGGCCCGCGAGAAGGCCGATCCAAGCGCGCCGCGCGGCGAGGCCGAGGATGGCGAAGACGAGTAGGAAGGCGAGAAGGCCCGCCGCGGCCCCGATGTAGATGGGGTTCTTTGCCCCGAAGAGGAACGGCTTCACCCCGGGGGACATCATGGCGAAGTCCGGCGTGTAGCGGTCGGGATCGCGCTTCAGGAAATCGAAGATCTGGTGCTGTCCCGGGTCCAGTCCGGTGGCAAAGGTCGACCAGGAAACCGGGGTCTGCGGTGGGTTGGTCGGCTGGAGAGGAGAGAAGGTTCCCTCGCGGCGCAGACGGTCGAGATTGGGGAGGTATCCCTGATCCATGTACTGCTCGACCAGCCGGGCGTCGGCCCCGTCGAAGCCGAGCACGATGACCTTGGAGGGTGCGCCGCCGCCCCGGCCACCTGCGAGGGCACGGCCGGTGGCGGACAGGCCGGGTGCCAGGATCATCAGGGTAGTCGCGATCAAGGCCGCCGGCAGGCACGGACCCACGCGGGTGGCGAGTCGGTGGGGGGAGCGAAGACGCATGCCGAGAACTCCTCTCTAGATCGATCCGGCGCGGACCGGCCCTGAGCGCCGGGGCCCGACCGCCTTCCGGCCGATCGTGCCTTCCCTCGCGGAAGGCGGGGATCGCGTGTCCCACGGGGAACGGTGAGACTCTAGCATGAAGCTGCCCGGGTGCCCCGAGATTCGGATGCTTCGGGCTTCGGCTTCGGGAGGGGAGACCATGAGCAGCCCGAAGCGGCTGCTCGGCGTCCTCCGGCCCGAGGCCTCCGAATCTCGGATGCAGCGGGATGCGTTGACCCGGCGGAATCGCGTTTCTATACTGACCCCGGTAACGAACCGGCCCCAACCGCGGAGGTCGCCCTTGCAGGGGTTGCGCCAGACGCTCCTTCGAAACCTTGGGATCAAGATCACCTCACTGGTCCTCGCCGTCGCCGTCTATGCCCATGTGTACGCGCGGCAGGAACAGGAGACGGTGCTTCGCGTGCCTCTCGTTCTCGATGGGCTCCCCGCGGGCCTGGCGTACCGCGGCGACGTCGCCGAGTATCTGCGCGTGCGGGTGCGGGCCAAAGGGTCGGAGCTGATCCGTCTGCGTGCGCAGACGCCGCGGGTGGTGATCCCGCTCGCTCAGGCCCGGCCCGGTCTTCTGCAGCGCCTGGTGACGACCGGCGATGTCGTGCTCCCGGACAAGGTGGACGCGGCCGTGATCGGGCTGGTCGAGCCGACGGTGCTGTCGCTCCAGATCGAGCCGATCGTCACCGCGCGCCTACCGGTCGCGGTGGCGTTGCGGGGTACCCCCGCTTCGGCGTCGGCTCGCTACGGGGCCACTCGCGTCTGGCCCGAGACCTTGACAGTCTCCGGCCCGGCGGGACTGATCAGCGCGCTCGACTCGGTACGCACGGAGGAGCTGGATATCAACGGGCGTGCCGAAAGCTTCGGTGCGAGCCTGCGCATCGTCTTGCCACCCGGGGTGCATGCGCGCACGGAGCAGGTGGCGGTGCGCGTCCCGATCGTGCCGCTGGGGCGCCAGACGTACGGCCCGTTTATCGTAGGTCTGCCTTTGGGACTGCGGGCATCGTGGCGGTCGGTGCCCGAAAGCGTGTCAGTTCGTCTCGGTGGGCCGCGCACGGTACTCGCGTCTCTGCGGGCTTCGGACCTGCGTCTGCGCGGGGAGCCCTCGGGTCCACCCGAGGATGGGGGGCACGTTCGCCTGGACGCGGTTCTGCCTTCGTCGATACGAAACCAGGTCCGGGTGGAGTCGTTCGAGCCGGGCACGGTAGTGCTACGCCGCCGTGTTCCGTGAGATCGTAGTCCGCGTAGCCGAGCCATAGTTTGCCAGGGAGGCCCGTCATGACCGACAGCACGCCCGAGCCGAGTCCGGCCCTTGCGCCGGCCGAGTACCCCTATTGCCCCATTTCGCGCCAGAAGTGCCAGGCCGGGAAGGTGTGGGGCGATATCGAGAAACACGAGGATCTCGCTTTCTGCGCCTTCTGGCATCAGAAGGAACACCGCTGCGTCATCCGCATGGTCGAGTTCGACCTCTTCAACATCGCTCGATGCCTCGACGAACTGCGGAATCGCTGAGAGATCCAACGAGCCGGACCGAGAGCCGGTCCGCTGAGGCTGCCCGCGGTAGATACCCGCTGCGACATGCGGCGGAGCCATCGCTCTGGAGACATCGGCGGGCCCGGGGCGCGCCTCGCGGGAAGATCTTGGGGCTGCGAGGGTTGGTAACGGGGTCGGTGGCTTTTCCGTTGACACGCGCCATAGCGCGATGCTAGCTTGCCGTCGCTCTAACTGAGCGATGCTTCATCAGTTCCCAGCCGGGGAGGTCCCGGTACTCGAACGGGGGGCCGGGCGTCGGTCTCAAGGGGCCGAGCCGAAAGGGCGAACAAGGAGGTGCGGATGACGAAGGCCGACTTAGTGGACGAAATTGCGACCCGCACGGGTCTGACCAAGAAGGACGTGGCGCAGGCCGTTGATGAGTTCCTAGATGGCGTGAGCCGGGCTCTGATCGAGGGCAAGCATATCGAAATCCGCGGGTTCGGAACCTTCAAGGTTAAGGATCGCAAGTCCCGCATCGCGCGCAATCCGCGTACCGGTGAGCAGGTGCCCGTGCCGGAGCGGAAAGTGCCGGTTTTCAAGGTCTCCAAGGAGTTGAAGGACAAGGTTGCCAACGCCTGAATTCCCGGCGGGCATTGGGCACGGGGCGGGAGGAGCACCGTCTGAGCCCCGGTCCGGTGTTCTCTATCTTGTCCCCACGCCCATCGGTAACCTTGAGGACATCACGCTACGGGCCCTGCGGATTCTTCGTTCCGTCGACTGGGTTGCGGCCGAGGATACCCGCAGGACCTGCATCCTTCTTCAGGCACACGGCATTCACCGGACGCTGTTCTCGCACCACGCGCACAACGAGCACCAGATGGCGCCGCGCCTCGTGGAGCGCCTGCGTGGCGGAACATCCGGCGCCCTGGTTACCGATGCCGGAATGCCCGGGATTTCCGATCCTGGATTCCTGCTGGCCCGAGCGGTCCGCGATGCAGGCCTCACGGTTTGCGTCTTGCCGGGGCCGTCCGCCGTCCCCACCGCTCTCGTGGCGTCGGGCTATCCGACCGAGCCGTTTCTTTTTCTGGGCTACCTTCCGACGACGAGCGGACGGCGCCGACGCGTGCTTGATTGGCTCCGAGACGAGCCCCGGACTGTCGTGGTCTTCGAGACCCCACACCGATTGCGACGCGTTCTCGCCGAATTGGTGGAACGGATGCCGCAGCGGCCCCTGGCCATGTGTCGCGAGTTGACGAAACTTCATGAGCAGGTGCTGCGGGGCCGACCCGCCGAGTTGTTGGATGCTTTACCGGACCCGCTGCGGGGGGAGATCGTACTCGTGCTGTCCCCGCTGGCACGGCGGGACGGCGGTGCCGGACGGGAGAACCGGGTTTCCGGCGGCCACGATCGGGAGATGGACCGAGAAGAGGGGATGGACGAGTGAAGGCCCGACTGAAACGGCTGGTACGCGGCCTTGCCGCACCCGTGGGGAACGGTCTCGCGCGGCTCGGCATTTCCGCCGACGCCGTGACCTGGGCGGGGGTCGTCGCGGCTGGGGTGGCGGCGTGGGGGTTCGTTCGCGGGGATCGACCCCTGGCCTTCGGGGCATTGCTCGCCAGCGGACTTTGCGATCTGCTCGATGGCGCGGTCGCCCGGGCCGGCGGCCGGAAGGGGACCTTGTTCGGGGCGGCCCTAGACTCCACCCTGGATCGCTACGGCGAAGGGCTCGTCCTCGGGGCGCTGATCGTGCGGGCGGTCACACAAACGGAGCACCCGGAGCATAGAGCCCTGTTCGGCACCCTCGCCGTGTTGTCGGGGATCGGCTCGTTTCTGGTCTCCTATGTGCGTGCGCGCAGCGAGGGACTTGGGATCCCGTGTGAAGTGGGGTTTCTGGAGCGACCCGAGCGCTTGGCGCTCTTGGGCGCTCTGGCCGCCTGGGGCGACGGAGGTTTGCCCTGGATTCTCGGTGCGCTGGCCGTGCTCACCCACGTCACGTTCGCTCAGCGGCTTTTCCATGTCCGGCGGGCGTCGCGGCTTCAGGATCGAGTGACCTCTTCGGGCATCGGGAGCTGATGGTGCCGCGGGCGAGGCAGGCTCGGACGACCGGCCCGCCCGGACGCGGTGCCGC
This sequence comes from Candidatus Eiseniibacteriota bacterium, assembly GCA_903844735.1. Taxonomy (GTDB): domain Bacteria; phylum Eisenbacteria; class RBG-16-71-46; order CAIMUX01; family CAIMUX01; genus CAIMUX01. The sequence goes on from CAIMUX010000138.1 coordinate 49,244, forward strand.
CCCGGTTCCCGCCGGTCTCTTCCTTTCGTTCGAGGGGATCGAGGGAGCGGGAAAGTCGACGCAAGCATCTCTGCTTGCCGAGTGGCTCAAAGGCTGCGGTTACGAGGTGGTGCCGGTTCGCGAGCCGGGCGGCACCGGTCTAGGCGAGGACATTCGCACGGCGTTGCTGGCCCATCGCCCAGGGGGGATGGCGCCGTGGTGCGAGCTGTGCCTTTACATGGCGTCTCGTGCACAGCTCGTGCGTGAGGTGATCCGACCCGCTTTGGCGCGGGGTGCCGTGGTCATCGCCGACCGCTTTGCCGAATCGTCCGTGGCCTACCAAGGCGGTGGACGGAATCTCGGTGCGCGGCGGGTGCGCACCCTCTACGGGTGGGTCACGGAGGGACTGCGGCCCAGCCCGATTTTCCTGCTCGACCTCGACCCGGCCGCGGGGATCCGCCGCATCCTTTCGTCTCGGGGGAGCTCTCCACTTGACCGATTGGAGTCGGAGCCGTTGGTCTTTCATCGCCGCATCCGCTCCACCTATCTGCGGATGGCGCGCCGCGAATCCGACCGCTTTGTCGTGCTCGACGCTGCGTCGGACCCCCAAGCGACACAGGAGCGGATTCGTGCGCGGGTGACAGCTCTACTCGGTGGGTGAGGCCGTCTCCCCGGATGACGACCGTCGCGACGCCGATGCAACTTGAGAAGAAACTTGACAGACGACGTGTTAACCGGTATTCTTCCGATTAGAACTGGTCTTCCGGCTGGGCAGGCTTTGGGGGGTGGACCATTCGCCTCGGGGAACTTCGGGGAATTCGCGCGTCGTCGCCGGGTCCATCCCGGCGTATGCGATCAGCCCCCGGTCTCTTGCCCCCACGACTTGATCAACCTGCTCAACCGGAGCAACTGGAATTTGCGTGGTCGGCCCGAACCGGGATCATCGGTCTTGCCTGGGGGGCGGACGCTGGCGGATCCGAAAGTCTGGAGGTGATGCGCTCGAAGATCGGCAGGGGTTGGTAGCGTCTGTATCCGACGGCTCTCAGGATCTCGGCTCTCAGGATCTCGGCTCTCGGGATCCGGTGGTCTGCACTGGAGGGGTCGTCGCGGCAACGGATTTATGAGTCACGCGGGTCCCTAAGGCCTGTCCCGCAGCGAGAGGCGACGGTCCCGCACGAACACAGGAAGAATCGGAGGCAGAAGATGAGGAAGTTCTTGGCGTTAATGGCAGTGGTGCTGCTCGTGTCCTCCACGAGCATCGCTTTTGCCGTACCGACTGTCGATTCGCCGACGTTGCACAAGGTTAACAGGGGCCCGCAGCCGGGCTCGCTTTACGACGACGCCTCGGCGGGTCTCCAGGGCGCCGCGAAGGTCGACACAATTCGTTGGGGCTGGTACGAGGACAGGTATGCCGGCACCGACAGCGCTGGCCAGTACGCTAGGCTCAATGAAGAATGGACGTTCGATCACGGCTCGGCTGATCCCCTGGAGGGCTGGACCTCCCAGGACATGACCGAGAACCCGGCGGTGTACTGGCGTGCGTTGAACTCGGCGGCGTGGACCGCTGAGGCCAACGGGACTGCCCTTTGGCCGGCGATGGTTGGCGATGGAATGCTTCTCTGTGGCGCGACCCTGGCACAGGCCAACCTTCTGAGCTATCTCAACGGTGTCGGCTACGGCGCCAACTGGGGCCAGCAGGTCGTCAGCCCAACCCTGCAATACGACGGTTCTGGGGACGTCACTCTGGCCATGAAATACTTCGGCGAGGCTGAGGTCGGCTACGACTACATGAAGGTCTACCTTGAGGTGGACGAGCCTACCACCCCCTTCTACAAGAAACTCCTGCTCAACGGCCCTAACGGGTGGGACACCGCGGGAACGATCGTCGATGGCGTGATCACCCCGGTGGACTTCTCCCTCCCCATCACGAACCTGATGTTCGGTAATAATGCCGTGGCCAGCCACTTCCGGATCATTATCGAGTTCACGTCCGACGGTGGAGTTTCCGATGAAGACGGCCCGCTGGACGCCATCTATGGCGCGTGCGGCGTGGATGAAATCACTCTTACGAGCAACCTCGCCCTGAAAGCCAACGTCGCCTACACCTTTGACGACGGCACGCTGCAGGGCTGGTCGGCCGAGACGATCCCGGGCGTCGGCGCCTTCTTGGGCCTCGCCAACCGCGAAGCCGACTACATCGTCGGCGATCCCTGCGCCTGCGCGCTCACCGGCGGCGTCTTGGAGATGCACAGCGACGATACGGACGGCAGGCACCCGAACGGGCAAAATGAAGCGCTCTCCTCGCCGATCGTCAGCCGGAAGGTCGACATCGGGGCCGGTTACCTGGCCTACAATCGGATTTTGGCCGAGTGGGATCAGTATGCCGACATGCCCCAGGCCAACGGCGTTTTCTATCGGCCAGGCTGGAAGCACTATCCGTATTCCCCCCCGGCTCTCCCGGAACTCAAGATCTGGTCTCCGCGCATCGGGCAGGATACGTGGCACTACGTGGGTGACGTCCCGACCTGCTACGGGACCAGGGCTATCGGGACCGACTGGGGACTTCCGACGAATGCCGAGAAGGTCAAGTTCGTTTACGAGATCAACTCGAATTGCGACTCCTTCGGGATCACGAACTGCACGAACATCACGAACTTCTCCCCGATCATCGACAACATGACGGTTCGGACCGTCGGTTATGTGGACGCGCCCGTGGCCCTTTTCGAGCCGGGCACGCAATTTCATGACGGTTTCGGTATGGGCACGCTCGGCGTGCTGAGCACCACCGACGCGGGTAACGCCGACATCGTCTACAACCTCCGCATGGGGGCGGACGCCGGGACGCCCACGAGACTGGGCGACTCTCTGATGATCTCCGGTCCTCTGCCGACCACGGTCGCCACCAAGTGGGAGGCGAAAATGTGGTTCCGTCTGCGCCGCGAGGGCCCGGGCCAGACCGCGAATGCCACGTTCAACACCTGGAAGGCCGCGATGGGCTCCCAGGTGAACTATCCGACCTTTGCCTGGGGCTACATGGACTCGGTGGAGATCGGGATGCCCCAGCGGAACAAGTTCTGCTCCTATTTCCGTGAGTTGGTGCCTGCTGGGGGTCTGACTCCCGAGCCGAAGTTCAGTTGGGGACCTGACACCGGCGACAAGGATCCGGGGAACGAGATCTTTCCGGACGGTGCGTTCACCCCCGGCACCAAGATTGAGTACTTCATAACGACCAACTGGATCGGCACTCCCACCTCCTACTACTACTATCCGGACACCGTCGGAAGCGCCTTCCGTGAGTTCGAGATCCTGCCGAGCTTCCGCAACGTGGGCGGCGCCGATAAGTTCCCGTGCTTCCTCTTCGTCGACGCGGTCGATAACGCCTCCTGGGCCCCCAGTCATTACCTCATCGAGAGAACCCTGAACGAGGTGCTGAACAACAACAGTCCCGTCATCCCCGCAGAGCCGACGAGCTGGGATCGTCTCGACTACATGGACGTGACCTCGAACTGGAAGGGGACGTCCTACCGTGAGCCGGGCGGCAACAGCGGGGCTACCATATGCCAGCTCCTGGGCTACAAGACCATCTTGGTCAGCCTCGGGGATGCGAGCGGAGGCGCCATGTGGCCCCGCTGCTGGCAGGGCTTCGATGAGTGGCTGAAGGCCACGGCCGGTGACGGCAATGTGAACCGCCAGGGCTTCATCGTGGACGGAACGGCCGCCGGGTACATCGTGCCCGAGGTGATGCTCAACGGCACCATGGGCGCCACTAGGACTGCCATCGCGTACAATGCTGTCAATCCTACCGCGAACGAAGTCAACACCATGGGCATTGAGCCGGTGGGCAGCACCTTTGGCGTAGGCATCCCGACCAACGCGTACGGCAACTGGTGTCCGGAAAAGGAGCGCTTCAGCGTGCTCGGCACCACGGGCTCCGGGGTCGGCAACAAGCAGTTCAAGAATGGCACCACCTTGACGTCGTTTGCGCAGGTTATCAACGACAAGGGTGGCCTGCCCTACAACTACCGCTCCGTCATCGATTGCTTCTCCTATATGCGGCTCTACCCGACCGCCGTCCCCACTCCGATTCCTCCTACCGAGGCGAATATCGTGCTGGCGGCCAAGGCGGAGCTGAAGAACGCGATCAACTGGACGATGGGCTGGACCGATCCGGTCACGCAGATCGGCCTGTGCATTAACACATGCACCGACATGACGGACGTTCCGGACGAGACGGGAGCGGGTGCCCTCGTGACGCGCCTGTACCAGAACCATCCGAACCCGTTCAACCCGCGTACGGCGATCAAGTTCTCGCTGGCCGCGGACGGCCCGGCGAAGCTCATCATCTACGACGTCAACGGGCGTCGCATCCGCACCCTGGTCAACGAGATCCAGAAGGCTGGTCCGCATGAGGCGGTTTGGGACGGCACGGATGATGCCGGCCGGACCGTCACCTCGGGCGTCTACTGGAGTCAACTGCAGGCGGGTGACTATTCTTCGAACAAGAAGATGGTTGTCCTGAAGTAGCCGGTTTTCCGGTTTCTTTGCCTCGATGGGGGCCCGGGCTTCACGGCTCGGGTCCCCTTTTTTCGGCTCCGAGATCCGGTTGACGGCACCGTGCCCTTCGGGTTCCAATGCCCGAATGGGCGGACCGGGACAGGACATCGACACGGGCGGCCGGCGTCGGGGCGGCTCCTCCTGGACGATGACGGCGGGCGTGGCGGCGGTAGCTCTGGTGCCGCGGTTGTGGCATCTGGCGGAGTTTGCACGTCTTCCGTGGTTTCGTGTCTTGCAGATGGACGCCAAGTTTCACGCCGAATGGGCGCGACAACTCCTGGACGGACACTGGAACGACCCTCAGGTGTACTTCCGCGCTCCCGTGTACCCGTATTTCCTCGCTCTCCTGCAATCGATCACCGGCGAGATCCTATGGAGCGCACGGGCTGTGCAGATCGTCCTGGGGATCGCGACCGTGGTGTTCGTGCACCGGATTGCGCTGCGTGTGCTGCCGGGACGCTGGGGCCTTGCCGCCGGGCTTCTCGCGGCCTTGGCCTGGGTCCCGATCCAGTACGAAACCGAGTTGCTTCTGGAGCCGCTGGTCACCTTTCTGACCACGCTGGTATTGTTCCTCGCCGTGCGCGCCGAGCGGCAGCCCGGAATCCCGGCCCTGCTTTGCTGGGGGGGGCTTGTGGGACTCGCCTCGGCCACGCGTCCGAATGCGCTCGTGTTGCTCCCGCTGTTGCCCGTCTATGCCGTGGCCCTAGCCGTGGCCGCGCCGGGAATCGCTCGCGGCGGGACGGGAGAACCTCAGCGTCGCGGCAGAGCGGCGGCGGGGGCGCTGGCTGGGGGCGGGGCGAGTGGGCCCGCAGGCCGGGGCACCCGCGCGATTCGTGCCTCATGGGTGTCTGCTTTGCCGAGGCCGATTGTGTTCGTCCTCCTCGGCTTCCTCGTACCGACGCTTCCGGTATGGATTCACAATGCCCGGCAGGGGGATCCCGCCACCCTCCTAGCCTGGCAAGGTGGGATTAATCTCTACCTCGGCAACAATCCTGATGCCAACGGTTGGTCCGCCATCGGTCCCGGCATGCGCACGGATTGGCGGGGCGGCTTTGATGACGCTGTTCGCATCGCGGTCGAGCGCAGCGGGGGACGTACGCTGCGCCCTTCCGGAATTTCGGACTTCTGGGTTCGCGAGGCGGGGCGGTTTTGGCAGCGGGAGCCCGGGCGGGCACTGCGCCTCACCGCCACGAAGATGCTCCTCTTCTGGGGAAACGCCGAGATCAAGAACAACGAGGACCCACGGTTTCTGCGAATGACGATGGCGAGCCTGCGTTGGCTCCCGGTCTCCTTCGGGCTTCTCGCCCCCTTCGCCCTCGTCGGGCTTTTCCTTGCGCGCCGCGCGGGGCCCCGCTTCGGGCTCCTCGCCGCGTTCACGGTTGCCTGGTTCCTCTCCATCGTGCCGTTCTTCGTTTGCGCGCGATACCGATTGCCGGTGACGCCCCTTCTGCCGCTCTTCGCACTTCTCACCGTGCGCACGGGAGTGGGGTGGTGGCGGGAGCGCCGTTGGGCGGCTCTGCTTCCGGCCGGCGCGGTCGTGCTCGGGCTGTTCCCGCTTCTCCACGCGCCCCGAGCGGGTGTTGATTCCGGGGGCTTCTTCCAGGCATGGAGGAATCTGGGCGACGCCTACAGCGAGCTGCGGGACTGGAGCGCCGCCGCCGACGCCTTCCGGCAATCCCTCGCGCTCAACCCCCGATACGTGGCTAGTTGGAACAACTTGGGCCTCGCTCTCCAGGAGCTCGGACGCCTGGACGAGGCGGAACGGGCTTTCCGTGGCGGCCTAGCCATTGAACCGGAGCACCCTACGCTGCGGCAGAACCTCGGCATCGTCCTCACGGCCGAGGGAAGAAACGCGCAGGCTGAGGAGGTCTATCGAGGGATCCTTCGCGACTACCCCCAAGGCTGGGATACCGGCCTCCTCCTCGCGGGTGTCCTCGAGGCGCAAGGGAGACGGGAAGAGGCCGCTGCAACCTGCCGGATGTCGCTTGCCCGGGATCCGCGACTTGCCCCGGTGCGCGCACGGCTCGTGGCGCTGCTGCTGGCGCTGGGACGGCCGGCGGAAGCCGATTCGATTCTGCGGGACGGCAAACCATGAGCAAAATCTCAGGCCTCAGGCCTCAGGCCTCGGGCTTCGGGCTTCGGGAGAACAGTCCGTTAGCGCCGAGGACCACGTCGAACTCCGAATCTCAGCGGGGGAATCGGGGAATTGACACATCGCAAGAAGGGGTGGTAGATTGCTCGCAGACCGGGGGTTTGGGCAGACGGGTTCGGGGGGGGTAGCATGGATCCTCAGTGGTCTCGCCGTCGTTTTGCGGGGAAACTTTTTTCCATCGGGTCGGTTCTGCTTTTCCTTGGCGTCCTTGCGGGCGGCCTTCTCGGGCCGGGGTGCCGGGACAATTTGGCCACACCGGTCGACCGCAACCGTCCTCCTGTGACGGTCTTGACTGGGGTACCGGGCGATAGCACAACGAATTTCTATCGGCTCCATCTCTATTGGAACGGCTACGACCCGGACGGGGAGGTCGTGGGCTATGAGTGGGCGGTCACTGACTCTCTCCCGCCGTTGACGGACGTCGAGTATCTATTCACGACCCGGACCGACTCGATCTTCCGCTTCAACGTTGAAGAAGTCCGGGAGGTCCTCGGCCATCGCTTCTACCTCCGGGCCGTGGACAACGAGGGGAAGAGGGATCCGGTCCCGAAGTGGACCTTTTTTACCGTGCGGAATAACTGTGTTCCCACCAGCAGGTTTCTTTTGGCCGAGGCGTCCGGGCGGACCGCGGACGACAGGGACACGGTGTTCACCGTCACGTCGACCGATCCGTTCGCACCGACCGACACTATACCCGCCGGGTGGGGGCTTCGCTTCTCCTGGGTCGGGTCCGACTGCGACCGCGCCATCAGTCCCGATGGACAGATCGAGATCGTCGGACGGGTGGTGGGGTATGATCACAAGCTCGTGCCGCTCGAGATGACCTGGGTCCGAGGAACGGTGACCCAGACCTCCGCTGTCTACGCTGCGGCGGATCTGAGAAGTGATACGTACGAGATGCGTGTTCGATCTGTCGACGATGGCGGCCTTGCCGGATCGGATCCGGAGCTGAGAAGCTTCGTTTGGAACAAGGATCCTGTCACCTCGTTCGAGCGTGGACTCGTGCCGGGCCGTTCCGACTCAGTGCAGGTGTTCAGGGCCAGCATCACCGGCGGCACAGATGTGGTTGATTATCAGCCTTATACGGACGGGGACACGCTGCCACTCGTCAACTCCGGGGTGACAATTCGCGCGGTCGTGCGCGCGTTCGACCCCGACATGCCTCATCGTATTGTTGCCGCGCAGGCCCGCCTCGTGAGAGATGTCGACTTCTGGACTGACCTGGCGGAGTCGGGATCGAGGTATGAGTTTGATGACCGCAACCGCCCGAACTTCAGCGGGAACTACCGTCTGATGGCCCGGTCGCTCGACGGGCTGGGCCGTTGGGACGGCACACCGGCGGAGATTCGGTTCAGCATCAACAAGAAGGCTCGATTCCTGGACACATGGACGGTGGACTCCGGGCCGATCAACCAGCGGCCGGTTGAAGGAGGGCGCTACCCTGCGAGCCGTCGGGACACGATGATGGTGCGTTTCGCCGCCTACGATCCCGACTACTCGTCGGCGGTCAATTCCGCCGGGTTGGAGTTCACCTTTCGATGGGAGTCCTACCCGCTGCCCTCGGGCGGACAGGGATCCGAGATCTTCTTCCCTTCGAGCTGGAGGCCATCTCTCGGCGTCCTCGGCGCGGACGGCGCATTCCGTTTGCACGATGACATGAGTGCGTTCGGCCTACCCGACCCGGCACCGAGCGACCCCCAATCGGTTTTCATCCCGGGGGAGTACATACTGGTCGTTCGAGCCCGCGAGGCCTTTGAAAGGCCGTCGGATCGTGATCGTTATGGATATAGGACGGCAGACCGGGAGATCCATTTCCGCCTGGAGTAGTAGTCACCCCCACGAAGAGCATGACGGGCACGGGTGACGCGTCGGCCCGCCGGCCAGGGAGACAAGAAATGAACAGGGTGCACATGTCTCGCTTCCTCGTCCTGACCTTTATCGGTGTTCTTCTGGTTCAGGCCGGGTGTCTTCTCATCCCGAACGACAAGGTGACGGGCGAGCGGGTGGCCAATTTCCGTCCCGCGGTTCGCATCACCGGCGGGGCCGCCACCCCCGACCCGGTCGGGGTCGACTATAAGGTTCAGTTTTTCTGGAGCGGCAGCGATGCCGACGGCGTGGTCGATTACTACCAATGGGCCGTGGATGACACTGTCACCGAAGACGCCTGGCACGATACCACCGGGTTCGCAGCGCGCTATAACTTCAAGGCGACTCGGCAGGTGGCGGGGAGCAGCTCGGTCTTCACCGACTGGCATACCTTCTACATCCGGGCGATCGACGACGAGTTCTCGTTCTCTAAGCCGGACAAGCGCTACTTCAACGCCCGCACTATTGCGCCGACTTCGCGGATCACCTTTCCGATCGCGGAGACCATGGGAGATGTGGCGCAGCTGCAGCGCACTGTCGTGGTCAAATGGGAGGGGGAGGACATGGACTCCTCCCGCCCGGACGGCAAGCCGGAGGCCTACGAGTACAAGCTGGTGCGGGTGAAAAGTATGCCGGACTTTGATTACGCCTATATCGATTCCCTGCGGAACGGGCAAAACCTGTTGGACAGCCTGGGTATCGGATCCAAGACCAAGTGGATCCGCGTGCCCCGCACGACCAAGCAGCTTACCCTGTTCGACCTCCCTGTGGGCGCGATGGTCGCCTTCGCTGTGCGAGCGGTGGACGAGGCCGGTGCCATCGAGCCATCGCTGGAGAATCGGCGCAATTTCATCGTCTTCGCCGTCACCTCCGGCGCGTCCATGCCCACCGTCGTGGTCAGCGAAGTGTCGCTGGGGACCCACCGGTTTCCGAGCGACGGCGACGTGTGGGAGATCGGCGTGCCGCCGGGGGTTCCCATCCGCTTTCGCTGGATAGGCGACGCCTCCACCTACGGTTCCACGCCCGGAAACGTCAACTACGCGCTCGACATTCCCGATCCGGCGAACGAGTCGCTTCGTGACCCGAAGGGGATCGGCGGGTGGATCGGCTGGGGCGGTTGGAAGGCCAATCAGTCATCTTTCACCTTCGCCCTGGAGGATGGGCCTACCCACTACCTTTACATCCTGATGCGGGACGTCAGCGACAACCGCTCGTCCACCCGGCAGTGTGTCATCAAGATGAATGTGGTGCCGTTTACCTTTTCCAAAACCGCCCTCGTCGTCGACGACGCACGCTTCGACTCTCCTCGCCAAAGCGACGCTTTGCACGACGCCTTCCTCAACCGGACTATCTTGGCCCGGCTGCGCGCCCTCGGTCAGGTGGACGACTTCAAGATCTGGCCTGGGTATAATGAAGGCGGGCGAACTCCGGTCATTCTGCGACTGGAGGATGTGGCGGATTATCAAACCATCGCCTGGAGCCTCAACAACGTCGGGGCCATAGACAGCGGCATCGGAAGCTCGGAGAATGAGGCGGTGCTTTCGGTCTTTCTGAAGGCCGGCGGTCGGCTGCTCATATTCGGGCCGAAGATCGTGGGGATGAGCCTCCGGCAGCTCAGGTACCCGGTGGATCCGCCGGTCTTGAGCGAAGACAAAGAGAGACTTTATTTCAAGTTCCTGTATATGCAGAACTCGATCGTGTCCACGACCCCACGCGATCCCGATCCCTGTTTCGTCGCGAAGAGCGGTCTCTTTGTCGCGCGCTCCGCGAATCCTGCTTACCCGGACCTCTTTCTCGATACGGTGAAGTGGGATCCTTTTCGTATGGGTACCGCTGAGTACTTCGGCGGGATCGGCTGGGAAGGGAATATGGTCGGTATGAACCAGTTGCCGGTGCAGTCAGAAGGGCTCGATACCTTGTACACGGTCGAGACGTGGAACAAGTCGGCCGTGGCGCGATGCGGCGTCTCTGCCTCGACTGTCCAGGGTGCCATCATCGGGGCGCGTTACCAGTCCACAAGGGCTGACACGCTGGAAGGGCGGCAGCACGGGCGGGTTGTCTGGTTCGATTTTCAGCCTTGGTGGTTCCAGGAGGATCGCATAATGGACGCAGGGACTGCCGCGGTGAATTGGCTGTTTACCGGGCGGGAGCAGTAGCGTGAGACGGCGGGGTTCTTCGGCGACAGGCCGGAATAGCTCGCGTGGGAGGATGGCACCGGTGCGGACGGGTGTGCTTGGAGGTGGGATGATGCCTCGGGTTGCTCACGGGGGGCGGCGGGAATGGGTGGGGAGGATGGCCCGGTGGGCGCCCCTTGGGTCGATCCTGCTTGCCGGGTGGGTCGGGTCGGTTGCGGCCGCGGTCTTCAACACGCCGCCGATGCTTGGTGATCGTCGGGTGGAATTGACATGGCAACCGGATGCGGACGACCCTGTGTACAATGGTAATGTCGTGGTGCGGGTCGACACATTGTACGCCGCGATTCACCCTGCGGCGCGAGCGGTGCGGCTGCTGATGTCTAGCAGCGATGGCTCCATGGTCTACTCGGCCGCTGAGGGGGAAAGTGTGATCCGCGGATGGGCCATCACCGACGGACGCGTCGAAGTCGATCTGCCCCTGGGACAGGCGGGCGAGCCGGCGGCGGAAATGCCCGTGGTTCTGACCATGCATGCCTCCGATCAACGGATTCTCGGTGCGCTGCGCAACGGGGATTTCCGCCTGTGGCGCCTCGACCGGTCGGGTCCGCCCGAGTCGATTGTGGGTCAAACGGGTGTCAGAGCTCTGGTCTTCTACCCGGCCGTAAGCGACACGGCGGATCTGCGCTTCGTGTCGGCGGGGACGGACGACACGCTTCGTGTGTGGCTCCGGCCCGGAGAGCTGTTGGGTCCCGGCTACGCCATCGCGGTCCCCGGCGGCGCCACCGGCGCCCTCGACATGACCTCGGACCGCAAACTGGTCGCGGTCGGGACGCGCGACGGGACGATCCGAATCTATGACATCGAGAGCCCACCGAGTTCGCCACTCCTGATACTCGGCCAGGGTAGCGAGCGGCATAACGGACCGGTGACCGGCCTGACTTTCACAAAAGGACGCCGCAAGTTGGCCTCTGTCGATTCCACCGGCCAGGTGCGCATCTGGCGAATCCCGGAAGGTACACTGCTGACCGCCATGGAGACGGGTGCTGTCGCTCCGTTCGTCGCCCTCTCTTCCCCGGACGGAGCGCTTCTTTCCGTGGTCACGTCGGAGGGAAGACTTGAGGTGCGTAGTGGCGACAGCGGAGCGATCTACCGATCGGAGTCCGTGTTTCAGACGACGGGGGCGTTCCTGGTTACGAAGTCGATCTTGACGACCGATGGCGCCCGCATGGTGATCGGCGACGATGACGGAAGAATCACCGTCATACGGGCCAGGCCGTGCCGGCCCGGCGCCGACGAGCCCGGCTGCTTCGGCGGCTATATGATCTGGCGCAGTCGAACCCCGAACATCGAGGACCGGAAGCTCCTGCGCATCTACAACTACGCCGACTCGACCTGGACGTTCCGAGATTCCGTGCGGACGTTCTCGGATCCGGACTCGATCATCCGACGGAAGAACCCGTATGTGCGAAACGAGCCGGAGATGGAGGACTTCGAAGTCGCGGGCCCGTTCAACGGCATCCCCTATTTTTACAGCATCACCAGGTTCGATTCGCGCTATCTGGAGGGCGGGGTGTTTCCGGTTTTCCCCGACGGCGCGCAGGCGGTCTGGAACGGCTTCTACCGCGACATCAGCGGCGGTCCGCCCACGCCGCTGACGGCCGAGGCGCCCCCGGACTCCGTAGCGCCGCTTCTCGGGCAGGTCATCGTGGTCCCGAACCCGTTTGACATCCGTGAGTTTGAAAGGCTGACCCCCGGAGGGTCACCGCAGGAGCCGCAAGTCGAGTTCCGCCATCTCCCGGAAGCAGCGACCATCCGCATCTACACGCTGGGCGGAGATCTCGTGCGGCTGATCGAGCACGGGCGAAGTCGGTACGGGGTCGCGGGCGATGCCTCGGCCTGGGACTTCAAGAATTCCTCGGGGAAGCTTGTGGTGTCCGGTGTTTACATCTACCAAGTAGTGACGCCGGCGGGAAATCACCTGCCTGGCGAAGTAACGCAGGGGCGCTTCACGGTCGTGTTCTGATCCGGGAGGTCCGTACGGGCTTCCGGCGGGAGACGGCCTCGGCCGCTCCCGCCGTCGACTGTTTTTGTTACAGCGTCGTCGTCTTGGACGACGAGATGGAACGGTATGCTACGCCTTCGGGTCGAAGGCGGGATTCGGGCGAGAGCTGGAAAGCAGGGGGAAAGAAGAGATGAGTGCGAAGTACGTATACTTCTTCGGCGATGGCAAGGCTGAAGGCACCGGCACCATGCGCGACCTCCTCGGCGGCAAGGGGGCCGGTCTCGCTGAGATGACGAATGCGGGTGTGCCCGTGCCCCCGGGGTTCACCGTCACGACCGATACGTGCAGCCTGTATTCCGCCTCCGGGGGGAAGGTTCCGACCGAAGCGGCCGAGCAGCAGGCCGAGGCGGTTCGACGGCTGGAGGAACTCTTAGGCCGGAAGCTGGGCGACCCGGCCGATCCGCTTCTGGTCTCCGTGCGCTCCGGTGCCAAATTCTCCATGCCGGGCATGATGGACACCATCCTCAATCTCGGCCTCAATGACAGGACGGTTCGCGGTCTCGCCGAGCGGACCGGCAATCCCCGCTTCGCCTGGGACTCCTACCGGCGCTTTCTTTCCATGTTCGGCAACGTCGTGCTCAACATCGCCAAGGACGAGTTCGAGGACGAGATCCGCGGGCTCAAGCGCAAGCGGGGGACCGACTCCGACCTCGATCTCACGGCGGATGACCTTGAGGAACTGTCCGGTGCCTTCCAGCGGATCATTCACGAGCGGACCGGGAGCGACTTTCCGCAGGACGCGCGGGTGCAACTCGACATGGCGCGCGACGCCGTCTTTCGCTCGTGGAACAATGACCGGGCGATCTTCTATCGCAAGCAGCACAACATCTCGGAAAGCCTCGGAACCGCCGTCAACGTGCAGGCGATGGTTTTCGGCAACAAGGGGAAGACCTCCGGCACCGGCGTCGGATTCACGCGCAACCCGGCCACGGGAGCAGGGGAGTTCTACGGTGAGTATCTGTTGAACGCCCAGGGCGAGGACGTCGTGGCCGGCATCCGCACGCCCAAGCCGATCGCGGAGCTGAAGGATGAGATGCCAAAGGTCTATGCGCAGCTCCGCGAGATAACCGGCCGACTGGAGAAACACTATCGGGACGTGCAGGATTTCGAGTTCACCATCGAGGATAACGTGCTGTACATGCTGCAGACGCGCAGCGGCAAACGCACGACGCAGGCAGCGGTCCGCATCGCCGTCGAAATGGTCAGCGAGGGATTGATCACGAAGGAGGAGGCTCTTTTGCGAGTGGAGCCGACCCAACTCGATCAGTTGCTTCACCCGCGCATTGACCCCGATGCCGCCGTCACCGTGCTGGCGAAGGGGCTGGCCGCCTCGCCCGGTGCGGCGGTGGGTGAGGTGGTGTTTGATCCGGACGAGGCGGTGGAGATGAAGGCGGCGGGGCGCCAGGTGGTCTTGGTGCGAAACGAGACCAATCCGGATGACATCCATGGCATGGATGCCGCGCAAGGGATCCTCACCGCCACGGGCGGGATGACGTCCCACGCCGCGGTGGTGGCGCGCGGTATGGGCAAGTGCTGTGTGGCCGGCTGTTCCGGGTTGCGCATCCACGAGACCGAAGGGTACTTCGAGGTCGGCGAGCACGTGGTGAAGAAGGGGGAGCTCCTCACCCTCAACGGGTCGACCGGCGAGGTGCTTCTGGGCCGGGTGCCGACCATCGATCCGGAGGAGAGCGGGGAGTTCCGCACGTTCATGGGCTGGGCCGATTCGGTGCGTGGATTGCGCGTGCGCGCCAACGCCGATATCCCCCGCGACGCCATTGCGGCGCGCAACTTCGGAGCACAGGGGATCGGCCTGTGCCGCACGGAGCACATGTTCTTCGCTGAGGATCGGCTTCCTTGGGTGCAGCAGATGATCATCTACGCGCCCATGGCCAAGCGGCACCGGGCCCGCGTGGAGCGGCTGCACAGGGATCTGCTGGACGCGGTCGGCGACAAGAAGTCCAGGCTTGAGTCCGATGTGGCGGCGGCGGAGAAAGATCTGGCCGGACCACAGGGAAAGCTCGACGAGGCAATCGGCAAGATCCTTCCGTTCCAGCGGGATGACTTCCGAGGCATCTTCAAGGCCATGGAAGGACTGCCGGTGACGATCCGGACCCTCGATCCGCCGCTCCATGAGTTCCTGCCCAAGCGGGAGGAGTTGATGGTGGAGCGGGCTGTACTGAAGGAGCGGGGGAACGACCCGAAGCGCCTGGCGGAGGTGGAGGACGTGCTGAGGCGCGTCGAGGATCTCCACGAGTTCAACCCGATGCTAGGGCACCGCGGCTGTCGGCTCGGCATCACCTACCCGGAAATCACAGCCATGCAGGCGCGGGCGATCCTCGAGGCCGCGGCCGGGCTGGTCAAGGAAGGCGTGCGGGTCTTCCCCGAAATCATGATACCGCTGGTGGGCGACGTGACGGAGTTCCGACACCAGCGCGCGGTGGTCGACCGGGTGGCCCGCGAGGTGGAGCGTGAGACGGGTGTCCAGGTGCCCTACCTCGTGGGGACGATGATCGAAATCCCGAGGGCGGCTCTTCTCGCCGACGAGATTGCCGGAGAGGCTCAGTTTTTCTCCTTCGGGACCAACGATCTCACCCAGATGGCCTTCGGATATTCCCGGGACGATGCGGGGAAGTTCCTTCCGGAGTACGTCGACGGGAAGATTCTTGAGCACGACCCGTTCGTGTCGCTGGACCAGCGCGGCGTCGGCAAGCTCATCGCCATGGCGGTGGAAAAAGGCCGGGGTGCGCGCCGTGACCTCAAGGTGGGAATCTGCGGTGAACACGGTGGTGATCCGTCGTCCATCGACTTCTGCTACCGTACGAAGCTTGACTATGTGAGCTGTTCGCCGTACCGCGTGCCGATCGCGCGTCTGGCGGCGGCGCAGTCCACGATCCGGGCGCAGAGCGCGACGGCGGCCTCTTCCACGGCCTAGGCCGGAATGGAGGCAACGCGGTTGGGTGATGGGACTGGCGGCACATGGAGGCGGGACCGGCCCTCCGATGGGTGGAGCCGGTTCGCCTCCCCCCACGCCGGGGGAAGTCGGCCCGCCTTTCCGCACGCCGGGGGAGAGCCCACCCACACAAAGCCCGGCGACTAGGCGGTCGAAGCTGCGACATGTCCTCGGGTGGGCGTCCTGGCCCTTCTTTGCGTGGCGGCCGCGCGCGGCCGATAGCTTGCCAATCCCCCGTCGAAGGGCCGACACCGACGCGGTTCGCTCTATCGTGCAGGCCGTCTGTGCCCTTCTTGCCGTCGCCCTCGTCACCGACCTGTGGCTCTGGCGGTGGCTTCACTTTCCGGGAGCGCTTCCCTTTCTTTTCGGGCACATCGTCTGGATTTCCGGGGTTGGATCGCTGTTGTTGCTCAATTCGGGCTTTCTCCAGCATCTGGACGGACGGCGGCTGGAGAGGCTCGGCCTAGCCAACCTGCTGACCGTCCTGCGGGCCTCGTTCCTGCCGCTGCTGCTCTACCTGCTTTGGTTGGGGCACTGGACGGCAGCGCTCGGCATCTACGCCGTGCTGGGGCTGACCGACGTGATCGACGGCGCGGTGGCGCGACGACGGCACGAGGAGAGCAAGCTCGGTTTCGTTCTCGATCCGTTCGTGGACACTCTCTTCCACCTCGGGGTGCTTCTGTCGCTCTCCGCGGTGGGAATTCTCTCGTGGCTTACCGGGACACTCGTGGCGGCCCGCTACGTGCTGCTGCTGGGTGGTTGCGGTGCGCTGTATCTGGCTAAGGGAGAGATCTGGATCCAGCCGACACCGTTCGGGAAGGTGACCGGGATCTTGATCTCGTTGCTGACCGGGTTTTTGTTGCTTGTCCTGGGTTTGGGGCGGGCCACGCCGGGACTGCGACTGGGGATCGACCGGGGATTGGCCATCATCTTTGCCGCGGCCGTTTTACACGTACTGATGATCGGGTGGACCAACTTCCGTCGCCCTGTCGCGGGGGGCGTGGCCGTGTACCGGCGGGGGTGGGGCTTGCTGCTCAGCCGCGAAGTGCGACAGCACGATGCCGATCGAGACCGGGGTGGTCGGCCATGAGCCACCGGTCGTAAGAGGGAAGGGAACCGGGAGAGTGTCGCGGGGGTGAAACCCCCCGTTGCATGTCGGCTCGCGGTCGCGGGGAGAACCAGTTGGAACGATTGTCACTGCATTTTCTGGCCTCGCACCTCTGGTTCTGGGTGCTGCTCCTTGTTCCGTCCATCGCCGTGGCCTTCTGGGCCTACTACCGCGTCCTGGCGCCGCTGGAGCGCCCCGCCCGCTGGATTCTGTGGATCCTGCGCGGTCTAGCTTTTTCGCTGGTTGTCTTCGCTCTGTGGCAGCCGGTCCTGACCGCCGTGACGCACGATACGGGGCGTCCGGGCCTCGCTGTGCTGATGGATCGTTCCGCAAGTATGTCGCTGCCGGTCGGAGGGGTGACCCCGGGGTTGACCCGAGCGGCCGCGGCGGATGCGACGATCAGGCGCGTGCGCTCTCGGCTGGGAGATCGGTACCGACTCGATTGGTACGACTTCGCCGAGACACTGCGTCCAGCGAGTCCCGATTCTGCGCGTCCTCCAGCGGGGCCTACCGCGCTCGGCGCTGCGCTGGAACAGGCGCTGGCTCGCGCCGATGCGCGGCCGGTGGCGGGAGTCGTTCTCGTGACCGATGGCGTGAGCACGAGCGGACGGGACCCGGTGCGGGTGGCCGCCGCCTCGGTGGTTCCCGTCTTCGCCGTGGTGGTGGGCGCTCCCCGGCCGCTCACCGACGCTGAAGTCCGCTCGGTGCGAACGAATCCAACTGCGTTTGCGGGCGAACCGCTCCCCGTGCGTGCTGTGATCTCGACCTGGGGACTCGGTGGCACCATGGCCCGGCTCGATGTGCGCGAAGGCGATCGTTTGTTGGCGACCCGCGAGGTCAGACTGCTTTCGGGCTCGGGTGTGGAGCAAGAGGTTCCGTTGGAAGTGCGGCTCACGACGCCCGGCACGGTGCTGCTCGATGTTTCCCTGACGGCACAGTGCGATTCGATCCCGCGCAACGACCGGCGACGCGTTGCCGTGGAAGTCCTGGAACGCAAGACGCGCGTTCTAGTGCTGGCGGGACGGCTCGACTGGGACTACGCGTTTCTCCGCCGCACGCTGGCTGCAGATACAACGCTTTCGTACACCTTTCTCGTGCAGGAACGTCCGGGGGACTATCGCGTGCAGGGCGACCCGGTGTTGCGCCGTCCGCCCCAGTCGGCGGCCGATTTGCGCGATTTCGCTGCCGTCGTCCTGGTCGGCTACGACGAACACGGCGTCCCGGCGGTGGTGACCGATGCGATCGCCCGCTTTGTGCGCTCGGGCGGCGGGCTCTTCCTGCTGGGCGGGCCGGCGCGTTCCGGTGGATGGGCCTCGACGGGCCTCTTGGCGGGCGTGCTGCCCGGCACGGTGGATCGGGATCCGTTTCCGCAGTCGCGCGCGTTGCCGGTTTCGGTGACGCTCGATGGGCAGCGTCATTCCGCTACGGCGGTGAGTGACAACCCGGCTGAGACGGCACGGCGTTGGGCTGCGCTCCCGCCGCTGGCACGCACCGGCGGCGGGCTCATCCCGGCGGCGGAGGCACGGGTGCTTCTGGAGTACAGCGGTCCCCGCGGGCTTGCGGCCCCTGCCCTGGCCGTGTCGTTCACGGATCAGGGGAAGGCTGCTTGGCTCTACGGACGCGGCGCGTGGCGGTGGGCGTTTCTCCCGGCGGGCACGCCGAGTCCGGACGACCTCTATGCGCAGTTTCTGCTGGGGCTCGTGCGTTGGTTGGCGGAGCCCGCGGTGCGCGAGCGCTTCCAGGTCGATCCGGGCAAGCGGGTCTACCAGGATGGCGAGTCGGTTCGCTTCACGGCCGGGCTATGGAACGAGGCGTATGCACCGGTGTCGGGAGCGCGCGTGCGTGTGGAAATACGGCCCGATTCCGGTGTGGCGCCGCCGCGCTCCATCGAGTTGCCTGCAGGCGTCGAGCCGGGGCGTTACGAGGGTGCGGACGCCGCGCTCGCACCGGGGGCCTGGTCTTGGGAGGCTACGGCCGGCAATCCGACCGATGGGCGTGAACTGTCGCGGGCGCACGGCCGGTTCTGGGTCGAGTCGATGGGCCCCGAGTTCGCGCGCACCGTGCCGGATCGCGAGGCCCTGGCTCAGGTAGCCGCGCGGAGTGGCGGCACCCTCTTCGAGGCGGAGGGCGTGGACGCTCTCGTTGATGCCATCCCTCGCGCGATTCGGCGCCAAGGCCGCGTGCGCGAGTGGGATCTCTGGAACCACTGGTTGCTCTTTGTCTCCTTTGTCGTCGTCCTTTCCGCGGAGTGGTTTCTGCGGCGCCGCCGGGGCCTCGCCTGACCCAGTGTTGCGGCACCCTACGTCGCGGCACCCTGCATCGCGGCACACTGGCGCGCCGGATTCCCGTCGGCTACCCTTAGGCAGCTATGGCTAGGAGGAAGAAGCAAACGCAGGCGGTTGGCGGGCGTTTTCGGGCACCGTGGCTATTCATCTTCTTGCTCGGGCTGGGTGTCTTTGCCAACACGATACCGAACGAGTTGGTCTTCGATGATGCGGAATTGATCCCGAACAATTCGGCTACCCACGATCCGTTGAACCTGAAGGCGATCTGGGGAGGACGGTACTGGGGGCCGGTGATCGCGCACGACACGCTCTACCGACCCCTGACTACGTGGACGATCGCCGCCAACTACGCGGCCAACCGGCTGGTCGGCCGCGATGGTGCAAGTCCGGCCGGCTATCACCTGGTCAACGCACTGCTGCACGCGTTCGTCGGTGTGATCCTCTACCTCTTCGCGCGACAGATCGGGATGGCCGAATGGGCTGCGTTGGCCGCGGGGCTCCTCTTTGCAGCGCACCCGCTCCACACCGAAGCGGTGGCGGCGGTAGTGGGCCGGGCCGACCTTCTCGCGGTCGCACTCGGCCTGGCATGTCTGCTTTTCCACGATCGGCGGCGCCCCGCCGCGGCGACCGTTGCTCTTGTCCTGGCTCTCTTCGCCAAGGAATCGGCCCTCGCGTTTCTGCCGTTGGTCGTCTGGCTGGACCTCTGGTTGCGTCGTGCCCGGGTGCGCAGTCGCGTGCGCTGGTACGGGGTCTATGCGGCCGTGGCTCTCGCTTGGTTCGGGATCCGACATCTGGTGGTGGGGAACACCCCTCTCGTGATCATGCACCTGGACAACTCCGTCGCCCATGCCTCCGCCATCGAGAGGGGCCTCACGGCGGTGGCGGTCCAGGGGATGTATCTGCGCCGACTACTGCTGCCGATCGGTCTTTCCTCGGACTATTCATTTGCGCAGATTCCGGTGGTGCATGGGCTGCTGGATGTCCGGCTGCTCGGGGCGGTCGTCGGGTTAGGAGCTGCCGCGTGGCTCGGGTGGCGTCTGCGCTCCCGGATGCCGGTGGCTACGTTCGCCGTTGTCGGCTACGCGATTCTTTTTTTCCCGGTCTCGAATGTCCCCTTCCCGATCGGCACGATCATGGGAGAGCGGCTGGCGTATGCGCCGTCCGTTTTCTTCTGCCTGCTGATGGGGCTCGGTACCGAATGGGTGCGGGCGCGCCTTGGAAGAACCGGAGCGATGGTGATGCTGGGATCGATCCTGGCGGCGTGGGCGGTGCTTGGGATCGCGCGCAACACGACCTGGGCAAGTCCGGAGATCTTCTACCGCACGCAGGTCCGAACGGCGCCCTTGAGCGCCAAGGCGCGTTTCAACGTGGCGCGGATCGAACAGGCGGCAGGCCGACTCGACACCGCGCGGGTGAGCTACGAGCGGGCGGTAGCCATCGAACCGACCTATGCGGAGGCCTGGAACAACCTCGGCGCGGTGCGACGGGAAGGCGGAGATCTCAACGGGGCGGTCCAGGCCTATGAGCAGGCGTTGCGGATTCTCCCGTCGTATCCCCGAGCCCGTTTCAATCTCGGCCAGGTTCAGTACCAACGTGGCAACCTTGTGGGCGCGGCGAATTCATACGAGGCTGCTGTTCGCCTGAAACCAGACTACGTGCAGGCGATCTCCAACCTTGCGGGGATTCGCCTCGAGCAGGGCGATGTGGCCGCAGCCGAGAGGCTCCTCGTGCGCGCGCTGCAGATTGATCCTAACTACCGCACCGCCCGCCTCAATCTCGACAGATTGCGGGAAGGGCGTGCGAATGGCACTGAACCGGCTTCCCTCCTTCTTCCGTCGGGTCCCTGACGCTGCGCGGGGCTGCCACCCGGCTGGGGGAGCATCATGTCGCCGAGGGTCCCGCCTCCGAACCGTGTCGGTACGACCGGTTGCGCGTTTCTTCTGCTCGTGCTTGCCGTTGTGATGCCGCCGGCGCGCGCGGCTCTTGTGATCAACGAGATCCTGTACGACCCGGAGGGCCCGGATCGCGGCTTCGAGTGGGTGGAGATCCACAATACAGGCCCGTGGCCCGCCACGCTTGAGGGGGTCGCGCTCGAGGCCGGGGACGGCGCCGGCCCCGGCCGCTGGACGCGAACCTGGGTGGGGAGCCCGGGGGAGTGGATCGATGCCGGCGGTTGGTGTGTCGTCGGTGGCCCTTGGCGCGGCCGCGCCGCGTGTTCTCCGGGTGCGCTCGAAATGCAAAACGGACCCGACGGCGTGCGGTTGGTGCGCGAGGGGCTCGAGCTCGATCGCGTGGGCTGGGGCGAACTCGCGGAGCGGGAATACTGTGAGGGCAATCCCGCCGACGCCGCGGGCAGCGGGAAAAGCCTGGCTCGACGTGAAGACGGGCGTGACACCGACGACAATTACACCGACTTCGACGCGGCCGCGCCGACCCCCGGAAGCTGGAACCACCCCGCCCGTAACCTCACGGTGCTTCTCCGGCGTCCGGGACCGCCGATTCCGCTTTCGGCTGGAGAGGGTGCAGCGCGAGCGGTGGTGCGTCTGGAAAATCGAGGATCCAGCGCGGTCCCGTTGGAGGAGATCCGCCTTTTCGTCGATGGCGGTCCCCTGCTGAGCGACTCGGCATGGCTGTCCGGCCCGTTAGCACCCGGTTTGGCCCTTGAACGGGAGGTGTCGCTCGACGTTGCGGGCGACGCGGGGCTGCGCACCTGGATCTGCACGGCCCGCTGGAGTCGTGACCTCGTGCCCGAAGATGATGCCGACACACTGCACGGGTGGGTCGGTCCCTCGCCGCTGCGAATCTCCGAAATCGCGCCCCGGCCGCGGCCGGACGGAACCGAGTGGATCGAGCTGGAGTCCGCTGACGGGACGGTTGCGGTCGAGGGATGGTCGGTGCGGGATGGCAGCGGGACGCTGCTCGTGCTGCAGGGCAATGAACGGCTGCCGCCGGGGGAGCGGATCGTGGTGGCGCGCGACAGCCTCGCCGCCGTGGCTACCGGATTCGTGCCGGCCCCGTGGGTCGGGGCCTGGCCGACTCTCAACGACACTGCGACGAAGGGCGAAGGTGCCGACACGCTCTGGCTCGCGGACCCCGCGGGGCTCGTCACCGACTGGGCGGTGTACGGGACGACCAGAGCGGAGGAAACGTGGATCCGGCTCCCGGGTGCGCCTGTCGATGCCGGGCTGGATGCATGGGTGGTGGCCGATGGTACGCCCGGGGGTACGCCCGGTCTCCCCAATCTCCCGGCGGCGTCAACGATTCCACTACTGTCCGAAGGTTCCGAAAACGGCGGTTTCGCCATCTCATTGCAGCGCAATCCCGGTGGTGCCTGGATCCCGCTGCCACCCGCCTTGCCCGGATCGCGGCGCCTGGTGCGACTTCTGCGACTCGACGGTTCGACCGCGGGCGAGTTCGAGATGACACCCGGGGCAGCGCAATCGTGGGCGCGCTGGGACGGGTGCGCACCCGATGGGCGTGCCTGCCCGGCCGGCGTCTATCTTCTCGAGACCCGGATCATCGATGGTGACGGCCGCGCGCGAACGACGCGCCGCCCTCTGGTGGTGGGACGATGATCGGGTGGCGGCCCCTTCTCGGCCGGCGTCAGGGGGGGGCGCCCACGCAGGGGCTCGGTCTCGCCGGGGTGGGGCTCGGTCTGATCTTCGCTGGCGGAGCGTGTCCGGCTCGGGCCGCGTTCGAGATCCGCCCATCCGCTCCGTTCCCCTCGCCCCTGTTGCCTCCGCTTCTTCCCGCGGCCCTGGCTTTCGCGCCGGGGTGGTCACATTCCGGGGAGGGCGTTTGGTCCGCAGCTGCGTTGCATCTGGCGCTGGAGCCTGCGGCAGGGCTCGTCCTAGATGCCGTGGGTCTGCGAATGGGCGGGCGCCGGGGGGCCGGACGAGTCGGAGTGACGCGCCTGGGCCTGCCCGGCTACACCGAGTGGGAAGCCGATATCGGCGCTGGATCGGCCCACGGTCTGGCCCTCGATGTAAGCCTGTTTGGAACCCAACCATCGGATTTCCTGAGGCTGGGGGCCGGTATCGAACCACTCCGCGCGGCAGGTCTTGGTGCGTCCTGCGTCCGGTCCCTCGGTTCAAGGGTGAGCGTGGCCGCATGGGTGCGGGACTTCGCGGGCACCGGCGACCATCGCGTGCTGGGCATCGATCCACACGCGGGCATCCGGTTGGAGGGCTCTCCCGGGGCGAAGTGGACCGTGTCGCTGCTGCGTGAATGGGGGGTGCGCTCACCACCCGAGCTGCGGCTGGCGTTGGCTTGGCAGCCGGTTTCTGCCTGGCGACTGGAACACGCCAGGGGTCCGGGTCGGGGAGAATCGACTTCAGTGCGGGCCGAGCTGGGCGATCTTGAGTTGGTAGCGTGGTCGGGACGGCTGGCGGCCGGGATCCCATCGATGCCGGGCTTTGCCGTCGGCTGTCAAAGGAAGACCAGTGTGAGCGACACCTCCGCCGCTCAACCGGACCGCGAACCGTCCGTGGCCACGGACGAGCCGGCTCAACGTCCTTTCCCTTCAACCTCTTGGCAGGACTGGGAACGGGTCCCCGGCGAGGACCTCCTCATCATCGATGGTGAGGCTGTTCCGGCCGGGTTCGACGCCGATAGTCTCGGGGCGTGGGTCGATTCCCTGGAAAACGGGGCGAGCGAGAATCCTGCGGGTGACGATGCTGGGCCCGGCGCCGCCGATCGGGCATCGATTCCGGTCGATCCGGCCGATCCGATCGATCAAGCGTCGAGTCCGGTAGTTCCGGCTGATCCGGCTGGTCCGGTCGATCCTGTCGCTCATGCCGGTCCCGGCGGTTCTTCCGATCCGAACCTACCGAGGGTCCTCCCCGGGAGCGTCCGTTCGTTGCGGTTGGTTTCTTGGTCGCGTCTGGGCGCAGAGGACATTCCGGCGGTGGATGGGATCGATGCCGCGGCGCGCGAACGATTTCTTACCACAGTGCGTTCGCGCGGTCCGCGCGGGTTGGCTGATGCCATCGCCGTCGAACCCAACGCGGTCGTCCGCCGCCTGCTGTTGGAGACGGCACCGTACGCCTCGGCGAATGCCCCGCCTCCCACTCTTCGCGGGATCGGGCCGATACGGCGATCTGCTGTGCGCTGGTTGCGGGAGACCCGCTGTTCAGGCGGCGGCCCGGTACGCGCCTCCGATCGATGGGAAGTGCATGCCGCTTTGGCCGGCATCGGGATCCACGCCGCCGGCCGGCGAGGAGCGGGAATCGACCTGTCGGACGAGTCTTGGACAGCGCTACTCGAAGCGAAGGGAGCCCGCCTCGTGCTCGGGCTAGGGAGTCCTCCGCTCACATGGGGCACGGGGCTGTGGCTGCGTTCTCGGACCATCGCAGTCGGTACCGCGGACTCTGTCGGCGGGGTCAGGGACGAGACTGCAGGTGATGCAGCCCCGGCCCTGATGGAATCACCCCGATCCCGGACGGGGATCTCGATTCGCGGGAACGCTCTCGCACCGTCGTCCTCGGGCACGGATCGCTTTGTGGCCGCCGAAGCGCTGCTGGGGTCCGGGGCGACCCGTCTGGCCGCGATGGGAGCTCCAGACCGGACCTGGGTCGCCTGTGAGCGGCAGGGTGCCTCGTGGAGCGGCGGTGTCGTCGCCGGAATCGGCCGTGAAGGGACCCGGTTGGGTCTGCTCGCTTCCACGATCGGTCCGGGAGGTACGCACCAGACCGAAATCGGGGTCGAGGAGCGCGGCCCGGTGCGATTCGCCCTGCAGAGCGCGGGAGCGACTGCCCGGGCCGGATGGGGACGGGCCTGGTGGGATATCGAGGGGAGGACCTTGATCCCGCGGGCGGAGAAACCGACATACCCGGCGACCGATGAGGATCGGACAACGCCGGACCGCCGCGTGCGGCTCCGAGGTGCGGTCGCGGTCGGATCGCTCCAGACCTCCGCGGCATTCCAGGCCTGGGAGGACGGCATCGGCCCAACGGTGATCGAAGCCTACCGCACCGGTCGGTCCATGCAGTTGCGGACAGTGGTGCGGCCGCTTCCAAAGGCTAGCCTCACGTTGCGCGCGACCGGTAGCGACGGTCGGTCGGTTCGCGAGAACGATGAAGAGCGGCACACCCGAACAACCCAGCGATTGCGCTTGCACGCCACCGCGCAGCGGGGCGGTCCGGCCGGACGTCGCCGTGCTGCCACGGATTGGTTTCTCGACGCCGGGTTCGATCGGCGCGCGAGTTGCTCCCGGCCGTCAACGGCGACCGCCCGATCCGTGCGCGACGGCCACTGGCTCGGCCTCGCCGTGCAGGGTCGCGTAACCGGAAAAGGAGAGGCGTCCGTGGGTGCGCTCGATGTGTGTCCGCCGACCGGCGGCACGCTCCAGGTGACACCCGGCTGGAGCGGCGGCAGCGGGTTTTCCGCCAATCGCGGAGGGCTGTGGGGTTCGGGGCGTCTGCGGTGGCGCCTGGCAGGACTGCGCCTGGAGGGACGGGGTTCGTGGCCGCTGTTCCCGTCACCGGATCGGACGCCCGTGGCCCACCCGACGTGGGTGCTCACGTGCGGAGTGGAAGCCTGACCGGACCGACTTCCTGTGCCAGAACAGCTCGAATCCTTGGCCGTGTGTCATTTCCCACGATCATGACCCAGGTTTAGGGCGATTTTCTCACGATCTTGACCCACCCGATTCTCACGGTCTTGACCCAGGTGTGAGGAGTATTCTCTCACGGTCATGACCCACCCCCTGAGGCCGTGCCAGACCA
>CAIMUX010000139.1 GCA_903844735.1 Candidatus Eiseniibacteriota bacterium
GAGCCGGTCACCGGAGGCGGGATCACCGTGCAGGGATTCGGCGTGCAGACGCCCGCTTGGGTCCAGGTGCTGGTGCCGGTGCAGTTCGCCTGCGTCGTCACCGTGCAGGTGCCCGCGGGGGCGCAGCACGAGCCGGTCACGACCGGCGGGACCATCGGGTCGCGATCTGTCCCGCATCCGGTACCCGCCGCCAAAGCGAACACGA
Organism: Candidatus Eiseniibacteriota bacterium; assembly: GCA_903844735.1. GTDB lineage: Bacteria > Eisenbacteria > RBG-16-71-46 > CAIMUX01 > CAIMUX01 > CAIMUX01. The sequence continues at coordinate 206 of CAIMUX010000139.1, forward strand.
CAGCCCCGGCCACGAGCAAGGACATGATCGCTGGGCGCAACCCCAGGGCCTGGGCGCGGGCATCTGTGGACCACGGTGCGTGCATCATCGAGTTCCTCCTGCGGGTTATTCGAGGGCTACCCTCTCCGGAGTCGTCAGTATGGACTGGTTATAGCTTTTGCGCGAAGAGCGCCGAGGTCAAGAGAGAAGGTTATGTACCGAATCCTGTTGGCCGACCGCCTGCAACGGCGCGACCACCAAGGGAATGCGCGGCAGCTTCGAGGGCCTGTTCGATCCGCCGCGACGAAGGCGCGGTTCTCGCTGGTTCTTCTGATCACTTCACGGCCTGGCGCAACGCCATCAAATGACGCCGGGAGAACCATCCCGGCGAGACCGCGGCAATGAGGGCGGGGATGGCGAAACGACGCCTGCGGTGGGCAGAGGTCTTTGCTCGCCGCCGCTTTCCGCGGGAACACGAGCTGCCCGGATCGTGGTGGAACTACTACTGGCGGCGGGTGATGACCGCCCGAACTCCGGCCGATGACCAACTGAGACCGATCCCGGAAGCTGCCGTCAGGCCCGCCCGCGTAAGTCGACCAACAGAAATCGATCCATAACCCCGTCGATCCGTCTAGGATGTCCCATCATCAGAGGACATTCTGTCGACGAACCGCATGGAGGATCCAGCGGAGTGAAGAAACGAGACGTTTCCGGCCCGCCCCCCGCGGACAAGCCATCCACTGGTGGGCATCCCAAGACGCCGCGGTCAGCGCTCCCTGCCGCCGAGAGCCCGGAGCTCATCACCGGGTCGGCCGCGGCCGCGCCGGACCCGATGGAAGATCTCCACCGCCGGCGGCAGGAAGTTCTCGCCGGAGGCGGCCCCGAAAAGCAGGAAAAGGTCCGTGCCGACGGCCGGTTGACGGCGCGCGAGCGAATCCTGTCGCTTTGCGATCAGGGCTCATTCGTGGAGCGCGGCGTCTTCGTCACCCATCGCTGCACCGACTTCGGCATGGAAAAGCGGAAGGTGACCGGAGACGGCGTGATCTCGGGACACGGCACCGTTCACGGGCGGCCGGTCTTCGTTTTCGCGCAGGATTTCACCGTCTTCGGCGGCACACTGAGTGAGGCGAACGCACGGAAGATTTGCGACATCATGGACCTCGCCCTGCAAAACGGCGCACCGGTCGTGGGCCTGAACGACTCGGGTGGCGCGCGCATCCAAGAGGGGGTCCAGTCGCTGGGCGGCTACGCCGACATCTTTCTGCGCAACACCCTCGCGTCCGGCGTGGTGCCGCAGATCTCGGCGATCCTCGGGCCGTGCGCCGGGGGTGCGGTCTACTCCCCGGCGATCACCGACTTCATCGTCATGGTCGAGGACACGAGCAATATGTTCGTGACCGGGCCGAACGTCATCAAGGCGGTGACCAACGAGACGGTGACCTCCGAGGAGCTGGGCGGAGCCATGACGCACAACAGCCGGTCGGGGGTGGCCCACTTCGCGACCCGCGACGACCAGAACTGCCTGCGGACGGTGCGCAAGCTGTTATCGTACCTGCCGCAGAACAACCAGGAAGAACCGCCTTACCAGTCGAGCAGCGACCCGGCCGATCGGATGGACGAGGAGCTCAACCGCATCGTCCCGGCGGGGCCGGACCAACCGTACGACATGCGGGCGGTGATCCAGCTTGTGGTCGACCGCGATTCGTTCTTCGAGGTGCAGGAGCATTACGCCCGGAACATCCTGGTCGGGTTTGCCCGGCTGGCCGGGCGCGTCATCGGCCTGGTGGCCAACCAGCCCAAATTCCTCGCGGGAGTGCTCGACATCTCCTCCTCCCTGAAGGCGGCGCGCTTCGTGCGGTTCTGCGACTGTTTCAACATTCCGCTGGTCACGCTCGAGGATGTCCCCGGTTTCCTCCCCGGCACCGCCCAAGAGTGGGGCGGGATTATCAAGCACGGGGCCAAGCTGCTCTACGCCTACTGCGAAGCGACCGTACCCAAGCTCACCGTCGTCGTGCGCAAGGCGTACGGCGGCGCCTACGACGTGATGTCGAGCAAGCACATCCGCGGCGACTACAACATCGCCTGGCCGGGGGCGCAGCTCGCCGTGATGGGCGCGGAGGGGGCGGTCAATATCATCCACCGTGGCGAGCTGGCGGGAGCGCCCGACTTGGACAACCGGCGCCGCGAGCTGGTGGCGGAGTACAACCGGACCTTCGCCAACCCATACATCGCCGCCTCGCTCGGCTACCTCGATGATGTCATCGAGCCGAAAGAGACGCGCCCCCGCCTCGTCGCTGCGCTGCGCATGTTGGACAACAAGAGGCAGGAAAATCCAAGGAAGAAGCATGGCAACATCCCGCTCTAAGCGGCCGCGCCTCTTGGTGGCCAACCGCGGCGAGATCGCGCTGCGGGTCATCCGCGGTGCCCGCGACGAAGGGTGGGAGACGATCGCCGTCTACTCACAGGCCGATCGCCGCGCGCTTCACGCGGTCATGGCCGACGAGTCGTACCTGCTCGGACCCGCGCCATCGGCCGAAAGTTACCTGAACATCCCGCGGATCTTGGAGGTGGCGAAGCAGGCGCGCGCCACGCATCTCCACCCCGGTTACGGGTTTCTCTCGGAAAACGCTTCGTTCGCCGATGCCTGCGCCGAGGCGGGGATCATCTTCGTGGGCCCGCCACCCTTCGCCATCCGTTCCATGGGCGACAAGGTGTCGGCCCGCGAGGTGGCACGACATGCCGGCGTGCCACTGATTCCGGGGACCAACGGGCTCTCCGCCGACCCGCGCGAGGCGGCGGCGAAGGCTAAGAAGATCGGCTACCCCGTGCTGATCAAGGCGGCCTTAGGTGGCGGGGGCAAGGGAATGCGGCTCGTGCGTTCCCGCGAGGAGTTGCTCTCGGCGCTGGAGTTGACCCGCGGCGAGGCGGGGCGCGCCTTCGGCAATGACCTGGTCTACCTGGAGCGCGCCGTGGAGCGGCCGCGACACGTCGAGATCCAGGTCCTGTGCGACGCCCACGGGAACGGGATCCAACTCGGCGAGCGCGAGTGCTCGATCCAACGGCGCCATCAGAAGCTGATCGAGGAGTGTCCTTCGCCGGTGATCTCGGCCGAGACGCGCGCCCGCATGGGCGAGGCGGCGGTGCGACTGGCGGTCGGCATCGGCTACCAAAACGCCGGAACGGTGGAGTTTCTGTTCGCGCCCGGCGGGGAGTTCTATTTCTTGGAGATGAACACCCGATTGCAGGTTGAGCACCCGGTGACCGAGGCGGTGACCGGAATCGACCTCGTGCGCGCGCAGCTACGCCTCGCGTGCGGGGAGCGACTGCCTTGGACGCAAGAACAGGTCACCATGCGAGGGCATGCCATCGAGTGCCGTATCTGCGCAGAGGACCCGGCGAAAGATTTCCTCCCCGCCTCCGGGCGAATTCTCTGGCAACGACTGCCGCAGGGTCCGGGGGTGCGCAACGACTCCGGCTTCGAGACCGGCAGTGAGGTACCGGTCCACTACGACTCGATGCTGGCCAAGTTGATTTCCTGGGGCCAGACGCGCGAAGAGGCACGGGAGCGAATGCTCCGCGCCCTCGCCGAGTACACGATCGAAGGGATCGCCACCAATCTCTCCTTCCACCGGTGGGCGCTACGGCATCCGGAGTTCATCGCGGGCAACCTGCACACCGGGTTCATCGAGGAGCAGTTTCACAGTGAGGATTTGGAAGGTCCCGAGGACGCCGACATCCTCGCGCGGATCGCGGCGGTAGCCGCGCACCTGGAGCGATCGGGCGGGGTGCTCGGCACGGCCCCCGGTGGGGAAACAATCCCCAGAGGGGGCGCGGCCAGAGCAGGAGGAGGTTCCGCGGACCCGTTGGCGCCGCGGATGAGCCCGTGGAAACGCAGAGGGAGGTCGTGATGCGGCTCTTCGAGACATACACGGCGCACCTCCCCAACTGTGACCGGGTGATCGAGGTGGCGCGCGAGGCCGAGGGGTTCGTGGTGCGCATCCCCGCGCCAGCCGTGCCCCCTCCGGGGGACGTCCCTCCCCCGGGAAATGGCGCGAGCGAAGCCACGGTGCCGACGGGAGCGCGGACGCAGGAGGGGAACCCGCCGCCCACGGGCAACGCCGACGACGCCGGCGAGATGCTCCTCACCTGGGAGGAGACCGAGTGTGGCCGCATCCTGGTGCGCCTCGGAGGGCGGCCGATCGAATGCCGGGTCACGAGACTCCCCGACGGCGCGCTGCGGATCGAGTGGCGCGGGCGGTCGATCCTGGCGCGGGTAGCCGACGATCTGGCAGAGCGCGCCCGCCTCGCCCACGCCGCCCATACCGGCCCGCTGCCGCTGCGCTCCCCCATGCCGGGGATGGTGGTGAAAGTGCTCGTCGAAGAGGGCGATCTGGTCGCACTTGAGCAGCCGCTCCTTGTCATCGAAGCGATGAAAATGCAAAACGAGCTTGCCGCTCCCGTAGCGGGCAAGATCGTTAACCTCTCTGTGAAACCCGGCGAAGTGGTCGAGGGGGACCAGGTGCTGTTGGAGATCCGGACCTGAAGCAGGCTGCACCAGCCTGTCACGGACTTGGATCAAACAGCAGATCCGCCGGGCTGCGGCCCGCGGTCAGACCCCGCGTTTCCTCTCGGTTATGGATTGAATTCTGTTGTCCGCCCATCCATGGCAAACCTGACGACAGCTTCCTGGACCGATCCTGGGTGGTTATCGGCCGGAGTGCGGGCGGTTTTTCCCGCCCGAGCGGGGGTGGTGTCGTCGGGCGCGACCTACGACCCGTGTAGGCGGGATAGATCTGTGGCGACTGCCGCGATCATCAGCGCACAAGGGCCGCGTTACTCCCCGTCGGCCAATCAGAATGCGAAGCGGGCGAGGTTCTCGGTTTGCCGCTCACCCAATGCCGCGGTCTTCACCCGTCGCCAGTAGTACTCCCACCACGATCCCGGCAGCTCGCGTTCCCGCGGAAAGCGGCGGCACGCGAAGACCTCTGCCCACGTCAGGGGTCGCGTCGCCATCCCCGCCTTCATCGCCGCAGTTTCTCCTGGGTGGTTCTCCCGACGCCACTTGATGGCGTTGCGCCAGACCGTGAAGATGGCCGCCCGTTCCAAGCCCCCCTGCCGGCGCTTGTCGTAGGCGATCGTCTCTCGGCGGTGATTAGCCCCGCAGTGGCGGAGCAACAGATCGGTCAGGTTGCACGGGAACAGGTTGTTGGAGCTAGTACGCGGGGCGGTGGAGGGCGTCGTACGGTGCTGCAAGCGTGGCCGATCCGTCGGCGAGCAGGCCCGGTCGAACCGGCGAACCGCGCGCCTGTAGGCCGGATGGTCGTCACTGTACAGGGTGTAGATGGGCGGGTGCGGGGCGTCATGGTCTTCGCGGACGCCCGGCGTCGAAACCGGCAGCGGAGTCTCCCACACGACGCTCACTAGCTCGAAGACCCCGTTCTCCACGGCTTTCGGGTCGGGACGACCGAGTCTCGCTTCCAGCTCGACCCGGCGCTTCTTCTGGTCCGGGGTCATCGTCCCCTTGCGACGGAGAGGGCTGTCGGTGAAGTGGTAGAGGAACCAGCTCTCGTGACCGACGGCCAGGTTGTAGTGGCAGGGAAAGAACTGGGAGTACTCGAAGGTCTCGAAGCCGTCGATGACCACCGCTTCCGAGCGCGGAGTCTTTCTGACCATCTGCCGGTGGAAGACCAGACTCTGGCGGCCGGCGCGCGTAAGGTGGCGCGCCACGGTGGCATGGGCGACGCCCAGAGTGTGGGCGATCCGGCGGATGCCGGAACCGGCGACGGCGCTGTGCACAATCAGAGCGAAGAGATCGAAGCGATGCAGCCAGTAGGTGGCGGCAAAAGTGCGGGCGGTGAAGGTCCGGCGGCAGTGCCGGCACCGGAATCGGGGGATCGGCTGGCGGCACGAGGGAGCGTGATAGACCCCCCAAGGGGAGTAACGCCAATCCGGGTGCGGCTCGTAGAACCTGCACTGGAGGTTCGGGCAATGGCGGGGCCGGAAGCGTCCGGCCGGGAGACGGAGGATCGGGGCTGGAAATGGCGGCCGGTAGCGCGAGCGGCGCGCAGGCTGGGGCGAAGTGGGTTGGGCGGGGTCCGACGAGGCCGCCAGGCGCTCCGGTAGAGATGGGTGTTTTGATTTCGACACATAAGAACGAGGAGCGAAAGCCGTGCCTTCGGCGCGGCGGATCGAACAGGCCCCGGGAGTTTCAGCTCATCGCAGTGATGGTCGCGCTGTTGCAGGGGTCGGCCAACAGAATTCGATGCATAACCTACGCCCCACCCTTCCCCCCCAGCAACTGCCGAGCGATCACAATCCGCTGCATCTCCGAGGTCCCCTCATAGATCTCCGTGATCCGAGCATCCCGGTACAGCCGCTCCACCGCGTAGTCCTTGATATATCCATACCCGCCATGGATCTGCAGAGCCGCCGAACAGACCTCATTGGCGATCCGCGAAGCAAACAGCTTCGCCATCGCGGCCTCCTTGGTATGAGGCAGGCCCTGGTCCTTCATCCACGCCGCGCGGTGAACCAGCAGCCGCGCCGCATCCAGCTTGGTCTGCATGTCTGCCAGAGCAAATTGCACCGACTGAAAGTACGCGAGCGGATGATCAAACTGCCGCCGTTCCTGAGCGTACTTCAGCGCCTCCTCGAACGCCCCCCGGGCGATCCCGGTGGCTTGGGCTCCGACGCCGATGCGGCCGTTGTCCAGCGACATCATGGCGATCTTGAACCCTTCCCCCTCCGCGCCCAGCCGCTGCATCGCGTCGACCGTGCAGTCACGGAAGACGAGCTCGGCGGTGTCCGAGGCGCGCAAGCCCATCTTATCCTCCAGCTTGCCCACCGAGATCCCGGGCGTTCCCTTCTCCACGAGAAGAGCGGTGATACCTCGGTGGGGTGCTTCGGGGACTTCGGCGGTGCGCCCCAGGACGAGGAAGAGATCGGCGATGGAGCCGTTGGTGACGAACGCCTTGGTGCCGTTCAGGCGGTAGTGCGCCACATCGGAGAGCTGGGCGCCCGGGAGAAGCGGTTTCCCGTCCTTCCCCAACCGTTCGACTTTCAGACGCAGGCGAGCCGCGTCGGAACCGGCATCGGGCTCAGTGAGGGAAAAAGCGCCGATCCAGTTGGTGGCCAGGCGGGGCAGGTAGCTGTGCTTCTGCTCGTCGGTCCCGAAACGCAGGATGGGAAACGCCGCGACCGAGTTGTGTACGGAGAGAATGATGGCCACCGCCCCGCAAACCCGGGAAATCTCCTCAATGACACCGGCATAGCACGACGTAGAGACGCGCGAGCCGCCGTGCTCCTCGGGGATCATGAGGCCGAAGAGTCCCATCTCCTGCATCAGACGCACCGCCGCGACCGGAACGATGCCCTCATCGTCGAGACGGTGCGCGATCGGCCGGAGCTCGGTCTCCACGAACTCCCTCACCGTGTCGAGGATCATCTGTTCTTCTTCGGTGAAACCGAGGTGCACGTCGTTTCTCCTTACCCCTTGATCAAAGACGCGGCGATGACCATCCGCTGCACTTCACTGGTTCCTTCGTAGATCTCAGTGATCTTGGCATCGCGGTAGTGCCGCTCCACGTGGTACTCGGCCACATAGCCGTAGCCACCGTGAATCTGCACAGCCTCATCGGCCACCTCAACCGCCGTACGCGAGGCAAAGAGCTTCGCCTCGGCAGCCGCGGTCGCGTAGTTCTCCCCTTGATCCTTGATGTAGGCGGCCCGCAGGGTCAGCAACCGTGCCGCATCGATCCGCGTCGCCATCTCGGCCAGCTTCCACTGAATCCCCTGGAACGAGGAGATCGGCACGTCGAACTGCCGCCGGTCCTGGGCGTATTGCAGCGCCCGCTCGAAGGCCGCTTGCGCGATGCCGAGCGCCTGAGCGGCGATACCGATGCGGCCGCCATTGAGCGTCTCCATCGCCACCCGGAAGCCACGGTTCAACTCACCCAGCAGGTTGGCGGCGGGCACTCGCACGTCCTGAAAGATCACTTCCATGGTCGAGGAGGCCCGAATGCCGAGCGTCTTTTCGCGGGTGCCGAGAGAGACGCCCTGGCGCGTCTTCTCGATCACGAAGGAGGTGATGCCGCGGGTCTTCTTCGCCGGATCGGTCGAGGCGAAGACCACGAAAGCATCGGCGGCCCCGCCGTTGGTGACGAAGATCTTGGTCCCGTTGACGATCCAGTCGTCCCCGTCCCGGACCGCGGTGGTCTTGGTCGCCCCGGCGTCGGAGCCGGCCATCGGCTCGGTCAGGCAGTACGCGCCGAGCTGGCGACCCGCTGCCAGCGGCTTCAGAAACGTCTCCTTCACCGCATCGCTGCCGTAGGTTTCGATCGGGTGGCAGACGAGCGAGTTGTTCACCGACATGATTACGCCGGTGGAGGCACAGCCACGGGAGATTTCCTCGAGGGCCAGCACGTAGGAGATCGTGTCCAGGCCGGCGCCCTCCCACGTCTCGTCGACCATCATGCCGAGAAAGCCGAGCTCACCCAGCTTCTTCACCGCTGCGTGGGGAAACTCGCGCGTCTCGTCCCAGCGTGCCGCGTTCGGAACGAGTTCTTCGTTGGCGAACTCCCGGGCCGCCTCCCGGATCTGCTCCTGCTCGTGTGTGAGAGAGAAATCCATCATGACCTCCTGGTGCGCTGCGCGGAACGGCCCCGCCGCCCGCCTTGCCACAAAAGTCCCGGCGCCCGGAGCGAACGACCCTGTCTGTTCCGAGCCACCCGCGCAGCCGTTCGCCTAGCCCGCGTAGGCGTAGAAACCCCTCCCCGTCTTGCGACCGAGATGCCCGGCCTGGACCATCCGCCGAAGCAACGGGCATGGACGGTACTTGTCATCGCCGAGCCCGGCGTGCAGAACTTCCATGATGTGAAGACACACATCCAGCCCGATGAAGTCGGCCAGCGTGAGCGGCCCCATGGGATGGTTCATCCCCAACTTCATCACGGTGTCGATGTCATCGCGCGAGGCGATCCCCTCCATGAGGCAGAAGACCGCCTCGTTGATCATCGGCATGAGCACGCGGTTGGAGATGAAGCCCGGGTAGTCCTGCACGGTGACCGGATTTTTCCCCAGCTCGCGGGTCAGTGTCTCGATCGCCGCCGCCGTCCCATCGGACGTGGCGTGGCCCCGGATGATCTCCACCAGCGTCATCACCGGCACCGGGTTCATGAAGTGCATCCCGATGACCCGGTCGGGCCGCTTGGTCACCGCCGCCAGTTCGGTGATCGGGATGGAGGATGTATTGGAGGCAAGGATACAGTCGCTTCCCGCGTTTTCATCGAGAATCCGGAAGACCTCCTTCTTCAGACTCGACTCCTCGGGCACCGCCTCGATGACAACCTGGGCATCGTGGAACGCCTCCGGCTTGGTCGTGCGGCCGATCCGCTCGAGAATGACCGACACCTGCTCTGCGCCAAGGGTTCCTTTCTTGACCAGCCGTTCCAGACTCTTCTGGATGGTGCCCGCGGCCCGATCGAGCGCCTCCGGGCTCGTGTCCATCATCAGGACCGGGTATCCGGCCTGGGCCAGGACCTGGGCGATGCCGTTGCCCATGGTCCCGCTGCCCACCACGCCAATGCGACGGTGTTTGTCCATGACTACGTACGCCTCCTCCTGCCTGATCGTCCGAGAACGGGCCTGCACCGGGGAACCTCCGCGACCGCCCGAATTGAACACCGACCCTTACTACTCAGGTGGAAAGAATCCAGAAGTCAGAAGTCAGAATTCAGAGTGCCACACCACCGAGTCTCAAGTCTCGTAGCCGGCGTCCTCATTCTGACCCCCGACTTCTGTCTACTGACTCCTGACTTCTGACTTCTGTCTATTGTTCCAACTACACCCTCTCCACCGACAGCGCCACCGCGTTACCGCCGCCGAGGCAAAGGGTGGCGAGGCCCTGCGCGCCGCCGTAATCCTTGAGGGCGTGCAGCAGCGTAACAAGGATGCGTGCGCCACTGGCGCCGATCGGATGTCCGAGGGCCACCGCACCGCCCCGGACATTGACGCGCGACCAATCCCAGCCCAACTCGTTGCCGTCGACCAGCGCCTGGGCAGCGAAAGCCTCGTTGGCCTCAATGAGGTCGTAGTCACCGATCTCTCTGCCGGTGCGCTCCATCAGCTTGCGGACTGCCACGACCGGCGCGTAGAAGAGCATCTCCGGCGACGTACCGCCGGAGGCGAACCCGGTGACACGCGCCATCGGCGTAAGACCGAGATCCTTGGCCTTCGCGCCCGAGACGACCACCATGGCGGCCGCGCCGTCGTTGACGCTGGGAGCATTTCCGGCGGTCACCGTGCCGTCCTTCTCGAACGCCGGCTTCAATCTTGCCAGACTTTCCCGGGTGGTGTCGCGACGCGGGCTCTCGTCTGCGTCGACGATGATCGGATCACCCTTCTTCTGCGGCACGCTCACCGGAAGGATCTCGGCCTTGAACTGCCCCGCATCCATGGCCGCAATCGCACGACGGTGGCTCTCCACGGCAAACTCGTCCTGCTGCTCGCGGGTGATGCTGAACTTGCGGGCGATGAGTTCGGCGGCACTGCCCATGTGCCAGTTCTTGAAGGCACACCACAGGCCGTCGTGGACCATCTCATCGACGAGTTGTCCGTGGCCGAGCCGGTATCCGGTGCGTGCCTGAGACAGCAGGTACGGCGCGTTCGACATGCTCTCCATCCCGCCGGCGATGATGAGAGCGGCCTGCCCGGCTACGATCTCGCTGGCCGCCAGCCCGACGGCGCGCAACCCGGAGCCGCAAACCATGTTCACGGTGAGCGCCGCCACAGTGTCGGGGACGCCGCCTTTGAGGGCCGCTTGCCGGGCCGGGGCCTGTCCCACGCCTGCCTGCAGCACGTTGCCCATGATCACTTCGTCGACGCTCTCCCCCGGAGCGCCAGACCGCAACAGCGCCTCGCGCACGGCGAAGCCGCCGAGGTCGGTGGCGGAGAACGAGGCGAGACCGCCCTGAAACTTGCCGACCGGCACACGAACCGCACCCACCAGGTAGGCGCCGCGATCCTGCAACTGAGCCATCCTTCCTCCCTTTGCTTCAGGATTTCCCCGCGATGACGGCCGCCTCCAAGGCGAAAAGCACCGTCTTGAACGACTGGATCCACGCCGCGAGGCGGTAGTCGTGCTCGACGCCGCCCAGGACGCGGAGGGCAACGAGCCGTCCCGTTCCGGGCAGTGACTCCTTCAGTTCGGAGTGCGGGTCTGGGATCCCGTGGATCGCCTGTTGATGGCCCGGCCCCATTGTAACACTGAATGTGGGAGGCGAGAATGCGGCCGCTTCCGGCTACCAGAGCCGTTGTCTCTCATGAAGAAAGACATTGTTCGGCCAGATGGCTCTGTTACGACTGCCGCACGGCTTGGGAGAATGATGACAGCCGCCCTCTGGGTCCCTTCGGCGATTGTACCGGCAGACCGGAACCTCCTTCTGAATTCCCGGCTCCCGGACACCGTGCGGGTTCGCCTGAACGATGATCGGCCTTTCTCGTTTGATCATCGCTTGATCTGATGGCACGTCGAGGAGCGTCCTCATTCGGACTCCCGCCCCCCGGCTCCTGAACTCTGGCTTCTGGCTATCTGAGCAGTTACCTTGAACCGGCCCTTCGCGACGCAGACACTACGTAGGCTCCGTACCCCGGTCCGGGCTCCGACCGCCATGCCGGACCGGCCGGAGACGCGCACAGAGATGGAGGACGACGAACATGATCAAGAAGATCGACCATCTGGGCATCGCCGTGCTCGACCCGGCGCGTGGCCTGGCCATCTTCTCAGAGGCGCTCGGGTTGCGGCTGGAGCAGATCGAGGACATCCCCAGCCAAAAACTCCGCTCGTATCACCTTCGGGCAGGCGAATCGCATCTGGAACTCCTCTTTCCCACAGATCCTGAATCGACAGTGGCCAAGTTCATCGAGAAGAAGGGGGCCGGCTTCCACCATCTGGCTCTCGAGGTAGACGACATCGAGGAGGAGCGCGACCGGTTGACCGCAGCGGGATTCGAACCGTTGAGTCCGGAGCCGTTCCTCGGCGCGGGAGGCAAGAAGGTCCTCTTCTTCCATCCACGCACCACCGGCGGCGTGCTCCTGGAGATCTGCCAGGCGAGAAGCGCCGACGTCGAAGGCCCGGGTAGTAAGGGCAACGGTCATGCCTGAACGCACCGAGTCCGGGCTCTCCGACCTCGATCGCGTCGCCGACTTCCCGGCGCCCGACCTCGATACGTGGCGTGCCGAAGCGGTCGCGGCCCTGAAGGGCGCCTCGTTCGAGAAAAGACTCCTCACCCCGCTGGCCGAGGGAATCACGCTGCGCCCCCTGTACACGGCAGCGGATTCCGCAGGGTTCGCCGGCGCCGATTCCTGCCCGGGCGATGCGCCGTTCGTGAGGGGCGCCAGACATCTGGGCCACCGGCTGGATCCGTGGGAGATCGTGCAGGAGCTACCCTACGCCACCCCTGGCGAATTCAACCAGGCGTTGCGGCAGGATCTGGCGCGCGGCCAGACCGCCGCTGTTCTCCTCTTCGACGCGGCTGGGCGCCGGGGGCTTGACCCCGACACCGCGACAGCCCGAGAGATAGGGCTCGGCGGCACGAGCATCGCCACGCTGGCGGACCTCGATTCTGCATTCTCCGGCGTCGACCTGGAACATACCCCGGTCTTCCTGCATGCCGGCTCGGCCGCCCTCCCGGCTGCCACCCTCCTCGCCGCCCTCCTGAGGCGCCGCGGACAGGATGTAACCCGCCTCCGTGGCAGTATCGGCACCGATCCGGTGGCCGACGCACTGACCGCCGGAGCTGCCTTCGACATCGGGCGGCTGCACGACGACCTCGCCATCCTCACGCTCTGGGCCGATCAGCAGGCATCTCCGGTCAAGACGCTCACCGCGTGGGGTGCCCGCTGGCACGACGCGGGGGCGAACGCGGTCGAAGAGCTCGCCTGGACGCTCGCCTCCGCGCTCCAGACACTGCGCGCCTTGGAAGCGCGGGGCATACCGCCTGCGAAGGCGGCAACGCGCTTCCTCCTGGGATTTGCGGTCGGATCACGGTTCCTTGTGGAGATCGCCAAGCTGCGCGCAGCCCGGTTGCTCTGGGCCAGAGTGACGGAAGCGTGCGGTTGCCCGGAGGCGGCGGGATCGGTCTTCCTCCTGGGCCGCACCGCCATGGCCAACCTCTCGGCTATCGACCCGCACACGAACATCCTGCGCACCACCACGGAGGCACTCTCCGCTGTGTTGGGTGGCTGCGACGGACTGACCGTGCTGCCTTTTGACCGGCCGCTGGGTCTGCCGTCCGAGCGAGCGAGGCGGGTGGCGCGAAACACCCACTTGATCCTGCGCGAGGAATCCCGCTTCGACCGAGTGATCGATGCCGCGGGCGGGGCGTGGGCGCTGGAGTCACTCACCAACGAACTCGCCGAAAAGGCGTGGCGGCTCTTTCGCGAAGTCGAGTCGGAGGGAGGGCTGTGCTGCCTGCTCGAGACCGGCGGGCCGCAAGCGCGTGTCGCGGAGGCGGCCGAAGGGCGGCGGAGGGCGATGGCGGCCCGGCGAGAGATCCTCGTGGGGGTGAACCAGTACCCGAACTTCGGCGAACCGGCTCCGATTCAGCAACTCCCGGACGTCGAGGCGATCGTCGCGGAGCGAGTGGCAACGCTCGGGCGCCATCGCTGCGATGCATCGCACGCGGCAGTGGAAGGACTGTTGCGTCGTGCCGCGGCGTTGGCCGAGCAAGCCCGCTTTGAGACCGCGACGGGGCAGACCCAGACGGCCGGAAACAGAACCGGGATTGTCGAGACGGCGGTGGCAGCGGCGCTGCGCGGCGCCACGTTGGGTGGCATCACAGCGGCGCTGCACACGGGGCCATGCGAGGGCACCGGCGGGGTCGGGAGAACGGGTGGTAACGAGAGCACAGGCAGCGATGATGGCACAGGTCTCCGCAACGGCGCGTGCGTCGACCGGGAACTTGGAACGGTGCGGGAGCCGGTCTTCGTGCGCTTTCCTCCTCTCTCTGTGCGTAGGCTCTCCGCCGATTTCGAGGCGCTGCGGATCGAGGTGCGTAACCTCCGGACCGCGGCCGAGTCTCGCGGCGAAACCGCGCCGGAGGTCTTCCTGGCCAACCTCGGACCCTGCGCGGCCTACCTGCCTCGGATCGAGTTCACCCGCTCCTTCTTCGCGCTGGCCGGGTTCAGAGTGGATGGGGACGCGCAGTTCGACGACCCGGATCTTGCTGCGGAAGCGGCCGCCCGTTGTGGCGCGCGGATCGCGTGCATCGTTTCCACCGACGACCGTTACCCAGAGGCGGTGCCCCTGCTGGCTGCCGCGCTGAAGCGGGCGCGTCCGGGGATGCGAGTCCTTCTGGCCGGGCTCCCCGCCGAGCCCGAGCGGGTTGAGGCATGGCGCCGGTCCGGCGTCGACGAGTTCATCCACCTGCGGGCCGACGCGCACGCGATCCTGACTGCACTGGCCCGTAGCATCGGAGGGGAAGAGACATGAACGCCATCCCTGACTTCAGCCGTGTCGAGTGGAGCGCCCGGGGAGTCGGAGTCGGGGCCGGAGCCGGGATCGGGGCCGGCGTCGGAACCAGGACGGGCGATGCCGCCAACGAAGCCCGCTTCGCCGCCTGGCGCGCCAGGGCCGAAGAACAAAGCGGCCTTCCCTTCGATGAACTGGCCTGGATGACCTATGAGCGGATCGCGGTGCCACCGCTCGCGACTTCAAGGGACAGTCTTGGTCTCAGCCACCTCGGCTATCTCCCCGGACTGCCGCCGTTTCTACGCGGACCTTACGCCACCATGTACGCGACACGGCCGTGGACGGTGCGGCAGTACGCCGGCTTCTCCACCGCTGAAGAATCCAACGCCTTCTACCGGCGCAACCTCGCGGCCGGGCAAAAGGGCCTCTCGGTCGCCTTCGACTTGGCCACCCACCGCGGCTATGACTCCGACCATCCGCGCGTGGTGGGCGATGTCGGCAAGGCGGGCGTGGCCATCGACTCGGTCCTCGACATGAAGATCCTCTTCGACGGGATCCCCCTCGACACCATGTCGGTTTCCATGACGATGAACGGAGCGGTCTTGCCGGTGCTGGCCTTCTACATCACGGCGGCCCTGGAACAGGGAGTATCCCTGGACAAGCTCAGCGGGACGATCCAGAACGACATCCTCAAGGAGTTCATGGTTCGTAACACCTATATCTATCCGCCCGCACCGAGCATGCGGATCATCGGCGATATCATCGCCTATACGGCCCAGCACATGCCAAAGTTCAATTCGGTTTCGATCTCCGGGTATCATATGCAGGAGGCGGGGGCTTCGGCCGACCTCGAGCTGGCCTACACGCTGGCCGACGGGGTCGAGTACATTCGCACCGGACTTGCGGCCGGACTTTCCGTGGACAAGTTTGCACCGCGCCTCTCCTTCTTCTTCGGGATCGGAATGAACCTGTTCATGGAAACAGCCAAGCTGCGGGCGGCACGTCTGCTCTGGGCCTGTCTGTTGAAGCAGTTCGCGCCGACCGACCCAAAATCGTCGGCCCTGCGGACGCACTGCCAGACTTCCGGATGGAGCCTCAGCGAGCAAGATCCGTACAACAACGTCGTGCGCACCTGCGTCGAGGCGCTGGCCGCGGTTCTGGGCGGCACCCAGTCGCTGCACACCAACGCCCTGGACGAGGCGATTGCGCTGCCCACTGAAGTCTCCGCTCGCATCGCGCGCAACACCCAGCTCTATCTGCAGGATGAGACGGGCATTTGCCGCGTCGTCGACCCTCTCGGCGGCTCATACCATATCGAGTGGCTCACCGATCGGTTGGCGAAGCGCGCATGGGAGCACATCTGCGAGGTGGAGTCCCTGGGCGGGATGGCCAAGGCGATCGAGTCGGGGCTGCCCAAGATGCGGATCGAGGAGGCGGCGGCCCGGCGCCAGGCTCGCATCGACTCCGGCGCCGAGATCATCGTCGGAGTGAATCGGTTCAGGCCCGACCGCGAGGAGCCGATGGAGATTCTCGAGGTCGACAACACTGAAGTGCGCCGCCGGCAGGTGGAGCGGCTGGAACAGTTGAAGCGGGAGCGCGACGGCGCCGCGGTGGAGCGCGCGCTGGCGGCACTTACACACGCCGCCGCCGGCGAGGGAAACCTTCTCGATCTCGCGGTGGAAGCGGCACGGGTGCGAGCCACGCTCGGCGAGATTTCGCTGGCGCTGGAGAAGGTGTGGGGACGGCACCAGGCAACGATCCGCACCATCTCCGACGTGTATGCCTCCGAGTTCGGCCGGGACGACTCACTGCAACGAGTGCGCGCCGCTGTGGAGGTGTTCGCGCGGTTCGAGGGGCGGCGCCCGCGAATCCTCGTCGCCAAGATGGGACAGGATGGTCACGATCGCGGTGCCAAGGTAGTGGCCACAGCCTTCGCCGACTTGGGCTTCGACGTTGATGTGGGGCCGCTCTTTCAGACGCCGGAGGAAACGGCGCGACAGGCGGTGGAGAACGATGTCCACATCGTCGGCGCCAGCTCGCTGGCGGGCGGGCACAAGACGCTTCTCCCTCAGTTGGTGGAGGAACTGCGGCGGCTCGGTCGCGAGGATATCCTTGTTGCCGGAGGCGGCGTCATCCCCGCCCGAGACCACGCATGGCTGCAGGAACAGGGCGTCTCCGCGATCTTCGGGCCGGGCACGGTGATCCCGCGGGCCGCGGAGGAACTGCTCGCGGAGCTGAACCGGCAGTTGGGGTATGCGTAGGCCACGGAAGGGAAGCAAGGCGCGGGTGGCCGGGCCGACCGGCGGCCCGGCGAAAAGCCCGCCGAACAGACCGCCGAACGAGCTGCCGGGCGAACTTTTGAGCGAGCTGCCGAGTTGCCCGGCGCGCGGTCTGACGAATCGTCGCCTTTTGACCGGCACGCGTCTCCCATGGCTCGATCTGGGGCTTGTCGCCCTTGCGATCGTCTACGCGTTTCCCTCGTTCTGGTACCCGTTCGGTCGCGACCAAGCTGCTCACGCTTACGTCGGCTGGGGCTGGCTCCACGGGTTCATTCCCTTCCGCGACGCCACGGACCAAAAGCCGCCGGGGATCTACGTTCTCTACACGCTGGCATCGGCGATGTTCGGAGAGCGGCCGTTCGGGATTCGCGTCCTTGACCTGCTGGGCATCCTTCTCGGCGGATGGCTGGCGGTCCGAGCGGCGCGCCGGAACATCCGCCGGCAATCGGGCGAGATCGGGGCGGTGATCCTCCTCATCACCGGCTTCTACTACACATGCTTCGACTACTGGGACAGCGCACAGACCGAGATCTGGCAGGGGCTCGCGGTGCTGGCGGGAGTGGTGATCATCCGCGAGGAGTCCCGCGCCCGCCGGGCGGCTTTCGCCACCGGCCTTCTTGGCGGCGTGGCCGTTCTGTTCAAGTTCACCGCGGGAGTGCTCTGTCTCGGACTCGCGGCGATGCTCGCGGTGCGGGCCTGGCAGGGGGGCGGCTCCCTCCGCGAGCGCGGGCTTCGCATTCTCGGGTGGGCCGGGCTGCAGATCCTCGGGGGCGCGACGGTCGTGGCCTTCTGCTCCGCCTACTTCGCCGCTCACGGCGCGCTCGGCGATGCGGTCGATATGCTGGTGCGGTACAACGTCGCCTACGGGATCGGCTGGCGGGCCGACCTCGCGACCGCCCGATCCTGGAGCGCCGACTTCTGGCTTCACAATTGCGGCCTGTGGACGGTGCTGATCCTCGGACCCTGGGTCTGGTCCCTCGCAGCGACATGGCGTCGCCACGACCGCTTCGCTTGGGAGATGCTACTGGTCCCGGTTGGCCTGCTGGCGCTCGGCGTCATTGCGGTGGCGATGCAGGGGAAGTTCTTCTCGTACCACTGGGGGGTGCTGGTGCCGTTTCTTGCCCTGGCCGGCGCGCACGGACTGGCAGAATGTAGACGCCTGCGACCGCGCCTGGTGCCGTGGAGCGCGGCGGGGGCGGTGCTGCTTGGTTTCCTTTTCGCGCCGCAGTGGAACTGCAATCACGCAGCGGAGAATCCGCGGCCGACCACGTACCTCCGCCAGACCGGCAGCACATGGAGCTACATCCTGGGACAATCTCCGCGCGCGGAGTTCCTCAAGGCGTTCGACGGCGGCTACGCTTACAGCTACGCCGATGAGGAGGCGATCGGCCGGACCATCAGGAGACGCGCCCAGCCGGGAGATCGCCTGCTCGTGCGCGGGTTCGAGCCTGCGATCTACACCGTCAGCGGGCTGCGCTGCCCCTCCCGCTTCTTCATCCAACTGGCGCTGGAAGAGAGCCGCGTGACCTTCGCGCGGGAGACGTGGATCGCGGAGCACCGCAAGGCCATCGCCGCCAACCCGCCGCGGTTCGTGGTCCTCGGAGAGAGCCAGGCAGACCGAATCGGGGACCTCGCCAAGCACGGCTACCGGCGAGTCGGGCAGCGCGGGTGGCTGGTGGTCTACGAGCGGGGACCGGCCGATGGGGCCGGACCGAGCCCGTGACCCCGCGAGGAGGACCGGATGGCCGCGGTCGGTGGCCAACCCGTGCCATCGAGTCTCGGGCCCTGCTCCTCACCCAAAGGAGTCGCGCAGAGTCGCACAAGCATGGTCTGATGCAGATCGCAGCAGGCGACCACGGGGTTCGCGGCGGGAGTGTGGCGCAGGTTTCGTTTCAGGATCCGTGAAGAGGAAGGACGACGGAATGGCGGACCAGGGCGAGCGGCCGGAAGGCGAGGAGAACACCCGTCGCGGGGACACCGGCCTTCCGGGCGCCGGTGACGAAGGCCCAGGTCACGAAGACACCGGTAGCGAAAACGCAGGTCGCGAAGGCGCAGGCAGTGTAGGCAAGAAAGTGGGCGTGCTCGCAGGCCCGGGCGACGGGCGGCGCGCCGGCACCCACCGACGCGCCATCTCCACCCGCGAGTTCACGGAGGGGGTCTCGGCCGGTGACCGCACCGTGCTCTCTCGCGCCATCACCCTCGTGGAGTCGAATGCCGCAGCCCACTTCGCCCAGGCCCGCGAGGTCTTGGCCTCGCTGCTTCCCCGGGCCGGCCGTTCGCTTCGCGTCGGCGTGACCGGCCCCCCCGGCGCGGGAAAAAGCACATTCATCGATACTCTCGGTACGCGTCTCATCGCCCGTGGCCACCGCGTCGCCGTGGCCGCCGTCGATCCTTCCAGCACGATCTCCGGCGGGAGCATCCTCGGCGACAAGACACGGATGGAGCGGCTGGCGAACGAACCGCGCGCCTTTGTGCGCCCGTCTCCTTCCGGCGGCATCCTCGGTGGGGTGGCCCGCAAGACGCGGGAGACAATCCTCGTTCTGGAGGCCGCGGGATACGATGTGATCCTGGTGGAAACGGTAGGCGTCGGGCAGAGCGAGACCGCGGTCCACTCCATGGTGGACTTCTTCCTGCTCATGCTGATCCCGGGAGCGGGCGACGAGCTGCAGGGAATCAAGCGGGGCATTCTCGAACTGGCCGACGCGGTGTTGGTGAACAAGGCCGACGGCGACACCCGCGCGGCAGCCGAGCTCGCGCGCTCGCAGTACGACATGGCGCTGCACTACCTCCGCCCGTCAGAGACCGGGGCTCCGGCACGCGCCTATGCCGCGTCGTCCCTCACCGGCGAGGGGATAGACGAGTGTTGGGCGGTGATGGAGGCGACTGCCGCGCATGCGCGCGAGACCGGCGCATTCGAGCGACGCCGCCGGGAGCAGGAACGGCAGTGGATGCACCAACTCATACGAGAGCGAATGGAGGAGGATTTTCGGGGGCATCCGGCGGTGGCGGCACTGTTGCCCGAGTTGGAACGGGGCGTGACCGAAGGAACGATCTCGGCGACCGAGGCGGCGATGCGGCTGTTGCGAGCATATCGTCCAGCCGGCGGCCCGATGTTTCCGGGCGATGACGGTTGAGAGCGGCTTCATCCGGGGGTCACACTCCCCCGTAGTCCGCGGACATCCCGTAACCCGGTGCCCATGCGGATCTATCGTCATCACGGATCCGGATCAGGCCGGAGCCATTCGAATCCGACCCTGACAGAGCCACCCGTCAGACACTCCGGCCCGCGTCTGTCACAACTCGGGCACGGGCCCACCAAGAAGCTTGGCACGGATCAGCGCCACCGGGATCGAACCTTCGGCAAGGAACGCGTCATTGAAGGCGCGGTCGCTATGCGCGGGACCGAGCTTCCGCTTATACTCAGCCTTGAGCGCGACAATCTGCCTCTTGCCGGCGAAATAGCAGATCAGTTGCGTGGGCCGCGGTGGATCCAGCTCTTGCTATGGGCCGTCGAGCGACCAGGCAGACCATGGATGCGGACTTCGGCCCCGCGGACGCGGATAGAGTAGTCAGGGATCGACGATGGAAACGCAACGGGAGGGGACATCGTGAGCGACGAGCACAAAATCGATCCTCTCCGGGGGCTCACCATCGAGGCGATCCTCTCCGCGCTCCGTGCCATCGTCGACCGGTACGAAGCCGAAAAACTCTTCTCCGGCGCCCTCCTCGTCAGCCGAGGCGGCCTTGAGCTCCTGGCCGAGGCCAGGGGCCTTTCCCACCGCGGGTTCTCCGTGCCAAACACCCTCGACACACGCTTCGACACCGCGTCCCTCGGCAAGCTACTCACCGCCACCGCGACATTTCGCCTGGCAGACCGCTGCTTCCTCGGCCTCGACGAGAGCGTTCTCGATATCACGGGCCTTAAGGGCACGAAGATTCCAGCCGACGTCACCCTCCGCCACTGCCTCAGTCACACCTCCGGCATCGCTGACGATGCAGATGAGGAGGCGGGCGAGGAGTACGAGGCTATCTGGAAGACAAAGCCATGCTACATGGTGCGCGAGGTCAGGGACCTCCTCCCGCAGTTCGCGTACAAGGAGCCGCTTTTCCCCGCGGGTGCAAAGTCCCGATATAACAACTGCGCCTACGTCCTCGTCGGGCTTGCCCTCGAGAAACGGACGGGCCTTCCCTTCCGCAAGATCGTGGAGACAGAGGTCATCGGGCCGGCCGGTATGGCAGGCGCGGGATACTTCCCCAAGGACGGCGTCGAACCCCTCGTCGCCGAGGGATACGCGACGGTGGAGGGAGCCGAAGGAGGCGCCGCCGGCTTTCGCAAGAACATCTACGCCTATCCGCCCATCGGCTCGCCCGACGCGGGCGCCTTCGTGACGGTGCGGAATCTCGCCAGCCTCTTTGCGGCGATCGAGTCGGAGAGCTTCCTCTCCGCGACATCACGGGCGGAATTCCTTCGTCCCGTAATCGACGCCTTCACCCTGGAGAGCGGCGACCTCCGTCGCTACGGCTACGCCCTCGAACACGACTTCGATCCCTCGGGGATGCCGATCCGCTACGGCAAGGATGGTGTCAATCCGGGGGTCGCCGCCATCGCGATGCGCTACCCGACGGCAGATGGTTTCGTCGTCATCCTTGCCAATCAGGACACGAATGTCTGGTCGATGTGCCGCGATCTCGCGCGGGCGGCTGGCTTCGTTTCTCCTTGATCGGAAAGTACCGCTACAGCATTCCGATGAACGCCCCGGCCCGGCCGGCGAGGCGGTTGGTCGTCCCGACCGCATACCCCTGCGTCTTGACACTCGAGCAGCGGCGCGAAGGCAGGGCACCACAAAGAGGAGGAGGATTGAGCCCGGGCGATCTTGCCGAAGTAATCCCTCGCCCCCTCCGTATCGGGGCCGCCACGGTCCTCCCGCGGCCAGTGGATCACGGATTCACGCCCGCCGCCCTGAGCAACTCGGAATCGACGTTCGCCCCCTGCCGCCGAGCCTCGAGCAACAGCTCCCGCGCGCGCCCGGGATCGTTGGACTGCAGATACCAGATCCCGAGGGCGAGCAGGAATCTCCCCTCCCTTGGCGCGAGCCGAACGGCCTGATCCAGATGCCCCTTCGCCTCAAACATCCGTCCCTGCTGCGCCAGAATCATGCCGACGTCGCAATGGGTCTCCGCGTCTCCCGGGCGCAGCGCCAGCGCCCGCGTAAACTCCTCGACCGCCTGAGGAAGGCGTCCCGCGTCCCTCGCCTCCAGAGCGCGGCCGGTGAGGATGCTATACTCAAACTGCTCGAATTGGGCCAGAGTGCCAGGCGGGCGGGCCCCCGGGTTGATGCCGAGGACCAGCACGAGCGGCACCGCCAGAGCTAGTTGGCGGGTCCGTCCCCACCCTGCAGGCGTCCGGGAACGCGATCGGCCCGGGCCGATCAGGGTATCGATCAGAGTGACGAGACCTTGGGCTGCAAAGATCAGCGCCACCGGGATGATCGGCAAACGGTGACGCGATGACACGAAGAAGCAGACAACCGTGAGGAAAGTGGCCAGGACGAACCCGTACAGCGGGAACAAGCGACGCCACTGCCGGGCGCAGAGGATCATCCCGAAGACGGCGAGAGGCATCAGGATCGCCCCGGGCAGGTAGATCAATCCCAGTGGGAGCATCAGGACGGAGAGGAGGACCGAAAAGCGGCGGAAAGAATAGATGTCCTCGTTGTTGGTGTACTCGCACCCGGCCCAGAAGTAGTAGACCTTGCGCAAGTACAGCTTCGCCACATCCGCGGGATGTGTACGCACCCATTCGAGGGTCAGACGGACCCAGTACGATGACACTTCGGACGGTTTGAGCTTCCGGCCCATCGCCTTCTCCGCGCCGATCACGGACATGGCGATCAGGTTGTCCTTGCCTCGCCATTCCGGCGTGATTTCGATCCCCTCCGGCACAACGACCAGCTTCCCGTCGCTGCGGGCGTTGTTCCCCGTCCAGAAGTTGATCCCTCCGTGCGAGGCAACCGGTACGAAGTCACCTCCCACGGCGTAGTTCCGCAGGGAAACAAGTCCCAGGATGAGTCCGCCCGAAAGGCAGGCGATGGCGGCGAGACGCAACTGCGTTCGCCGCGACGGGCCCACGCCCGAGCGATGGAGAAACGCACCGATGGCCACCACCGGGAGAAGAACCATGGCTGTAGGCCTGGCGATTCCGGCCAGCCCCGCGAGCAGACCGCTCCACACCCAGTCTCGAACAGCCCACGACTCGCGTCCGCGAACGACGAACCACAGCGACAGAAGGACAAGCGGAAGGAGAAAAGTTTCGATCAGAGTCTCGCCTCCCCAGTAGAGGAGGGGGCCGTGGAAACAGGCGATCCACCCCGCGACGAGTCCGATCCGACGATCAAAGGCGCGCGTGCCGAGAAGCGCAACGAAAAGACAGGTCAACGCTCCCAGAATCGCCTGAGCGATCTCCACAGTCGTCGTGGTGAGTCCGAAGAGTCTTCCGAGGAACGCCAGGAAGTACGGATAGAGAGGGGCGCGAACAAAGACCTCGTGCCCAATGAGGTCCCCGGAGAGAATTTGCCGCCCCCACTGCAGGTAGTAGGCCGCATCGAGATAGGGGTGTCCCCAGAAGGGGCTCTTGCGGGCCATCTCCACCAGGTAGACGAACCGCACGACCAGAGCGGTCGTGAAAAGCAGAACCAGCGCACGATCGAGGCGGGCGAGAACACTTCGTCCGGCGCTGGTCGCGGCGCTGCGGGTGTCGTCTTCTCCGACCCGGGCGACGTCATGCCTGGCGGCGCTGGAGCCGTAGACACGCGGCCTAGCACCGTCGGGGCGAGAGCTCTCGGCACCGCTTCCGGACCTGTTCGTCTTCTTCCTCAAGCGAAGCTTCCTCGAACCTGCCGCCGCATAATAGCCTTCCGCCCCGTCGACTCTTCTCTGCGCAGTATGACAGGCTGCCTCGTGCAGGAAAGCATCCGCGACGCCCGACCTACAGCTCTTTCAACACCCACTGCTTGAAGAACGGATCGAAGAACTTGTGGCCCACTTCCGGGCCGTAGACAATTTCCAGGTCGATCAACCGGGTCAGCGCTCGCTTCACGGACGCGGGCAGCGCGATCCCTGCCTCGGTGAGAAACTCCCGGGACTGAGGTCGCTGTCCTCCGATGCGCGCCAGGGCACGCAGACACTTGACCTGATTGCTCGTGAGCCGGCGAGCCTGCGATTCGTACCCCTTGCGTTCGGTGACGAGGACATGCGCCAAGGCCGCCTGAACCTGCTTCCCTTCAATCACATCTCCCGGACTCGACACGTCCCAGACCGCCGCGCAGAACTGCTGCACATCGCCGGGGTTGTCTTGCGCTAGGACAAACACGGCGTCAAAGGTCGCGCCCGGCACCCGGCGCCGTCCCGAGACAAACCGCTTGGCGAGGAACTCCTGGAATGCCTCCCGTGACAGCTCCTGCACCTCCAGAGTCCGCAACGACTTGAAGAAAGGACTCGATGGATCACGGAAGATACGTTCCATCTCGTGGCGAATGCTGCCCGCGAACACGTACGGCGCCCGTCCCGGGCCCTGAATCCGACTGCGAATCTCGCCGAGCAGGGCTTTCGCGTCTTCGACAGCCCGGATGTCCTGGAACTCATCGAGGACCACCGCCAGTCTGTGTCGGACGCTGAGTTCTTCCAGGAAGTCGAAGACCCCGTGCAGTCCCGCCGGCGGCAGCTTCGTTCCCGGTGATACCGTGATACTCGGTTGCCCCGTCGTCGGGTCGAACTCGATCCGCGGACGCAGGTAGGCCAGTGACCGTGCCACGCGCTCCACGAACGAACTCTCGCGCACCTGTGTCGTGCTGATGGCCCGCAGCAGGCGCGAAGCCACGTCTTCGACGCTCTTGACCGCCCACAACTGCGCATAGACTAAGCGCAGACCACGCACCCGCCGCACAGTTTCGAAGATCAGGGATGTTTTGCCGGTGCGGCGTTCTCCCAGGAGCGCCACATGCTGCCTTGACTCGAGGCAACCCCGAAGTTGCCCCACGAGGTCGGGACGCGGACAGAAGTCATCCTCGGTTACCACCGCACCGAATCGGAACGGATTCATCATGCGCTCCAGTATGATGCAGAAGTGCATCATGCACAAGTGCACGATCGGTGCATCCGCTTCCGACCGCCCCGCGCCAACGACCCACCCGGCACCGATCGGGGAGCAGTACCATGGTCGGCGTGTCGGCTTGATCTGCGGGATCGCCCTGACCAGGCACTTCTCTTGCCGTCGGCTGGGCCAAACCACCTTGGACTGTGCCCTCCCTCCTTCTTGTGTTGCGAACGGGTGTATGGCATTCTCATCCGACAAGCGCAAAGGGGGAGGCGGGTAAGTCTCGCCAACAGCGGAGGAAACCAAACAAATGCCCGCTCCCGTCCCCCGGGTCCTTGGGAACCGGCCCCTCTCACCACGAGCCCTCCCATGACCTACTTCCCCACCTGGTGCAAGTCCAACTACTCGTTCCTCGAGGGCGCGAGCCACCCCGAGGAACTGGTAGGGGCCGCGGTCGCGCTCGGTCTGCCGGGTCTCGCGCTCTGCGATCGCGATGGCCTCTACGGCGCCGTCCGCGCGCATGTCGCCGCGCGGGAGCGGCCGGATTTCCACCTCGTCCTCGGCTCACAGGTGACCATCGAGGACGGTTCCTTCATCACGCTGCTGGCCGCGGACCGCGGGGGGTATACCAACCTCTGCCAACTCATCTCGACCGGCCGCCTGCGTTGCGAGAAGGGGCTGAGCCTCGTAAGCTGGCGCGAGGTCTGTGAACACGCCGAAGGCATCGTGGCGCTCTGGGGCGGTGAAGACAGTCTCCTCGCCGGTGACCCCGATCCGCTCTTCATCGCACGCCCGTTACGCGAGGCGTTCGGCGACCGGCTCTACGCGCTGCTCCTTCGCCACCGGCGCCCCGAAGAAGCGCGGCTGGAGGAACGCGTCCGTGGCCGTGCGCGGCGCTATGGGCTTGCGACCGTCGCGGCGGTGGAGACGCTCTATCATGCGCGGGAGAGGCGGCCGCTCCATGACGTGCTTACCTGCATCCGCCACGGTGTCACCCTCAGCACGGCGGGCCGGCTGCTGCGGGCGAACGACGAGCATGCGCTGAAAAACCCCGCGGAGTTCGCCGGGCTCTTTGCCGACGACCCGGTCTCGTTCGCACGGACGCTCGAGGTGGCCGAGCGGTGCTCGTTCTCTCTCTCCGAGATCCGCTACCGCTACCCGGCAGAGACCCTGCCCGACGGCAAGAGCTCGTCGGAGTGGCTCCGCCAACTCACCTTCGAAGGGGCGCTTGAACGCTACCCCGCCGGCATCCCGGAGAAGGCCTGCCTCCAAATCGAGCGGGAGCTGGACCTGATCCGTGAGCTGGACTACGACGGCTACTTTCTCACCATGTGGGAGATCATCTGCTTCTGCCGTGAGCGCGACATCCTCTGCCAGGGGCGCGGTTCCGCGGCCAACTCCGCGGTCTGCTTCTGCCTCGGCATCACCTCCGTCGATCCGGTGCGAATGGAACTGCTCTTCGAACGGTTCCTTTCCCGCGAGCGCGCCGAACCGCCGGACATCGACCTCGACATCGAGCACGAGCGGCGCGAGGAGGTCATCCAGCACGTCTACGCGAAATACGGCCGTACGCACGCGGCGATGGTGGCCAACTTCATCCGCTACCGCGCCCGTTCGTCCGTGCGTGACATCGGCAAGGTGCTCGGCTTCGCCGAAACCGAGGTTGACCGCTTGGCGAAGCTCCTGCCGATCTACGGAACGATCACGCCCGAGATCCTGACCGACGCCGGGTTCGACGCGGGCAACCCCATGCACATCCATCTCCTCAAACTGAGCGAGGAGATCCAGGAGTTCCCACGTCATCTCTCGATCCACCCGGGCGGCTTTCTGCTCGGCCACGAGCGGGTGGACACCCTCGTGCCGATCGAGAACGCTGCCATGGAGGGCCGCACCGTCATCCAGTGGGACAAAGAGGACATCGAGAGTCTCGGACTCTTCAAGATCGACCTGCTCGGTCTCGGCGGTTTGACGCAGCTCCATCTCGCGTTCGACCTCATCCGGTCGCACTGGGACCACGACATCTCCATGGCGACGATCCCGCCGGAGGACCCGGCGACTTTCGCCATGATCCAGCGCGCGGACACGGTCGGCGTCTTCCAGATCGAGAGCCGGGCGCAGATGGCGATGCTGCCGCGCCTCAAGCCGCGCACGTATTACGATCTTGTCATCCAGGTGGCGATCATCCGGCCGGGCCCGATCTCGGGTGGGATGGTTCACCCGTACTTGAGGCGGCGCAAC
The DNA here is from genome assembly GCA_903844735.1 of Candidatus Eiseniibacteriota bacterium. Taxonomy (GTDB): domain Bacteria; phylum Eisenbacteria; class RBG-16-71-46; order CAIMUX01; family CAIMUX01; genus CAIMUX01. The sequence continues at coordinate 27,261 of CAIMUX010000139.1, forward strand.
GGTGAGGAGATCGTCGTCTACCCGCACCCGTCGCTGCGGCCCGTACTCGAAAAGACGCTCGGCGTGCCGCTCTTCCAAGAACAGGTCATGAAACTCGCGGTGGTCGCGGCTGATTACGCGCCGGGCGAGGCCGACCAACTGCGGCGTGACATGGCCGCGTGGCGTATCAAAGGGCGGATCGAGCAGCATCACGACCGGTTCGTGCCGCGCATGATCGCCAAGGGTATCGCGCCGGAGTTCGCCGAGCGAGTCTTTGAGCAGATCCGCGGGTTCGGTGAATACGGCTTCCCGGAAAGTCATGCGGCGAGTTTCGCGCTCATCGCCTATGCGACGGCGTGGGTGCGCTGCCACTATCCGGAGGCGTTTGTCTGCTCGCTGCTCAATGCCCAGCCGATGGGGTTTTACGCGCCGGCCACCATCGTCTCGGACGGAAAGCGGCACGGTGTGGTAGTGCTGCCGTTGAGCGTACAGGCTGGAAACTGGCATTGTCGGCTGGAACCGGACCGGGATCGGTATGCCGTTCGCATGGGCCTCCGCTATGTAAAGGGCCTGGCCGAGCGGGAAGGAGAGCGAATCGAGGTGGCCCGACGCGAGGGACCGTTTCGTTCGCTGGCCGACTTCGTGGCGCGCACGGGACTGGATGCGGCCAAGACCGGGCGCCTCGCCGAGGCCGGGGCACTCGCCTGCTTCCAGGCATCGAGACGGCAAGCGCTCTGGGAGGCCCGGGGCACGCACCACGCGCGCGACCCGGAGTTCGGCGTGGAGCCACAAGAGCCTGACATGCAGTTCGCTCCGCTCTCACTCATCGAGGAGGTGGCCTGGGACTACGACGCTTCGAGTCACAGCACGCGCGGGCATCCGCTGGCGCCGCTGCGGCTCTCGCTGGCGGCCCAAGGGTTGCCAAGCGCCCGCGAGGTCCACGCGATGCGCGACGGAAGCCGGATTCGCTACGCCGGGCTGGTCATCTGCCGCCAACAGCCGGCCACCGCGCGCGGGGCGGTCTTCATGACGCTCGAAGACGAAACCGGGTTCGTGAATCTGGTCCTCTGGAAAGACGTGTTCGCGAAGCACCGGGTCGTCGCGCGCACGGCGGGGTTCCTCGGGATCACCGGGAAGGTGCAGTCGGAGTCGGGGGTGGTGAATCTCGTGGCGGAGGAATTGTGGGTGCCGCAGTTGGACGCGCTGCCGCCGGAGGCGGGGAGTCGGGACTTTCACTGATCTGCGGGTTCTGCGAAGGCGCACGGCAGAGATGTGTCCACCCTGCCGTCGCGGCAGAGGCACCCCGCGCGATCGGCCGGATCACGCCGGGTGTCCGTGTTCGGGCCGCGTTGACAACGAAACCCGTGCGCGGTACGGTCCGGCGGTGGGGGTCCCGGGCGAAGGGAACTCAGCGCCCGGGCTCGGACATCGACCTCGTGCTGTGGGGTGATCTGGACATCCTGCGGGTGGCCCGGATAGGTGGCGAGCTGGACGAACTTCCCCTGCCGTACATCTTCGACGTCCGGGCCTACGATGCGATTCACCACCCGGAACTCAAGGCCCATGTCGACCGCGTGGGGCGCGTTGTGTACGACCTAGAGGCGAAGCCGGTCGGGGAGACCTGTGGCCCGGCCGGAGCGCCCAAGGTAGGATCCTGGAAGGGCTGATAGGACGGCGTGGATCGCGTGCTGTCCACCTCCCCTCCCTGGTTTGCGCTGACCCACTCCGGGCAAAGTCAGAGCGCCTCCGTCCCTTCATCCCGGATTTCGCGGGCCTCGGGCACTGTCGTCGGCGCGTGGCCTGACTGCTGCGTGAGAGAAATGTACGAAAC
>CAIMUX010000140.1 GCA_903844735.1 Candidatus Eiseniibacteriota bacterium
CCCCCCCCCCCCCCCCCCCCCGACGGTCGGCCCGGACCGCGCGCATCGCGTCGGCTTGCTCGTTCTCGCACTCGTGCTCTTCATCGCGCTCGCGCCGTCGATCGCCCGCGCGGACCTACAGGATCTGTTCGTTCCCGGCGAGTCGATCCACGCCACCGCGAGCGGGGCCATCCAATGTACCGGCCACTTCAACCAGGATCTGAACGCTGACCTCGCGATCTGTGACCGGTATGCCGGCCAACTTCACGTGTGGGTCGGAAATGGCGACGGCTCGTTCACCTTCAGCACCACGATGGGCGTGCCCGGGCAGCCGGTTTCCGGCTCCGTGATGGATATCAACGGCGACGGTAAGGACGACCTGGTGGTCTGCCTCGAAGGGCCTGCGAACTCGATTCAGATTCTCATCGGTGATGGCGCCGGGGGGCTGTCAATCGGGGCGAGCATTCCCACGATGCAGGCGCCCAATACGGTAGTGGGGACCGACTGGGACGGTGACGGAGACACGGACTTGGCCGTGGCGATCACCCGCGTTGGTGATGCGCGCTGCATCTTGTACGAGAACAACGCCGGCACCTTCGTGGAGCGGCAGAACCTCGTAATCGGTGATCGCACGAGCACGCACAACCTCGTCCTCGCTGACTATGACCTCGACGGAGACACCGATGTCGCCATGGCGACCACGGACGGCAACAGTGTACGGGTTATCTTCAATGACGGTGACTGGAACGTCCACGTCGGCCCACCGTTCTCGCCGCCCACACTCTATGCTCTTGGCGGGATCGAAGGAGCCGATCTCGATGGTGACGGCGACACCGACCTCGTCTCGTGCAACAACAACTCGCACGGCTATGCGGTGTTCCTTAACAACGGCGATGGCACATTTGCGGTGCAGGACTGGATCATATCCGACTGGAGCTCGCCTGCTGGAACAGCAGTCGGCGACTACGACCGCGATTGTAAGCTCGATCTTGCGGTGTCCGACTATGGCACGAACAAAGTGTATATTCTCCACGGGAACGGGGACGGGACCTTTGTACACCCGCCAATGGCATCGTATGCGGTGAACGGTGCGGGCCGGATCGAGCGCGCGGATCTCAACCGCGATGGCGTGTGGGATCTCTCGATTGGGTGCGTCGACGGGTACGTACGGACGCTCATCGGCCGGACCGCGGACTTTCTCGTTCCCGGTCCGGAGAACGACATCTCCGCTACCGATGCCACGGGGGTGAACCTCGTCGTTGGCCGGATCAACGGCGACGTCCACCAAGACTATGTTGTCCTCGACCGCGCCAAGAAGCAGCTACAGGTCTGGCTGGGCGATGGCGACACCGGGTTCTCGATGTCCAATCTGCTCACTCTGGTCGGTCAGCCGGTGTCTGGCACCCTACTGCATGTCGATGGCGACAGCGCCATCGATCTTGTTGTCTGCCTGGAGAGCCCCGCCAACGCAGTTCAGGTCTTGTACGGCGACGGGACTGGCAACTTCTGCCCGGCCCAGCGGATCGACGCGATGCCGGTCCCCAATTCCGTTGCAACCGGAGATCTCGATGGGGACGGCGACGCGGATCTCGCGGTGGGCGTGACTCGCGTCGATGATGCGCGTTGCATCCTCTACGAGAATGTCGGCGGGACATTCGTGGAGCGCGGCAACTGGGTCGAGGGAGACCGCACCAGCGGGAAGAACCTCGTGGTAGCGGACTTTGATGGTGACGGGGACCTTGACGTTGCCATGGCGACCACGAACGGCCGCAGTGTGCGTGTACTCTTCAACGACGGTGACTGGAACTTTCACCTCGGCCCTCCGTTCTCGCCGCCGTCTCTATACGCGCTCAACGGTATCGAGCCGGGCGACTTCGACGAGGACGGGGACATCGACCTCGTCTCGTGCAACAACAACTCGCACGGGTTCGCGATCTTCCTGAATAATGGCGATGGGACATTCGTAGTGACGGACCAGATCGTAGAGGGCTGGGCCTCGCCGGCGTTCTGCACCGTGATGGACGTCGACTGGGATTGCCATCTGGATGTCGTGGTCCCCGACTACGGGACAGACCAAGTGTACGTCCTGCGGGGCATGGGCGACGGGACCTTCGAGGTTCTGAGCACGAACTACCCGGTTGCGGACGCGGGAATCGGCTTCGCCGGGGACTTCGACGAGGATACGCTGCAGGACGTGGTGTTCGCTTGCGGGGACGGCGTCGTGCGCATGCTGCTCGGCAATCACGACGCGTGGCCGTCGCCAACCATCAGCGTTGGGGAACCGGGGGTCAACCTCGCGGAGATCGGCTCGGACGGGTTTGGCGTCTTCCCGAACCCCGGCGGTTCGCACCGTCAGATGGCCTATGCGCTGGTGAAGGATAGTTTGGTGCAAATCCGCATCGTGGACGTGTCTGGCCGGGTGATCACTACCGTGCAGGATGGGATGCAGAAGGCGGGAACGCACCAGGTCGCATGGGACGGTCGCGATGACGCCGGCCGGCTGGTCTCATCGGGCGCCTATTTCGCGGAAATGCGGAACGCGAACGGCGTACAGCGGAGGAGCTTCAGGCTGGTGCGGTAGCGCACTCGCCCGACCATGACGCGAGGCCGGCCGCCTTCCTTGACGGGAAGGCGGCCGGCGGCGTTAGGAGCGATGACTATGGGGAAGGGTAAGAGAGGCGGAGTCTTGCCATGGTCGAGCCAAAAGCCGTGGATTTCGCGGAAACGGCAACCATTCCCCCGCCGCCGGGCCGGGGGCTCGCTCTTATGATGATTCACAACTGAGGGGTACTCCGGAACGATTATCGAGGCACATCGTGATGAATGGACATGAGCCCCCGCGGGGTGTATGCTTTATGCATGATCAGAGGTCAGGATATGCAGAGGAGAATGGAATGAGAACGACCCTGGATCTACCCGAAGAGCTTCTGGCTGAAGCGATGGAAGTGTCGCACCAGCGCACCAAGACCGGTGTTATCATCGCGGCGCTCGAGGATCTTGTTCGCAAGAGCCGCCTCAGAAGCCTCAAGCGGTTCAAGGGCAAGCTGGATCTGGACGTCGATCTCCACGCGCTCCGGAAGCGGAAGTGAGCGTACTCGTCGACAGTTCGGTCTGGATCGGATACTTTCGCGATGCAGAGACTGACGATCCTCTGGACTCCCTGATTGACGAGAATCTGGTCGTGATCAACGACCTCATCCTGGCAGAGCTGATTCCCGCGTTGCAGCTCCGCCGGCATCGCAAGTTGATCTCGTTGCTCCGCTTGCTACCCAAGCACCCGATTACTATTGACTGGGACGAGCTGACTGAGATGCAGATTCTCTGCCTCCGCCACGGAATCAACGGAGTGGGCATTCCGGACCTCGCCATCGCGCAGCACGCCATCCAACATGACCTCGATTTGTACTCGCACGACAAGCACTTCGCGCTGTTGGCTCGGCGCATACCGCTGTCCCTGTACTGAGGTGGTGAATTCACATAGTTCGGCGCACCAATGGTCCCAGCAGGCGCGGTCCGTCGCGGATCTGATCACCGAGAGTGCGGGCCACGGTCTCGTCGCCTGGCGCAACCGGGAGGACGAGGTCTTCGCCCGCCCGGTCGACGACGCCCGCTGGATCGCCGCCCGGGACTCGCTGCTCCCGTCGAACGGCAATCTACTGGCTCACGCTGGGCCAGGCCTGCCGGGCCTCGACTCTTCTCTGGAAGGGTGACCAGGCGCGTCGACGGGGTCTCGAGCTCGATCCGAACAACGCCTTGGCCCATCTCCTGGTGGCTGAAGCGCAGATTGAAAGTGCCTCCGAAGCCCGCTCAGCCGCGTGATTCCTCGGGGGCCGAATGGTTCCGTGGGCCGGCTCAACGCCGAGGTGCGAGCAAAGCGTACTCGCGCCGGCAGAGAAGTTCACGAGCATAAGGAGTAGGCTATGGCAAGCGGCGACCAAGCCGGAAGGAGGAACGCATGCCTGAAGTCACCTCGGAACAAGGTATCTGTACCGCCGACGTCTTGAGAATCCGCAGCGGGCCGGCGGTCAACTTCGCGCAAATCGGTCAACTCGCGCGCGGCGAGAGGTTCGATGTAGTCGGCAAGGACGGAGCGTGGTACCGCATTCGCCGCGACTCGATCGAGGGATTCGTCCATGGGGACTTCGTCCGCCTGATCGAGGTGACACCGACGCCCGGCTACCTCAAGGACCGGCCGGAGCTGCGGCAGGTCGCACTGCCGGCCGCAACGGAGACCCGGATCCGGCCGCTCTCCGGACTCGGCGCCTCCGAGAAGCGAGCCGCCTCCGCTTGGAACAGCTTTGGCGGATTGCTGCGGGCGTGTGGCGCGGTCCTCAGCGTGGATCCGCGAACCGCCATCGCCGTTCTCATGGTGGAATCGTCCGGCGTGGGCTTCGCACCGGACGGGCGCCTGATCATCCGCTTCGAGAACCACCAGTTCTGGGACTACTGGGGAAAGAGCGACGCGCCGCGGTTCCAGCGGTTCTTCCGCTTCGACACGAGTCGGCGCTGGCTCGCGCATCAGTTTCGGACCACACCCACGGGGGCCTGGCGGGATGTTCACCAGAATCAGGACAGCGAGTGGAAGACCTTGGCGTTCGCCCGCACCCTGGACGAGAACGCGGCGTTGCGCTCGATCAGCATGGGGCTGGCGCAGATCATGGGGTTCAACCATCCGCGCCTGGGTTATGACGACGTGCGCGTGATGTTCGACGCGATGCAGGCCGACGTGCGGTTCCAGATTCTTGGGTTCTTCGACTTTCTGCGCGGAGACGGGACGGGGTCGCCGATGATCGACAGCCTGCAGAGGAATCGGTTTGCGGCGTTTGCTTCGCTTTACAACGGCGCGGGGAAGGCTGCGGAGTATGGGGGCAAGCTTGATGCGGCTTACGAGGCGGTGTGCCGGGCTCTGCCGTTGGGGTGATCGAAACATGGAGGTCAACTGCGTTCCGCGAAAAGGACGACGCCAGTGTGTCATCGATGTGAAAGATGGGCGCCGCCGTGAAACCAGGTCCGGCCTGGGGGCCATCGCATACCCTCTGCCGCTCGTCCTGCTGCTCGTCTTGCCGCTCCTTGTGGCACATCCGATGCCGGGCTACGCTTTCGCCCTGGAGGAGACGATGAAGTCCGCCACCGTGCCGATGTCACTCGACCACGACAGGATGCTGGTCGACGCCCAGATCGAGCGAGCCGACGGCACCCGGCGCTCTGTGCGCCTCTGGGTCGACACCGGTGCTCCCGACTTCTTCATGAGCGAGGCACGGCCCGTGATCTCGGGATTGACATCCCAGCGGCGGAGGGCGCCCCGGACAGTCGGAGAGCGCCGCTTGAAATCCCCGCCCCCACCGGTTTCCGTCTGGGCGGAATGCCGCTCGATTTTCAGGGTGTGAAGGCAAAGGTGCTCTTCTCACCTTCCTGGATCTACACCACAACCCACGCCGACGCCAATCTCCCCGCCGCGGTCCTGAGGCACTACCAGGTAGTGTTCGACTACCCCGCGCTACACCTGACGCTCGCGCAGCCGATGAGTCTCACGCCCAGAGGAACGCGCGCGCCCGCGACCGTGCACCCGCAGACCGGCATCGTCCAGATCGACGCGGTGGTCGACGGCGACAGCATGAGCTTCGCCCTCGACATCGGCGCTTCGTACAGCTTCGCATCGCGGGAGGTCGTGGACAGCCTGGCCCGACGCCATCCGGACTGGCCGCTCCAGACCGGCGCATTGGGGTGTGCGAACATCTGGGGATGGTGGCCGGACGAAGCGGCCTGGCCGGTGCTCCGCGTGCCGGAAATCCAGTGGGGCCCGATGCGGCTCACCGGTGTCGGGGTGGCCGGACTTCCGGGTTTCTTCGGTTCGGGCGCGAGCCTGGGAGACTGGTACTCCCAGAAGACCGCCCGTCCCGTGGTCGGCTTTCTGGGTCCCAACGCGGTCAAGGGATACCGCATCGAGATCGACTACGCGGGCGGGGCGGTCTACTTCGAGAAGGGCGCTGAGCGCGACACGCACGACATGGACATGGTCGGCCTCACTCTTCAGCCGCAGCCCGACGGCAGCTACCAGGTTCTCGGCGTGGCCAAGAAGGAAGGTCAGCCGTCCGCCGAAGGCATGGAGGCCGGCGACGCGCTTGTACAGGTCGGAGGTCTCAGGACAACCGGCGTGACGATGGGCGCCGTGGTGGATGCGCTGCGGGGCAGGCCGGGAGAGGCGCGCGTGCTGACGTTGCGGCGGGGAGGGAAAGAGATCACGGTGAAGGCGAAGGTGGGGAGTTTCCTCTGAGCGTGTTCCTTGGGCTTATCTCCAGCGCCGCTTCCGACGCGGCGACCGATGGACGTGACAAACCGCCACTCAGAGTCTTCCGAGCAACAACCCCTGGCTGGCAGCGTCGAGACGGCTCACATCCGGCACGTCATACCGGTTGCCATCGATATCCTTGAGCAAGTAGCGTCCCGGCACCGGCGCGAGAACCTCCTCCCGCAGATTCCGTGTGATGAAGCTCCTCGGACCGTGATCCGTCTCGATCTTCCACCGCGTGGTACCGAAGCGATCGCGCGCGCTCACGATGCGCGTGATCACCGGCAGAAAGTAGCGGCGGTCGACAGCCCCTTCCACCAGGCGGCGGGCTGGGGCCGGCAAGCGGGCCGGATCGGACAGGATGCCGATCTCGTTCCCTTTCGCGTCACGCAGGCTCAGTTGGCGATCGGGATCGGAGATCGGGAAGATGCGCACGATGCGGGCATCGAGGACGGAGAACTCGTCGGTGAGGGTGACGCGCAGCGCCGCCCCGTCGCTGGTGAACTCCAGGCGCGTGGGGTCGAGGAAACGCAGCTCTGTGGTGGTGACGGGTGCCGTCGGGTCTTGGGTGTCCGTCCGGGCGTCAGACCGAGCGAGGGAGTCGCTACGCGACATCCAGCACTTCCCCCTGCCGCCGCGCGATCTCGATGATCGCGCTCGAATCATCCTCCCGCCACTGCTGCGACCCACAGGGGATCGGCTCGATCCGGCTATCGGTGCGGGCGGCCAAACGCCAGAGGAGATTGAAGTGGCTGCGATCCGGCATGTCATCGAACTGCGGGGATACGACCACGAGATCGATATCACTCCATTCGTGAGCACGCCCGGTGGCCTGGGAACCGAAGACCACGGCGCACTCCACGACGATGCCGTGCGCCTTGATGGCGGCAAGATAGGCGAGAACGGAGGTCAGAACTGCAGGTTCAAGCATCGCAGCACCTCTTCGATCCGAATCAAGTACTCGTTTGCCTCGGCGACTGAAGGCGCGGGCACGAAAAGCTGCGGGTACCGTCCCGCGATGTTGAACCCGTTGACCTCCGCCAAGAGGTCAATCTGTTCCTCGGACAGCGTGACTCCCCCTTCTCGGCCAGCCTGACAAGATTGTGGATCGGCGGAGCCAGCTCACCGCTGGTTCGACACACGTGGGCCTTCAGGGTTCTCTCCACCGCGAGGTGAACAAAGAACAGGCCGTGGGGTATGTGGCCACGGGAAACCAGGTCCCGCCCGACCCTCCAGTCCTCTTCGGCTCCGCTTCGCCAGTAGGTAATCTGCTTGCTGATGTCAACCATGGTCTTGCTTATACCACGAGTAGCGGAGTGAGGCAATCATCCCGGCGGCCGGTGCGGCGGCCGGTGCGGCGGCCGGTGCGGCGGCCGGTGCGGCGACCGGTGCGGCGACCAGCGCCGAGGCCGAAGCAGCGGGCCAAGCGGTCGCCGGCGCAAGCGGAGGCTCCCACAGGGCAGGGTCCGAAGTGCCCGTCATGCCTTCTCCTCCTTGCCGCCCCCGACCGCCCGAATAGCCGAGGTCTGCCTCTGAAGCTCCACCAACCGGTAGAACTCCCCCTCCTTTGCCATCAGCTCATCATGGGTGCCGATTTCGACGATCTCCCCCTCTTTCAACACGACCAGCCGGTCGGCGTTGCGCAGCGTACTGAGCCGGTGGGCGATGGCGATGACCGTGCGGCCCTCGATCAGGCGGGCGAGGGCGTCTTGGATCTCCTTCTCGGTGTCGGCGTCCACGTTGGAGGTCGCCTCGTCGAGGATCAGGATGCGAGGGTTGTGCAGGATCGCGCGCGCGATCGCGATACGCTGGCGCTCTCCGCCGGAGAGCTTGGTGCCGCGCTCGCCGACGACCGTGTCATAGCCGTCCGGTTTGTTGACGATGAAATCATGGGCGTTGGCTGCTTTCGCCGCGGCCATGACGGCCTGCGGGCTCGCGTCCGGACGGGCGTAGCGGATATTGGCGTGGATCGTGTCGTTGAAGAGGAAGGTGTCCTGGAGGACAACGCCGATCTGCCCGCGGAAGTCTTGCTGGAGGATCCGGCGCAGGTCGGTGCCGTCGATTAGAATGGCGCCCTCCTGCACATCGTAGAAGCGGCACAGAACATTGATCATCGAGGTCTTGCCCGCCCCGCTCTTGCCGACCAGGCCGATCATCTCACCCGGAGCGACATCGAGGTTGATCCTCTTGAGCACCAGCTTCTGCGCGTCATAGCCGAAGCTGACGTCGCGGAACTCCACGTGCCCCTGCAGCACCGGCATCGCGACCGCGTCGGTCGATTCCGGCACGTCCGGCTCCTTGTCGATGATCTCGAAAACGCGCTCGGCCGAGGCCAGGGCCCGGATCAGCCAATCACTGATGCGGCTCAGGAACTGGAGCGGCCCGTAGAACATGCCGAGATAGGCGACGAACGCCAGCAGGGTGCCGGGGGTCATCGATCGGCCGCCGATCACGCCACGACCACCGAAATACCAGACCACCATAGCGCCGATGCCGGTGACGAAGGTGATGATCGGAAAGTACGTCGCCCACATCTTCTCGACCAAGAACAGGCTGCCGCTCAAGTCTCCGCTCAGCTTGTCGAACCGCCTCATTTCCTGCGGCTCCTGTGCAAACGCCTTGATCACTCGCACGCCGGAGAGACTGTCATTCAGCACCGAGTTCAGCCGGCTGCGCACGTGATAGTAGCGTTGCATGATGCGCATGAGCCGCCCCCAGCACCAGCGCGAGAGGAGCGCTACCAAGGGCGCCGGGATGAACAACACCAGGGTCAGCCGCCAATTGAGCCAGAAGAGGATCCCCGCGATCGCCACCAGGGTCAGAATATTCGAGATGAAGTAGGGCACGCCGTCGATCAGCGCCGTCTCGAGCGCCTGGGTGTCCTGCCCGACACGGGTCATGAGTGCGCCGGTCTTGTGCTTGTCGAAATAACGCAGCGACTGGCCCTGCAGGCAACGGAAGACCTCGGAGCGGAGCTGATGCCCGAGGCGCGTCGCCAGCAGCGCCACCAAGCGGCCGCGCAAGATCCCGACCAGCAGCACCACCACCCCGGAGCCGGCCATCGCGAGAACGAGCCAGCCGAGCAGTGCTAACCGCTCCGGCGTGGGTCGAGTTGTGCCGGTGAGCACGTGGTCGACCAGCGGGCGCGTGAGGTACGGCGGAACCAGGCTCACCGCTGTTCCGGTCAGGAGCAGCAACACGAACAGCGCCGTCGCGTGCCACTGCGGCTTCAAGTAGGCCAGAATGCGAAGGATCACTCGATGCTTCTTGAAGCAGGCCGGGCAGACCCGCGACCCCTCGATCAGCGGAAGGTCACAGCGAGGACACCGCTTGAGCTCGCTCTCGTCTTTCGTTGGCTCCGGCGGCTTGATCTCGGGTTCGTCGGGCTGGAGTCGGCCGTTCTCCTTGCGCCGACGCCACTCGTGGTACTGCGCCACGTCGGTCAGATAGCGGCCGAGGCGGCCGAAGTCGGCGGAGGAGCCATTGCTGTAGCGCACGAGGTCGGTAGGAACGCCGTCTACCCGGGCCTGGAGCACGCCGCCGCCGACCATCTCCTCGGTTCGCGGAGAGCGGAGGTCGATGAGAGCGAGGTCGTAGCGGAGGTGCGGGCCCGAGGGCGCCTCCTCGACGACGCGCAGGCGTTGGCCGGTGACGACGACCCAGACGCGGCCGTAGGTGCCGTCCGAGAGGAGGTCGCCGCGGGCGACGATGGCGAGCAAATCGTCGGCGGGTACGGCCAGTTGGGCAATCTGTGCGGGCAGGTCCTCGTTCTTGGTCAATCCGCTCTCCTCCGAGGCGAGGAGTATGGACCTGACGGCCGGAGCCTACAAGCCGGACCGGAAACGACCTGTCATCTCAGACGCAGCACCTTGGCACAGAGGGCGTTGCCCGTGCCCCTGACCTTTGCCATGTAGAGCCCGGCCGGGACCGCCGTGCCGTTGCTGTCACGGCCGTCCCAGATCCAGCGCATCCCCTGTGGAACAGCCCGGTCGACGGCGATCTCCCGCACCAGGCGGCCGCCAAGATCCCAGACGTCCAAGACAGGCCCGCGGCCTCCCATCGTGCCGGAGAACGAACTCCCGGGAGACCGATCGAAACCAAAAGACAGGTCCCCAAGCACCTCCACCGTCACGTACCCACGAAGCATCGGACTTGGATAACAACGCAGCGCAGAGAGCCGGCCCGGATCGAATCCATCGATCTCGGATGGCATTACAGTCAGACGCAGATCGACTCTGACCTTGCCGGACAGCAGGTCGTCTGCGGACAGGATATGCATGGGCTCGGGGTCCACCGAGACATCTGCGTGCGGCGCCTCGAATACCAGCGTGTCCCCCGTCTGCACGGCCTGATTGGACCCGCCATCAAAAAGGACCGTGTCGTACGTCCCTAGATCCGGGTCTCCGATGACGCCGACACTCGAAAGTCCGTTGCGCTGATTCGTCACTCTTACGGTGTCGGAGGTGTCCCAAGGCGTGATCCCGTCCCCATGAAACACGGAGCCATACACGACAAGAAGAGCAGTCGTCGAGTCGCTCCTGACAAGACCGCCCGACGACGCATCCCCGGTTGCGGCAGGGGACGCCTGGACGGTCGCAACGACTCCGAGGAAGAGCGCTGTGAGACAAGACGCGAACCGCCTGATCTGCGGGGAACGCCTGTCTCCCGCCTGCCTATGCCTGTGAAACATCATTGAGCATTTCTCCATTCTTGGACCTACCGCACGACGACGATCTTCTGATGATTCCTGTAGTCTCCTGCCTGGAAACGCAGGAAGTAGACACCGCCGGGCAGCAATCGCCCGTTGTCGCCTGTTCCTGACCACTGGAGACTGTAGTATCCGGGTTTCTGGTGCCGGTCGACGAGGTTGGCGAGCCGACGCCCGTCAACGGAGAAGACCTGCAGGTCGACCTTTGTAGCCGCCGCCAGTTGGTAGCGGAAGCCGGCCTCACCGCGCATCGGGTTCGGCAGCACCAACTCCATCAGCGTACGTTGCGGAAGCTGAGCCGGCAGCGCCCCATCGATCCGCGCATACCGGCGCGCGACATCCTCGGCGGTGATCTGATACTCGAACGGATCGCCGCTCGTGCTGCCAGAGGCGCCGGCGACCTCGATCCGCAGTCGATCCCCGACCACGACCGCCAGGTCTCCCGAGAAGTCTAACAACGCCGCATCGAAGTGGCCGCTGCCGGCGACCGCGACGGCGGCCGCCTTGATGCCGTTTCTGACGTTGCTGATTTCCAAGGGCACATCCGTCTGAAGTCCGGCAACCCCTCGCGGAACGACTTGCTGCAGCACTCCCGTGATGCCGAGGACCGCCGTTCCCTCAACCGAGCTCCCGGATGCGGCAGCGCCGCTGACGACGAGGGCCGTTGAATCCGCGGTGTCGGCGAGCTCAACCGCCATCGGAGCCGCCAGTCCGGCTCGCCACGCCTCGCCATCGAAGACGACCGTGGTGTCGCGCTCGGCCAAGACGATGTACCCCAGGCCCCCAAAGATGGCGAAGCCGGGCCCGGTGTGGAAATCCGGTAGGAACGTCCGGAATCGTCCCTGGGAGGTGTCATAGCGAATCACGGCTGATCCGTTCAGAGACCGGGCGAAAGCTCCCGCCGTCAACAGCGAGTCGTTCTCGATGGGGAGAGACACCATATTCAGGCCCCGGCGGACCGACATGCGTCCTACGCCGGTCACCCCGCGGAGCAGAACCGTCTGCCCCTGCGGCACCACAGCCAGGTATCCCTTTCCCGTCTCCACCGGGAACGTCGGGGAGAGCGGATCCGCGGGCACGAACGATCGGAAGCTGCCCGTGCTGTCTGCTTGGATCACGACGGAGGCGCCGATGTCCGCTGCGAAAGTGCCCGCGTCGTAGGCGTCGCCGGGATCGAAAGGCAACCCGACCAGATTCAGGTCGGTGGCGAGATCAAGCGCGAACATCCTCGGGGCGAGTTCCAGGGTCGTCAGCCAGACGTTGTTCCCCTCGTCCTCTTCCCGCACCCGATTGCTCCGATCGATGACCGCGTAGACTTTCTGCAGGCCAAGAAGGCGCAGCGGAGTCCAGTCCACGGATACATCGCAGTGCGCTCCCGCGGCAAGAACGGGAACCCACCCGGTCGGCGCCAGCGCAACGCCTCCCGAGTCCGGGTGTCCGACATAGAAGTCAATAGCCACGCTGTCCGCACGCACCTCCCCCAGGTTTTGGATCGTCACGGTCAGCGAGATCGGATCGCCTTCGATCGGCGGAATCGCTGTTGTCTGGACACGCAGGGCCGTCGGAGCGAGATCCGCATACGCATCACGGATCACGCACCGCACGGCATTCGTCGTGATCGGGTTGTTTTCATCGAAGACGATGACGGAGCTGTTCAGGATCTCAGCCCCGGCAGACAAGCCCGGATCGGCCTGGATGTTGAACCCGACATGGCCCTGACCCCGTCCGGTCTCGTCGTTGGGAGGAAGAAACCCCTCGAGCGGGTCATCGGTCGGCTGGCCGGTGGCCGGATCGATGGTCGTGAAGTACCAATGCACGCGACCGTCGGTCACGTCAACTCCCGCGTCGATTTCGAGCAGCAGACCGGAGGGCAGAGAATAGGTCGTGTGATAGTAGCTATACCCGGGCGGCACCGGGATCACGACATCGCCGAACACGAACTCGGTCAACCGCATCTTCTGCCAATCCCAATCAGCGCTCAGATTGTCAACGAGCCGCACCTGTCGCGCCGGAGCCGAGGCTCCGGCGACGTTCTCGAAGTAGATCGCGAAGGGGACGGACTGGAGGGTGCTGATGAAGGCGTCGTCCCGACCGTTGGGCCCGAGCTTCTCGTTCGGATCTGTGGCGCGCACGACGCGAACGTACACGCGGGGCGCCTTCGCGGCCGAGTTCATCACCGACTCCACGTAGGCGCGCAGTTGCTCCAGGGCAGCCTGAACGGCGCCCTCGACGCCGGCCGGCGGGGGCTCTGGATCGTAGACCAGAGGGACGGACTCGACCAAAGCCGCGCGAATGGCAACCTCGCTGAAGACAGCGCTGCGGTCGGCCATCTCGAGGCGAAGATACCCGGCGAAGGCACTCACCAGACCCGCCTGACTTCCCGTATACCCCTGGGAAGCCAGAGCGTCGCCGAATGCTGTGCAGACATCCACGAGGTACGCACCCATGACCGTGGCCTCGGAGCGTCCATTTCCCTTCTCAGAGTCCCGAACCACCCGCGACCTCTTCGCCGGCTCCACCTTCAGCGCCGCGCCTTCGATCGCAGCGATGTCCATGGTGATGTCCCGATCAGACCAGACACGGACGGCGAACTGGGCGGTTTGACCTATGCGAACCTCGCTGACACTCAGAAGAATCCTATCAACGGTGGCCACTCTCGGCGCCAACGTCGAATCGCCGTTGACGAGCTGATAGTGAGTTCCGGCTCCAAGGGTGAAAGGTGTGAGGACATCATACGCGTCGGCGTCCCCGTCATTTCTCACGGTGATGACATAGTCGCTCTCCGTGTCGGGCCGCAGGCTGCCGGCCCCGTCGACCGTCAGGAGCAGGAAGGCGCCGCCTCCCGCCGTAACCGAAAAGGCGCCGGGCAGTCGCGCCGTGTCAGGAAATGCCGTGATGAGTTCCAGGTCATAAAGCCCGGGAGTGACGCCCTGCAGATCGAACTGCGCTTCGAGTCGCGCGCTGTTCATGTGGTTGAGCCGCCAGGCGTCCAAGGTCGAGCCGCCGGAACCGACCAGCCGCACCCGCACCGCGGTATCGAGCTGCCCACCGGAAAGGCTCAATGTCGCGAACCCGGCGTTGCCCGCCGCTACCGGCATGACGGAAGCGACGCCGAACGGAAGCTCCTCGGTGCTCAACGTGTAGGTCGTGGGTCCGGGAACGTACCGGCCGTAGAGCATCGCGTAACACTGGCCGTTCCCGCCGGGAATGATGACGGTCGTGTCGGGGTTGGCCTCGTGCCGAGACGCATAGTGAATCCGATCCGGCACATAGCCATACCCGATGTACAGCTCCAGGTCGTCGTACGCACCGGAAGCGTCCAGGTGGACGCGAAGATCGGCCTGCGGGCCAGCCAGCAGATGGAAGAACCGCGACTCGGCCATGGCGAGCGACTCGGTCCAGACCAGACCCGGCGGCAGTTCGGTCACATCCGCGGCCATGACCTCAGCGGAAAACCCGGCGTTGTTGTCCTCCTGACTCTCGTTCACATTGTTGCGGATGTCGGTACGAACGATGGCATGGTACTGTCCGGGCGCGATCCCCGGCAAGTCCGTCTGCAACACGCCCGCATAGTTCCCGCGGTAGACTTTGCCCGGTGCCAGACCCCCTGTGTGCTCGACCTCACCCAGGAGCAGATCACTCAGATCCCAGGTGCTGTCCGCGGAAATGTACACCGCGTCATACCAACGATCGGGCGCTGGATTCGCTCCGATGTTGGCCACGCTCCAGGTGATCTCGATCGGCTCTCCACCGGTTCCGCTTAGAGGCACAATCACCGTAGGAACGACCAGGTCCGCCGGCGCCGGTAGCGACACCGTGATCCGTTCGTAGGTCCGTCCGACGTTGTTCGACTCCTGCTCGTGCTCGTAGACTTCGTTGTTCTTGTCGGTGCGAACAAGAACGAAGTACGACCCGCTGTAGCCGAGTGGGATCTGCACCTGCAGACTGTCCGTGTAGGACCCCACCGCAGGCAACACGCCATCATGCCGCTTCGATCCCAAGAGCGCGTCGGTCTCATCCACCATCGTGTCGCGGGAGAGGTAGACGGCGTCGTACCACGACGGACTCTCGGTAACGCCGACGCCGTGGTTGCCCACCGACCAATGAACCGAAAGGAACTGGCCGGATACGGCCCCAAGCGGCGTAGCGACGCTGTCCACTTGCAGATCCACCGGGTTCAGCGAGATCACCACGCCAACGGCCCTGAGGTTATTGTCCGGTGAGACCTCCGTCACGCGATCCAGGTAGTCGGTGACGCACAGGAGCACGCGAGCCCCGGACGAGCCGTTCGGGAAGTGGATTTGCGCCGACTGGCTATACTCGGCTGAATCCGCGAGACCGCCGGTATGGCTGAACGCCCCGAGGAAAGTATCGTTCGCATCATAGAGGGAATCGGCGGACAAGAAGATCCCGTCACTCCAGTACGACTGACTCGGAGACGGAGAATACTCCCCGACATTGCGAACCGTCCACTGCACATCAGCATAGGCCTTATCGTCGCTCTTGTACGGCACACCGGCTGTCAGTGATGTGACCGCCAGATCCGGCGGTGTGGGCGGGGGTGCCAAGATCGTCACCTGCTGTACCCGCAGGTTGTTGCTTTCATTCGTGTGCTCGTAGATCGCATCCAGAGCGTCGGTCTGGCAGATCAGGTACTTCGTTCCGATCGTCTCCAGCGGAAAGACGATGCTCCGCGTCTGAAGATACCCCTCATCCGCGTTCAATGGCATGCTGCGTTCCTGCATGACCAGAAGCCGATCGCTCAACGGACTCAAGGCGGCATCGTCAGAAAGATAGAGCCGGTCTTGCCAGCCTGCGGTGACGGTGCTCCCGCTACCCCGGTTCGCCACGCTCCACTGGATCTGCGTGCTCGCCGTCGCCGTGATCTCTCCCGGAGATGTGAGGGAAACGACCTGCAGGTCCGGTGGAGGGGTCAACTGCACGTTGACCGTGAGTCGCCGGACGTTGTTCCCCTCAGCCACATGTTCATAGACGATGCCGTTTCGGTCGGTCACCGCAAAGAGATAGATCGTTCCCGACGCGCCTTGGGGAAGAGTGTACGTTCCTGCCGCGTTGTACTGCGCACCGGCGCCGAGCGACCCCGACCGATCGAAGGTCGCCACCAAGGCGTCCTGGGACAGATTCAGTGTGCTGTCGGCGGAGACGTAGATCGCATCCTGCCACGCGGAATTCGGCGTCGCACCGGTACCCGCATTGAGGACCGTCCACGCAAACGGCAGGGATAGTCCCGACCAGGCTTCGCCGGTCAGACCGAAGGTCGCCACCACCAGATCGGGCGGTGGAGTCAAGGCGATGTCTACGGCCCGGCTGCGGGTGTTGTTGGTCTCGAACGGCACCTCATACACCTGATCAGACACGTCGGTCTTCACGATCAGCCATCCGGGCCCCGATCGGTTGACCGGCAGAGTGACGGTGACCGAGTCGGTGTAGGCCGAACCGGACGCGAGCGCTCCGTGATGGTCCCGGTTGGTCACCAGCGTATCGTCCTGGCTGAAAACGCTATCGGCTGATATGTAGATGCCATCACGCCAGAAGGTGTCGTAGCTGCCTCCCGAACCGACGTTGCGCACGGACCAGCGGATCAGGGCGGCTTGGCCCGACGAGAGAGCCGTGCGCGGTTCCACGTCCGTGACTCGCAGATCAGGCGGAGGGGACAGTTGGATGGCCATCGTCGTATCGCGTGTGTTGTTGTCTTCGGCGTTGTACTCCCCGAGCTCGCCCCGGATATCGGTTCGGGCGATCAGATAGTGCGGACCGGAGAGTGTGTCGGGGACGGTCCAGACCAGCGAGTCGCCATAGGAACCGGATGGATCGAGCGCGCCGTGATGCTTCCGCTCGCCCAGGCTGAGATCCCCCGGAAGGTTCAGCACGGCATCGTCGGAAAGGTACAAGCCGTCACTCCACTCGTCCGGAGATGTCGTACCCAGCCCGAGGTTGGTCACCGTCCAGCGCAGAACCACCGGGCGTCCGGACGCGGCCAGGGCGGCCGGGGCCAGAGCCGTCACCTGCAGATCCGGCGGGGTCAGGTAGACCCGTAGGGGGCCTAGGACCCGCGTGTTGTTTCCCTCGTACTCTCCCTCATCGACGCGATTCTCGAGGTCGGAGGCCAGGATCAGGTAGTAGCTGCCCCACAGGCTGCTGGGAACCGTCACGGACACTTCCCTGGTGTACGACGAGTCCGCGACGAGGAACAACTGCTCCGGATACAAACCGAGCCGGGTGTCCTGGAAGCGATCGAGCAGCGAGTCGCTGGAGATGTAGATCGCATCCTTCCACTCCGAAATGCCCAGAATGCCCGGCCCTTCGTTCAGGATGGTGTACGTGATAGGAACCTGGGAACCCGTGCCGATGCTGTCCAAGGGCATCGAAAGAGCCGTCGGATGCAGATCCGGCGGAGGTGACGGCGTGACCTCAATGGAGTCGGAAGCCGCCAGCGCGTGAACGTTGTCCACGATGTGAATATTCGGAACAGCGAAGAGATGGAGCATCCCCGACATGTCCTCGGGAAGCCGTACGGTTCCGCTCAGCGTGTCGGACTCACCACGGGCCAGACGGGTCGCGTGGAAATACCCCGTGGCCAGCAGCGTATCCTGCGCATCGTACGCGGCGTCCCGCGACAGAACGAGGCCGTCGTCCCAGTGATCGCTCGTGAACGTGGCATCGCCCTCGTTCGTGACCACCCAACGGACCGTGATCTCCTGCCCCGACCAGGCCGCCGCCGGCGGCTGCACGCTCGGCACGCGCAGGAAGGCCGCCAGATGGAGCGCCCGCGTCGCCGTGCTGCTCGATCGCTGATTGTCGGACTCCTGACCGCCCTCGTTCTCCTGCAGGTTTACGTCCGTCTGCACGATCAGGTAGAAGTCGCCCGCGATGTCGTCGGGCATCGTCACTTCGCGCGTGGTGCTATAGGACTGGCCCGCGGGCAGGTAGGCGGGGTTCGGGAATGTTCCCAGGATGGTCGTCGCTCCGGGGACGATATAGGGCAGCGGAGAAAGGTAGACGCGGTCCGACCAGAGGGGCACGTCGGTGGCGACCGGTCCGGTATTGCGCACGACCCAATGGACCTGCATCGTCTCGCCGGCCTGCACCTGCGCCGGGCCTTCGACGGTGTCGACCACCAGGTTGGGATACTGCTGGGCATTGATGTACAAAGGGTCGATGCTGACCGAGGTGTTGTTGGTCTCTTCTGCATACTCGCGGATGCTGTTCTCGCGGTCGGTTTGGACGATGATCCACTGATTTCCCGGACGATTTGCTGGAATCGTCACCTGGTGCGTGTGTTCATACATGCCGCCGGGTGGCAGACCATAGGGATACTGGAACGTGGCCAGTTGCGTGTCATCCCCTCCCAAAGACGCATCGGAGGAGATCAGAATCCTCTCCCTCCACGTCCCGGTGGCCGTCGCGGTCCCCAGGTTACGGACGCGAAACGTGATCAGGCAGGGCTGTCCCGCCCAGGATTCACCCGGATGCGTGATGAGGGAGACCTGCAGGTCGGGATGGGGCGGCGTGGTCATGGGGATCCCTCGCCCCAGACGACTGTTGTTCGTTTCAGCGTTCTCCTCGCTCACCTGGCCTCTCGCGTCCGTCGTCACGACGATCCAGTACTTGCCATCGGGAACGCGCCAGGGCACCGTGACCTGCGACGTCTGCGTGTAGGACTCTCCTGCGTACAGGGTGTCCGGGCGAAGGAACTCGGCGATCTGCACATCATCGCCCGCCAGCGAGTCGGTCGAGACATACACGCGGTCGTACCAGATGGCGGAGGCCGGGCCCTGCCCTGCGTTTGTGACCGTATAGCTCAAGCTGAACGGAACGTCGAAACGTCCCGAGTCGGGCACGGCGACCGCGGTCACCGCAAGGTCGATCAACCCGACACGGAAGGTGCGGCCGGCCGCGGACGGGTCCTCGTGCAGCGCCTGGTCGCGGGACTTCACCTCGAAGGTGTGCCAGCCCGTGGCGAGGCCGGTGAGCTGGGCCGAGAGAGTCGAACCGAAGGCGCTCCAGGAGCCGCCATCCAGACGCCAGGAGAACAGGAGCGCACCCGGCAGGCTGACGTTGTCCGAGCCGCGGTAGTTCAAGGTCACGGAGGAGGCCGACACCCAACTGCTGTCGGCAGGACCGGCCGTGATTTCGGTCTCGGGAGGCGTGAGGTCCACGGTGAAGGTCCGCGCGATCGTCCCCACGTGGTCATGCCCATCCCGGGCCCGGGCGGTCAGGGTGTGCGCTCCCTCGCTCAGTCCCCGCAGCACACGAGACGTGTCCGGCGCCCAGGCCGTGGCCGCCATGTCCAGGACCGAAGAAAAGACCAGTGCCGACCGGGGCGTGATGATGTCCACGGCGGTCCAGGCGAAGAGCACGGAGTCCGCGGCGAGGTACGAACCGGCGGACGGTGCGGCGGTGAAGCTCACCATGGGAGCGCGCGCGTGAACGAAGAACGACATGGAATCCGGCGTCGCATCGACATTGCCGGCCGGGTCTTTCGCCCTGACCCGGACTCGATGGAATCCCTCGGCCAGATCGGTGAGTGTATCCGTGACGGCAGCACCGTAGGCCGCGTATATGCCCCCGTCGAGCCTGGAGGCATACGCCAACGTGTTGATCGGGGCCTGCGAGTCCGTGCCGGTCCAGGTCAACGGAACCGAGGCGACCGTCACCCAGGAACTGTCCGCCGGAGCTTGCGTGATGTCGGTATCGGGCGACGTGATGTCCACGGTGAACTCGACTCCCAGAACAGGGTCCTGGATGTTGCCCGCGAGGTCCTTCGTCTTGAGCTCCAGCAGGTGTGCACCAACGGCCAGACCCGTCCAGGAACGGCCGGTGGAGTCGCAGAAAGCGCTCCACGCGGCACCGTCCATCCGGTAGGAGTAACCGATCTGCCCGGTGGGGGTGAGATTGTCCAGGCCGAGCCAGCCGAAGGTGACCGTGCTCTGCGACCACCCGCCGTCCTGCGGTCCCTGCGTGATCGACACGGTGGGCGCCGTGCGATCGAGGGTGAAGGTACGCGTCGCCGGCGTCGGATCCTCTTGCCCATCGGTGTCCATGGACTTGACGGAGAACAGATGCGCCCCCTGGGCCAAGCCGGCAAAGGCATGCGTCGTGTCCGAAGTGAAGGCGCTCCAGGAACCGATGTCGAGCTTCCAAGCGTAGACAAGCTCCCCCACGGGCGTGAAGGTGTCAGAGCCGATCCACGAGAAGCTCACGTCGCTGAGCGAGAGGTGAGCACCCTCCGTCGGACCCGTGGCAATCGAGGTCTCCGGCGCCGTCAGCGGCGCATTGAAGCGCCAGAGCGCGAGGGTGTTGGCATCGACCTCATGCTGGGCGTTCCCGCTCGGAAAGACGGTCCGCGCGACATTGCTGATACGGAAGTCGTCCAGTTTCCCGATCCACGGAGCGGTCCGATCCAGCCGATCCGCGAAGCCCAGATTCTGCTCCGTGGCGTAGTTGATGGTCTTCCCCGTCCACGCGGTTTCCGCTTTCTTCACCCCATTGACGTAGAGCTTGACCGCCGAGGCGTCCACCGTGAAGGCGATATGTGTACACGTGCCGGAGGGCATCACGTCCGGGTCGGTAACCGTGACCGAGTTCCCGCTCGAGTTGTAGTAGACCTGGACGAAGAGCTTGCTCGTGGCCTTGTCGATCGCCAGGATCCAGCTCTTGCCATAGTTGTGCGAAGGAGAGTACTTCTCTATGATCGTGCTGACCGTGCCGGACGGACCGTAGGTGCCGCTCCAGTTCACGTATCCTTCGACGGTCAGCGTCTGAACCCACAACTCCGGCGCGTCGATCACGGTGCCGTAGTGATTGCGCCCGTCGACATCCAGCCCACCCAAGGCGCAGGCGGTCGCGAAGGGCGGGGCTCCCGAAAACCCGGCGTCGTGGTAGTGGGCCGCGGCATCGGCAATGATCAGGCCTGAAAGATTCATCACCGAGAACTCACGGCCGTTCGAGTCGGTGAAGTCAACATCGCCCAAGATGTTGTTGAAGACCGAGAACTCCCGGCCGTTGGAATCGGTGAAATCAACGTCTCCCAGGATGTTGTTGAAGACCGAGAACTCCCGGCCGTTGGAATCGGTGAACTCGACATCCCCTAAGACGTTATTGAACACCGACACCTCGCGGGAAATGGCGTCGGTGAACTCCTGCGCGTACAGGAGACCGGGGCAGAGCAGCCAGAGGCCGGCGAGGAGCAGTCGTTTGCGTATCGCCGACCGGAAGGAACGTGATTGGGAAGAGGACCGGCTGCTGATCATGTGCGGCTCCCTGTGTTGCGACGGCTCTGGACGCCGATGGGCCTGTTGAGAAATCACGGACATCACAACCCCGTTGCTCGGGCCTGGACCACGACGAAGTCGTTGAGCGGGACTCCGGTCAATGTGGCCTGCCAGATGGACGACGTCTCGTCACCGCTCACCAGGGCGGCGTCCATTGTCGAGGAAGTACCATTGCGCTGGGTCACGCGGAGTTTCACCAGCCAGGTGGTCGGAACATTGTTCGCCTGCATCATCACCGGCTGCAGGTCGGTGGTCACCATGACGACATCCCCAGGCGGGTTGAACCGATTCCCCGGATCGACCGGGACTGACTCGGTACCCACGGTCACAACCCGGATGCGGGGGGCGTTGTCCGGGAGCCAGAGGACAGCCGTGTCGTTGTCCAGAGGCTTGAGCGAGGTATAGTCGGGGGCGCTGCTTCCGGTGAGTGTGATCGTATTGGCCTCGATGCGGATCCGGCCGACGCTTCCCGTGGTTCCTCCGCCCGTAGCATCGAGTCCAGCAGCGGCGCCCGCCACATGGTTGGCGATAACCCGGATACCCCCGCCAGATCCTATACCCGTTACCAGACTGTTCCAGCCAGAGCCATCTCCGCCCTTGGCCCGGACCGTGCCGTTGACGGTGACGGTACCGGCGCAGGCCAGCAAGATCGCACCCCCGCCGCCACCACCAGAGTACCGATTGCCGCCGCCTCCCCCGGATCCTCCGATCAGCGGCAGAATCCGTGCATTGCCGTACATGATTCCGCCCAGCGTGCCCGTTCCACTGAAGCCATAGCCGGCATCTCCCGCCTGCTTGCCGCTGTGACCTCCACCGCCAGGACCAAGGCCCGCGCACCCGCTGTCGATGTCGTTCCTGTACCCTCTGCCGCCGGCAAAGCCGCCCGGGCCCGCGATCGCGAGCGAGCCTGATACGTCGTATGCGCTGCCGGAAAGATCGACCGCCCCCGCGATCGTGATGTCACCCGGCTGCACAAGCCACACCACCGGCGCCCCCGACCGGTGATTGGAGAACTTCACGGTCTTACCCGCCGCAATGTTCACCGACGCGTACTTGAACACGACCGCCCACTTCTCCGGATCGTATACGCCGTTTCCGTTCCCAGGCTGATTCCACGATCCGATCGTCGCAAGATCGAGATCGATGGTGGTGGTGGCTGCCGTCGGCGCGAATGCCCCGTCCGACCCGTCGGAATAGACGTTCGGGGCCGCAACAACCAGGGACGCACATCGGAGAAGCGCCAGAATGGAGAGTCCCAGCAAGCCGTAGGAGGACGCCCGGCCGTCGATTGTTTGGCGCGGTCGTCCGGCGGCGGGTTGCATCCTGCTTGGAGCCATCATCGATCTCCTCTCGAACAGGTTCTGTTCTTGCCTGATGTGCGATCGCCGGTTCGGCCCCGACCGCCCTGCGATGCCGCCATCGCCACGCGCCGATGCCTCAAAGGATACCCAGCGACTTGTGCAACCGAAGACATCACAACCCCGTCGCTCGGGCTTGGACGATGACAAAGTCGTTGATCGGAACTCCGGTCAAGGTGGCCTGCCAGGTCGAGGACAGTTCGTCACCGCTCACTAGGGCGGCGTCGATTGTCGAGGAAGCACCATTGCGCTGGGTCACGCGGAGCTTCACCAGCCAGGTGGTCGGAACATTGTTCGCCTCCATCATCACCGGCTGCGGGTCGGTGGTCACCATGACGACATCCCCGGGTGGGTTGAACCGATTCCCCGGATCGACCGGGACTGACTCGGTACCCACGGTCACGACCCGGATGCGGGGGGCATTGTCCGGGAGCCACAGGACAGCCGTGTCATTGTCCAGAGGCTTGAGCCAGGTGTAGTCCGGGGAGCTGCTTCCGGTCAGCGTGATGGCGTTGGCTTCAATGCGAATGCGGCCGACGCTTCCCGACGCATTCCCGGTGCCCCCCAGCACGGAGAGCGCGCTGGCCGCGCCGGTCACCTCATTGGCGATGATGCGGATGCCACCACCGGATCCGGCCGGCGAATACCAGGCGTAGACGGAAGTGTATCCATTCCCGCCGTTTGCGTTGACGGTTCCGCTGAGGGAGGCGGTACCCGCGCACGCGAGGAGGATCGCCCCGCCGCCGCCACCACCGCCACCGCCAAACGATTGGCTGCTGCTACCTCCACCGCCCGAGCCTCCGATGAGCGGCACAATTCGCGGGTTTCCGTAGGCGCCCCCCGGAAGCGTGCCAGCGCCAGGAAAGGCATAACCGCCGGACCCCGACGCCGTCGCGGTATGGCCGCCTCCACCCGGGCCGAGGCCGGCAGATCCGGTGTTGTTCGAAATGAGGTACCCCCGGCCTCCGGCGAACCCGCCCGGGCCTCCGTTCGTGAAGGACCCGGCTCTTCCGTTGTTGGCGTTGACCCCGGCCAGGTCCACCGTTCCCGCAATCGTGATGTTGCTTTGCGCGAGCCACACGACTGGGGCACCCGAGGGGTGGTTGATGAACTGCACGGTCTTGCCCGAAGCGATACTCACCGAGGAGTACTTGAACACCACCGCCCACTTCTCCGGATCATACACACCGTTCCCACTCACGGCCCCCGGCTGGTCCCAGGTCCCCGTCGTGGCCAGCCCCAGGTCAATGGTCGTCGTCGCTGCCGTTGGAGCGAATGCCCCATCCGACCCGTCCGAGTGGACATTCGGCGCCGCGAAAGCCAGGGAGACCCCTCCCACGAGTGCCAGGATGGCGACTCCGAGCAAGCCGCAAAACACCGTCGGTGATGTAGTGGTCCGGCACGACCTGCCATCGGCGCGTAGAATGTTCCCCAACACCTTCATCGGTCTCCTCCCTGGACTGTTCTGACTCTACCCGGCATTCGATGGCGAGCCATGCTCCGACCGGTGTGCGCTGCGACCCTGGACATCACAGCTCCGAAGCTCGGACTTGGACGACGACAAAGTCGTTGAGCGGAATTCCGGTCAGAGTGGCCTGCCACGTTGAAGACTGTTCGTCGCCGTTCACCAGGGTGGCGTTGATTGTCGAGGAGACACCATTGCGCTGCGTTACGCGGAGTGTCACTGGCCAAGCGAGTGGGACATTGCTTGCCTGTATGACTACCGGCTGCGGATCCGTGGTCACGAGGAGGAGATCTCCGGGCGGGTTAAACTGGCCGAGTGCGTCAGCCGGGACCGGTTGCGTGCCCACTGTCACAACACGGATGCGCGGCGCGCTGTCCGGGGGCCAGAGGACAGCCGTGTCGTTGTCCAAGGGCTCAAGCCACGTGAAGTCCGGCCCGCTGCTGCCCGTCAGGGCGATCGTGTTGGCTTCAACGCGAATGCGTCCCACGCTTCCCGCGTACACCCCGCCATACCCGGCACCGCCCTGCGCAGAGAGTCCGCCCGCGGCGCCAGCCACTCGATTGGCGATGATCCGAATACCACCCCCGGATCCGCCGTGCCCGCCGTTCCAGTCGGTCCCGCTGCTTCCTCCGTCGCCATTGATCGTCCCACTGATGGAAACCGTGCCCGCGCACGCCAGGAGCATCGCTCCGCCGCCGCCACCCCCCGACGACTTGTACGTCGGGTGTCCGCTTCCTCCCGAACCGCCGATAAGCGGCAGGATCCGTGCGTTTCCGTATGCACGGCCGGGAAGTGTGCCCACCCCAGCGAGGGCATAGCCGGCGCTTCCATGCGCTGATGCGGTGTGTCCGCCGCCGCCGGGGCCCAAGCCTGCGCATCCAGTATTGGCCGCGCTGAGGTACCCTTTGCCGCCCGGAAATCCGCCTGCCCCGCCGTTGGCAAGGGCCCCGCCGAGTCCGCCGCTGCTGCCGGCGATGTCGATCGTCCCCGCAATCGTGATGTCACCCGGCTGCACAAGCCACACCACCGGCGCCCCCGACCGGTGATTGAGGAACTTCACGGTCTTCCCCGTAGTGATGTTCACCGAGGAGTACTTGAACACGACCGCCCACTTCGCCGGGTCGTATACGCCGTTGCCGTTCCCGGGCTGATTCCACGACCCGGTCGTGGCGAGATCAAGATCGATCGTCGTGGTAGCCGCCGTCGGCGCGAATGCCCCGTCCGACCCGTCGGAATAGACGTTCGGGGCCGCGAGGGCCAGTGAGGCACATCCGACGAGCGCCAGGATGGAGAGTCCCAGCAAGCCGTAGGAGAACCCCCGGCCGTCGGGTGTCCGGCGCGGTCCGCCGGCGGCGGGTTGCATGCTGCCTAGAGCCCTCATCGATCTCCTCCCGACAGATTTCTGTTCTTGCCTGCCATCCGGTCGCCGGTTTGGCCCCGACCGCCCTGCGATGCCGCCTTCGCCACGCGCCGCTGGCTCAAAGGATACTCAGCGACTTGTGCAACCGAGGACATCACAACCCCGTTGCTCGGGCTTGGACGACGACGAAGTCGTTGAGTGGGATTCCGGTCAACGTGGCCTGCCAGACGGACGACGTCTCGTCACCGCTCACCAGGGCGGCGTCGATCGTCGAGGAAGCACCATTGCGCTGGGTCACGCGGAGTTTCACCAGCCAGGTGGTCGGAACATTGTTCGCCTCCATCATCACCGGTTGCGGGTCGGTGGTCACGAGGAGAACGTCGCCGGGTGGGTTGAACTGGCCAAGCGCATCGGCCGGGACGGGCTGCGTGCCCACGGTCACGACGCGGATGCGGGGCGCAGTGTCCGGGGGCCAAAGGACTGCGGTATCGTTGTCGAGCGGCTCGATCCACGTGTAGTCCGGAACGCTGTTTCCGGTCAGGTTGATCGTGTTTGCTTCGACGCGGACGCGCCCGGCACTTCCCTTCAGAGTCTCGCCCGCCCCGCCCGGAGCTAAGAGCCCGATGGGCGAGCCGATCACCCCGATCACCCGGTTTGCGATGATGCGAATGCCACCACCGGACCCGCCGCCCGCATACCACGCTCCGCCGTAGGCGTATACGGCACCACCGGAGACGTCGACCGTTCCAGCAATGGAGACCGTACCGGCGCAGGCAAGCAAGATCGCTCCACCACCGCCACCGCCGGAATGGGCGGAAGCAGCGTTGCCACCCCCTCCAGAGCCCCCGATCAGCGGCAGAATGCGCGCATTCCCATATGCGATCCCGGGCGCCGTGCCCATCCCGGCGTAGGCATAACCGGCGGCGCCGATCCCCGTCGGACTGTGCCCCCCGCCGCCAGGACCGCGACCCGCGCAGCCTTTGTTGTTCGCATCGACATACCCTCTGCCGCCGGCAAACCCGCCCGGGCCGGGGGTTGTCAACCCTCCAACTCTGTCCCCGGTGCCCCCTTTCATGTCGACCGTTCCGGCGATCGTGATGTCACCCGGCTGCACAAGCCACACAACCGGCGCCCCCGACCGGTGATTGAGGAACTTCACGGTCTTCCCCGCCGCGATGTTCACCGAGGAGTACTTGAACACGACCGCCCACTTCGCCGGGTCGTATACGCCGTTGCCGTTCCCTGGCTGATTCCACGACCCGGTCGTGGCGAGATCAAGATCGATCGTCGTGGTAGCCGCCGTCGGCGCGAATGCCCCGTCCGAGCCGTCGGAATAGACGTTCGGGACCGCGAGGGCCAGTGAGGCACGTCCGACGAGCGCCAGGATGGAGAGTCCCAGCAAGCCGTAGGAAAACACCCGGCCGCTCACAGCTTCACCGCCCTGGCCTGGACAACCACGAGGTTCGACGCCGGCAACGCTTGCGGCAACATCACGCGCCATGTGGACAGCGTCTCGTTTCCGCCGTCGAGCGTTGCATCGGCGCTAAACTCGTCACCCGACTTCAGAACGACGCGAACCGTGACCTTCCAGCCGGTCGTGGGGACATTGGCGGCCTCGCATAGCACCTCGACCTGGCCGGTCGTGTTCAGCGAGAGGTCTCCCGGTGGGCTCAGCCCGCTGCGCGGGTCTGCGGGGATGGCCTGGCCGGCGACCGTGGTGACGCGAACCGTGGGAGCATCCGAAGGAGGCCAGATGACGGCGGTGTTGTTGTCGAGGGGAATGAGGGACGTGTACTCCGGGTTGCTTGAGCCGGTAACGGAAATGCTGTTTGCTTCGATTCGGATGGCGCCGAAGCCGCCCGAGTTGCCCGTGCCGCCGCCCGCCGCTGAGATGCCGGCGACTGTTCCTGACACGCTCTCGGCCACGATACGGATGCCACCACCGGCACCGCCACCAGAGCCGGCGACATAGCCTTCGTACCAGAAGTTGGCACCACCGCGTGCAGTGATGCCGCCCGCAATGTATACAGTGAGACCAGCAGCCAACAACAGTGCGCCGCCTCCGCCGCCACCACCACTCCAAAACGTAGGGTTGGTGCCGTCCCATGCCGACCCCCCACTACCACCCACCAGGGGGAGAACCCGCGCGTTGCCGTAGGAGATCCCAGGTTGCGGTCCCCCCCCAGCCGTCCGGTAGCTCCCGCCCGAGCCGTTGCCGCTGGTATACGAACCACCGCTGGGGGAGTACCCTCCGCCCCCAGGCCCCAATCCGGCGCTACCACGGCTTTGCGTCGACAGATAGGAACGCCCTCCCCGGAAGCCCCCCGGGCCCCCAATCGCAAACGTGCCAGCCGTCTGCAATGCCTGCCCATCAAGTCTCACCGTCCCATCGATCCTCGCCCCCCGCCGCACCAGCCACACCACCGGCGCCCCCGAAGGGTGATTCGTGAATGTCACTGTCTTGCCCGTCATGACATACAGCGAGTCATACTTGAACACCACGGCCCACTTGTCGGGATCGTAGACGCCGCGGCCGTCGCCCGGCTGATTCCAGCTCCCGGTAACGGCTAGCGACAAATCGATGGGGGTGGTGCCGGTATAGCTCAGTGTCCCGTCCGTCCCGTCCGACCCGACATCGATCAAAGCCCAGGCCATTGATCCGGCCGCGGTCACCGACAGGAGTACCCCTACCGCCAACAGCGCAGCCGCAAGCACGAACCTCCGTGGCCGGCAGGCCTTGTGTGGTTCCGTCCGCTCTTGCACGCTCCGTAACGGGTTCATGGGCGACACCTTTCTTCGGCAACTTCGACGTGGTGGAGCATTCGAGGTGGCTACGGCAGCTTCATCGCCCGAGCCTGCACCACCACGACATCCGACGCCGGCAACGATTGCGGCAACAGCGCCCGCCACGTAGAGAGCGCCAGGCTCCCGCCCTGGAGCGTCGCGTCGACGCTGAACTGGGCACCCGACTTCAGAACGACGCGAACCGTGACCTTCCATCCGGTGGTGGGGACGTTGGTGGCCTCGCACAGGACCTCGGCCTGGCCGGTGGTGCTGGTGGCCATGCCGCCCGGCGGGTTGAGCGTTCCACTCGCATCGGCCGGAACGGGAACGCCAGCCACGGTGGTCACGCGGACGGCAGGTGCGTCCGAGGGTGGCCAGATGACGGCGGTGTCATTGTCGAGGGGAGCGAGAGATGTGTATATCGGGTCGCTGGAGCCGGTGAGGTTGATGGAGTTGGCTTCCATGCGGATCCGGCCGCCGCCGCCGTCGTTCCCAAACCCCGCGGCAAGGGCGCCGGAGGCCACCAAGCCCGAGGCGGTTCCCACGACGGTATTGGCCACAAGGCGGATCCCGCCTCCACTTCCGCCGCCGCCACTGTAGTACCAGGAGGGATTTACGAAGTATCGGTCGGAGGCTCCCCCTTTTGCCCAAAGAGCGCCGGAGAGGTAAATGCTCCGATTGCTGGCGATCAGGATCGCACCGCCGCCCGACCCACCGCCATACTGTGTCGTGCCTCCCCCGCTCCCGCCCGACCCACCGATCAGAGGTAGAATGCGGGGATTTCCATATGTGAGACACAACGCAGGAATTTCTCCAAGATACCCGTAGCCGCCCCCGGCGCCGGAGGTCGTCGCCAGGTAATTCCCCCCCCCAGGCCCCATCCCCGCACTTCCGAGGCTGTTCACAGACAGATACCCCCGCCCCCCACGAAACCCACCGGGCCCACCCTCAGCATAGCCGCCGGCCAGCAGGCCCGTCTTTCCGCTCACATCGACTGTGCCCCTGATCCGCACGCCCCGCTGCACCAGCCACACCACCGGCGCTCCCGACGGGTGATTCGTAAATGTCACCGTCTTGAGCGTGTCCACATACAGCGAGTCGTACTTGAACACCACGGCCCACTTGTCCGGGTCGTAGACGCCATGGCCGTTGCCAGGCTGGTTCCAGCTTCCGGTGACGGCGAGCGATAGATCGATGATCCTGTTCGAGGTAACGCTCAAGGTCCCATCTGTCCCATCCGACCCGACATCGATCACGGCCCATGCCATGGATCCGGCCGCTGTCACCGACAGGAGTACGGCCACCGCCAACAGCGTGACCGCCGGCACCGACCTCCGTTGCTGACGAGCCCCGTGTCCTTCCACCCGCTCTTGCATGCTCTGTACCGGGTTCATGGGCGATACCTTTCTTCGGCAACGTCGGTGTGGTTGGGCATGCGCCGGAAGGCCCGGGCCGTATCAACTCGGCTCACGACTCCTCCTCCCCTACAGCTTCGACGCCCGAGCCTGAACCGCCACCATATCCGCCGCGGGCAGGACTTGGGGCAGCACGGCCGTCCAGGTCGAGACGGCCTGGTTTCCACCGGTGAACGTGGCATCCACGGAGAACTCCTGCCCGGATTTGCGCGCGACCCGGACGGTGACCTTCCAGCCGGAAACGGGGATGTTGGTTCCCTCGCAGAGAACTTCCACCGGGGTGCTGGTGGACAGCGAGAGATCGCCCGGTGGACCGAAACTCGCACGGGGGTCGGTGGGAACCGGTTGGCCGGCGACGGAGGTTACACGAACGGCCGGTGCGTCGCTGGGAGGCCAGATGATCGCGATATTGCCGGGGATCCCGACCTGCGGGACGTAGATCGGGTCGGTGCCGCCGCTGTAGGTGATGGTATTGGCTTCGATACGGATGCGGCCCTTGCCGCCGCTGTATGCGTTGCTACACTGGAGTTGCCCAAGACCGGCGACCTGATCGGCAACCAGCCGGATCGCTCCGCCACTTCCACCGAAGTTGCCTAGGCCACCGTTCGAGTAGATCGCGCTGTTCTGAAACAGGTCGATGGCGCGCCCAGCGGCTACGAGAATCGCGCCGCCTCCAGCACCTCCGCCGCCCCAGCTTGCAATTTCAGGTCCCCCACCCCCGGAACCACCGATCAGCGGCAAAATGCGATCGTTGCCATAGGTCGGTCCGGCGCCCGCGGCGGTGCCGACAGTCCCGTAGCTTCCCGGACCGCCATAAGATCCGGACCCGATTCTGTAGGCACCCCCACCAGGACCCATGCCCGCACTTCCGGTACTGGGCCCCGGGGCAGTCGCCCGGCCGCCGCGAAATCCTCCCGGCCCGGGCTCGGCATAGGGCTTGACCGACCACAGTGCGCAGCCTTCACCATTCAGATTCACCGACCCCTCGATCCTAACCCCCCTCTTCACCAGCCAAACCACAGGCGCACCCGAGGGATGATTCACGAACGTCAAGGTCCTCCCGGCCGCCACATAGACCGAGTCGTACCTGAACACGACCGCCCACTTGTCAGGGTCGTAGACGCCGAGACTGTCACCCGGCTGGTTCCACGAACCGGTCACGGCCCGGGAGAGATCCTTGGATCGAGTGCCGGCCACGCGAAAGACACCGCTCGAACCGTCCGACCCCACGTCGACCAGGGCCAGCGCCTGCCCCGAGAACAGGACCAGCAGCGCCGCGGTGGTCAAAAGCAGGTACCCAAAGAAGCGAGTAGCAACGCGCATGATGCCTCCCTGCGGTGGACTCCCCGGAACGCGGCACACCCGAACGCGATGCGAGCCGCCGAGCGCAAGCCCGCATCTCTAAGTCAAGAAATAAGATAGACCGCGCCCCCAAAGACTGCTCACTCCAGGCGAGCTCAGCACTGTACGACGGAACGGTCGAGACAGAACAAGGCAACTATAGCGCAACGTGCGCCAGCGGGTCAACCGCAGAATCATTGCAGCAGCGGCCATTACGCCCGCATGCGGGTCAGCCCCTCACCCCAATCAGCACAAACGCCGACCGATAGTACGGGTGTCGGTACGGGGTTCGGCCGTCCGCGTCGGTGTAGTCGCGAAGCCACCGCTTGGCCTCCCGCAGGGCCCGGATACGGCGCGACCCCGGCATCTCTTCCCATTGGGACCGGCGTTCACCAGGACCAGACTGGTCCGGAACAGAAACGTCGCCCGGGGGAGGGCGATGAGCGAGGATATCCGTGTGTTCGCAGCGGCGGGTTGAGGCAGGTCTTTGGTACCTGCTCCTGACTCGCCGTGCGGCCCCCGCGCCGTCGCGGTACGATCCCGGAATGCAAAGGGAAGCAGCTCGAATCCCCGCTCGCGGATGCCCGCGAGAATCCCTTCTTCGAAAAGGAGTCCGTCCGGGTCGGCCACCAGGGTGAGTCGGGCGACCTGCGGGGTGAACTCCTGGAGGATCCGGTCGCGCCAGCTAGGCATCACTGTCGCCCTGACCCCGAGTCGGCAGCCTCAGGCCATCCCGCCCGCGACCAGCGTTCACTCCCCATCATCTCCATGGGGTGATGGTGCGGCGTACAACGTGAGCATCACCTCCGCCTCGTCCAGCAACCGAAACTCCGGCCTGCGACCGGACAGTGCTTCGCTTTCGGTGATGATGATGGGCACGCCCTCGCCGCGCTTGTCCATGATAAAGCTGCGCCGGCTCCCCACGGCATTGAAGTTCATGGGACACCGCGCCAGAAGGGAACTCAACAACTCGTTGCGGGCCGATTGCCGCTGCGAGAGGCTGTCAATGGTCATGGTGTTGGGGATCGTGCCGGGCGAAAAGAGTTCCAGCCGGTCGGCAAATACGTGCAGGCGGATTCTCGAACCGCTCATGGAGTAGTCGCGATGCACCACCGCATTGACGATGGCCTCGAAGACGGCGTTCAGCGAGAACTGCGGGGTGTCAATGCGATGCGGAGCCTTGATCGCATAGACACGCGTATTGCGTTCGACAAACGTGCACGCGTCCCGCACCTGCTCGTCCAGCGGACCGGTGATATCCCTGGCGTCGAGTTGATGCGCGGCGTTGCGCTCGGTGCCGCGGTAGAGCACGGCCTGGATATATGCCGTCGCGATGAACTCTTCGGGGTGTTCGGTCGCCATAAGCACACCGCTGACCGTCGGGCGCAACACTCCATCCTGGTCTACGGCCAGCAACTTCAGTTTCCGCAAGAACTCCTCATCGTTGACCGGGGAGAGGACGGTCCGGAATCGCTGCCATAGCCGGGGTACGAGGACACCGGGATCGGCGGTCGCCAGCGTCTGCTCATCGAAGCGAATGAGACGGGTCTGGCTGCGTTGCTGGAACAGGCGGGCCAGCACCTCCGGCTTCATTTGCCGTTTCGAGCTCCCCAGGCGTCGGAAGTAACCGCCAGGGCTCTGGTGCACAAAGAGGCTTCGGGGCACGTCAACTCGAATGACGACCTTCTCGCTACCATCCTCGACGACGATCGGGATCTTGCGAATGATGCACTCCAAGGGTGGATCAATCAGGTCGTTGCAGATCCCGCGCAGCCATGTTTCAACAACATCGAGCAGACCGCTCGGGATGCCGACGATGGACTTGGACCGGTCATCGACACCGAGCACGATCACGCCGGTCGCTGTGTTCGCCATCGCGGCCATTTCATCGGCCATGCTGTGGCGATGAGGTCCGGTGACTTGGTCGCCCCGGAAGTCGATGGTCTTCAGTTCGAGAATGGAGTCTTCGCCCAGGGCGATTCGTTTCCGCAGATCCGCGGCATCATCAGCCATCATCTTCCGCCACTCCTCCCTTGATCCCGCAGGTTATGTACCGAATCCTGTTGGCCGATAGCCTACAACAGTGCGACCAGCAAGGGAATGCATGGCACCATCGACGACCTGTTCGATCCGCCGCGACGAGGGCACAGTTTTCGCTGGTTGTTCTGTGATGTCGAGATCTCAACACCCTGCCCCTCCGACGGGCCCGGCGGACTCTCCGCAGGCCGCCGAACGAACGCCGCACCG
>CAIMUX010000141.1 GCA_903844735.1 Candidatus Eiseniibacteriota bacterium
CCCCCCCCCCCCCCCCCCCCCCCCCCCCCCCCCACGAGTGCGGGAACGAGCAATCCGACAGTGCCACAGACCGCTGCTTCGAGAACATGAAGACCTCCTGTTGGAAAAAGCTCAACCACTCGCGTCATCGCTCGGAGCCGCCGTGGCAACTCCCTTCAGCGCACTCGCGACGACGCGGCGGGAAAGTAGCAGAGCTTCGGGACGAGTTCAAGCTATACCGCAAGACTCGGCTTGGAGCTGCGTAATCTTCTGAGCATTGGGCAGTTACGGCGGTGTCCGTGGTCTGGTATTGACCGAAGATGCCGAGTACCGACAGATCCAGCGCGTCGCCCGCGCACGGCGAATGACGGTGGCGGAGTGGGTGCGCACGGCCCTGCGCCTGGCTCGCGATCGTGAAGCCCCACTCGACCCCAGCAGGAAGCTGGAGGCGGTGCGCGCCTTCCTCCGTGACTCCTACCCGGTTGGGGAGATTGATGAAGTGCTGGCCGAGATTGAACGCGGGTATATCGACCGGAGCATCGGTTGATTCTCATCGACTCACGCATTCCCATGTACCTCGTGGGTGCTCCGCATCGGCACAAGGCGGATGCTCAGATCCTTCTGGAGACGTGCATCACGGATCGGCGGTCGCCGACGCTGATGTGCCGCAAGAGATCCTTCACCGTTACGCCGCGATACCCAGAGTCATGGTCGATCGTGGCGGCGGCTCCATTCTCACCGTCGCCGACATCGCCCCCTCTGCCATCGTCGCCTTCGAACGCGGCCGGTGGTGGACCAGACGGAAGTACGAGCGCACGCGGTCCCGTTCGTGCGGGTACAGCTCCGCGAGGCGATAGCCGGTCCGGAGGCACGTTTCGATCGCCTGGAGCTTCTGCACCTGGAGCAGACCGTAGGAAGTCGTCTCCGCCACCCGCGCGTCCGCCCGCCGTTCGTAGGCGGCCTGCATCTGCTCCGCCGCCGCCCGCAGGAGGCCTGCCTGGTTGCGGACCCTTGGGCTCGGGTCCTGCGCGCAGCGTTCCGCCAGGGACTGCACGGCGGCCAACTCGTCCGTGTACGACGCCCGGACGATGCGGCCAGGCCGCGCGGGAAGTAGGTCAGGAACTTGGGGGAGCGCCGGCGATGGCGCACGTCCGCCAAAATAGCGTCGCGGGCGGTCCGTACGACGTCGCGCAAGTCCTCCTCGACGTTCTCCAACTTCGTCTGCGTCTCCTCCACCGTGTGACGCCGGTCACTCCAGTCCTCGGTCTGGGTCTGGAGCGCGGCGGCCGCGACTTCCACGTCGGACGCAAGGGTCGCCGCCTGCGGGTCGGCCATCAGGTGGGCGATCAGATAGGCCATGTCTTCCAGGTGGGCCTCGGATGCGTAGCGAACGGCTCGGACTGCCATGGTGACTCCTCTCGTCGGCGTCAACCGGCGCCGACACTCGAACGTCGTAGGATCGTTTCTCTCGGACTCGCCGGGACGGGGCTCGCCAATCGGCGGCTGACCGGTCATTTCGAATCCGTGTAGACGGGTCACAAGACTCGGGCCAATTGCGAAGACCCGAGCATGTAAAGCAGCGACCGTTGGAGATGAACGGCGTTTCGGCCCGATTCACGGGCGAGCCGGTCGATGCCACGGCACCCAGACTGTGGCCGGGACGCCACACTCTGTGCCGATCGGTCACGGTCTGGGCACGACGGTGCCGTTCGGTCACGGTGTTGGGCGCACCGGTACCGATTCAGCGTGGTTTCCGGCGCCGTACGATCACCGGGCCATCCTGATCGCGGCGGGCGGTACGGTTGTGGCGCATCACAGGTATCCTGAGCCTGACACGCGTAACTGTCTCGGTTCGGCCTGAGCATCCGCCCGTGGCACGCGGGGCTGCCACAGGCGGCCGGACCGTCCGCCCCGCGAAATGCGGCGCGGCTGACGTACGACAGGGCCGTTCGCTCCGGCGACACGCGGGCTGAAGGAGCGCGACAGGATCATCCCGCTCGTGGCACGCGGGACTGTCGTAGTACGGCACGACCGACCGGGCCGCCCCAAGCGGGGCCGACGGGCGCAACCGGACCGTCCGGGCCGTGGCAGGCGGGGCGGCCGATGTGGGACAGGACCGTCCGCCAGTGGATCTTGGGACTGTCGGAGTTCGACGGGATCGTCTGCCCCGATCATCTCCGGACTGACGCGGTGCGAGCACCGCCGTCATGGAGTCTTCCTTGGGAGCACGGGACACGCGCACCCGGGACTTCGCGGAACTCGGACTTGAGCGGACAGCCGCCCGGTCGATTTCGTGGAGCGCGAGGTGTGTTTCCCGCAAATCCCAACTTCTTGCCTGCCTGCGAATTGTAGCACGTCGCGGGGTCATCGTGCCGACGGCCATTTTGCCCCACGCGCCGATTCTCTGTCACCGATCACTCCCCCCACGCGTTTCCCAGGTAGAGATCGGCGGACCGGAGACGTATTCATTAAGGGATGAGTAACGCGACCGGGGATCGATCCGGGGGAACAAGATGCGAAGCAGAGAACTGGAAATGCAAACGCCCACCGCCGGGGTGATCGCGGTCGATGGAAAGGTCTTCCCGCTGGAGAGCTCGAAGATCCACGCCTCCGCCCGGGGAGGGATCGCCTGCAGAACATCGTGCGGGGCCGCAAACTTGTCGCCGTGTGCCTCGAGAAAGCCGGCGTGCCTTGGAAGGAGTCGCTGTCATGAAGGGCGATCGCGGGGAGCTGATCGAGTCGTTGCTGGAGACCGCCGCGAGTCCGTTCCGCGAGAGCGACGCGACCGGGCGGGTTCTGCCGGCGGCTGCATGGTTCGACCTGTCTCCCGGGGAGCGGGAACGGCTCTTCGATCTTCAGGCCGAGAGTCGAATTCTGGAGCGGGCGATCGACCCGGAGGGGTTTAGCGGGACCGGGAGGGCGGTGGTGGCGAGGATCCGGGGGTTGGCGCAGTTGGGATAGGCGGCGATGGGTCGAATGGGCTGAGACGGTCCACGACCCTTGCAATTCAAGGAATGGCATTCCATCATTGCAAACATGATGGAACGTCGTCTTTACCCAGTGCTGCAACGGCGCCTGAGCGAGGTCCCAGCCGTCGTCCTGCTCGGCCCGCGCCAGGTGGGCAAAACCACGTTGGCCCTCGCTGTGGGAAAAGAGCGTGGCGCGCTCTACTTGGACCTGGAGTCGGAGCAGGACTGCGCCAAGCTTGCGGAAGCGGAACTCTACCTGGCCGACCACCTGGGGAAACTGGTCATCCTCGACGAGATCCACCGTGCGCCCGGCCTTTTCCCCGTTCTGCGCGGCCTCATCGACCGCGCCCGGCGCGACGGCACGGACCACGGGCTCTACCTACTCCTGGGTTCGGCCTCACTTGACCTGCTCCAACAATCAGGGGAGACCCTGCCCGGACGGGTGAGTTATCTGGAACTCGATCCGTTCGACGTGCTGGAGACCGGCGGAGCGGCGGCGCTCAACGGGAGCACGGCTGACATCGATCGCCTCTGGCTCCGTGGTGGTTTCCCGGAGAGCTTTCTGGCACCGAGCCATCCCCGGAGCCTGCGCTGGCGCCAGGACTTCATCCGCTCCTACTTGGAACGTGACATCCCCCAATTCGGCCGGCGCATCGCCGCCGAGACGCTGCGCCGCTTCTGGTCCATGCTGGCCCACCACCAGGGCGGCGTGCTCAACGTCGCCCAATTCGCCCGCAACCTGGGTGTCGACGCCAAGACCGCCGCTGCCTACATCGACCTCCTGGCCGACCTGCTCTTAGTGCGCCGGCTCCCTCCCTGGCACGCCAACGTCGGGAAGCGCTTGGTGAAGTCACCGAAGGTCTACGTGCGAGACAGCGGCCTTGTGCATGCCCTGCTGGCCATCGGTGACAAGGAGGCTCTACTGTCGCATCCGGTGGTCGGGGCAAGCTGGGAAGGCTTCGTCGTCGAACAGCTCCTGGCCGTCGTCCCCGACGGTGTGCAAGGGCATTTCTATCGGACGAGCGGCGGGGCGGAGATCGATCTGGTGCTGAGCTTCCCTGACGGCGGCCTCTGGGTCATGGAGATCAAGCGGAGTCTCTCGCCGCGGCCGGAAAGGGGTTTCCATTCGGCGTGCGAAGATCTCAAGCCACAGCGGCGGTTTGTGGTGTATCCCGGGGAGGAGGCATACCCCGTGGGGCACGATACGCACGTGGTGTCGGTGGCGGGGTTGGCGGGGCTGCTGGTAGAGAGGGCGACATAACCTATGCTGTGGACGGCCCCAGATGCTGGCAGCTACGGCCGCCGGGGGCTATGTCGGCCGAAAGATTCTGAGATGTCCCTTTGCTGGGTGGTGATCCGATGACGACCGTAGAGTTCCTGCGCCCCCGACTGTGCGGGACTCGCTTCGAGGGGACGTCGATAGGGCAGATCAGCGGGCGACAGTTCGTCGCTCTCCGGCCCCGAAAGACGCGGGGCGGACTACGCGGCTGTTTCTGATTGCGAGACCGTGGGGGGTGGCAGAATCGTCCGTCCCGCCAGGCGTTCTCGCCGCTCAAGCGACTTGGTTATGGATCGACTTCTGTTGATCAAGACACGCGGACGGGCCTGACGGCAGCTTCCCGGATCGGTCTCAGTTGGCCATCGGACGGAGTTCGACGGGCTTGACGTCCGGGCGGGGGGTGGTGACGTCGGGCGCGACCTATGGCCCGTGTTGGCGGGATGGATCTGTGGCGACCGCCGCGAACATCGGCCCACTAGGGACGCGGAGCTCTGCTTCGGAGGATCAGAACCCGAAGTGCGCGCTGTTTTCGGTCTGACGATCGCCCAGAGCCGCGGTCTTCACCTGCCGCCAGTAGTACTTCCACCACGATCCGGGCAGCTCGCGTTCCCGCGGAA
>CAIMUX010000142.1 GCA_903844735.1 Candidatus Eiseniibacteriota bacterium
ACGAAACCATCGATCCACGTTCGAGTGTCGGCGCCCGCTTGCCCCCGGGACAGGGGGTGGGCCCCGACGAGAGGAGGCTCTATGTACAAGCAACTGATGCAACGGTCCGCGGAGACGTGTGAGGCCATGGGAGGGCGCATCCTTCCCCGGCTGAAGGCGGATCCGCGACTGACGGACGCCGCGGCCGCGTTGCAGGCCGGGCAGGACGGGCTGAAGGCGAAGATGTTGGCGTACCGAAACGCGGTGGAAACGGTGCAGACCGCCGGCGCGGCGCGGGATCAGGTGTTGCGTGACATGGAAGACCGGCTGCGGGAGTTCGCCCTGAACCTCCTGTCGGTCGTGCGCAACAACCATAGCGCCGACGGCTATCTTCGCTATTTTCCCGAGGGCTATGGTTCCGCCCTGCGCGAGAAGCCGGAGCAGATTCCGGAGATCACGCGGGTGGTTCTGGGCAAGCTCGCCGAGGAAACGGACCCTTGGCTGGTCTCGTTCCGGGATCGGATCGGTGCGACCCACACGGCGTTCCTGGCTGAGCAGAACCTCTGTGTCGCGACGGTCGGCAACCGCAACGATGCGCTGTCCTACCTCAAGGCGGAGAAGCGGGCGTGGATCCAGGCCCTGTCCGCGTCTCGCCTGAGGGCGGGAGAGGCCTGCCTGAACGATGAGGCGTACGTCCGGGCGATCTTCGCGTCGGCGCGCGTTTCGCGTCGTGGGGCAGGGTCCGATGCAGCAGACGGGGACGCGGCTTCCGAGACGCCGGCGAAGCCGGAGGTCTCGGCGGCGGGGTCTTCGATGGTGCAGCCGACGCCGGTCGCGGCGGGGTTGCAGGTGGTGGAGGCCGGCTAGGGACTTGACGTTTCATCTGTACTTGGTTCGACGGCACCCACGGGGTCTTCAACGGGCTCCGTGGGTTTGCTGTTGGGGTTGCGCAGAATCTCCGGCGTGGCGAGATCACCGGGGCGACCGAAGAGCCTCTGACTCCTGGATTCTGAAATCTGACTTCTGGCTACCTGCGTAGTTACGCTCCGGCTAAGATCCCTCTTCGTGCCTGGCCGGCCCCCCCCCGGAGGATGTTCGGGCGCTCGCGTCAAGGAGGAGCCTCATGTCGGTCACCGTGCTCGTAGGATGCCAGTGGGGAGATGAGGGCAAGGGAAAGGTCGCCGACCTTCTCGCCCGTCGCATGGATTGGGTCGCCCGCTACGGCGGGGGGCACAACGCCGGGCACACTGTCTTCCTGGGTCGAGAGAAATTCGTCCTTCACCTTGTTCCGTGCGGAATCCTGCAAGAACGGCCTCGGAACGTCATCGGCCACGGCACCGTGGTCGACCCGATCTACCTGCTCCAGGAGATGGACGGGCTGACCCGGCGCGGGGTCCGGCTCGACGGGAGACTGTATCTCTCCGAGTGCGCCCACGTGGTGATGCCCTGGCATCGCTGGATCGAGTCGTTGGAGGGGCAGGATGTCCGAATCGGGACCACCCAACGGGGGATCGGACCGGCGTATCAGGACAAGGCCGGCCGTACCGGGCTTCGGATCCACGATTTGCTCGATCCCGCGGTCCTGCGTCAGGGGATCGAGGAGCAGGCTGGCCGGCTGGATCGCTTGTATCGGGCTGCCGGCCAGGTGCCGCCCCAGCCGATTGCCGAGGCGGTCGGGGAGTGGGTCGCCACCTACGCTGCGGCTGCCGACCGCCTCCGGCCCTATGTGGCCGACACGGTGACACTGTTGTTGGCCGCCCTCCAACGGGACGAGCGGATCCTCTGTGAGGGGGCTCAGGGAACCTTCTTGGATCTCGACCTCGGCACCTATCCGTTCGTGACCTCTTCCACGACCGTCTCCGCCGGAGCCGCCACTGGCCTCGGGCTGCCTCCGGCGTCCCTGCGCAAGGTCGTCGGGATCTGCAAGGCCTACTCCACCCGCGTCGGGGAGGGGCCGTTCCCAGCCGAGCTGTCCGGGGAGGAAGCCGAGGCTCTCCGCCGGCAGGGCGCCGAGTACGGTGCTACCACCGGGCGTCCTCGCCGGGTCGGCTGGCTCGACTTAGCTCAGTTGCGGCACGCCGTTCGGATCAACGGAGTGACGGGACTCTATCTCACCAAGCTGGATATCTTGTCCGGCATGCCCCGGATCAAGGCCTGCGTCGCCTACGATGGACCCGCCGGCCGGCTCGACCTGCCCCCGCCCGACGGACCGCGTTTAGCCGCCTGCCGGCCGGTCTACGAGGAATTCGATGGCTGGC
The DNA here is from genome assembly GCA_903844735.1 of Candidatus Eiseniibacteriota bacterium. Lineage (GTDB taxonomy): Bacteria > Eisenbacteria > RBG-16-71-46 > CAIMUX01 > CAIMUX01 > CAIMUX01. The sequence continues at coordinate 2,238 of CAIMUX010000142.1, forward strand.
AGGAGAGCCTCCGCTCGGTGCGTCGTTGGCTCGATCTGCCGGCGACCGTGCGGGCCTATGTCACCCGGGTCGAAGAGGTTGTCGGCTGCCCGATCCTGGGGTTGTCGGTCGGGGCGCCCCGGACTGCCCTGGTGCCGGTGCCTTCGGGGCGGCGGCGGAGGTAGGACTGCGCAGTGGGCTCGTACTTCCGTCCGATCCACCTTCGTGCGCGTCCGAAGCCTCCCGCGTCGTGTGCCCCGGCCTCGGCAACGGAAGCGCCGGCGACTTCCGAGCCGGTACCGTCGGCGGCTTCCGTCCCGGTACCGCCGACGCTGGTGCTGACCTCGGCGGGCGCGGACGTCCCAGCGCTCGCCGTGCCCTCGAAGGGGGACCTTTGCCGAGAGGTGCGAACGAAAAGACGCGCGGACCCCGGAGAGTGCTTCCCGGTGCCCGCCTTGCGGCCGTCGCTGAACCGGTGCGTCAGCCGAGACCCCGGGCCTGACCATCAGCTGGACTCCGAACGCCGAGTTTCATCCCCGAAGCCCGAAGCCCGAAGCTTCACCCCGCCATTGCATCTCGTCCTCACCCGCAGTAAACTCCGCCGTCGAACGGGCCGCTAGCTCAGTAGGTAGAGCACCTGCCTTTTAAGCAGAGGGTCCCGGGTTCGAGTCCCGGGTGGCCCACACGTACGCAACCGAAAGGGACGAGAGATCATGAGGATCGCCATCGCCGGCCGCCCCGGCGCCGGGAAGTCAGCGCTCTTCGAATTGCTCGTCCACCGGGCCGGTCCCGATGGCAGTGACGCCTCGGGTCGCGGGGGCCTGCGCACCGCCCACACCGAGGTTCCCGATCCACGCGTGGGAGAGTTGTCGCAGGCATACCACCCGCGGAAGACCATCCTCGCGCGGCTCGTTTTCCAGGATCTGGAGCAGAAAAGCGGGCCGGTCTACCCGGTGCTCTCGTCGGAACGGCGCGACATGCTGGCCCAGTCCGAGCTGATCCTGCTTGTCATCGACTTGTACAGCTGTGAACCGGACGAGTGGAAGGCCGAGGCCGTCTCGCAGTGGCGCGCCGCCCTCGATGAGTACACCCTCTGCGACCTCGCGGTGGTAGAGACGCGCCGGGAGCGCCTGGAAAAGGCGCTGAAGATAGGCCAGAAACCGAACTTTCCCGGAGAGTCCGATGTGCTGGCTCGGCTGCACACGCACCTTGAAGTCGGTCGTCCGGCTAGCGAGTTTCCCTTCACCGAGGACGAGGAGCAGGGGCTGCGCGGCTATTCGTTTCTGAGCGCCCGGCCGGTGCTGCCCGCGTTCAACATCGACGAGTCGAACCTCGCGGGAGCCACCGATGCGCTGCGCGGCATCGCGGAGGAGATCCTGGCCGGGGACGTCGCAACGGATGCGGAGTCCCGGGCCGCGTCGGGGCCTGGGCGTGGGTCTGGGGCGGAGTCGAGAGCTGATGCCCCCTGGGTTCTTTTCTGCGCCGAAGCAGAGCGCCAGATTCAGGAACTGCCGCCCGAGGACCAAGCCGCCTTCATCGAGGCATTTCATCTTACGGAGCCGGCTGTGGCTCAGATCATCCGGGCCGCGTACGGCGTGGCCGGTCTCCAGAGCTTTTTCACCGTGGGCGACGACGAAGTGCGCGCCTGGACGGTTCGCCGCGGTGCTACCGCACCCGAAGCCGCCGGGGTGATCCATTCCGACCTGGAGAAAGGTTTTGTGCGGGCGGAGGTTCTGGCCTATGCCGACTGGGTCCAGTACGGCTCCCACCCGGCCGCCCGGGACAAGGGGGCTGTCCGCCTGGAAGGACGCGAGTACGTCGTTCGGGACGGGGATATTCTGAACATCCGTTCGGGCTTGGCGCGCGGAGGTCGTTGATATCGAGCATGTTACAGTGGCATATGTCGATGGGATGCCGGCCCGCGTCGGCGGATGTCCGCGCCGGTCGACGATGCAACCTGCAAACTTGTTGGAAGGAAGTTCCTCAAGCCTTCGGGCCGCCATGCCGAACCCTTCCTCGTGCGGTGGGGCCGCAGCTTCGTTACTTCCGCCGAAGGATGGAACGGGGCCGCCGGGGTAGAAAAAACTTGTCTGCCCGAAAAAAAGAGTTTGACAGGTGTGCGGAACCCGTGGGACCGTGCCACTCGTTCTAGCCCGCAGGGGTGGACGGAGTCGGTCGGCAGTGATTCGTCGACCACGTTGGTCGGGGCACCGGGACACGGAAGTTCGGTGAGGACCGGGTCCACGCCTGAAAGGGGAGAGGCTTTGACAAGGGAGTCTTGAGCAGAGTTTCGGGAAGAGCTTCGGGAAGAGCTTCGGGAAGCGTTTCGGGAAGAGTTTTGGGAAGAGTTTTGGGAAGTGTCTTGGAGACTCGGGTCGATGTGCAAGACCCGCTGGGGCCGGACCCGCAGACACGGGGTCCAGACATAATCAAACCTACCTTGTGGTGCTGCTCAACCAGGACTGGTTAGCGCATTTGTTTTTTGGGGTTTTCATTGAGGGTGTTGGCTCGATTCCGCTCAGATGCCACGGTCGTTTCCTGCCAAGCGCAGCCGGAAGGGCTTCGCCGGGTGGGGTTTTGTGGTTTCTGATCTGGATCGTTCGTTGGTGGGGAAGAGTCCGAGGAATGATCCGAGGACAAGGAGGCGGTTGCTGATGACCGGACGAATGACCCGACAGTCGAAGGCGAGTTCCCAGGGATTGTGGGGGCTCATTCGTGGCTCGCAGCCTGAATCGAAGGAGGAAAAGGGGATGATGAGAAGGACAGGAACGGCCCTCGCCGTCATGTCGGTCCTGGCAATGGTAGTCGGGATCACGCTGGGTGCGACGGGCGTACTGGCAGACAAGAACGTCAGCCCGTCGACCGGCAACCTGATCATTAACTACCCGGCCTACCCGGTTACGGGCGGTCCGTACCTTGTTGGGGCGACGTATGACCCCAACAACGACCGGGTGGTTCTCGTGTTCAACGAACCCGTCGCCGCGGCGTCGACGTCGGCAACGTTGAGCGACGATTTCTTCTCGTCGACCTTCGATCTGGCTGATGCCGCTCTTGGCCTCGGTGACGACGACAGCGACAACGTCCTTTACATCACGGGCGTTGATCCGGCTGACGTGAGTCAGTTGTTCACCGACAACGGGGCCGAGCGCATCCGCCTGAAGCTCCCTGGGGTTCTCGCGGGGACCGATGCGAGTCTCAGCGACGACGTGGGCTGGGTGCTGGTCGGGCAGGGCCCGATCCCCATTCGCGTTGAGTTGGTGAACCCAAATGTGGCCGCGGACAGCCTCCAGACCGTCCGGGTCTACTGGGATGCCGCCGCCGGGAAGGTCGGCCTTGCCGCCGCCGCCTTTGGCACCACCACCGAGATGTCCGGCGTGACCTTCGGCTTTACCGGGACCGGGAGCGACACCTGGACTCTGCGGGACAGCTCGACGGTCAGCCCCCCGAACTTCCGCTACATGATGGCCGGCATCACCAATCTGCGTGTCACAGCGGGCCAGGTCCGGTACGTCGGAACGGCCACGCCGGTGACCAATGTCGACCGCATCATGGGGTTCGACAACACCGACCGGGGACCGGTGCTGATCGCCTCGTACTACGACACGAAGGCGACGGCTGGCTACGACGACGACGTTATCTGGGCGGTCTTCAACGAGCCGGTGAGCGGTTCGAACTTCCTCGGCTTGGCTGATGGCAATTTCAGCCGAGTCAATGGTGGCGCCGGCTTCGATGGAGTCGGCGGCGGCTCGACCCTCGCATTCCCAGGGACGACCACCGCATCCATCAAGATCACCGGCTTCACAGGTACCACGAACCTGCCGGATGCCGATGACCTGCTTCGGCACGAAGGAACCCTGTCGGACTTCCAGAGCCAAGTCTATGCCGTCGACAACGACGCTCTGCTCCGGAACGGCCCCGGCATCATCCGGGCTTCCTACGACGACGGGCAGACGACGACGCTCAACAACGACAAGCTCGTCATCTGGCTGAGCGAGCCGATCAGCAACTCGGCGCAGATCGACACTGTTGACTTCACCGGAGACGGTGATTGGTATTTCGGGGACGCGGTCCAGGTGCTGGTCGAAGCCAACGTCGGCGGCCAGGGGAAGGTCACCTTCTCCAACTTCACCGAGGCGCCCGCGGCCAAGCGCTACCGCCCCGGTCTGCGGGTCCGCGCCACCAGCACGGCCACCCCGGTCCTAGGCAACGGCGGTCGTACGGTTGACATCGTCACCGCGCTGCCGATCGTCGACGAGGCCCGTCCGTCCGTGGTTGACCTGCGGGAGGTCGCGTTGACCGATCGCTGGGACGAGGCCAACACGCTGGACACCCTCGACGTCGTTTGGCGCGAGCACGGCTCGTCCGACGATGGCGACCAGTATTTCCTCTTCCTCACGAAGAAGAGCCCGCTCGATATCACCAACGAGTGGATGGATGCCAACCTTTCGCGGGCCATTCCGCTCGGCAACCTCCGCCCTGGCGTCGGCGGCGACACCGTTCGAGTGCGCTTGATCGTCGACTATCCCGGAACCGGAGGCCTGGAGACCGTCAAGCGGACCACGGACGACGAGGACATAGAGCTTAACGACCAGTTGCGGATTCTTGTGGCTTCGGCTGACTACACCGGAAACGTCCAGTACCGTAGCCAGTTGCAGGGGTCGGAAGCCCTCCTGTTCGGCGCTGCCATGTGGGTCGGACCGATCTGTCCGCCGCAGGACTCGTACTTGACCGCGGGGGACGAAACTCGCTGGGACAGCGACATCATTCACGTGGTTGGCGACAGCACCGGCACCGGCCTAACCGCCGACTACACGTTCTCCGTCTTCGGCGACACGTTGGCGATCCCCTGCTCGGCTGACTCGGTCATCGCCTACTTCGATCCGGATGATGTGATCGTGCTCGGAGTCGACGTGGACAACCTGGACGGCGACGAGATTCGCATTGGCGCCGGCCCGGTGAAGAACCGGCTCGCTTCCGATTCGAGTTTTGACCCGTTCGTGTTGACCTTCCCGGTCACCTGGGACCGCACCGAGGGGTTCATCTATCTGGCGGCCAAGATGGGGACGGACGTGACGCCCCCCGCCAACATGCGCCAGATCGCCCTCGACGCGTTCTATCCGGCGATCGCGGACAATCAAATCTTCGATCCCTGGAATCCCTACCGGATCTACAACTCGCTCGACTATGTCAACATCCGGTTGCTGTTGAATGACCGGATTCGGGGCACGGGAGCCGCCGGAATCAACGACATCGCGCGCGTCGTGGCCGACTTCAGCGGCATTGACTCGCTGACGACCAACCCAACCAACTTCTCGACCCCGCCAGTCAGCATCTTCTCGACCCCGCCAGACAGCATCGTATTGGTCGGCCTCGGTCGGGACCGGCTCGACAACGACGGCGACTGGTGGAGCCAGATGCTCACCGGTGATGACGACGACCCGGTCGACCTTGGTATCGACGGCGTGGCCAATACCGGCGACTTTGGCGAGGACAACGACAGGCCCGACGCGGGGGACCCGTTCGTCGACGAGAACGGCAACGGAGCCTATGACGCGGGCGAAACGTTTGTCGACCTGGTTAACCAGGTAGGCCAGACGGGTGTGTACGATCCGGGTGAGCCGTTCCTGGACAGCCGGGACGCGGATGAAGCCGGCTGGTACGAGGTCCGGAACACGGTGTTGGCCGACCGAGGCAAGGTCACCCAAGGCTACCCGCTCAACCCGACCAGGGTCCGGAAGCTGGCCTACACGGACCCGCTGAGCCTCGTGACGATCACCATCCTGGACAACGCAGCTGATGGCGCCGCGGGTACGATCTACCCCGAGCAGACGCAGCGGCCGGATCGGACTCGCTCTTTGTCCTTGGATCAGACCACGATCCTCGACGGGACTGACCCGGAGCAGCGGTTCCTGGCCACCATCGATTTCCACGAGCCGACGGTGTCGGAGATCACGGAGATCGAAAATGGCAACGGATCCCCCAATATGGTGGTTCCGGGCAGCCCGGCCCCGGTCTATCCGCTGGGCCAGTATCTGGACATCACCGTTTCGACGCCCAGCGACAGCGACGTGCTGTTCACCCAGCTTCAATTGCTGAGTGGTACCCCCGCGACCTGGAAGGCCCTGGCGCGCGATGCGGAAGGCGATGCCAACGGGGACACCTACCCCGGCGATGCCAACTTCAGCGAGGACTTCGCGCTAGCCGGTGAGACCACCAATGCCGACCTCGACACGATCGGAATCGTCGCGGTTGACGACGACCAGAACGGCGTCATCGACGAGGCGGGCGAAGGTATCGACCTGAAGGACCGTGAGGTCCACAACGCCGGCGAAACGACCGCCATGGACACCGCGAATACGCACGGAGACGCTGTTTCGAGCCAGAACGACGGTCGGGACAATGACAACGACGCCTACTTCAAGTACTCGGCGTTCGCTCCGGGCGACCCGGCTAACCCGACCGCCGGGTACGGGATTGTTACTTGGTGGAATGTCGACGAAAGCATCACCAATACGTTCGATGACGACGGAGACGGCGTGGTCGACGAGGCGGACGAGCTTCCCGAAGGAGGCGACGCCGCCAACGCGAACCGCTACCTCGCGGCCAATGACGACGACGAGGACGGTATCGCCGATGGTGAGGCCGTAGCGATCGCCTTCAACGGCTCGACGACGATCCTCGGCAGCAACCCGGCCTTTGTCGGGACGATCTATGTCGCCGCTTCCAAGGTCATGGGAACACGCACGTCGGCCAACACGGTTGCCGCCGACAGCTTGGCGCGCTTCTATGCCAACGGTGCTGCGTATACCGAGCCGATTGCGGCCGGCTATGCCACGATGACCTCCTCGGTGCGGCGCCTGTTGGCGAGCGGGTACGACACTGACGTGCCGGAGGCCACCCGGACCGACTGGTCCGCGCTGACCAGCTTCAACTGGAACACCCGGAAGGGGGCCGACATCGACCTCAACTGGGCGAGCAGGGTCTACGGTCTGCTTGCGGACGGTGCCACCACCTACCAACTGCGTGGCGTCGCGTACGACCGGACCGGCAACTCGAACGTGAACTGGGCCGAGCCGATTTCCTTCACCATCGATCTGACGGGCCCGACCGCCAACATCGACGGTTGCGGAGTCGACCCGCTGAATGTCGGCTCCGACTTCGCCGACAAGATTTCGACGACCGCCGACCTCATCGAGATCTGGGACGCCGGGCAGCATCCGGGGACCTATACCCTGACGCTGCAGTCGGTGGATCCGGATGCCCAGGAGGTGCAGTTCCAGGAGCGTCGGCAGAACGCCGACGGCACCTGGCCCGCGGCCTGGACCAACATCGGCACCGCGGACCTCAACGCTCCGTTCACGAAGGAGTGGCCCGAGGCCGGCGTGATGTTCACGGTGAACAACTACCCCGCCGCGCGCTACCAGGACGTCCAGTTCCGGGCGATCGCCACCGACGCCCAGAACAACCAGACGCCTGAGGCTGACATCTGCGTCTTCGACGTGAGGGTCATCGACTCCACCCCGCCGTCGAGCTGGATCCGTGGTATCTACCGGGATGACAGCGCGTCGTTCTACGAGGACGACGATTACACCCCGCTGGCGGTGACGGTCTCGGTCCCCCAGGACTCCAGCATCAACATTTGGGCCCGCATCGAGGACAACGACCGCGACGCGATGGGCCGGTTGACCACGCTGCTTCCTGGGAAGTCCACCTACAACGTCGTCAACGCCCCGCACGTTCACGCGCCGGACCCGTACACCACCATGTGGGCTGCGGGTGTCGACGGAAAGACCGGTAACGCGCTGGCCAATGATGACGGTAACGGCGGCTTGAGCGTAATCGACGAAGACGATCCGGGCGGCTTTGGTGGCCTTTCGGACGGTATCTACACGCTGGGTGCTGACTCGCTGGACAATTACCTCGCTGGCGACGACACGACGGCCACCGTCGGCGCCGGCCTGGACAGCATCCCCGGTACCGACGACGACGAGTGGGGCCTGGGCACGAACAACGACGACTACATCACCAACGACGTGAAGTACGTCGTTTGGCAGTACCGTCGGGTCAACCCGGCGACCGAGTGGCTGACGTTCGCCACGGTCCACGGTGACGACGCTGCCGGCGTCGGCGGGCAGACATTCGACTACACCCAGCCGATGAAGGCGACGCTCAACACGGCCGGATTCGTCGAGGGGATCTACGAGCTTCGCGCCTACGCGTGCGACGTCGAGGGCAACTGCAACATCGACACCGCGCCCATCGCGACCATCGCGGTGCGGGCCAACCCGCTACGCGCCTACATTCAGCCCGAGGTGTGCTCTTCGGTCAATTCGTCCATGTTTGATCTCTACGCCGTGCATTTCATTCACGACTATGAGATCGACAAGGTGCGGTTCGAGTACACGGCGGCGACGACAGCGGGCTGCGCGGTCGTGCCGACCGTCTGGAACCTGATCTCCATTGACGAAGCGGCCCTCCAGGGCGACTCCCGCGGCGACCCTGTCCTCTACATGCCGAAGCAGTTTGTGGACACGCCGGACCCGATCCAGACGCTCGGCACTGGGGTCAATCTGGCCGGCACTGTCTACAAGTACTGGGATGCCGACGGGGATGGGTACTACAGCTCGCGCGACCCGGTGGTCAGCAGCGCGGACCTGATCTGGGGTGCCGCCGATGTGGCCGTTATCGGCGACGCCTCCCTGATTCCAGCCGCCGCGGCCCTGACTGCCTTCCCGGCTGACGTGTTCTACGCCCAGACGGACGGCGAGGCTGCGGGTCTTGATCCGACCGACTGGATCTTCCGTGAGAACAACCTGAACGGGGACAACAACAACCTCGACCTCTGGACCGCCACCTGGGACGCGACCGGCCTGCCGGTAGGCAAGTACCTCGTCCGGGCCATCGCCGTCGATGGCCAGAACAACATGGACGAGATCAGTTACACCTGCTACGAACCGGCCGTGCAGAACCCGGAGGAGCTGGAGCTCGTGAACCTGAGTCCGGTACCGCCGCACGCCGTGTTCACGACGATGATCGTACCGGACGTGCTTCCGGGCGGCACCTCGGTGACCCTCCACCCTTCGCCGGCGAGCGTCATCTACGTTCCGGGCAGCGCGAAGTGGGCGGAGCTGAACTGCGCGGTTACCGGCGCCACCAAAGTGAAGTTCGAGTACAAGATCGAGGGCATCACCGATTGGACGGTGATCCAGCCGAACGACGACGACCTCTTCTTCGCGGACATCGACGGGACGGCCGGCTACAGCGGCGTCCTCGGGTTCGACGAGGTCTTCAATGATCTGAACGGCGACTTCGTCAAGAGCCCCGGCGACTTCGTCCAGGACGAGGGCGTCCCGGTCGGTGTCCAGACGCCGAGTGGGTGGGCCATGTATCCGCAGATCAGCGGAGACGCGACGTTCGCCGTTCGCTACCCGTTCCACGTCTACCTGAACACGAAGGCTCTCTTGCCGACGGCGTTCCCGGCATTGATGACCGACACCAACATTCAACTCCGTGTGACTGCTTATGACGAGGTCTGCGAGAGTGATCGAAGCGACCCGAGTCCTGACGTCGTGACGGTCATCTGGGGCGAGAACGACGATCCGGTCGCCGACATCATCCGCGCAGAGGACCTCGATGGCACGCTGGTGGATGTCAGTCCGGAGATCCATGACCATACGCCCGTCGCCACGATCGGCGCTGACATGGACACCATGCGTGTGTTCGTCACAGCCGAGGACATGTCCACGATCGACTACGTGGACTTGTACTACCGGCTTGATCCGGCCTGTTACACGACGGTTTCTGATGATCAGTTGCAGCGTCCGACCGATCTGGTACTGGTGCTCGACGGTTCTGCGAGCATCACGGCGGCGTCCTTCGCTCTCCAGACGCAGGGAGTGGCCGCGGCCCTGGCGGATGAGGGGATTCTTCCGAGAGACGGGTCGGTCACCCTTGCCGTGGTGCAATTCGGCAACGGCGCGGCCGTGACCGAGATTCCGCGGACGACGATCACGAGCGCCTCCGTAGCCGGGGACCTGGCGACCCAGGTTCTGGCTATGGCGCAACGCGGCGACGGAACGCCGACGGCCGCTGGGATCGACAGGGCCGTGGAGGCCATCGGTGCGGGCACCGTCGGTGCACGTCAGGTCATCATCCTTGCTACCGACGGACCGCCCACGGTGCCGGAGGGCGACCTTTCCGACCCGGTAGCCTTGGCGCTGGCTGCGGCCGACAACGCGATGCTTCACGGTGTCGACGAGCTTCACACGCTCGGCATTGGCGCCGCGGCGGACATGGTCTTCCTGGCGCAACTGGCGCGGAACGGTAGCGTCGAGCAGATCTCGAGCTATACGGGCTTCGCGGCCGCGATCGGCGGGAAGATCCAGGCCATCGTGTTCAACACTCTCGTGGATATGCGTCAGTGGAGGAGCATGACCGCGGCTGGCCTGATCGGCCACCCGGGGATCGACACGACGTATCCCTACGACTTCAACATCGCGACCGATCTGATTGCGGACGGCGTCTATCAGATGTACCCGCGGGCTTATGACAAGAGCGGCAATTTCAACGCCGCTCCGCTCAACCCCTGGGGCTTCAAGAAGTTCGCGCTGGCGGATGTCGATTTCGCCTTCGTGAGCACGCCTGCCGGTCCGCCGGCCCTGCCCGACAGTGCCAGCGCGGCCAGTGGCGTGCTGGGCGATGCCGGATTCCAGGCCGGTGATGAGTATGTCATCCACGCTTCGTTGAGTGACCCGCTCCAGGCTCCGACAACCGCGGTGCGGTTCTACTTTGCCCCGCGTGTCCTGGACGAGGTCATCGACCCGGCGAGGGTGCAGCCGCTGTCTCCGTTCATCATGCTGGATGACGTGGCGGAGACGATTCTTGGGACGGCGACCGGCGACGGCGTGGTCGTCAAGATCAACGGCTCGCTCGGGACGTACCACGAGAGCCTGACAGGCCTGACATCTCCGATGGACTACACCGTCACCGGGAACAAGATCGAGTTCGCGGGCCGGCCGCTCGCGGGCGATTTGATCGAGGTGAGCTACAACTTCGGGGTGTGGGTGCCGATCGCGCTCGGCGACACATGGAGCCCGTACACAGTAGCCTGGAGTCAGGCCAACGGAGGCGTGCCCGATCCGGCACACATCGTCGATCCGAGCACCAGCCCGGCGACCAACCGCGACTGGACCGGTGCGGACGCTTACGACCTCGCGGCCGGAGCGCTCTTCGACCTCAACGGGGATGGCACCTACGGTACGGCTTGCGACTACGCCGAGCCGATCGCCAGCGAGGGAAACTACCTCTATCTGCGCGACGAGGCGAGGCCGGAGGTCATCCTTTACGGGCTGGCGTACGACGATTTCGTAGCGCCGTTCGACTACCTGGACTGGAACTGGCCGGGTAACCCGCTGTTCCGCGGCGGGGACGAGCTTAACGGACCGAACTACGAGAACAAGCTGAGCGGTATTGAAACGGATATCTTTGTCGACGCGACTGATGTCGGCGGCGGCGAGGTGGCCTCGGTGAAGTTGGACGTCACCGCGAGCGAGATCGCGGGCGGTGGCATCCGGAAGACTTCGATCGACATGACCAGGATCGCCAAGGACACGGAGTTCATCGACATTCCGATCACCTTCTACGAGGACGACTACTACGGCTTCTGGGTGACCGGCTACGGGCCGTTCCACCTTATCGAGGAAGTGAATGAGAAGATCGCAGCGCAGCCGGCTTGGGAGTCGGCTCCGATTGAGAACGTCGTTCTGCAGATTTCGATCGACCAAGGGGCTACCTGGACCCGTCAGTACGAGATGGTGCGCGACGAAGCGACCCGCTCCTGGAGCGCCGTCGGCCGCTTCAACACGGGCATCGTCGACGACGTAACCCAGCGGTACCAGTTCATCGTAGACCTGGTGGGCGACGAGCAGTCGGTCATTCCTGATGCCCGGAACCTGGGTCGAACGGCGAGTCAGAGCAAGGATGCGGTTGTCACGTTCTACAGCGCGCTGAATGTACCCAGCACGGGCACTCACGCTTTCTGGTACACGCATTTGGACAACGCCACGCAACTGGGGAACAACGCGTTCCACCGCGTCGTGGTCACGGCGACGGACACCTTCGGCAACACCGGTACGAACCTGACCAGCGCCATGCCGGGCGCTGCCGGGGCGCAGGGGCCGATCGTGTTCGTGCTCGATCAGACGCCGCCGGTGGTCAACTCGATCATCGCGCTGAACTCGGATAGCCAGCCTCTGCCGGTCACCCGGGTGAGCCCCTCGCTCGAGTACAGGTTGATGGCCGACGTCAGCGACAGCCCATTCGGCGACATCAACGTGATGTCGACGCTGGGGGTCATCTACCAGTACTGCCCGAACAACTGGCTGAACAACCCGAGTCCGACCTGGATCACCATTGATCTCGGCTGGGCGACGAACGGGATGTGGGTCAGAGACTGGACCCCGGTGAGTCCGCTCACCGATGGCTACGACAACGACGGGGACGGTGTGTGGGACGAGCCGGACGAGGCTGTGGCCGACATTACCATCCGCGCCATTGCCTTTGACGACGGATTCAATACAGGCTACAGCGATCGCCAGGCGACTCCGGTGACTCTGACGCTGACCGTCGACGCTGCTGAGCCGACCGCGGCCCTGACGCAGCCGGTGGACGGCGAGATCTTCGGCTACAGCGAGCCGATTCTGCTCAGCGGTACCGCTGATGGCGACTACACGCCGCCCAAGGCGACGAACGACGTCGACATCGTGCGATTCCAGGCCAAGATCAATCGGCTCTTCTACGTCGATGAGACCCTGTTCATCCAGAATGGTGCCGACAAGACGCCTCCCGTCGCGACGATCGTAGGCAAGGCGAATGTCTATGAGAACGGCCTCGACGAGGTCTGGTGGGACTCGGAAGGCGACGATGACTTCTCGGCGGCGGACTCGTGCGTCTACTCAGGCGCGAACGGGATTCCTTTCCAGTTCGAGCCGTCGAAGGTCCAGGCCCTGCCGGATCCGAACTTCTGGTTCGACCTCGATCCCACGCCGCAGGATAACGGCGACGATCCGTGGTTGACCTCGGCCAACAACGGCGACAACTGGGAGATGACCTGGGTGCCGTCCGGATACAGCTTCATCAACGTCGATCTTCTCGGCGGCGACGAGTATGTCCGGCTGCGCATGCTTTCTCGCGACACTGCCGGTAACTGGGACACGGAGGACGACCTGCTTGGGCCGAAGGAGACGGTCGTCATTCTCAACGACGACACGGTCAGCCGGGCCTACGTGACGCATGTCGGCACCAATGACCAGGACGGCGCGGTCGACCCCGCGGAGACCAAGCCGGTTCAAGGGCTGAACGGAGTGAACGTTTACGGGCAGATGTTCGCCTCCGGCCTGGAGGAAATCGTCCAGGTCAACGTGTACATGGTGGCGACGCCGGACGGCGCGGCACCTGATACGTCGCTGGTGTTCATTGACAACACTATCGCCGAGGACGGTCTGTTCACGGGCATCTGGGACGCCGGCGCGCTGCCGGAGGCGGAGTATCTGCTCTTCGCCACCGCCGTGGACGTGGACCAGAACGAGACAAGTATGCACGACGCCACCAAGGTGCGTGTCCGGGTTGACCGGACGCCGCCGGTGGTCAACTACACGGCGCTCGGCACATACGCTGGGTTTACTACGGGCGCGAGCTATACGGACGACAGCATCGTCAACCACAGCAGCACGGTCATCTTCCCGGACATGTACACCGGGGACGTGAACTTCACTGTGACGACGACGGCATCGGACGTGGCTTCCATGCTTCTGCAGTGGCGGTTCGCAACCGACCCTGTCGGTTTCTGGCGGCCGGTCGGTGACTTCTTCACGCCGACGGTTCGTCCGGACGGCGCGTTCGACTACGAGCCGAACCAGGACTTCTCCGTCGGCGGCGTCGCGCACCACGCTTGGTGGCTGCATCTGGAGAACTTCAACGACCCGGCCCGGGTGTTGCAGTCCGGTCGGATGGAGTTCCGGGCGCTGGCCGTCGACGAGGCGGGCAACAGCAATGCGCTTCAGACAGAGGTGGCTCCGTACACCGCTGACGACACCGAACCGACCGGCTTCGACTGGAACGACGATTCCGTCACCAATCAGATCGAAGTCGGAACCACGGTGAACTTCGAGATCTCCGTGCAGGATCAGTTGATGACTGACGAGACTCGCACCGACATCACGCAGGTGGCCCTGGTGTTCCGCCGGGTCGGCGTGGCGGCGTGGTCGCCGTACGCCGCGGTGGTGCCGGAGCCGAAGCAGATAGACACCGGCAATGCGATGTGGATCGCCCGGTTCGCCTGGACGGCGCCGACCTTCGTGGTTCACGACACGGGTTACGAGTTTGCGGTTGTGATGACCGACGCGGCAGGCAACGTGAACGAGACGCCGTGGCAGCGGCCCGGCGGCTATGTCATCACTGTTGAGGACAACGCGGCGCCGGATCGGACGAAGATGGTCGATGTGGTCGCGCTCACCTACAAAGCGGCCGAGGTTAACGGCAACCCCGACAACCCGGACGTTTGGAAGGACAACTCGACCATCGAAGCGGACATGACGACCTATCAGGTCGGCACCGACTGGCTCGTTAGCGAGGGCGGTGGCCCTGTCCTGGTAACGCCTTTCACGCCGAGCTTCAATCCGCCCGCGAACGGAACGGTGGGTACCGCCGTTGGCGACGCTTGCGCCACCTTCCCGCGAAATGTCGGGGAAGGGTACTTGAACGACGCTCGCGTTCGTAACACGGTCAAGGTTGCTCGGACGGTGACGCTCGTGGGTCGGACGCAGTCCGACGACGACGGCATCGGGCAGCTCGACACGGGCATTCAGTGGGTTACCTTCCTGTTGGCGCCGTGCGACGCGAACGGCGTTCTTTCGGCGCAGTCCGAGTGGATCACGCTCGGCCGCGACGAGTATCAGCCGGCGTTCCCGCTCTTCTATTGGCACCTGACCCTGGACACCGAGCTCTACGCCGACGGTAACTACAGACTCGCCGCATATGCCCTGGACGAGGAGGGCAACCTTGAGGACATGACGAGCCTCGATTGGACCTCCGCGATCATCGTGATCGATAACACGGGACCGAGCGCTCAGATGGACGCCGACGCTACCACCGACGCCGTGGAGAAGACGGCCACGGTGGAGCGGAACAGGCCGTTCACGCTGTTCGCGCGTACCCTCGAGCCGGGCACGGCGACACTGCAGAACTACGAGGACGACACGGTTGAGTTCTTCTACAAGCGCGCGCGGGACCTGAACATGGCGGACTCCTGGGCCTCGGTGGACGAGGACGCAGGTGCGGCCGAGCCCGCGGAGAGCGAGGACGGAAACCCGGACTTGACCCGGCCCTACTCGTTCGACGTCAACATGGGCCTCCTCTCCGAGCCGACGGACAACCACACGGGCGTCCCGCTTTCGGTCGGTGAGACCTATGACTTCGCGACCTATGTAAGCGACGAGGTCTGCAACGCCACGACGCAGATCGGGACCTTCGCGGATAGCGCGGTGGCCGGCGTCGGTACGCGGTACCTCCGCGTCCTGATCCAGGACACGATCGCGCCCCACCTGGAGTTCACGAGTGCGGTGCGGAAGGCCGCCCCGTATGGCGATGAGGCCTTGATCGAGAACCCGACGAAGATCCACGCGCAGGGCTTCCATCAGATCACGGCGGAGCTCCTGGCGGGTGATCTGGATATGGATCACGCCGAGTTCGTGTACCGCCCGATGGGCACGACGACCTGGAACCTCATCGACGCCGATCTGACGTCCGAAGAGGGCGGTCGGAAGTGGGTGCTCGGTGAGTGGGATCTGCAGACACTGCAGCACAATACTTGGTACGAAGTTGCGTGCATCGGCGTGGACGACGTCGGCAACGTCGACCAGGCACCCGACCTCATCGAGGTCTACGTCGACTACGAGGCTCCGCCCTTCGTGCTTGTGAGCCCGGCCCCGACGACTTCCAAGTGGTGCAACGGCATCATGGATCTGGTTGTGGAAGTTACGCGCGGCACGCCTCAGGCCGACCCGGAGCCTAATGATGACGTCTTCGACGTGATTTGGCTCTGGAAGTTGAGCGCGGATCCGGACGTCATGGCGCCCGACACTACGTCGAATCCCGCGGCGACGGGTTGGAAGACGCTGTCTGTCGCCACGGTGGCGGATCTCTACGACGACGCGACGAACAGGTACAGCAACACGCTGAATCTGAGCGGCACGATCAACCCGAACGGACCGCTCGGTCTGATGAGCATCTTCGCGTCGAACCTCTACGATATGCGAGTGATGGTCGTAGACCAGGCCGGTAACGTAGGCGTCTACGATGTCTACAAGAACACCGTCGATTTGACCGCGCCGAACTACTCGCAGATCTCGAACATCAAGCTGTACGGGAACGACACGACCCAGGATCCGTCGGATCAGGGTCAGTACACCAATGTCACGGCAGGCAGCATGGTTGAGATCTTCGGCACCGCTTCGGACAACGAACCGGCCCTGCCGGATTACGCTGACCCGCAGACCGGTACGTTCTACGAAACGGCCATCGCGGCGATGCAGTTCGAGGTGGCTTATGACCTCGGTGTGAGTGATGGCAATGCGGACGGCGGTGTCTGGTATGACATCGGCGTCGTGAAGCTGGACCCGCCGAACCTGGGTGACTTGAGCGCCCAGACTTCGTCGATCCTGTGGAACACAACCGGGCTGCCGGAGGGTCAGTACCTGCTCCGGGTCACCGCGTTCGATGAGTGCGGCCTTGGCACGACAAGTGCCACGGTCAACGTGCGTGTCCTGGACTGGACGCCTCCTATCGCCAGGATCGTGGCTTGGGATGCCGATCAGCAGCCGCACGGGACGCCGGCCCCCTCGTTCCTGACGATCTACGCGCTGGCTGAGTGCGACACAACGGACGCAGATACGGAGACAGCCGGTTGGCAGCCGACCTACGATGTTCAACTCCAGTACAACGTGAAGGACGTCGGCGAGGCTGTACCGACCGGTGACTGGATCAATATCGGGATCGCGCAACCGGCAGAGGACGGTGAGCGGTTCACCACGGGGCAGCTCTGGTCGGCCACAATCGACCCGCAGCTGTTCGGCGCGAGTGCGGGCTCTGTCTGGCTGCGCGCGCTGGTGAAGGACGACGCCGGCAACCGGTACGGCGACAACCCCGCGGACATAGTTCCGACGGCGCTGGTTAACATCGTGCAGCAGGTCGACGACCTGGGCGTTGCCGACGGCACGATCACGATCGAACAGGTCGCCGCTGCGGAGCTGCAGGGCGGCTCGCGCATGGTTGAAGACGTTAGCTGGATGATCGAGAGCCCGACGCACGTCGTGCTGACGGTCAAGATGGCCGTCCAGGATCAGGCGCCGCGCGTGATCCTGCTGAGCGAGCCGGCTGATCCGATCGCCTACCCGTCGGACGACAATCCGCTGAACTACACGCCGGGGGTGCCGGTGGGTCTGACGCGGAGCATCGACGACCCGACGGTCTGGCGCGGCGAGGTCTTCCTTGAGGATCCGGACAACTGCACGCATTACGCGTTCTGGGTGTCCGGCCTTGACGGCACGGCCGGCACGGCCAAGTGGATCGACCTGATGGACGCCTACATGCGGGAGTTCAGTGTGACGACGGCCCTTGGGACCAACGGCACGGTGAAGACTCCGGCATACGGCTCCTTGGGTGCCGATGTGAAGGTGGTCTCCGGCGCTTGGCCGGGTGACCCGACCTGCTTGCTCGTGAGCCCGACGGATCCGCCGTTCATCTCGACGGACCAGTCGCGCTATTTGAACCCGATCGACCGGACGGCGTACCACCTCCAGGTTCTTAGCAGTGACGGTCCGTTCGTTCATGGCTACGAGCCTCTGGTCACGATCAAGTACAGCCAGGACATGGCTGCGGCCGCCCTCACCGGGACCGAGTCCGGCGAAGGTGACCTGACGGTCCGTCGTTGGGATGCGTCGCTCGAGAATCGCGATGGCACCACCGGAGCATGGGTTGGCGCGGGTATTTCGCAGATCAAGACCTTCCCGGAGCAAGACAAGGTGGTCTTCCGCGTACGCGACCTTTCGAGCGACGTCGCTATGGGTGGCGGCAGCGGGACGGACATCGCCTTTGCTTTGGACGGTTCGAGCAGCGTCGGCCCGACGGACTTCACGCTACAGCTCGAAGGAGTTGCGGCAGCGGTGCTAAACACGTCAATCATTCCGCATGATGGGTCGGTGGCCGTGGGCGTCGTGCAGTTCAGTGGCAGTGCCGTCACCGAGGTGCCTTTGACTCAGATCACGGATGCTGCTGTTGCTGCCACCCTCGCGGCGCAAATTCGGGCTATCGTGGGCATCAACGACGGCACGGATATCGCCGCGGGTCTCAACCAGGCCAGTGCCGTCTTGGGCGCTGGTACCCCTGGTTCCCGGCAGGTCATCGTTCTCGCTACTGACGGAGGTTCGGATGCAACGGCTGCGAATGCCGCGGCTGACGCGGCTGTCGCAGGGGGCGTCGAGGAAATCGACGTGCTCGGCGTCGGCGCGGTTGATGATGTCGTGCTCGGTTCGCTGACCCGTAGCGGAAGCTACACGCAGGTCACGACGTTCAACGCCTTCGCGCAGGAAATCGCAGGGGTTGTCACCGCGGCAGTCAACGCCGGCCAGTCCGGCGGCGGCGCCATCTTCCAGCTCTTTGTCCCGAAGCGGAACGCTCCGGTTCTCGTCTCGAGCTTCTGGCCGAGCAGCCCGTACGTCACGGATTGGCAGACGGACGCTGACCCGGTCATCGTGGTCTACCTGCGCGACCCGGGTGGTCAGGTGATCGATCCGAGCGAGGCCGAGCTACTGATTGACGGCGAGTTCTGGGCCACGTGGCTTACCGGCGACGGCGACGCGCAATTCGTGCGGGGCAATGGAGAGGCTGTGTTGACCTACGCCAACCAGGACCAGACGGTGATGGAGCTGAAGTATCAGCACTCCACCTACCCGCGGGACTGGCTGACTGACGGTGCGCACCTGCTGACGGTGCGCTACAAGGCGGCCGACGGGACCGACGACTGGATGGAAGGGAACTTCACCTTCAACGTGGACCGCAAGGCCCCGTACATCGAGTTCGACGGTGGGTTCGTGAGCAACCCGCGCCTCAGCAACGTCATGGGTTACATGAACCCGAAGCAGGGCAAGCTGATCGCCAAGATGTACGACGGCGGGACCGGTATCCTGTTCAAGCACGATCGGCCCTGGTACTACTACGATGCCGATCAGGATGGCATCCTGGATCCGATCGAGCGGCAGGCGGACCCGACGGATGATCCGGGTGGCGACTACGGATGCGGCGAGTGCCCGTTCTGGATCCGCGCGGACTGGGGCATCAAGTACGACGTCTGGCGGATCCATACGCCGGAGAACCAGCCGCCGCACGACGCCCAGCAGGACATTGACAACATCGAGGTTCGTACGTTGCTGCATCAGGGTACTGCGGATGAGCTGGAGCCCTGGCTCAGGGTGCACGGCCGTCCCATCACGCTGGACGAGTACACCCCCGGAACCGACACCTTGGAGGTGCCGGTGGCGGTGGTCGGCGGCGGAATGATCAAGGATCAGGACATCGTCGAGATTACCTGGTACTCGGACAAGTCGATCGAGCAGAACCAAGACTTCGGCGGCTGGGGCTGCGCGCTGGACACGATCGTGGTGAACGGGACGACCCGCGTGTTCTGGGATCCGACTTGTGCGTACGACGACGAGTCCCAGGAAATGCACATCTACAACGAGGGCATCCAGGACTGGGCGTCCAACAGCGGCAGCAAGTACGTCGAGCAGAGGTTCATCGTGGACATGAGCTGCCCGGTCATCAACATCGTCCAGCCGGCTACCTCCACGGTAGATCCGGCCGGGAACATGCAGATCGAGGTCTCGTTCGCTGACGCAGGCGTGGGTGTGAACCCGCTCACGGCGTCGGTGACCGTCCTTGATCCGTCTGGAAACCTGGCGCAGATCGGCAGCCCGAGCTTCATCAACGATCGCTTCACCGGCGTCCTCGTGGGCCCGCTGCAAAACGGCGAGTACACGGTCAAAGCGACGGCGGCGGACTATCTGGGCGCTGCCTGCGAGAAGATCCAGATCGTGAAGGTCGAGGCGCTGGCGTTGGCGATGACGGAGGCGGTTGCCGCCCCGAACCCGTTCAACCCGGCCGAGGGCACGGCCAAGATTCACTTCAACCTGTCGAAGGCCGGTGACGTGACGGTCCGGATCTACGACTTCGCCGGTATCGAGGTGGCGACTCTAGCGAGCATGATGCACTTGCCCGCCGGAATGAACCACCTGGACTGGGCTGGCGAAGCTGCCGACCACACCGATCTAGCCAACGGCGCCTACATCTGCCGGATCACCGCCACCGACGGTGCGAAGACCGAGGAACAGAACCTCAAGGTCGTGATCTGGCGCGAGTAACGGACCGGGACGGCGGGGGCGGAGACATCGCCGCCCCCGCCGCCTGGACGAACGATCTGCAAAGTGCTTCGGTCAGAACTGGTTGAACAAGGAGGTAGGGAAATGTTGAAAAGGAATAGGGGCCTTCTCGTGATGGCCCTGATCCTCGGAGTGGGGGTGCTGCTCGGCGCGGTCGCGGATGCGCAGGCTGCCAGCAGCTCCAGCAATCGAAACGCACCGTATCTACGCATGGGGACGGGCGCGCGGGCCTTGGGCATGGGGGGCGCCTTCACCGGCGTCGCTGACGATGCTACCGCTGCGTATTGGAATCCGGCCGGTCTGGCTTGGACCAGCGGCTGGGAGGTCACCGGGCAGTACGCGGCGGGCATGGACGGCGACCGGACATTCAACTCTGTCGGATTTTCCCGCAACGGCAGCATGATGGCCTATGCGTTGCAGTGGGTCAACGCGGGGACCAGTGACATCCCGCAAACGGACGTAGACGGGCGGTCTTTGGGTTCTTTCAACTTCAACGACAATGCCTTCAGCCTGTCGCTTGCGAAGGGGTTTGACGTGGCGTCGGTGGGGATCACCGGCAAGTTCTTGCGCCAGTCTCTCGGTGCGGAGATCGCTACCGATGACGCGGTCAACGGCTTCGGCCTGGATCTCGGCTTCGGCTTGATCGTCACCGACTACGCGCGGTTCGGGCTCTCGGTGGCGAACATCGCAGGCAAGCTCGGTTCCGTGGATGAGGTCAACACGATCCCCGCTACGTTGCGTGCCGGCGTCGCGCTCATGCCGATGGAAGGCCTGACCGTGGCGTTCGACATGGAGAAGACGCGGGACGAGGAAGACTATGGGTTCCACGCCGGCGGTGAGTACGCGCTTGCCGTCAGTGACGACTTCGGGACGGCTCTCCGTATTGGTCTCAACCGGAGTAAGTTTGCCGGCGGCATCGGTTTGCGCTACAACTTTTTGACTTTCGACTACGCCTATGTGGTGGAGCCAGAGAAGTTCTTGGGGGAGAACCACCGCTTTAGCGTCAGTTTGAACTTCGGCCGGGACCAGGTTGCTCGGAAAGTCACCGATCGCGATGGCGACGGCATCCCCGACGATGTCGACCAGTGCCCGGACCTCGCGGAGGACTTCAACGGATACCAGGACTCTGACGGTTGCCCCGAGGGCGGTCCGCCGAAGGTCGAGACGCCTGCGCTTCAACCTCCGGTGGTGATTCCCCCGCCGCCACCGCCGACGATTCCGGCATTCGCCTACATCAACTTCAAGTTCGGCACTGCCGAGATCAGCGGTGCGGATCCGATCCCGGTTCTCGAGGACGTTGCCCGGATCATGAAGGAGCGTCCCGACATGAAGGTCAAGATCACCGGCCACACGGACAACGTGGGGGCCGACGCGGCGAACATGACGCTGTCCACGCGGCGTGCCGACGCGATCAAGACCTACCTGACCGGGCGCGGCGTTGGAGCGGAACGGCTGGTCACCGACGGCAAGGGTGAGAGCTCGCCGGTCGACACGAATGACACCGATCTGGGTCGTGCGCGCAACCGGAGGATCGAGTTCGCGGTTATCCAGTAGCCCGAATCGAACGGTTCAATTCGCGCTTGCGGCCGCGTCGCTGGTCGCTGGCCTACCCCTTGTGCCCTGGGCGGGCATCCGGAAACGGGTGTCCGCTCTTGGTATTTACCCCGGACGCCCTCGCGCTGAGCGGGTGCTGGCGCTTCGATATGAAACCGATGGTCGTTCGTGGTGGCAAAATGGGACCGGCTTTCGGGGACTTCGTGTTGGCACCACAGGTGATCCATATCATGTTTTTGCAACGGGTTCCGGCGTCGGCCGCCCGTCGCCAAGCCTTGGCGCCCCGAGTCGGCTGGGCGCAAGCGAGGCCGGCTTTCCCATCCTGAAACACCGACCGGGGTTCGCTGCCGACTGGCTTTGGAACCCGTTGTGTGCCAAGGGGTTCATGATGGGTCGTTGCGGCACCGATCTTGCATGGTGTGAACGGAATGCCTACCCACGGAACGATCTTTCCCAGGCTATGGTAATTGTCGGCCCGGGTAGATGGAACCGGAAGCACAGCGTCGAGGAGGAACGAACGGATGACGCAGAAGAGCGCGCTTAAGATTCGTCCCCTGGGGGATCGGATCCTGGTCAAGAGGATCGATGAGTCATCGGAAGAGATCCGTGGCGGGATTATCATTCCCGATACCGCCAAGGAGAAGCCGATGCAGGGCGAGGTCAAGGCCGTCGGCCCGGGGAAGATGACCGAGGATGGCAAGATCCACAAACTCGAGGTCAAGCCCGGCGACCGCATCCTCATGAGCAAATACGCGGGGAGCGAGGTCAAGATCGAGGGGCAGGAGTTCGTGATTCTGCGCGAGGACGACGTCCTCGGGATCATCGAGTAATCGGCGGCCTCCTGCGCGCGGGGTAGGCCCGCGGCGCAATGGCCAGGCAGGCAGGAAGTGAGATCCGTACACGGCGCTGCGGGCGTCGGGCGGACACAACCGAAGATGGAGGTTCGAGACGATGCCGGCTAAGCAGCTTCTATTCAAGGCTGAGGCCCGCCAGAAGATTCTCGAGGGCGTCGAGATCCTGTCCAGGGCGGTCAAGGTCACCCTGGGTCCGCGCGGGCGCAACGTGGTCCTCGATAAGAAATGGGGTTCCCCCACGATCACCAAGGACGGGGTGACGGTGGCGAAGGAGATCTCCCTCGAAGACCCGTACCGGAACATGGGCGCGCAGATGGTTCGCGAGGTCGCGAGCAAGACCTCCGATGTGGCGGGCGATGGCACCACCACAGCCACTCTGCTGGCCGAGGCTATTTACCGCGAGGGGCTCCGCAACGTCACTGCGGGAAGCAACCCGATGTACATCAAGCGCGGCATCGATAAGGCCGTGACCGTCGTGGTTGCGGAGTTGAAGCGTCTCTCGAAGGACGTGAAGGACCGCGCTCAGATCATGCAGGTTGCCTCGATCTCCGCCAACGGCGACAGCGAGATCGGCAACATCATCGCCGACGCGATGGACAAGGTTGGGAAAGACGGTACCATCACGGTCGAAGAGGCCAAGTCGATGGAGACCACCCTCGAGCTCGTCGAGGGGATGCAGTTCGACAACGGCTACTTGAGCCCATACTTCATCAGTGAAAAAGAGACGATGGAGTGCATCCTTGAAGGCGCTCTCATCCTCATCCACGAGAAGAAGATATCGAGCCTGAAGGACATCCTTCCGCTTCTCGAGAAGATCTCCCAGGCCGGCAAGCCGATGCTCATCATTGCCGAGGACGTTGAGGGTGAGGCTCTCGCGACGCTGGTGGTGAATAAGCTGCGCGGCAACCTCAACGTTGTAGCGGTGAAGGCGCCGGGTTTCGGGGATCGCCGCAAGGCCATGCTCGAGGACATCGCCATCCTGACCGGAGGCATGCTGATCAGCGAGGACCTTGGACGGAAGCTCGAGAACGTCGGCCTGCCCGATCTCGGCAAGGCCAAGCGGATCACCGTGACCAAGGAGAACACGACCATCATCGAGGGTGGCGGCAAGCACGCCGACATTAACGCTCGCAAGGAGCTTCTCAAGCGGCAGATCGAGGAGTCGACCAGCGACTACGACAAAGAGAAGCTGCAGGAGCGGCTGGCCAAGCTGGCCGGCGGCGTCGCCGTGATCAACGTCGGTGCGGCTACCGAGACCGAGATGAAGGAGAAGAAGGCCCGCGTCGAGGACGCTTTGCACGCCACTCGTGCGGCGGTCGAAGAGGGGATCGTCCCCGGCGGTGGCGTGGCCCTCATTCGCTGCCTTCCGGCACTCGAGAAGGTCGAGGGCACCGAGGAGGAGCTCATCGGCGTCGCCATCGTGAAGCGTTCCATCGAGGAGCCGCTCCGCACTCTGGCGAACAACGCCGGCGTGGAAGGCGCGGTCGTCGTGGCCGAGGTCAAAAAGGGGAAGAAGAACTACGGCTACGATGTCGACCAGGACATCTACGTCGACATGCTCGAAGCCGGGATCATCGACCCGACCAAGGTCACCCGCACCGCGCTGCAGAACGCGGCTTCCATCGCCGGGCTGATGCTCACCACCGAGGCTCTCATCACCGAGATCCCCGAGAAGGAGAAGGCTCCGGCGGGTGGTGGCGGCGGCGGCATGGGCGGGATGTACTAGCCGACTGCCACCCGGGCAAAGAGGCAACGGGCTCTCAGAGGACCCCGGTGGCGGATCTCCGCCGCCGGGGTTGCGCATAATGCGGCCGAAGCCACTCCGAGTGTCCCGCCCCACAGGTGCTTGTCCGTCGATGAAGATCAGCCCATGATGTATCTTGTGGCTACTCATAGGAGGAATTCACGAGTGACGATCGGTTCTTCCATGTGGTTCGAATGGCCGGAAGGGAGGAGTCCGTGGATCAGGAGAAATTTCGAACAGAGGAGTTCCGTGTCAGCGGCGATGCCTTGCTCGCCAAGGTCAGAGAGCTGGTGCACGAAGGGAGGATTCGTCGCGTTCTGATCAAGAACGATGAGGACAGAGCCCTGATTGATCTGCCGCTTCCGGTCGGCGTGGTCGGTGCGCTCCTGTTGCCGCAGTTGGCCGCCCTGGGTGCGATTGCCGCCCTCGTGACGCATTGCACCATCGTCGTTGAGAAGGTGGAGGGCTAGTCGGAAGGTGGCCACGAGGCCACGCGGAGGTGCGAACATCAACGAGCGACCGATGCACACAAACCCGGCTCCGAACGAGCGGGCGATCCTGGCGGGCTTCCCCGCGCTTCCAGGGATGGAAGACACTCTCGACGAGTTAGGGCTTCTGGCCGACACGGCCGGGGCCGAGATCGTGGGCCGCGTGCGGCAGCGCCGCGAGTCGGTCCATCCCGGCAACTTTCTCAGCAAGGGTAAGACAGAGGAGACGAAAGCCGCCGCCGAGGAGGCGAAGGCCAAGCTGCTGATCTGTGACGAGGAGTTGAGCCCGGCCCAGGTCCGCAACCTGGAGAAGGCGCTCGATCTGCGCGTCATCGATCGCACCGAGCTGATTCTGGACATCTTTTCGCGGCGCGCCCGCTCGCGGGAGGCCCACTTGCAGGTGGAGCTGGCCCAGTTGCGCTACCTTCTGCCGCGGCTCGCCGGGATGTGGGGTCACCTTTCCCGCACCGGCGGCGGCATCGGCACGCGCGGTCCCGGCGAGACTCAGCTCGAGGTCGATCGCCGGCGCGTGCGGCAGAAGATCACCTTTCTGGAGCGGCACCTCGAGTCGGTGGAGGTGGAGCGGCGCACCCAGGCGAAACGGCGGATGGAAGCGGTGCGGATTTCGCTTGTCGGCTACACCAATGCCGGGAAGTCGACCCTATTCAATCAGCTCACGCGTTCGGAGGTCCTCGTGGAGGACAAGCTCTTCGCCACGCTGGACACTACGACCCGCAAGCTCGGCCTTTCCGGTGGCGGTGCGGTGCTCCTTTCTGACACCGTCGGGTTCATTCGCAAGCTGCCGCATCACTTGGTGGCGTCGTTTCGGGCTACGCTGCGCGAGGTGGAAAGCGCCGATCTTCTGCTCCATGTCGTCGACGCCGCCCACCCGGCGCGCGAGGAGCAGGTGCAGGCGGTCGAGGAGGTACTGGCGTCGCTGCTGGAGCGGGACGTGCCGCGGCTTCTCGTCCTGAACAAGGCCGACATCCTGCCGGACGAGCGCGAGTTGGAGCTGCGCCGCCGGCACCCCGAGGGGATCATTGTCTCGGCCCTGCGCGGTGAGGATCGGGAGCGGCTGCTGGATCGCGTGGCGGCGGAGCTGCGGGGGATGCGCGTACCGGTGCGGGTGGAGTGCGTCCCGGCGCGGTGGCCGGAGCTTCTGGGCCTGACGGCGCGTGCCGAGCGGGTGAGCGAGGAGCACGGAGCGGAGTGTGTAAGAAGCGAGTGGCGCTTCGATCCGCGTGACCTAGGGAAACTGCGTAGGGCCGGGTTCACGGTTGAGGTGCTGGATCCGTTTGCGGGGGTGGAGGAGTAACTCAGAGCGTTCATCAATAGTCCGGGCATGGCGGGATCAATATGAAGCCTTCTCTCCCTATTCCGATCACCGGCCTCGTCCTGATCTCCTTGCTCAGCGGTTCCCCCGTCCTGGCGCGCGCCGCCTCACCCGTCGAGTTCCTCGATGGTAATCGAGCGTTGCAGGTTGATAGCGTTCTCGCCCTTTCCTTCTTCGGGGGAGGACGGAGCGGAACTCCCGGTGGAACGGCAGTGGAGACATGGATCGCTTCCCGGTTCGCGGAAGCGGGGCTGCGTCCGGCCGCGGGAGATGGTGGCTATCTGCAAGGTTTTCCGGTGATCGGTTACGAGCCCGAGGCCGCCTCTCTCGATCTGCTCGATGGTCCCTTCGGCAAGACCCGCTTTGTCCTTGGGGATGACTTCACTCTGATGTTGACCCCCGCGGGCGGGAAGGTCACTGCCGAAGCCGTGCTTGTCGGCTACGGGATCGATGCACCCGCCAAGGGGCGCTGCGACTACGACGGATCTGATTTGCGCGGGAAGATCGCGGTGATCATCCGCGGGCGTCCCCCGGACGGGCAGAACTGGGATCGCGAGTACCTGCGCACCCATACGTTCGCCGCGGCCCGTGCGCATGGCGCGCTCGCAGTCCTCTACTTCCTGGATCCGCAACCGGTCGCGGGGGCGGCGTTGGCGCCTGAGGTCTACGATCCGGCCATTCCCGCCGGGTATATCTCGGAGCGGATCGTCCGCCTGCTTCTACGTGGGACCGGTTGGACCCTCCAGGATGTCCGGGAGAAACTGACGAGTCGCCCCTTCCCCGTGGCAACCGGCAAACGTTTGCAGTTCGAGGTTGAGGTCAGCGGGACCGCGACGGCGACAGCTCGCAATGTCCTTGGGATGATCCCCGGTGCTGACTCTTCCTTAGGCGCTGAGGTCGTGATCATCGGCGCCCATCACGACCAGTTGGGGCGCGACGCTGACGGGCGCCTCTATCCCGGGGCCGATGACAACGCATCCGGCACCGCCATTGTGCTCGACATGGCGCGTGCGGCGCAGGCAGCAGGCTGGCAGCCTCGAAGAACGGTTCTGTTCGCCACTTTCGGCGGCGAGGAAATGGGACTCCTCGGTGCCCGCTATCTGGTTTCCCACCTTCCGGTGGACTCGACGCGAGTCGTGGCGATGGTAAACCTCGACATGGTAGGTCAGGGGGACGGAGGTTTGGGGATCGCGGGAGGCGCCCGTCTTGGAAGGCCATATTTCGAGTGGCGCGCCGGACTCGATCCGGGCCGGATGGCGGGACTCCAGGAGCGTCGTCTCTCGGGCGAGTACAGCGACTACGCCCCGTTTGCGGCGCATGGGATTCCGGCTCTGGGTTGCTGGAGTCGCGGGGATCACGGTCGATACCACGACATCGAGGATCTTCCGCGTTACGTGCGTCCCGAGGTGCTCGAGTCGGTGGGGAAAAGCCTGGCCTCGCTGGTGGTGGCGATCGCCGACTACCCGGAGGCGCTGATGGACGGATTGGGGCGCGAGCGGGGGCTGCGGGCGGATGCCGTGCAACTCGGCCTGGCGCCGCTGGGGGCGGAAGCACTGGTTGACCCTGATCGGGCGGCGCTGGACTGTGGTGGGCGGGTTGCGGGACGTCTCGTCCAGTGTGACCGGGGGGGCGTCGGGACAGATGAGATTCTGCGTCGGTTGGGCTCTGTGCTCAAGCTGCCGGCCGGACGGCCGTGGCTCAGCATCGCCTCGAGCTTTGAACAGGTCGGTGCTGCCGGGGATCAACAGCGAGTGGCGCTGCTTCCCCTGGTGACTATGGCCACCCTTGGTCGAATCGGTCCGGACGAGACGCGCACACTTGTTGCCGCGGGTGTGGCCGGAGGTTGGTGGCCGTTCGGAGCACCCGCGCCGTCGAGCCGGGCTTGCGAAGCGCTTGCGGACGGGAAACGCCTGATCATCAACGAACGCAATCCGGACTGGCTGGGGACTGTCTCTGCGCACAAGAACCTGCGGATGCTGCTTGAGTGGAACGGCGCGGAGACCGCCCTGCCCGATCTTCCCGATTCGGCCCTGCGCAAACAGATTCTGCTGGCGCTGCGCGTGGACGGGACAGGGGATTCGGTCATCGTGCGTCTGGCGTTGGCGAAATGGGGCGAGCGCCGTTTGCACCTCGACCTTTCTTCCGAACCGGAGGCGGGCGCGGATGACAGCGAGGGCCTGCGATTCGTCGCCTGGCTGCGTCGGGAGATTCGGTCCGCT
The DNA here is from genome assembly GCA_903844735.1 of Candidatus Eiseniibacteriota bacterium. GTDB lineage: Bacteria > Eisenbacteria > RBG-16-71-46 > CAIMUX01 > CAIMUX01 > CAIMUX01. The sequence goes on from CAIMUX010000142.1 coordinate 30,898, forward strand.
GAAACGATCGAGTCCGTCCTGGGCGGCAATCTGAGGAGGTTCTGACACCGTCGTCAGCGGCCATGCCGTGGCCGCATGGGTTTCGCTCGTGGACGAGGCTGCCGTGGGCAATGCCCGGGATGTGGACCTTCTCCTGTGCCGTTGTGACCTTCCGGCGGCGATTGCGGCAATGACCCAGGCCGGTCTCGTCCATCGGCTCCGCACGCCGGACTTCCGACGCATCGCGTCGGAAATCACCTTCCGAACAACATCGAGGATACGCCGATCGAATTCACCGGCACGGGTGAGGGCCGGATCCCCGTGGTCGCCGAGATTGTTGAGGTCCCGGTTGGTGGGTGATTACAACGCAAGCGGTGCCTGACCTGGCAGCGGGGAGTGCTTCGCGCCGCCGCTGAACCGGGGTGCTACCGAGCGCCCGCGCCGCCCGCGCCCGTCCCTCGCAGCCGATCGAGGTATCGCTCCAGCTCATCCGGCAGCGGGCACTCGATCTGCTGCTCGCCATTCGCTAACTCCGCCGGCAGCCGCAGCCGCCACGCATGCAGGCAAAGCCGTGGTGGACGAGGACGAAAGCCGCGCAATTCCGCGCCCCCATACTGCAGATCGCCCAGCACCGGCGTGCCCCGTGCCGCGAGATGGGCGCGGATCTGATGCATTCTCCCGGTCAGAGGCTCCGTCCTGACGAGGGCAGAGGCGGCGAATCGCTCGCGCGTCTCGTAACGGGTGCGTGCCGGCTTTCCGCTCCGGTCCGGCGTGTTGAGGCCGGAGGAGGTGCGGCGCAGCGCCAGGTTGATAAGACCACGCCTCGGGTGGGGGTGGCCGGCCGTGATGGCGAGGTATTCCTTGTGCACCTGGCCCACCTTGAACGCCTCCACCAGGGATCGGTGACCCTCCGGCGACAGCGAGAAGAGCAAGATTCCCGAGGTTCCGAGGTCGAGCCGGTGGACCACGCCGGGCGGATGCGGAGTGCTTTCGGTACGAAGCTGCGTCTCGAGGATGGAGAGCACCGATGCTTTATGCCCCGGGCCCGGCCGCGATGGCAGTCCGGCGGGTTTGTCCACTGCGATCCAGTGTTCTGTGCGACGAATGATGATGACTGTCCCGGGCACTGCGTCGCTCAAGACCGCTTCCTCCTGTTCCTCTGCTTATTCCGCGGCCGAGGCGAGCAACCTCGCCACTGCCGCATGCGCCGCCACGGTGCCGGAGGACCAGGCCCACTGGAAGTTGAATCCTCCGAGTCGCCCATCGACGTGGAGGATCTCGCCCGCGAAATGAACGCCAGGAAGGATCCTGGACTCCAGTCCGTGATCGACCTCTTCCAGACGGACCCCGCCCGAGGTGACTTCGGCCTTGTGGAAGCCGAGGACCCCTTCGACCGGAAGCGGGAAACAGACCAGGTGGGCAATCACGGCCCGCCGGAGAGCCCGCGGCGTCTGGGCCAGGGGTTGCACCGGGTCGGCACCGGCCGTGCGGACCAGTGCCTCGGAGAGGCGATGGGGGAGAGAGGATAGATGTGCCCGGATGGTGCGTGCCGGGTTGTGGGCGGCCCCGGCGAGCCATCCGGCTTCCGCCGACTCCATCGATGTCTCGGGAAGGAAACTTGCGAGGACTCGGATCTCGGCTTTCGGCCGTTCGTGATGCGCACGAGCCCAGGGGCCACTCAGGTCAAGGGCTGCCGGGCCGCTGACACCGGTGTGGGTCCAGAGCAGGGGGCCCTCGGCCGTGCTCTCGATCTTGCCGTCCACACGAAGCTCGAGCCGCACGGGTGTCGCGATCCCGCTCAGTGCGGCGTGGAAACCGCCGCCGAGGCGGAACGGAGTGAGCGCGGGCAGCGGCTCGACCACGGCATGCCCGAGTTCCCGCAGGATGGCGTAGCCCGAACCGTCGCTGCCCGACTCGGGGAAGGAGCAACCCCCGGTGGCGACGAGAACGCGAGCGGTTTCGATCGGCGTGAGCGTCCGGTCTGCGTCATCGCGGATGAGGACCCGCCAGCGCGGCGCGCGAGGGCCGGCCGACGTGTCAGGGGCAGCCTCGAGCCCACACCAACAACGCCCGCGCAAGATCGGCACGGCGGCGCGGTCGATCGCCGCGAGGAGCGCGTCGCGGACGGTGGTCGCCTTGTTGTCCGCTGGGAAGATCTTTCCGCCAGGCTCCTGTGTGACTGCGACGCCGAGCTCTTCGGTGAAAACGCGCAGCGACTCCGAGGCCGGGTGGGCTCGCAACACGCGCGCGATCCGGTGCCGATTCCCGCCGCGATAGTCTGCGGGAAGCACCTCGCGGTGGGTGAGATTGCACCGAGTGCCGCCGGACATGAGGATCTTGGCCGCCACCTGTTCGCGCCGGTCGATGATGGCGATGCGCAGATGCGATGTGTCCGAAGCCGCGGTTGGGCCGAGCTCTGCCGCCGCCGGTACGTTCAGCCCCGAAGTCCGGTGCGGGCTTCGGCCGGCCGCCGGCTCCGACGCGGCACGGGCCGCCTGGATCGCAGCCCACAGCCCTGCGGCGCCGGCTCCGATCACGATGAGATCGTAGGGTCTCGTCCGGATCATGGCTTACGGTCCTGCCCGGGTCTCGGAACCTGTGGCCGTTTGTGGTCCAATTGGATCTGTCCGGTGGGGGAAAGGCGGCATTGACACCCATTGCGTTTGGGACCAATATCGGTTGGTACGGCCCAATGAAGCGACATGGTCCGGAGGAGCGGCGTGGCCCTGTGGATCTGTATGGTCCAATGACGTGGCCCAATCGTCGCAAATGGATCCATCATGACCTCGGTACCGGCGGAGCGAAGAATGTATTCGGCGATCGTTCCCGGGGCAGTCCCGGGTCTTGATGTCGGCCTGAGTCACGACTTGGTCCGGGACGGCGGCCCTCCGCTCTACCAGCAGATCGCGATAGCCATCCGCGCCCGCATTTTGGCGGGAATGCTGACGCCCGGAGTTAAGTTACCCTCCTCTCGCGAGCTTGCCAAGCGCCTCGAAGTGCACCGGCGCACGGTGGTGGCGGCATATCAGTTGCTGGAGCGGGAGTGCCTGGTTCATTCGGGTGTAGGCCAGGGGACCTTCGTCGGTGAGCGTCCCGATAGACTGGACGATGAGACCCGGGGTTTATTCTCGTGGGAAGCGTTCTTGCGACGTCCTGAAGGACCGGCTGATCTCTGGCGTTTCGTGGGTCGCGAGGGGACCGTCCCGGGCGCCATCCGCTTCACCGGGGCGACGGCCGATCCCACGCTCTTTCCCACCGACGATTTCCGCGGCGTGCTCGATGACGCCTTCCGGCTCTATGGTTCTGGCGCTCTCGAGTACGGACCGACCGAGGGATACGCTCCGCTGCGCGAGTGGGTGGCGGAGCGGCTGCGGAACCGCGGGGTTCGGATCGATCCCGACGAGGTGATGATCGTCAGCGGATCACAGCAGGGGCTGGACCTCGTTGCGCGTCTCCTCCTTCACGATGGCGACACGGTGATGGTGGAGGAACCGGGGTACCCGAACGGTTTCCGCGTCTTTCAAGCGGCCGGCGCGCGCGCCGTCGGGGTGCCGCTGGACGACGGAGGCCTCCGTCTCGACCTGTTGGAGCGGGTGGCTCGTCGAGAAGTACCGCGGTTACTCTACACGATGCCGATTTTCCAGAACCCCACCGGCCTGTCCCTTGCTGATGATCGCACCGGGCCGCTCCTCGATCTCTGCGGCCGGCTTGGGATGCCTGTCGTCGAGGATCAGTTCGACGCCGATCTGTTTTACGAGGGGCCGTTGCCCCGTTCTCTGAAAGCGTCCGACGATCGTGGCTTAGTGCTCCTGCTCGGCAGTTTCTCGAAGATTCTCTTTCCGGGGCTCCGCCTCGGTTGGCTTGTGGTGCCGCGCCCGCTACTCCCGGCGCTGCACGAACTGAAGCAGATGACCGATTTTTCGTCGGGGCTGCTCGCCCAGTGCGCGATGGACCTCTACTGCCGGCGCGGGCTTCTCGACAGGCACCTCGAGCGTGTCCGGGCGGTCTACGGCGCCCGTCTGGGCGTGATGCTGAAGGCCCTCAAGGACGAGTTCCCGCCGGAAGCGCGCTGGACGCGGCCGCGCGGTGGGCTGACGCTATGGGTTTCCCTCCCCGCGGGCCTGGACGCCCTCGACCTGTGGGCGCAGGCGCGGCGCGAAGGCGTCGATTTCACGCCGGGGCCCGTATTCTTTCCTTCCGGGGGTGGAAACGGGCACTTCCGGCTTTCCTACATCCGCGAGACCGAGGAGCGGATCCAGAGCGGGATCGCTCGTCTCGGTGCGCTGGTGAAGGCAAACCTGGTCCGCGGAGCAGCGCCTTCGGCCGCTGGACCATTCATTTAGCGAAGGCAAGCCGCGGCGGGCCGCCGGTCCGGCCGCGGGAGGAGGATCAAGATGGAAACCGGATCGCTCCGGCTTAAGACCGGGTTGGCCGAGATGCTCAAGGGTGGCGTGATCATGGACGTGGTCAACGCCGCGCAAGCAAAGATCGCGCAGGAGGCCGGCGCGGTGGCGGTGATGGCGCTGGAGCGTGTCCCCGCCGACATCCGCCGCGATGGCGGGGTGGCGCGCATGTCCAGTCCTAAGACCATCCGCGAGATCATGGCCACCGTCAGCATCCCGGTCATGGCCAAGTGCCGCATCGGCCACTTCGTGGAGGCGCAGATTCTTCAGTCTTTGGGCGTCGATTTCATTGACGAGAGCGAAGTGCTCACACCGGCCGACGAGGCCCACCATGTCGACAAGCACGCCTTTAGGGTTCCGTTCGTCTGTGGCTGCCGCGATCTCGGCGAAGCGCTGCGGCGGATCGCGGAAGGGGCCGCCATGATCCGCACCAAGGGAGAGGCCGGCACCGGCAACATCGTCGAGGCGGTGCGGCACATGCGCGCCGTGACGGGCGGCATCCGCGAGCTGACCGTGCTGCGCGAGGAGGAGCTTGCCGCCAAGGCGAAGGAGCTGCAAGCACCGCTGGAGGTCGTCCGGCTGGTGGCAAAGCTGGGTCGGTTGCCGGTCCCGAACTTCAGTGCGGGCGGTGTCGCCACTCCTGCCGATGCCGCGCTCATGATGCAGCTCGGCGCCGAGTCGGTCTTCGTCGGCTCGGGCATCTTCAAGTCCGATGACCCGGCGAAGCGCGCTGTTGCGATCGTCCAGGCGGTGACCCACTACATGGACGCCGAAGTCCTGGCCCGCGTGTCGGAGGACCTGGGCGATGCCATGCCGGGGCTCGACATCGCGAAGTTGGCGCCGGGGGATCTGCTGCAGACCCGCGGGTGGTGATCATCGGGACCGGGAGACGAAGGCGGATGTCGATGCGGATGTCGATGCGGATGTCGATGCGGATGTCGATGCGGAGGCTGACGTCGAGGCTGACGTCGAGGCTGATGTCGAGGCTGACGCCGACGTCGAGGCCGATGCCGTGATGGGGATAGAGGCCGAGGCTCTTGTCGGCGTCCTGGCGCTGCAGGGGGACTTCGCCGCGCACGAGCGGGCCCTGGCACTCGCGGGTGCCGGTGCGCGCCCGGTGCGCGTGCCCGCCGACTTGTCGGGCCTGCGCGGTCTGGTCCTCCCCGGTGGGGAGAGTACTGCTCTCCTGCGGCTCATGGCCCCGGTGGGGATGGAGGAGGCTGTGCGCAGGTTCCACGGCGCGGGTGGCGTCCTCTTCGGCACCTGCGCGGGGCTGATTCTCCTTGCTGCGAAGGTCACCGGACCCGAGCAGCCAAGCCTCGGTCTTCTCGATGCTGTGGTAGCGCGAAACGGGTACGGACGCCAGATCGACAGCTTCGTCGGCACGGGGCGGATCGGCTTGCCTGGCGAGGAGGAGCGGGACCTGGAGATGGTCTTCATCCGTGCTCCGCGCGTCCTTGCGGTGGGTCCGGGCGTACGCATCGTCGGAACGCACTCCGGCGAGCCAGTGCTGCTGGAGCAAGACCGGATCCTCGCGGCGACGTTTCATCCCGAGATGTCGGTCCAGCCTGAGGGGGGCGGGCCGATTCATCGGCGGTTTCTCGCGATGTGCGATGCTGCCGGACGTTGAGTGGTTGGCATCGGGTCGCTTCCATGACGTAGCATGTCCGGAGCACCCGACGGGCGGGCTATCCGGGCCCGCTAGGGTAGCGGGTGCAGTGGAGGAAGGCGTGAACCGCGCCCGATCGGTGCTCCGTGTCGCTCGGATCACTCTTGAGTGCGGCCGACTGCGCCGCAGAATCCCGCCCGGACGATCGCTCCGGCCGGCGCTCATGGTCCTGGCGATCCTGTCGATGCACGCGATTTTCGCGGCGTCCGTCCAGGCGGCCCGCGAGTTCGAGAAGGTCGCCACGATCGGAGCCCAGATCCTGAAGCTGTCGGTGGGGGCCCGGGCCGTGGCGATGGGCGGGGCGTTCACGGCCATCGCGGATGACGCCTCCTGTGTCTATTGGAATGTCGGCGGGCTGGCCCGGATCCAAGACAACGTCTTCGCGGTGAATCACACGCCCTGGCTGGCCGACATCAGCTTCAGCCAGGTGACCTTCGTCGGCCACACCCGCTATCTACCAGGTACCTTCGCTCTCCACGCGCGCAGCGTCTACATGCCGGAGATGGAAGTTCGCACCGTCTTTCGTCCGCAGGGGGACGGAACCTCGTTCGATGCCGGCGAAATGGCATTCGGTCTCAGCTACGCGCGTTCGCTCACGGACAAATTCTCCGCGGGAGTCGGGGCAAGCTTCATCCAGTCGACCCTCGCGTCCTACCGCGGGAATGCCATGACCTTTGACTTCGGCACCATCTACGACACCGGGTATCGGAACTTCCGTATCGGCATGCAGATTCAGAACATCGGAAGCGATCTGACCTACATCGAAGAACCCGTAAGGGTGCCGACGGTCTTTCGTGTGGGCATGTCGACGCGGCTGCTTGATCGGGGCGGACAGCGGCTGGTTACCGCGGCGCAGTTCTCACACCCGCCGGACAACTCCGAACGGGCTAACCTCGGCGGAGAGTACTCTCTCCGCGACTTCGTCTTTCTGCGCGCCGGGTGGTACTACCGGTTCGACACGGAACGGTTCTCGCTTGGCGGCGGCTTGCGACTGCCAGGCGTGATAGCGCGCGAGGCCCGGTTCGACTACGCCTACACAGAGATGAACGGCCTTCCGGCGATACATTGCTTCAGCGCCGAGTTTCGGTTCTAGCCCCGCCGCGCTGCCGCCGCGTGTTCCGCCCGCAGAGCCTTTTCCAGGATCGACGAGCGACCCAAGCCGGCTAGTTCTGCGTCCGTCACCAGCAGATATTCCCCCGGCAACGGCCCGGGGCCCGAGTCGACAAGGCCGGTGAAGACCCGCAGACGGATTCGATGGTTGGTGATCGTGTGTTCCACGCGGCCTGCTTCGCACAACGAATCTACTCTCACACGGAAACGCGCCGGCAGCGCCGCCGGCACATCAAGAGCCCCCGGCACGTCAATTGTTTCCGGCCGGATCACCGGCAGCCAGAGACGAGGGAGGAACTGCCAGTGGTTCTTTTCGACGAGGAGCCGGCCCTTGCGGTCGCGGAGGAGGAAGAGTCTGGCCTGTACCTTCACCGGTGTCGGCCGCGAGCGCCTTGCCGGGTAGCGGTGGGTCATACCCGCGGCGTGGGCGCGGCAGTACTCCGCAACAGGGCAAGGTCCACGACCCGTGCCGGTCGCGGTGCAAGCCGGGCCGGTCGGGAGGCAGACGAGGGCTCCTAATTCCATCATGGCCTGGTTGTGGTCTCCGGGATGGGCAGGGTCGAGCAGCGCCTGAGCCAGCATCCGGGCGCGGGCCCCCGGCCGGTCGTGTGGCGGTTCGAGGCAGTAGAGTCGGGCGAGGACGCGGGCGACGTTTCCATCCACCACCGCGTAGGGCAGATCGAAGGAAATGGACAGAACGGCCGCGGCCGTGTACGGCCCAATCCCGGGGATGGCCCGGGCCGCCGCAGGGTCGCGCGGGAAGGCACCCCCGGGCCGCTCGGCCACCACGGAGGCGCCGCTGCGGAGCCGCCGGGCTCGTGCGTAGTATCCGAGCCCTGACCAGTGGGCCAGCACCGTTTCCTCGCGGGCGGCCGCGAGCGCCGCGGGAGTGGGGAAAGCAGCCAGGAACGCTGAATATCGTGGTCGGACCGTCTCCACCCGTGTCTGCTGGAGCATGACCTCTGAGACCCAAACCGCCCAGGGATCGCGAGTGCCGCGCCAGGGGAGGTCCCGCCGACTTGCACGGTACCAAGCTGAGAGACGACTGCGAAAAGAGACTGGGTCTAATTCCACGACTGTCATGAGACCAGGGTAACACACAAAGGATGCCCGGCCGCAGAAAGGGGGTTGACAGGCTGTACGCCGGGGTAGTCCAATCGACTCTGTTTGTTAGTCGAATGTCCATGTCAGGGCACTCGCACAACGCGAGCCTCTAACCCCGCAAAGGCTGCGGGCCATGGGGGCCGCGATCCGAAAGGAGCATCGAGGTTATGGGCGGTCAGGTTGGGGGGATCCGGTTCTCCAGGTCGGCGCTGCTGTTGATCGGCGCCATGATGGTTATCGCTGTCGGGATCAGCTCGTGTGCGAAGCCGCCGACGGCTGAGGTGGATGCCGCCAAGGCGGCTATCGCGAGCGCCACGGCGAAGGAGGCAGCGGAATACGCTCCTGTCGAGCTCAGGGCCGCGCAGGACTCCATCGCGAAGGCTGAGGTCGAGATCACGACCCAGTTGGGCAAGTTCGCCCTGTTCCGCAGCTACAAGAAGGCCACCGCTCTGGTGCTCTCCGCGCAGGCGAAGGGGCAGGAGGCCGAGCAGGCCGCGATCGCCAACAAGGAGAAGTTCCGCAAGGATTCTGAGGCGGCTATCGCGCAGACCGAGCAGTTGATCGCACAGGTCAAGACCTTCATGGCCAGCAAGGAAGTCCAGGCCTTGAAGCGTGGCAAAGAGACCCGCGAGGCCCTCAAGCAGATTGAGGCCGAGCTGGCTGCTGCCGACACCTCGCTGATCACTCAGGTGAAGCCGCTGCATCAGCAGGAGAAGTATAAGAACTCGTTGAACGCCGCGAAGGGGCTCAACGGCCAGGTGAACGCCCTCATGCAGGAAGTGCAGAGCGCGATCACGGAGAAGAAGTTCATCAGCCGGATGCCGAAGTCCGGGATGTAGTCTGACCGGTGATCTCCCCCGGGGGCGATGTGAGTCGCCCCCCGGGGATACCCGGTACGTTCCGGGAGCGGGCCCCGAAAGGGGCCTTTTCCCTTGGTGGTGAAAACGATGTCGAGAGGGATCTCGCCGGCTAATTTCTCTGCGCATGCGGCGCGGATCATCCTCCTCGTCGGGGGCTTTGCCGTGCTTTCCGCGGTCGGCCTCGGATGTGGCCGGGAAAAAAAGAGCGACGAGGGGCCGGCGACCGCGACGGCCGAGACGGCGGGGCCGAAGCAGTCGGCGGGCGCGACTGGTCGGGCCGGCGGAAAGGCCGGGAAAGCCCGGACCGGCAAGGCGGAGACCGGCAAGGCGGAAAACGGCAAGGCGGAGAACGGCAAGGCCGAGAACGGCAAGGCCGAGACAGGGAAAGCCGAGACGAGAAAAGCTGAAACCGGCATGCGCGGAAAGAAGGGAGCGCCGCTGCCACCCGCCCGAGTGATCCCCGATGTCCCTGTCAGTTCGCTCAGCGTCGAGCAGGTCGCCGCCCAGGTGGAGGCCCTTCGTCGGGAGAACACGCGCCTTGGCAGCGAGGTAGCCGCGCTCGAACCGCCAGGTCCGTACATCCTTATCAACACGACCCTCAACCGTCTCTCCATGAAGCGAGGCGATGAATACATCCTCAAGGACGCGGTCGTCTCCACCGGCAGCAACACCGAGCTAGTTGACACCAAGGGGAACCGTCGCTGGTTCTTCTCCACACCCAAGGGCGTTCGGAAGGTGACAAAGAAGATGGTCGCGCCGGTCTGGACGAAGCCGGACTGGGCCTTTGTGGAGGAGGGAGAGCCGGTTCCCGGCGCGCAGGCTGAGGCACGGTTCGAGGAGGGGACGCTGGGCAAGTACGGGCTGTATATCGGCAATGGGTACCTGATTCACGGGACCCTCTTCCAGCGATTCCTCGGACAGAGCGTGACACACGGCTGCGTCCGCTGCGGTGATGCCGACATCGAGACGATCTACAACAACGCCGCGGTCGGCACCAAGATCTACATTTACTGATGCCGATGAAGACCATCTCCCCCGGAATTCCGCTGTTCCTGCTCGCGATTCTCTCGCTCGGACTGCTGTCGGCCGTGGCGAGGGCGGCGGGCCCTTCTCGCGGCGCCTTGGTGGAAGAACGGACACGTCTGCTCATTGAGAACGCGGCCTTGCGGGCGCGCCTCTCCCTGACCCGCGAAGACAGCCCTTACATTGTGGTCGACCTTCCAAAGAAGATGGTGCGGCTGGAGCTGCAGGGAGTGACCCTCACGTCGGTCCCCGTGCAGGAGATTCTCCAGAACCGGCACGCGAAACGGACCCTTTCGTCCGCCGACGAAGTGAAGCTCCTGGAGACGCCGTTCTCGCTCCAGGAGGACCGCTGGTTCGAGGTGGGCAAGACCCTCGCGCTGAAAGACACCACGGCGGTGCGCAGCCGTCCCGATACCACCGGGGCCCTCATGCAGCAAATCCGCCTGAGCCCCGTGACCGCTCTGCTGAGTTTCGACCGGAAGCTCACCCTGGTGTTCGACGGCAAGCCGCCGCGGACACGCTGGGAGCGGCTGCGGGAGAATGCGCGGAACTGGTTCCGTTCGTGGTCGGCGGAAACGCTCGAAGGGCTGCTGCGTCGGCAATCCTCGGAAGAGGTCATGGTGACGCTGGTGATGGCTCCTGCGGATGTGCGAAGCATGGCCCCGAGCCTGCTGGCGGGAACGCGGTTGATTCTGGTTCCCTAGGCTGGCGGATCCGATCTCGCGCCGCAACGAGGGCCCGTTTTCACGGAACGCGATTGATCTCGGTTCACCAGGCTGGCAGCGTCCTGCTCGATTCCCGCCCCCCGTAGGTAGGCGGAGCGCCTCAGCGTAACCTCGGCCTGTTCGACCACGGCCTCCGCAACCTGGACGGCGACCCACGAGGCGTGCAGTTCATCCCACCTCTTGTCGATCTCGAGCCCGACCAGTTCGCGGGTGTCGGTCAGCCGCATTTCGGCCGCCCAAATCTTCTGGCGTCTCGCGATGGCTTCGTCGGCGCCTCTCCGAAGCCGAAGAAGCGAGGTCCCGCCACAGCAGCGGTGATTCGGGAGGATGTGCAAAGCATGGCCCGGGGCCTGCCGGGGCGAACGCGGCCACTCTGGTACCTCGGGGCCTGGTTTCTTCGGCGTTTCTTCGGCCAGGTCCCGATCGGTCTCAGCTCCCAGCCGCAATCTCCAACGAGTTGGCCAGCTCGGGGTACCGCTCCACCAACATTTCATGGATGGTCCGTGCCGCGATCTTGCCGTGGCCCATCGCGGCAATGACGGTCCCACCCGCACCCGCCTGACTGCCGATGATATCCCCGCCCGCGCAGATGACCGGGATACGCACCGGGCCTTCCGGGCCGGCGGGTCCTGCATCCTCGGCCAACACCGCGGCCTCTTCGGCCGGCCGGTGGGCGGCATCGTCCTTCAGGTGTACCCGGAGGCTCTTGGGGTCGATCACGAGCTGTCCCCACTTGTTGGTCACCAAGTACGGGGTCAATGTCGCGAGGAGCGGGTTGGGCCCCTGCCCGATCGCCATGATCACGACGTCGTACGGCTTGCGGAAGTTCGAGTCGGGAATGATCACCGGGCGGCGCCGTCCCGACTGGTCGGGTTCGCCCAGCTCCATCCGCACCATCTCCATCTCGCGAACCCAGCCGTCCTCACCCCCATAGATCGTCACCGGATTGTGCAGGAACAGAAAGTTGATTCCCTCTTCCATGGCGTGATGGACCTCGTCTGCGCGGGCCGGCATCTCGGCCTGCGTGCGCCTGTAGACGACATCTACCGTCGCGGCCCCGAGGCGTTTGGCGACGCGGGCGCCGTCCATGGCCACGTTGCCGCCCCCGACCACGGCCACCCGGTCGCCCACGCGGATCGGAGTCGGTTCAGCGGGGAAGGATCGGGCATTCATCAGGTTCGCGCGGGTCAGGTATTCGTTGGCGCTATAGACTCCCGACAACTCCTCGCCCGCGATCCCCATAAAGTACGGGAGCCCGGCGCCGGTGCCGATCATGACCGCGTCGAACTGCTCCTGGATTTCGTCCAGCGTGATGGTGCGGCCGACCAGCGCGTTGCAGACGATCTCCACCCCGAGTCCGCGCAGGTTGTCGATCTCGAAGTCGACGATTTGCTTGGGCAGGCGGAACTCCGGGATGCCATAGAGAAGCACCCCCCCGGGGCGATGCAACGCCTCGAAGATCGTGCAACGGTAGCCCAGGCGAACCAGCTCGGCGGCGGCGGCAAGGCCCGCCGGCCCGGATCCGATGATGGCGATGGCTCGGCCGTTGGGCGGCCAGAGCTCGGCGTGGGGGCGGACGCCGTTCTTGCGCGCCCAGTCGGCCAGGTACTTCTCCAGGTAGCCGATCCCCACCGGTTGCCCCTTGATTCCCTTCACGCAGACCATCTCGCACTGGTTTTCCTGCGGGCAGACGCGGCCGGTGATGGAGGGGAAGAGGTTGGTCTTCACGATCTCCTGATAGGCCGCCTCGATGTCGCCCTTCTTCAGGTGGTCGATCATCCCGCGGATGTTGATCTCGACCGGGCAGTACGGAATGCACTTCGGATCGCCGCAGGAGATGCAGCGGTGGCTCTCGTTGAAAGCGAGGTCGAAATCGTAGCCGAGCTCGACCTCGCTGAAATTGCGGGAACGCACTTCGGGGTCCTGCATCGGCATGGGGGTCTTCGTCGGTTGCCGGAGTGCCGCTTTGCGGATCTCGGCCATGTTTGAGGGAACGGGGACCTGGCCGGGGCAGGCCTCTTCGCTACGGTCACTCATCGGGACTCTCCCGTCTCCCGGTTGCGCGCCTGGCCGGTCTCGACGGCGGGGGCTGCGGCCGTCTCGGCGTCGGAGGCCGCCGCCTCCCGTGTGCGCTTCTCCGAGTCAAGATACTGCCGGTTGCGCCGCGTCAGGGTGCGGAAATCGACCGCGTAGCCGTCGAAGGCGGGTCCGTCGACGCACGAGAATCGCGCTTCGTACTGCCCTTTGGATGGGTCCCAAAGCTGCACGCGACAGCCGCCGCACATGCCGGTGCCGTCGACCATGATCGGGTTCAGACTGACAATCAGCGGGATGCGTCGCGGATCGTAGTCGACAGAGGGATCGAAAGCCTCGCGGAACGACTTGCCAGCCATCTCCTTTACCACCGCGTCCATCATCGGGATCGGACCGACGGCGATCACCTCGGAGATCTGTCCGTTGCGGGCGGCGATCACTTCGTGGAGTCGCTCGGTGACGAACCCCTTCTGCCCGTACGATCCGTCGTCGGTGGTGACGATCAGCTCTGTGGAGACGGGGCGTAGTTCCTGCTCGAGGATGAGAAGCCGCTGAGTTCTGGCACCGATGATCGTGATCACCTCGTTGCCGAGCTCGAACAGATCCTTCACCTTCGGCCAGATCGGTGCTACGCCCACGCCGCCGCCGATGCAGATCACGGGGTGGGGGTGCTTCTTCACCGTGATCGGCGAACCCAGTGGACCGAGGATATCGGTGAAGGTGCCTCCCTCTTCCACCGCCGCCATTTCGCGAGTGGAGTGGCCGACCACCTGATAAATGAGGGTGATGGTCCCGGCGGCCTTGTCCCAGGCTGCGAGGGTGAGCGGTATCCGCTCGGAGTGCTCGTGAGTGCGGACTATGACGAACTGGCCGGCCTGAGCGTGCCGCGCGATGAGCGGGGCCTCGACTTCCGCGAGGACGATGCCATCGTCGCCGGCGACGAGCACCCGCTTCTGCCGGATTCGGTAGTTCTTCCCGGAAAGCGTCCGGCACGTGCCCGCGGTCGTCTGGTCCGGCATCGCAGGGTCCTCCAGGCGGTTGGCGGCTAGATCCCCCGGGCTTGTTCCCGGCGGGTCGCCACGGCTCGACAGGGCGCGGCAACGCGCGAATATAGCACGCGAGGGTCGTGTGTGGCAAGGCGGTGCGGCGCCGACTGAGATCCGGAGACAGGCTTCGGGCTTCGGCTTCGGGCCCGGGCTTCGGGCTTCAGTTCGTGGCCTGCAGAGACTGCTCGACGCCCTCCGGCCCGAAGTCTGAGGCCCGAAGCGCTGAAGGGCTCCCAGCCCCGGTCACCGAACGTCGAGGCGGTGATGGGGGATTCCAGATTCAGGCCGTGATCCAGCCTCTCGCTCCGCACGCCCGCGGACGATATTCTCCCTGTCGGCTGATCCTGAGTGGATTGCGCCGGGGGCGGGAGGGAAATCGCATGGCAGACGATCTGCGCACACTGCGTGAGTCGATCGCGGAGGTCGATCGGGGGCTCTTCGAGTTGCTTCACCGACGGATGGAACTGTCGGCGCGGGTCGGTCGGGTGAAGGCCGCCTCCGGGATGGAGGTGGTGGCTCGTGATGTCGAGGACCGGATATTGGGCCGCGCCCGCGAACGGGCCGAGGCGGCCGGCATTTCGGAGGAAGCGATGGAGTCGATCTTTCGCGACATCCTTCGGGCCTCGGTGGAGCGACAGCACCGGGTCGGGATGGAGGAGCGGGTCCGGCGCGGCGGTCGCGTGCTCGTTGTCGGCGGCGCCGGTGGCATGGGCTCGTGGCTCCGGCGCTTTCTTGCCTTGGTTGGACACCGTGTCGATGCCATCGATCCCGCTTGGGCGGATCTGTCCGCCGAGGAGGGACGCTGGTCCACCCTGGAGGCGGTCCCGTCGCTGGAGCCGTACGACGCGGTGGTGCTCAGCGTCCCGCTGGCCCGCGGGCCCGAGGTTCTCGACGGCGTGACCGCTCGCCGTCCGCGCGGGCTGGTGGTGGAGATCGCCTCCATCCAGTCTCACATCGAGCCATCGTTGGTGCGGGCCGAGGAAAGAGGGGTGCGGACCTGTGCGCTGCACCCGATGTTTGGCCCCGGGGCTTCGCCCTACGAGCCGCTTACCTTCGTCCTCGCCTGCCGGCGGGAGCCGACCGAGGAGCGCCAGGCAGTCGAAGCCTTCCTGCGGCACCCCTATACGCGGGTGGTGGCGATCCCGTTCGCCCACCACGATCGCCTCATGGGCTGGCTGCTGGGTTTGGCGCACCTTCACGGGATGCTCTTCGGCGCCGCCCTTGCCGAGTCCGGGCTCGATCCGGCGGAGCTCTTGGCTTGTGCCTCCACCACCTTCACCCGTCAAGCAGGCACGGCCCGCTCCGTTCTGCTCGAAGACCCGGAGCTATACTTCGATATCCAGCGATTGAATCCGCACCGGGAGGCGGTCTACGCGGCGGCCCGCGATTCGCTTTCGCGGCTGGTGTCCAGCGTGCGCGAGGATGACCTCGATGGCTTCCGCGGCCTGCTGGCCGGCGCACGGCGGGCGGTGGGGGAGGCGGAGTAGGCGAGATCCAGCCCCCCGCGCGTGACTCAAAGCAGCCGAGGGGGCCAGTACTCAGGTAGACAGGACTAAGGAGTCAGAATTCCGAAGTCTCAGATCGGGGGAATGCCGGAGACAAACGGCGGGCCTCAAACGCAGGCTCGTGGGCCTTCTGCCGCACCACCAAGTCCTCGAATCTGCTCGAGGAGCGTCCTCATTCTGACTCCTGGACTCTTACTTCTGGACTCTGACTTTTGACCACCCGTGTAGCTACGTTACGCCTTCGATTGCGAGCGCTCCCGCTCCCGCCGCTCCTCCGCGATCCGTCTGCCTTCCGCATCCGCCTCGGCCAGCATCTCCTCCGGCACACCGCGGAAGCGCAGGAGCCGCTCGATCGAAGCGCCGATCTCGCTGTCAGGGGTGGAGGCGCCGGCGGTGACGCCGATCGTGAGCGGACCGGCGGGGAGCCAACCCTCCTCCACGAGCGGTGATCGCTCGCCCAGCGGTTTGTGCCGGACCCAGCGCTCGCTGACCAGATTCGCCGCATCCTCGATGTGGTACGTCCGGGTGGAGGCGGAGGCGATCTCCACGAGGTGGTTTGTGTTGCTGCTGTTGAAGCCGCCGATCACGACTATGAGGCTGCAGCCTTCGGCAACCAGTTCGAGCACGGCATCCTGCCGTTCCTGCGTGGCGCTGCAGATGGTGTCGAAGCTCCGGACCCGTGCGACCGCCGCGGTCTCGCCATGGCGGCGGGCCACCGCTGCGCGGAGGAGTCCCGCGATCTCCAGCGATTCCGAGGAGAGCATGGTGGTTTGGTTGGCGCATCCGATCCGCTCGAGGTGGAGGGCGGGGTCGAAGCCCGGGGAGGCTGCCTGCGCGAAGCGCTCCAGGAAGGCCGTGCGGTCGATCCGGCCTTCGAGGAAAGCACACACCTCCTCGGCCTCGGATCGATCGCGCACCACGAGGAAATGGGCGCCGGCGTGGCAGGTTACCTGCGAGCAGGTGGCCCGCGTCTCTTCGTGATCGTACTTGCCGTGGATGACCGCGGTGACGCCGGAACGCGCATATTTCTCCACGCTCTTCCAGACGGTGAGCACGCTGCCGCAGGTGGTATCGACGAGGATGCAACCGCGCTCGCGCAGGCGGGTGAAGTCGACGTGAGGAACGCCGAAGGCCGGGATGATCACGACATCGTCGGCCTCCACCTCGGCGAGGTGGTCGCCGACGGTTTCCGCGGCGGGAAGAAACCGGACCCCCATTTCCTGAAGGCGGCGATTGACGCCCGGGTTGTGGATGATCTCTCCGACCAGCCAGGTACGGCGATCCGGGAAACGCTCGCGCGCTTCGTAGGCGTACTCGACCGCGCGGTCGACGCCGTAGCAGAACCCGAACTCCCGCGCCAGGCGCAGCGTGGTATCGTCGTGGTGGAAGCGGTGGCCGCTGGCCTTCAGGAATTCGACCAGGCCGCTGTGGTAATCGGCGTGCAGAATGCCGACGACCGCCGGGCGATTGCCGAGACCACGGCGAAAGTAGCGATTCTCTTCCGACATGGGTCCTCCGTAGCGACGCATTCGACGGGCGCCGCGTGGTCCCGTCGGGACAGTATAGTCCACTGTCGGTAGACTTCGAGAGCGATGAACCAGCTCGTCAACAACCTCTGAGATTCGGAGGCGGGAACGAATGCGACTGGCTTCAGACTTCGGACTTCAGACTTCGGACTTCGGGCTTCGGACTTCGAGCTTCGGGCCAAAGGGCGTCGAGTCGTCGCCGGAGGCCACGAATTGATCCCCGAATCCCGAAGCCTACTCCAAATCTCAGTGACGGATCACGGCTTCGACTCCCACGCGTGAAATGGTCTACACTCGGTGGAGTGAGCCCGGAGGACCGCGGGGCGGTGCCGGGGGGCGAGGTGCCGCGGCGCATCGAGGAGCGGGACGGACAGGACCGGGTGCTTGCGAAGGCCCTGGGTTTCTTGCGGGAGCGGCTGCCCTGCCGCTGAGTGGCGGTGGGGCCGGAGGGGTGAGAGGTCGACGAACGTCGGCGCGATGGAGTGGAACCTGTGAGCATCGAGGAGCGGGACCGACGCGATGGGGGCGGAGAACCCCGCAAGTGCGAGAACGGCGAAGAGCCGGATCGTCGTGAAGAAGCGAGCGGGAGCGGCGAACCGGATCAGTTCACAACGGAAAGCGTCACAGTGGAAGGATCTTCCGAGACCGATGCGTCTCAGGTGCCGACGGTCCCGCCCGGTTTTCGCTGCGGCTTCGTGGCTATCGTGGGCGAGCCGAACGTCGGGAAGTCGACCTTGACCAACCGCCTCCTGCGCGAACGGCTCTCGATCGTAACCGACAAACCGCAAACGACCCGGCGCAAGACTCTCGGTATCCTAAACGCCGAGGGGTACCAGGCTGTCCTCCTCGACACGCCCGGGCTCATGGCGCCGCGCTACGAGCTGCACCAGGCGATGCTTCGTGAGGCGCGCGAGGCGCTCGTCGACGCCGACGTGGTTCTCTTTCTCGTCGAGCCGGACACACGCGTCGATGTCCCGGCCGCAGTGCGCGAGTCGGGCGGTCGGCGTTTCCTCGTCCTGAACAAGGTCGACCTCGTGACGCGCAAGGACGACCTGCTCCCGATGCTCACCGCGTGGAACGACACCGGCGTCTTCGAGGAGCTGGTGCCGATCTCAGCGCTGGAGGGGCACGGAACCTCGGCTCTTCTCGACCTGATCGTGCCCCGTCTGCCCGAGGGGCCGCCTTTTTACCCGGTGGACGAGCTGGCAATCCAGCCCGAGCGGTTCTTCGTGGGGGAGATCATTCGCGAACGGATCTTCGAGCGCTTCGAGAAGGAGATTCCCTATGCCACCGAGGTCACGGTGGAGGAGTTCCACGAGAGGCCGGGAGCGAAGGACTATATCGAGGCGTGGATCCACGTGGAGCAGCCGTCGCAGAAGGCGATTCTCATCGGAGCCGACGGCGCCGCTATCCGCGGCCTGGGCGAGGACGCGCGCGGGATGATCGAGGAGTTTCTCGGCCGGCCCGTCTACCTCTCGCTTCGGGTACGCGTGACGCCGAAGTGGAGGAAGCGACCCGATGCGCTGCGCCGCTTCGGGTATCGCGGGTGACCGCTCCGGGCGGGATCCCTGACGAAGCCTTCGCGCTCAGCTCGGCCGCGCTCTGGGCCGTGGCCTCCGCCCTCTTCACGATCGAGGGGCGCACTCTGAGCCCGGCTGTGATGAATGCGGTGAAGTCGATGGGCGCGGCGCTGGTCTTCGCACTGGTCCTCCTCGTCAGCCCGGTTGGCCCGCTGGGGCGGCCGGCCGGATCGCTCTTTCCCGCCGGGGCTGTGAGCCTCGTCCTCGTGCTATCGGGACTGATCGGGATCGCGCTCGGGGACACCTGTTATTTCGAATCTCTGGCGCGGATCGGCGTGCGGCGATCGTTGATGGTCGGCCTCTTGGCACCGGTCTTCACCGCGGTGGCGGCGGCGATCGCCGGGCAGCCGTTGCCGGGGATCCCGGGGTTTGCCGGCATTTCGCTCACTCTGGGGGGGATTCTACTGGTGGTGCGGGTGGCGCCGGTTCGGGGGGACACCACGGTTCCGCGGCATCACGGCGTTGGCGCTTGGGGTTTCGGTGTGATGGCGGCCCTCTGCCAGGCGATCGGGATCGTCATGACCAAGGACGCCATCGGGCGAAGCGGTGTGCTGCCGGCGTCACTCCTGCGGCTCCTCGCCGGAGGGTTGGGGATTCTTGTCTTCGAACTGCTGCGCGGGCGCGGCGCCGGGCTGCCCGCGGCTGTGGTGCGCGGTTTCGCCCGGCCGCGGCTCGTCCTCGCGGCCCTCCTCGGCACGGTGGTGGCGTTCTACCTCTTTCAGGTGGCCGTGATGCTCGGCTCGCCACCGGTCACTGCGGCCCTGTGTGCGACCTCGCCTATCCTCGTGGCGCCCATCGCCGCGCGGTGGCTCGGTGAGCGCATGCCGTGGACGGCCGCTCTTGGTACACTCCTCGCCGTCGGTGGTGTCGTCCTCGTTGCTCTGGACTGAACGGATAGGCAACGGCGAGGGAGCCCAATGCACGAAGAAACGACCGCAGGCCGTCGCGAAGGGGTCCGTGGGGAGAGCTTCACGCTGGAGGATCTGCCCGGCGCCGTGACCGATCCCGAGATCTGCGGTGCCTATGCCGCCGATGCTTCCGGTCTCTCTCGCGTCCCCGACGCGGTGGTGCGCCCGCAATCGGAAGACGAAGTCCGCGAATTGCTGCGCGTCTGCTCCGCCCGTGGGATCGCGGTAACGCCGCAGGGACTGCGATCCAGCACCACCGGTGCCTCGGTCCCGGCGCGCGGCATCGTCGTCTCGTTGGAGCGGATGGCCCGCGTCCTTTCGATCGATCCACAGCGGCGCGTGGTGGTAGCCGAGCCCGGTATTGTCGCCTCCGAGTTCAAGGCCCGCGTGCGTGAGGCGGGGCTCTTCTACCCGGTCGACCCGACCAGTGAGGCGGAGTGCACCCTCGGCGGCACCGTGGCCTGCAATGCGAGTGGTTCCCGCACCTACCGCTATGGTCCGACGCGGGGCTATGTCCGTGCGTTGCGCGTCGTCCTGGCGGACGGATCGGTGCGCGAGGTCCGCCGCATCTCCAGCGACAAGAATTCCACCGGCTATGCCGGGCTGCAGAATCCGGTCGATATCTGGATCGGCAGCGAGGGGACGCTAGGGGTCGTGACGCAGGTGGAGCTCGATCTTCTCTTGCTCCCGCCCGGTGTTTTCGGGGCGCTGGCGTTTTTTCGCGACTGGCGGGCGGCGGTGGGCTTCGTGCAGGCCGCCGACGCTTCCCGTCGAGTGTCGACGGCCTCGGGGAAAGCGGGTCTGCGGCCGCGGTGCCTCGAGCTCTTCGACCACGGTTCGCTTGACCTCGTGCGTCCGGATGCAGGCGGGCTTCGCATCCCGGCGGCGGCCGGGGCTGCCGTCTTCTTCGAGGAAGAGGTGTCGACCGAAGAATCGCTTTCGGCCATGGAGCGCTGGTATGCGGCGATTGAGGAGGCGGAAGGCCTGGCCGACGACACCGTCGTGGCGCAATCCGAGGCCGAGCAGGCGGAACTGAAGCGGTTGCGCCACGCGCTTCCCGCTGGGATGAATGAGCGCGGTGCGCGCGCCGTGTCGAATGGCGGACGCAAGGTCTCGACTGACTTTGCGGTGCCACTGGACAAGCTCCCGCAGATGATGGAAGAGGCCTACACCATCGTGCGAGAGATCTTCGGCGGTTTCCATGTCGCCTATGGGCACGCCGGGAACGGCCACCCGCACTTCAACCTCCTCGCCGAGGATGCGGCCGGGCTGACCAAGGCCCGCGAGGCGGCTCGACGCATGGCGGAGCGGGCGCTGGACCTGGGCGGCACGATGGCGGCGGAGCACGGCATCGGCAAGGTGAAGTCGGCACTCTACCGCCGTCTGTATCCCGTCTGGCTCGTCGAGGCAAGCCTCGGCATCAAGCGCGCCCTCGATCCGCAGGGGATCCTTTCGCCGGGGAACATCTTCGGGGAGGATGAGATTTGAGCGAGAGGGGAGAGTTGTCGTCGCACAACCAATCGGCCGCGTCCCCGCGCCCGCGCGCGTTTCTCGAAGACTGGTGCGCCCGGCTTGACGGCGGACCCTATCCTGCGTACCGAGATCTCCGCGGGTGCCATCGATTGCGAGGGTGTGACCTCGATGTAGTACGCGTCCAGCCGGACCCGTTTGCCGGGCCGTCGCGGGTACGCCTGCTCGTGCCGTGGGATCAGACCGGGCTGCCCCTGGAATCCGGTGCGCTGCCCGGGGGCCGGGGGGCGTCCGTTCCCGGCCTCGTCGACCGTGATTCCGCGCGCGCTGTGGGACTACGCGACTTCACCGGCCGCCGGGTTGGTCGCTGGCTCGATGAAGCCGGGGCTCAGGGCCGCCCGACGGTGTCGGTCGAACGGCACGGCCAGGGCATGCTCGATCGCTCGGCGGTCCTGTTTCGCCGTGACGGGCTTGAAATCCGGCTCGCTGTGGAGCTCCCAGCGCGCGGGCGGAGGATCCTGGGCCGCGAGGCGGCGCGTCTCCTTCTGCAAGTGCCGGAGCGCCTCATAGCCGAGTGTCTCGCCCCGGGTGCGTTCGATCCGGCGACCGCGCTGCGCCATGCGCAGACGGCGGAGGATTTCGCGGCGTT
The DNA here is from genome assembly GCA_903844735.1 of Candidatus Eiseniibacteriota bacterium. Lineage (GTDB taxonomy): Bacteria > Eisenbacteria > RBG-16-71-46 > CAIMUX01 > CAIMUX01 > CAIMUX01. Next base: position 52,489 of record CAIMUX010000142.1, read on the forward strand.
GCAGGACGCACTCACGCAACGCGCTTGGATCGCCTTCGTCGCCGATGGGGCGCGCCTGGCCCGCCGCGCGGGGAACGACGACAGGCCCCTGACCGAAGGACCGGTCGTGGCGTTCGAATCGCCGCCGGCGCTGCGCCGCGAGGTGACGCTGCCGCACGCCGGACGGGTCACCGGCCTGGCGTTCGATCCCGGCGTCGTTCTCTTGTGCGGCGGTGGATTTCACGGGAAGAGCACCCTCTTGCGCGCCCTGTGTGCCGCGGTGATCCCGCATGTCCCCGGTGACGGGCGCGAGCGGGTGGCGGTGCGGGCGGACGCGATGTCTGTGCGCGCGGAAGAAGGGCGGTCGGTCCACGACGTCGATCTCCGTCCGTTCCTGCACGACCTGCCGTTCGGCCGCCCCGCGCACGGATTCTCCACCGAGAATGCGAGCGGTTCGACCTCGCAGGCATCGGCGATTCTCGAGGCGCTCCAGGGCGGCAGTCGCTTGCTGCTGATAGACGAGGACACGTCGGCCACCAATTTCATGATTCGCGACAGACTGATGGAGCGCTTGCTTGTTTCGAGACAGGAGCCGATCACCCCGTTTCTGCACCGTGCACAGACGCTGCATCGGGGATTGGGGGTTTCCTCGGTTCTCGTCATCGGCGGCTCGGGGGAGTACTTCCGCGCTGCCGATCGAGTGCTGCTTCTCGATACCTATTGCGTGGAAGACCGAACCGCCCAGGCCCGGGACATCGTCCGCGACCACCCGCCGCTTCCCGAGGACCCGGCTGCCATGGACCTCTTCCGTGCGGCCGCCGATCCTGGTTCCCGGGCGCTGCCACCCGGCCCGCCCGGGGAGCCTCGTGTCCGTGCCCACGACGCGCGTCGCCTATCGGTGGATCGGGTCTCCCTCGACCTTGGGGGGGGCGAATCGCTGCGCGATGTCTCGCAGGCCCGGTTCCTCGCCGCGGTGCTTTCGCGCTGGTTGCGGGAACAAGGAGTTCCGCGGGGAGGTACTGCCCGTCGTGCGGCGTCGCCCGCGGATCTTCTCGGCTGGTACTCGCGGGCCTGGGAGAAGGCCGGATTGGATGGTTTCGAGCCGGGCCCACGCGGGGATTTTGCGGCCGTGCGCCCCCTGGACCTGCTCGCGGCGGTGAATCGGCTGCGGGCGCGCGGCGCACCGGAGGGAGCTTGGGCACTAGAGGAGGAGGAGTGAGGTCGATACGTTTTGCGCTCCTGGCCTCGCTCGTGCTGCACGCGGTGGCGCTCGCCGTCGTTGCCGTAGCGGCGCGGCCCCACTTCACTGTTCCGTCCCGCCTCCAAGGAATCCCCGTGGACTTCATAGCCCTGGCCGCCCCCGCCCCTGCGCTCACCGAGCGGGCCCGGCCCGCGCCCGCGCTCACCGAACGGGCCCGGCCCACGCCTTCACTCACCGAACGGGCCCGGCCCACGCCTTCACTCACCGAACGGGCCCGGCCCACGCCTTCACTCACCGAACGGGCCCGGCCCATGCCTTCACTCACCGAACGGGCCCGGCCCACGCCTTCACTCAACGATCGGGCCCACGCGGTGGCGGCGAAGCCGGTGGATCGCGTTCCTGACCCCTTCCAGCCGCGCCCGCGCCGCGAACCGCCTCCGCGGCCGGACCAGCAGCGTCTGGATCCGCCGCGCCGCGACCCGCCGCTGCGTGAAGAGTCGCCGCGTCCGGAGCCGCCACGCGAGGAGCCGAAGCCCAGGCCGGCGCCGGAGGCGCAACCTGACCTCCCGCGCCAGGGCGGGGCCGACACCACCCAGGTCATGCCCAGCGAACTGCCGCGGGTCGGTGACTTGCGGGGCGCCATGCAGATGCGGGTCGACGGAGACGTGTTGCCGTACGCCTACTATCTCTCCAACGTGCAGGGCAAGATCGCCGGCTTCTGGGAACCACCGGCGGGAATCGAACAGCAACCGGGGGAGGTCGCCGCCATCGTCTGGTTCCGCATCGAGAGGGACGGGGTGGTGCGACTGAGTCATGTCGAGCGGCCGTCGGGGATCAACCCGTTCGATACGTTCGCGCTGCGCGCCCTCGCCCGCGCGCTGCCGCTGCCGCCGCTGCCCGAGGACTACCCGGGCGATCATCTCATCATTCATCTGCGTTTCGTCTACAGTCACGAGGCACACGTCCCTGCGGAGGCCCGGTGAATTCACAAGCGACATTCACCGCCGCGAACCTCTCCTCCGGCGAGGCGGCTCGGTCCATCGAGGAGAACGCCGGCTCCGTGGAACCTGCGGTGCCCGGCTGGAATCGTCTGTGGACGCTTCCGGGATACTGGCGGCCTCTCGCCCTCTCTCTGTGTCTGCACCTGCTTCTCTCGCTCCTCTCTCTTCCGGCGGGACGCCGTGAGCACCGAGAGGCGCCGAGGTCGGTCCGGTTTTCCTCGGCGCGGCTGGTGACGATCGTGCCCCCGGGCCCGGCTGCCGCCGCTCGGCTTCGACCCGCCGCGGTGCAGACCCGACCCCCGGAGTCTCCGCCGGACCCGGCCGCCGGCCGCGTGATCCCGAAGCGCCTGCCACCCCCGTCCGCCTCGCCCCGGACGCGGGAAGCACCGCGCGATGCGGCGCGCCCTCGTGCCGGAGCCGCCCGAGCCGATGCTCCGCAGACGGGCCCGGTGACCGGACGCCTTGACGGCGGCGGAGTCGTCCGTTCGGCGCTACCCCAGGTGGGAGACCACGGCGGTGCATTGGAGATCCGAGCGGATGGTGAGGACCTGGGATACAGCTATTACTTCCTCGCGCTCCTGCGAAAGATTTCCGAGTACTGGGAGCCGCCACCGGGGAACTGGGGGGACGAGGTGGCGGCCATGGTGCGATTCACCGTCCTGCGTGACGGTTCGGTGCCGCCGGTCTCCGTGGAGGAGCCATCCGGTCTCGGTGCCTTCGATGCCTCAGCCATGCGGGCCGTGACCCGTGCGGCGCCGCTCCCGCCGCTTCCGCAGGAGTACCAAGGCGAGCATATAGTTTTCCATCTTCGCTTCGTCTACGGCCGGGACTCCGGCAACCCAGGGAGGAATCCGTGATCCTGTGCCGTTCCGTGAGGCGCCGCTGCTCGATCTCGGTCTTGAGACTGCTCGGGACCGCGTTGGTTGTGGCACTGTTGCCGCTCATCCCCGTTCTTCCGCCCACCGCCGCCCGCGCCCAAACCGAGTTCCGCGGCGAGATCCGCGAGGGAGCGCTGTTTAAGATTCCGGTCGAAGTGCGGGACTGGGAGTATGTCGAGACCCCGCGCCGCCTTCTCGCCGGGGGCGAGGAGTGCGAGGCTGTGCTGGTGCAGGATCTCGCCTACAGTGGGTTCTTCAAGGTGGAGCGGGAGGCGTTCCCTCTGCCGACCTCGTCTGACCGGGCCGTGCAGGCGCGGGCCGAGGGAACCGTGCGCCGCGACCACGACCGGCCCCGGCTCGAGGGAAGTCTGGTCGATCCGGTGAGCGGCAAGCTGATCTTCCGGAAGAGCTACCGGCTTGGCGATCCGCCGGACCGCTGGGCGGTGCACGGCTTTGCCGACGACATCGTCTTGTTCCTCACCGGCGAGCGCGGAGTGTCGCAGACGAAGATCGCCTTCGTGGGGGATGCCACCGGCAACAAGGAGGTCTACCTCGTCGACTATGACGGCGCGGCGGCGGAGATGAAGACCGATCTCCGTTCCATAACCATTTCGCCGCGCTGGTCGCCGACGGGGGACAGGCTGGCCTTCACTACCTTCGCGCGCGGGGCTCCGCAGCTCGTCGGGTTGCGACTGTCCGAGGGGAAAATCTGGACCATCTCCGACCGGCCGGGGATGAATTCCGCCCCCTGCTGGGGTCCCGACGGGGACAAGATCGCCTGCTCGCTTTCCTTCGAGGGAAACTCGGAGATCTACCTCAGCGATGCAAACGGCCGGAACCTCCGGCGGCTCACCTGGGAGCCGGCCATCGATACGTCGCCGACCTTCAGCCCGGACGGCAACCGCATCGCTTTCACCTCGGACCGCTCGGGTGACCCGCAGGTGTTTCTCATGGATTCTGATGGAACCAATCAACACCGCCTCACCTTCGTCGGAAAGCACAGCGACTCGCCCGATTGGTCGCCCAAGGGGGACCGGATCTTATTCGTGAGCCTGATTGACCGCGTCTTCGACATTTGTTCGATCAATCCCGACGGGACCGACCTGCGCCGACTCACGCCGGGTACGTTCGGCTGCGAGAACCCGCGCTGGTCACCTGACGGCCGCCAGGTCGTCTTTGCGCGCCGCGTCGGCGGGGAGCGGAGACTTTTCATCATGACGGCCGACGGTGCGAACCTTCGACAGTTGACCTGGCAGCGCGGCAATCAATACAATCCATCGTGGTCTCCGCCCTTGACTCGTCAGGGAGATTGAGCTCGGCAGGGAGATCGAGTCCGACCGGGAGATCGAACCCGGTAGGCAGATTGAGCCTGACCGGGACAGCGAACCCGGTAGGGAGATCGAGCCGGACCGGGAAGCCGAGCCCGCAGGGGGCTCGAGTACCGGGATCCGACGGATCGGAACGGCCCCCGGATCGGGCCATCAAAGAGGAGAACGGAACATGTCCATGTGTTCTCGCTGGAGTGCCGCCGTCGTGCTACCCCTGGTCGTGCTTCTTGCCATGACCGCCGGGTGTTCTCGTAAGCCCAAGCCTGCGGCTGTGCCGGCGACGATGGAGCCGAGAGTGACGACCGAAGTCGTCACTCCGCCCGAGGCGGAGTCGGAAGCGGGGACCTCGGCCGTCCTCGCATTGGAAGACGTCTTCTTCGACTACGACCGGTTCGTGTTGCGGGACGACGCGCGTGAGGCCCTCACCGGCAACGGCAAGTTTCTGGTGGACAACGCGGGTGCCCAGGTGATGCTGGAGGGGCACTGCGATGAGCGCGGAACCGTGGAGTACAATCTGGCTCTCGGCGAGCGGCGGGCTGGTGCGGTCAAGGGATACCTCGTCCAGTACGGGGTCGACGCGTCCCGGCTCAACACGATCTCCTACGGTGAGGAGCGGCCGTTCGTGCAGGGGCAGGACGAGAGCGCCTGGTCACAGAACCGGCGCGTGCATTTCGTGAAGCAGTGAACCGACGGGCCGGCCGGCGGCGACGCACAGGTCGGAGCCGGCCCGGTGACCCCGCCGGGCAACGAGACCCACGGGGTTTTCCGATGGGGAGGATTGCCGGATGCGACGGACGACGCTGATCCCGTTTCTGTGGCTGCTTCCGTGGTTGCTCGGTGGCTGTTACGGGGCAAAAGTGCTGCGGCAGCCGGTGACGGTGGAGGAGTCGGCGCGCGACCTCGAGGCGGTGCGCCAACAGCAGGCGGCCGTGGAGGCGCGGCTGGGCGAGCTGGAGAAACGGTCTTCCGAGCAGTCCGAGCTGCTGCGCGGGCTGCGGGCCGAAACCACCACCCGCTACGGGGATTTGGAAACGCGGCTGGCCACCATCGACTCGCGGCTTCGCGATGCCCTCGGCCAACGTGAAGGACTCGGACGCCCTGGCGCGTCGTTCTGGAATGCCGCGCCGGGGGGACCCCGCGCCGTGGAGACCGGGGGTGCGATGACCCCGGCACCTAGTCCGGGGACGGGTGATCCCCGGACGGTTGATCCACGGACGGTGGATTCCAGGTCGGGGGGGGGGGCGACGGGACAACCTGGCGATGCCGTCGCCGCGGTGCCCGCAGGAACTTCGGTTCCCGGGGCGGACGGGGCCGCCGGTGTGGACGACCCGGCCTCCGGTGGCGAGATCTCGGAGTCCGATGCCAAGCGCCTTTACGATCAGGCCTACAAAGACTTGACCCGCGGCAACTACTCTCTCGCCCTGCTCGGCTTCCGCGAATATCTGCGACGGAGCCCCGCTTCGGATCTTGCCGACAACGCTCAGTACTGGACCGGTGAGTGCTACTACGCCCAGCGAGACTATGACCCCGCGATTCAGGAATTCCTCAAGGTCCAGAAAGACTATCCGCAGGGGGACAAAGTCCCGGCGGCATTGCTCAAGACGGGCTTCAGCTTCCTGCAGATGGAGGACCGTGCGTCGGCTCGGCGCTACCTCAACCAGGTGGTGGAGCAGTTTCCCAACTCGGAGGAAGCGGTTTCGGCCCGCAACAAGCTCCGGTCGGCATTCTGAGGCTGAGGTCCGTCGGCCTCAACAAAAGAGAGACCCGAGGGGAAGGCGGAACCTCCCCTCGGGTCTTCGCATTACGGATGTAGTGTCCCGCAAACAGCACCCGATCCCCGTCGCCTGATCCCGGGAGCGCGTTCGCTCCACGCTCGCTTCTACACTCTCGTTCGACTTTCCAACGTCTCGAACAGGCGGTTCATGCCCGCACCCAGAACCCAGCGACGCGCAGTACAGTGAGCGACGCGGCCGCTCGCGGCAATCAGGGGAATCCGTAGACGCGCAGGCGGAAAACCTTACCATGGGATCGATCACTTTCGCCCTAGAGCAGGGATTCGGCCGCGACTGAATTGCAGAAGATTGTCCTAGAGCGACGTAAGTCCCTCCCGGATAGCGTACTTGGTCAGCTCGGCGACGCTGTCCAGTTGCAGCTTGAGCATGATCTGGCGCCGGTGGGTCTCGACCGTCTTGGCGCCGACCTGAAGAATGGCGGCGATCGTCTTCGTGCTCTTCCCCTCGGCCAAGAGCTGCAGGACCTCTTTTTCTCGGCTGCTCAGGGGCCGGACCCCGACCGGCGTTTCTTTGCCCGCCGTCCGGCGCACCAGGTCATCGATCAGAACTCCGGCGATTCCGGGAGAAACGAACGCTTTTCCGCCGGCGACGGTGTGGATGGCGCGGGCCAGCTCCTCGAACGCGCCCTCTTTCAGGAGATATCCCGTGGCTCCCGCCTCGAACGCTTGCCGTACGAAGCGGTGATCCGAGTGGATCGAGAGCGCGATGATCTTGACGCGGGAGTCGGCCGCGACGATCTGCCGGGTCGCTTCGATGCCGTTCAGGCCGGGCATGGTGATGTCCATGATCACGATGTCCGGCCGGAGCCGGGCCGCCAATTCCACCGCCTTGCGGCCGTCCTCCGCCTCGCCGACCACGAGGAAGGTATCCTGTTTGCCCAGAAGAGCCCGCAACCCCTCGCGCATGATCCGGTGGTCGTCGGCGATCAGGATCCGCGTGCTCATCGTCGCTCCTTCCGTTTTCCGCTGGGCGTGGTCGGGCGCAGAGGCACGCGGAGCCGGGCCCGCGTCCCTTTCCCCGGTTGGGAATCGATCGTGAATGAGCCCCCGAGGTTCTCGAGTCTCTCCCGGATACTGAAGAGGCCGAAGCCTTCCGGCGAGTGGCCTGTGCGGGGCGCCCGCGGCGGGGTGGCGCCGATCCCATCGTCGGCGACCTCCAGGCGCAGGGTGTCGTCCCCGCGATCGAGGGTGATGTCGACCGTGCGGGCCCGGGCATGTTTGGCCACATTGACCAGCAGCTCCTGCACCGACTGGAAGACGAGGCCCAGGACGTCTCCCGGCAACTCGACCGGCAATCCATCGCCGTGGAATGAAGTGCTGAAGCTGTGCCGGGCTGCGAAACGCTCGAGAAGCCACTCCAGCGCCGGTTCCAGTCCCAGCTCGTACAGGATCGGGGGACTCAGTTCGAAGGTCAGCGTCCGGGTGTCCTGGATCGACTGGTCGAGGAGGGCGCGCACCTCACTCAGGACACCATCGGAATCGACCCGTTCGACGCCGCCCAGCTTGATCCGGGCCATGGCGAGCGACTGTCCGATCCGGTCGTGCAGCTCGGAGGCGATGCGGCGCCGTTCCCGCTGCTCGGCCAGCGCCAGTTCGGAAGAAAGCGAGCGGAGACGGGACTGGTATTCCATGATCCGCCGCTCCGATTCTTTGCGCTCGGTGACGTCGGAGATGATGACGAGGGCCGCCCGTTGTTCGTTCCACGATCTGGCTAGGGGTTGGATTCGCGCCTCGAACCAGCCGAGGCGCCCGCGTACGACGCTGCGGACCGTGCTGATGACCTCCCGGTCGGTGTCGATGGCCCGACAGATCGACCGCACATGTGCGTCGGCGTACTCCGGGGGAAAGAGGTTCCACATGGCTCGACCGACCATCTGCTCCGGCGTGAGACCGAGAGCAGCCGCGGCAAACCCGTTGGAGAAGCGCACGATCCCGGGGTAATCGACGATGATGATCGGCTGATGGGCCCCCTCCACAAGGGTTCGGTATTTTTCCTCGCTGTCGCGCAAGGACGATTCGATCCGCTGTCGGTGAATCGTCGCACCGAGGATGTCACAGGCGGTGCACAGCGCCTCTTCCTCTCCGCTGGACCAGGGGATTGCCTCCGCGTCGTGGGCGATGGTCATGAGCCCCCACCAGGCGCCGGTGACGAAGACCGGCACGGCGAGAAGACCCAGAATCCCGCGTGCCCGAAGCGCAGCCGCGACGGGCTCGGGGAGCTCGTCGGTGCGGAAGCTGGCGCTTCGCAGTCGAGCCGCGGCGTCGATGAAGGGGACGAATCCAGGGTCATCCAGGTACAACGGGCCATCGAGGTTCTCGCCGTCGGTCGCCGGGCAACCGGGTGCTTCCCAGCTGGCCCGCAACGCGAGGACGCGGCGCCCTTCTTCCAGCGTACGGAGCTCCCAGAAGCGCACCCGTGCCACGCCGGTGGCGTGTCCGAGCCGTTCCATCACGTCGGCTATGACGGTCTCCCAGTTTGAGGAGCCGAGGAGGTGCTCGGCCGCGGTATTGACCGCAGCGAGGATCCGGTCGCGGCGGAGCAGATCCTCGGCGGTGGTGCGCTCGTGGGTGACGTCGCGACCCATTGCCTGGATTTCTACGATCCGGCCCGTGTCATCGTGAATGGCGAAGCTTTCCCAGGAGATCCATCGCTGTCTGCCGACCGGAAACGCGTGTTGCTCGTGGGCGACGTGGAAAGGCGGCGTACTCAAGGTCTCGATGAGCTCCCGGATGATCTCCGACTCTTCCGGCGGCGCCGAGTCGATGATCGGTTGGCCCAAGACGGCCCGGCGATCAAGGCCGAAGAGTTGGTAGTACGCCTCGTTGGCGAACACCAGACGGAAGTCGGGGGTCCAGCGCACGATGATGTGGCGCTGTGACTCCACCAACCCGCGGTAGCGCTCTTCGCTGGAGCGCAGGACTGACTCGGCGCGCTTGCGCGCGGTGATGTCCGTGGTGACGCCGCGGTATCCGATCAGCATCCCGGACTCGTTCAAGACCGGTGCGGCGTTGGTGCTGATCCAGACGATCTGGCCGGTGGCCGAAATCGCCCGATACTCGGCTACCCGGAGGTTCTCGATGCGCGCACTCACCTCCCGGAAGGCGGCGAGGCTCGCCGCTGCGTCATCGGGGGGGAGGAAATCGAACGGGGTTCTCCCCACTACGAGTTCGGGGGGGTAGCCGAGAACCTCCTGCACTCGGTCCGAACAGTAGGTGATCCGTCCCTCGGCGTCGGTCTCGAAGATATAGTCACTGGACGACTCGACGACCTGGCGATACCGCTCCTCGCTGCGACGGAGCGCCCGATCCGATTCGAGCCGGTGAAGGAAGGATCCGATGATGCCGGCGAAGACGCGGAGCGCGTCCTTCTCCAGTTGAATCCAAGCGCGCGGCTCGTGACATTCCGACAGCGAGAGAAGGCCGGTCAGCCGCTTGTCCATGACGATCGGGACAGCCAGAAACGCCCGGACTCCCTTGGCTCGCAGTATCTCGCCGACCCGGCCGGGGAAGTCGTCCACAGACCCCTCTATCATGTCGCCGCGTTGGAGGGTCTCGATCCAGCCACCAAGTCCCAGGCGGAGGAGAGGCATCGGTTTCGGTAGCACGACCTCTCCTGGTAGGGGCTCTCCGGGATCGCGCCAGCGGGCCAGCGGCCGCGCTATGATCTCACCGTCGGATCCGGTCAGGTACTGGTCGAGCACGACGCTGGAGACGCCGACCGCGCGCCCCAGCCGCTCGAGCATCGCAGGTATCAGATCCTCCGTGCCGGAGGAGCTGACCAGGTCTGCGGCAGCATGCCCGATCGCCTCCAGGACGGCATCCCGTCGGAGGTGTTTGTCGACAGGTTGGGGTGGGGTGCCGGGTTGTGTTTGGTCGGCAGGCAAATCGTCCTCCGCTCGGGTCGGGCACGCGCGACTACGCGCGATAAGGCACGTGGATCGTCGCAGGATCACGCACCCGCTGTCAAACCTACTGGGGTTTCCCGGGACTTGGAGTGGGCTTCGGGCTTCGGGCTTCTGAATCCTGACTTCTGTCACCTGCCACCTGTCACCTGTCTTCTGTCCCGCGCGCCTCGCGCTTTTCCGGTCGACAAAAGGCCGAGCTGCCGCGATGCGGCTTGCGGCGGCGCGTGGGTGCGGGCAAACTGGCACCGTGCGGTTGGCCGGCGGCCCATGGGGGCTGTGCGGAAGGGCTTCGCTGCGCGCGTTGTACGCTGCCGGAGGGAGATGCGTGTCCGGATTGTCCCAAGCATTTCGCGAAGCGGGACGGTCGATTCGTTCCCGGCTGGTTTCGGGGATGGTGGTACTCGCCCCCGCGCTCGTGACCATCTGGATTATGCGGTTCCTCTTTCACTTCCTCGACGCGTGGCTGCGGCCGGTGGAGGTGCAGATCTTCGGCCGCTACATCCCCGGCACCGGGTTGATTGCGACCTTCATCCTGATCTATCTCGTGGGGCTCGTTGCCGCGCACTTCATCGGGAGGGGGGTCATCCGCGGAACGGAGCGGCTCATCCTGCGGCTGCCGCTCATCGGGGACGTCTACGGTTCCAGCAAGCAGATCATGGAGGCGGTCTCCAATCCGCAGGCAATGGGGTTTCGCAAGGTCGTGAGCTTCGACTTTCCGTACCCCGGGATTCGCGCCCTCGGTTTCGTCACGCGGGAGCTGGTTGCCCGGACCGGCGAGCGACTCTATGTCGTCTTCATGCCCACCACGCCGAATCCGACCACGGGATTCATGCTCTATCTGCCGGTGGAACTGGTGCAGGAGACGGGACTCTCCATCGACCAGGCGATCAAGATGGTGGTCTCGGGAGGAGTGGTGGCACCTGATTCGTTCCATCCCGAGGTGCCGTCGGCGTCCGGAGCACGACCCATCCCCAAAGGGAGCGCGCCGGACGATGGGGTTCCCCCGGGGTTCTGCTGATCCCCCACCTTGGGCGGCATCCGCTGGCGAGACTTGGCTTCGGGCTTCAGGCTTCGGCGCGGGGTCAAGATATTCAGCCGAGCCGCATCTTCGGCGATCGGTCCCGCTGGCGAGCGGCTGCGGTTGGTGATCGCGGGCGTTCACTCCACCTCCACCTGCTCCCCCAACCCCAGCTCCCGCAACGCTGACTTAGTCTCCTCCAACTGCTGCGGGCTGATCCCTCCAGGCGGCTTCACCTCGACGGTCACTCGCAAACTGATCGAACTGCCAACCGAAAAGTGCGAAAGGACCTTGGTGTAGAAGGTCATCCACTTCTGGGCAGGGACGACCCCGGACCAGCGGAAGCCCTGGGTGGCCGGCGCCGGAACGTCATCGCCCCCGCCGCCGATTCCGGGGAGGAGTCCCGAGTCTCCTGGCGGCACGGGAGGGTGCCCGGGGCCGATGGGATTCGGTGTCGTCGTGCCGCCCGGCGGCTTGGCGATCCGCGCCCGATACGCCTCCGCCTCTGCCTTCGGAATCAGAACCACCCCGTCGGAGATTTCCACGTCCTTGTCCGTCACGGTGGTCTTGTAGAGGAACGGCTCGTAGGTTCCCTCTCCCGACTTGGCGCCGTACGCGAAGTGCCCGTCCTGGATGCCGCGGCTGATGGTGGTCTTGATGGCATCGGAAACGAGGAGGCGCGGGAAACGGGGCGAGGCATAGAAGTAGTCCCGGACTGCCTTGGTGTTCCAATCCAACACGGCCGGAGGCCAATTGCGCACGAGAAACGTCGGGCTGATGTCGGTCTCGACCTCGCCGTCTTGACGGAGGCGGTTCAGAACGAGGTTTACGAGTGAGTCGGCCGCACTGGAGTGAACCAGGCCGAGATCGATCGTCTTGAGCTCGTTGTCCTTGCCGAGCATGAGCACGTACTTGTAGGAGCGCCAGACCGCCTCCCGGAGATCGCGCTCCGCCTTCTTAAGGCTCTCCGCCATTTGGCGCCTCTGTGACTCATCGAAACGGTCCGCTTCTTCTTCGCGAATCTCCTCCCACGCCAGAACCTTCTTGGCCTCCTCGCGCAGCGAGCCCGGGGCGTCGGCCAGGCACCAGATCAGCGCGCTCTTGAAGGTCCGGCCGGAGGAACCATATTCGCGGGTCATAGCTGCGATGGCTGCCTCCGTGGTCGGCCGGTCCTGCGCCGACTGTTCTGGTGGGAGCACGACGAACGTGAGGGCGGCCCGGTCCGGGATCTCTCCGCTCTTGGCCGGAAAGAAGACCCGCTCGACCTTGCCGGCAGCAAAAACCTTGCGAACTTCTTCGCGGACCCGCTCCTCGACCTTGGCCGGGGGGATGTTGGCGCGCCGGTCGGTCAGGATCTTGTTCAGGTTGGGGGCGATGCTGAAGCGGTACTTGCTGCGCTCGAGCGTGAGGTAGTAGCAGTCGCCGACGAGTTCCTCCGCCACCGTTTCGACGTGGCCGATGTCGAGCCCGGGTTCGCCGACCGCGAGGCGAATTTCGGGGATGCTCGCCTCACCGCGCGCTTGTCCGCCGTTGGACTCGAAAAAGATCGCGGTGGCGGCCTTGCGATGCAGCCGGGCCGCCTTGATCGCGTCAACAGCCTCGTCGTCCAGACGGATCGCGTGGGCCTCGCGGCGACCGGCGATGTCGGTGGTGACCGCACCTTCCAGCTTGCCCTCTCCGAGTTGCTCGAAGACGGCGGCGCGGAACTGCGGATCATCCAACGGAGCCGTGCCGAGGCCGATCAAAGGATCGCGATGCGCTCCCTTGAAGCCGTCCTGGTAGGCGCGGGCCACCCAGAGAGCGAGCAGCCGCAGCACGCCACGGGTCTGTTGAAAGCGGGGGAGCGACTGCCACTTTCGCTCGAAGACCGAGAGGACGACCGGGTGAAACGGGTAGGAGGCGAGGAACCCCGACAGCGCCGTGTCCGACGAAAACCAGCCGGGAAGCTGTTGCCGGTACTCCCGCACCCACTCCGCGTACCGTTCGCACGTCTCGCGGGCTTCGGGGCCGAGCATCACCTTGCCGTCGACGGAGGTTCCGCGCTGATCCCACTCGAAGAGCCGGCGCCGGATGATCTCCGCGGTTTCACCCTCGGCGGCCATCATGACCGCCTTGCCCAGGCGATCGAGGAGCTTCTTGATCCGCTCGTAGTCGGCCTGGTCCTCGACGTTCATCTCCAGCTCGGAGGCCGGGATCGACACCGCGAGCACCATCCGGTCGTGCCCGCGCGCTTCCTCGGAGAGGTTCTGGAGGAAGGTGTAGAGCTGGGCCGAGAGGCCGCTCTTGCGGGAACGGCTGCTGAAGTTCAGCAGCTCGTCCATGAGGATCAGGATCGGCTTGTCCTTCGGGAGGAACCGTCGGATGACGTCGCCCGCCGGGGCCGTCAATTGGCGGTCATGTTCCTCCACGATCTTCCAGGCTTCGAGGCCGCCGAGCTGGAACGCGATTTCTCCCCAGGGGGTTCGGCGGATAGGCGCGCCGTCCCCCTCATCGCGGCCGGAGATCGCGTCGAACTCGGTGCCCACGAAAACGGCGACGGCTGCCTCGGGGACGATCTGCCGGCCGGATGCCTGGAGAATCTTGTCCACGCCGGTCCAACCAGCGGCCCCGGCTCCGCCCTTCGCGAGATGGTAGAGAAGGGTGAGCGCGTGGGTCTTGCCGCCGCCGAACTGGGTGGACAGGTTGAACACCGCCGAGCTGCCGGTGCTGTCCCCGGACAGGCGGCGCACCATCTGCGAGGAGAGGTCGAGCAGGCTCGTCGTAAGGTAGGTGCGGTCGAAGAACTCCTCGGGCCGCTGATAGACGGCGGGAGCGCGTTCGTCGCGGATCTGGTCTAGGTGCACGGCGAACTCGGCGGCGTCCAGGGGTTTGCCTTCGCGGAGGTCGGCGCGGGGGGTGGCGAGCTTGTACCATGGCTTCAAGGGCATGAGCGAGCTCCCGTCTCTTCGATGTTAACGCCTGCTTCGGTGATCCCAGGGTGATCGGCAATCGGCTTCAGTCCGGCATTTCCGGATCAACAATCCACGCAGCACAGCGAGCGAGCTTCCTCTGGATCTGCTTGGTCTTTGTCCCGACCACGATCCCGTGCGCAGGTTCCTCCGGCAGCGGGTCACGGGCAACAGAGAGACCAAGTTCCCGGACATGATGTGCGCGGAAACCGACCAGGCCGGTTCCCTGGCGGCCAACCAGGAGGTCACGAGGCGTCCTGCCGGATTGGATTACGAGGCTCGAAAGATAGATCGACATCGGCGTCCCGTCCGACGGATCAGAGAACGCGGCAGAAGACGGGCGTCTCAGCCCCGTGTTGTCATCTGGGACAATCTGCGCCGGGTGGACACGCCGCCACAGCTCTTCGGTATCTGCAATCGAACGATCGTCGCCCGGCTGCCTTGCGGCAGCGATCACACCCAACATCAGCAATCCACGGGAAGTCTCTTGAACAACACCACGAGGGGCGAGAGATTGAAGCCCAGCTCGTGAGTCTCCTCGATCGTTCCGTCGTCGAAGGAGACGGCGATGGTGCCTTGGGACACCACTTCGACCTCCAGATCGACTCCGCCGCAATGCCATTCGAATTGCACGCCCCCTCGCGTGGTTGGGACGACCGCCGGGAGTGGGGCATCGTTCGGCAAGGTCCCCAAGAGGATCCTGAGGCCCTCGATCAGCAACGTCGGGTCAATCTGTAACGCTCCATAGCCATCCCAGTTGGAAGGAAGCCCCAGGATCGCGGCTCCTCGGCACACCACGGCGTCGAACCAGGGCGGGAGGATACCCGTCAGCGACAACGCACCGTTCGCAACGGTATACGTCTTTGTGACCATGGGGACGGAGCTCTCCGGGGCCGGGTCCCACAGAGATCCCGCGGTACGAAAAGGTCGATTCATAGGGTCCCGGTCCGTGAGCAACGTCGAACCTTGGCGACGATCCAGGGTGTCTGTTGTCATTGTCTCCGTCCCCATTCCGTGTGCATGGATGCCGTCGTGATGTCGGCGAACCCGCGGACAATCCAAGTCCGTCCCCGTTCCAGCGAACGCAGGATGCCCTCCGGCCACGGTCCATCGGGTCGGAGGAGGGCTGTCAGTTTCAGCAGATTCATGGATTCGTTGTCGCTGATACCGTAGGCAGGGTCACTCTCTATGAGCAGGCGCCCCACGGGTTCGTTGGACTCGTCCCGCATCAGGTATCGGACGCCGATCCGCAGATCCTCAGGTGCGGGCAGAAACTTAGCGTCGCGCAATGGTTGCACGATCCGGAGGACTTCAAACGCGTCGCGCGGCGTCTGACCCGTCCCTTCGACCGGTATCCGGTTCACGTACGTCAGCTCACATTGAAGCGGGTCAAGATCGCCGATCTGCTCCTTGGCGAGGAAGCTCCGTAGAACCTCCACCTCCCTCTGAAAACGGGCCACGACCGACTCGAATCGCGGGTACTCGTCTTCATCGCCCGCCTTTCTCCAGTTGTAGACGAATCGGTCCTGTTGAACTTGCACGAGCTCGGTACCTGCCTGGTTCATAAACCAGACTCGGGGCACCGGGTGCAGCGCCGTGAACTCGATCTGAAGTCCGACATTCTTGTTCGCAACCGTGCCGAATCTCTCGAGCGACGGTGGGAGCGGCGGGTGCTCTTCCACGACCGGGTAGCGGTCTCGATACTCGCTCCAGAGCAGTCCGAGCTGAGCAACGCGCAAAGCCCGCAGAGCTGAGAACGTGAGGGACACCGCCACCTCGATCACGGGAGGGCTGGCGAAATCCGGCAAGTTACTCTTGGCCTGTTCCATCGTTGCCTCGATTCTCCGTCCCTTTTCGGGCGGAACAACCGTCCCGCCCGGTAATCTCGCAGCCCCTGACTTGGCTCGCTTCGGCGGCGCCAGCAAGTTCGGTCCGCAGTGTCCCGCCAGCTTACCAACCATCTTCACGGACAACAAGTTCCGGCGATCCCGGCCAGTCCGTCGGGGGACCTGCTATTACCGAGGAACCAACGAGTCGGTTGGGCGCACGTTTCGCGATCTATGAAGCCGCAAGGCGATGCCGTTCCCAACTTCACTCATGGCGTCCCTCACAACCCCAGCGCCTTCTTCCGCGCCAGCACCCCGTCCACCCACCGCTTCTCCTCACTCCCCGCCGGATAGAGAGCCGACAGCGCCTGCGCCAGCCGCCAGAACCGAGCGTCCTGCCCCGCCCCGTCATCCAGCAAAAACCGCTTCAGCGCCTCGCCCCGTCCCGCCGCGAACAGGATCATCCCCTGGTGCACCCGGTCGAGAACGGTAACGCCGGGATGTGCGCCCTCGACGCCGCCCACGCCGGCGGTCGTGGCCTCCTCGATATCGATGGGGGAGTCGAAGAGCCCGATCTGCGCCTTGCGAGTTTTGGTCGGCCGCTTGACGGCGGCGTCGGCCTTGCCGAACAGCCGGGGCGCCCGTTCGCCCGCCGAGAGCAAGCGAGCGCGGTCGCCTTTGACCTCCACCAGATCGGCCATCTTCTCCAGGTGCGCGCCCAGCCCCTGAGCGATCTTGCGGGCGGCATCGTATTCGAGGACATAGGTCCCGGTGACCCCGCGTTCGGCCGGAGCATCGGCGTCGTCATCCGCCTCGTCATCGTCGGGCGACGGGCTATCGCCGCCGTCACCGGTCCGCAGCGTCCAGAGCCACATGGCGGTGAGCCGGGTATCGGGCTCGAACTCGCTGGTGTCGGCGCTCAGTCGCGGCGTGCAGTACCGGCCGGGGCCGCACCTTGTTCGGCCGCTCTCTCTTTCAGGCGGCGCAAGAACGGATCCGTAATCTCCTGCGCCGCCAACCACGCTCGCTCTTCCTCGAAGGTCATCCCCTGGATGTGGGCCGATAGCTGATCTCGAATGGACCGCATCATCGCAACCGCATCGAAGTCCTTCTTCTTTGTGCTACTCATCTCGCAACACCTCTTGTGGAGCTCGGATTTCCAGCATTGGATACCCTCGACGAAGATTGACGGAATTGTATCCGTGGATCCGTTGCAGGTTGACGATGTGTTTGAAATTCCAGCTCACGAGGACATCGACGCGAGCGACCGTGGCGATGGCGATGTGCTGTGCGTCGGCACGGCACGCGGGGCTGATCACGCCAGCAGCGATGTAGGCGTTGGCCAGATCCGTGGCCTGTGGATCGAGCTGGAGGCTCTCTATGTGCTCCTCCGGCACTTCCGCCAGATGCGCCCGGACTTGCTCTGGCGCGGCAGCCAGTTCCTGGATGGTCAGGTCGGAGAGAACGAGAATGAACGTGCCCTGCACGAAATGGGCCATGAGGCGTCGCGAGTACTCCCGGAACTCCAGGTCCTCGCAGCCTCCTGGGACCGACGTGTCGATGTAGATTCGGAGTTTCATGCCACGATTATAGCACCGTTTCCGGGGATTCTTCCTTTGCCTTGCAGGCTGACGACCCGGCCAGCGGACGGTGACCCATCCCGGCGGCCCTCACAACCCCAACGCCTTCTTCCTTGCCAGCACCCCGTCTACCCACCGCTTCTCCTCACTCCCGGACGGATACAGCGCCGACAGCGCCTGCGCCAGCCGCCAAAACCGCGCATCCTGCCCCGCCCCGTCATCCAGCAGAAACCGCTTCAGCGCCTCGCCCCGTCCCGCCGCGAACAGGATCATCCCCTGGTGCACCCGGTCGAGAACGGTAACGCCGGGATGTGCGCCCTCGACGCCGCCCACGCCGGCGGTCGTGGCCTCCGCCAGATCGACTGGGGAGTCGAAGAGCCCGATCTGCGCCTTGCGAGTTTTGGTCGGCCGCTTGACGGCGGCGTCGGCCTTGCCGAACAGCCGGGGCGCCCGCTCGCCCGCCGACAGCAGCCGCGCGCGGTCGCCTTTGACCTCTACCAAATCGGCCATCTTCTCCAGGTGCGCGCCCAACCCCTGGGCGATCTTGCGGGCGGCGTCGTATTCGAGGACGTAGGTCCCGGTGACCCCGCGCTCGGCCGGAGCGTCGACATCGTCATCCGCCTCGTCATCGTCGGGCGACGCGCCGTCGCCGCCGTCACCGGTCCGCAGCGTCCAGAGCCACATGGCGGTGAGCCGGGCATCGGGCTCGAACTCGCTGGTGTCGGCGCCGGCGAAGACCAGTCCCAACGCTTCCCGGGCGACGGCGGCCCAGACCTGCTCTAAGTACTCTTTGAGCGGGACAACCTCGCCGCTGGCCTTCTCCACGCGGGAGTAGCGGGAGAAGATCTCCAGGGCCGGACCGAGACAGGCGAAGATCGCGTCGGCGCCCACGACGCCTTCCTCGGCGAGGCGGGGCATCCAGTCGTGGATGCGCTTGGGGAGTTCGGCGAGGACGTCGCGCCAGTCGCCGACTTCGTCGGTGCGGATGGAGCCGTCGGGGTTTTCTCTCGGGCGGCAGACTAGGTGGACGGAGGAGGCGAGGGCGGCGGATTCGTTAGCCCTCATTCGCCCCTGCCGTTCTGTATCAATCGGCCAAGAGCCGGTGACGATCCAACCAGCATCAATCAGGCCGTTGAGAAGTGCCTCCCAACCACTGGTGGACTTGTGGGCGAAGACGACGACACCAACCCCGCTCGGCGCAACGACCCGTCGTGCCTCGGCCATGGCCTGCTGCATTGACCGTTCGAAATAGGCGCTGTCCTTGTTCTTCACTTCGTCGACGATGCACTCGTCGATCTTGGGCGTAAGGTCGTCACCGAGCAGCTCCAGTTGAAACGGCTGCAGTGCTCTCTTGTGCCACACATAGAAGTAGTCAGAAAGGTCCGCGTAAGGCACGGCATCGTAATAGGGTGGGTCGGTGACAAGAGCCATTGCCGCATCGTCGGGCAGTGGCATGGTCAGGGCGTTTGCCCGCTCAATGGATCCTGGCCAAGAGGTGCTCTGCGCGATCTGCTCAGCAAAGAGACCCAGGTAGCGACATGCCTCATCCCAATCGCCTGCGCTTCCAGCAAACGGGTTCATTTCGCCGAAGTCCCAGGTGATGGGAATGGCCTGACGGACGAAGGTGTTCCTAACACAACTTCTCGCCGTGCGCCAAGCACAGAGCGTGCTGAGATAGTCCGCGAGCTTTCCGAGAGCCGCAGAGAGGATGGCGCAGGTCGCCTTTCCAAGGTCCTCATTCGACTCCAGCCGCAGCGTCTCGCCCACGCGTCGGATCAGGCGAACGAAGGTGGACAGCGCCAGCAGTTGGCGATGGTTGAACAGATCCTCAAAGAGATCCATCCCATAGTTCCTCTGTGAGAACGCTCGTCCGGCTCCGCTTCCGCCGCCCTCCGGTGTCGGCTCATTTGGCACCAGGCTGAGCGGGCCCGGTTCCGCTCGCTTGTTTGCCTCCAGCATTTGTCTTGCAGATTCAAAGGTCCTGGAATCTCGAGTAACAGGCAGGCGATAGGCGACGCCCGATTCGGCCGGGCGTTGCACGACGACACAGAGCATCCTCGCGTCGTTCGAACCGCCTTGTCGGGCTGTCAATTGCTGTCGGATGTGAGCAACCGGGGTCGTGTACCCGCAGCAAGGACACGTGGCAGAGCCACGCTTCACCGTCGAGTCGAGCTTCGGAGCCGCAATCTTGGACTGTGGAGCGTCCTGGCCCACCCAACCATCGCCTTGCTTCGCGACAATCCGGAATTCAACGCGCTTCTCGTCGGGAAGCGGTAACATCTGCAACGCCACCGACCGATTCGCCTTCTTCGCCAACCACAACGACCGAATCAGCGGCACCTCCGCCCCACACCCCGGCCCCTCACACCGAATCGTCCGCGCCCAGAGATAAGCAATCGGCGTCGCCCCATCCGGATCCTTCGGATAGAACTCCGCCAGCTCCTTCTCCGCCTCCTCCTTGATCCAAGCCCCCCACTTCCGCACTTCATCCGCCAGCCGCCGCCCGTACTTCGGGATGTACTCCAGCACGACCTTGTTTAGCAGTACCGCCACGGGATTCAAGTCACTAGCAAACGCATCCGCCCCCACCCGCAGCGCCTCCAACGGAATCGACCCACCCCCCGCAAACGGGTCCACCACCAGCGGTCGCGTCCCCGGCGTCCCGCCCAACGCCTCGTGCGCCGCTTGTGTAAGCGCCCGACTGGTGTCCAGATACTCACGAACCGTGGAGTTGTCCCAGTTGGCAAAGTCGGCAATGAAGTCCAACAGCGCCCGCCGCAGCTCCAGCCCGTCATCGAGAAGCCTCGGCTCCTTGCTGAGCCGCACAAACCGGACCCGGCTCTCTTCTCCCATCAACCGGAGCTGATGCGCGGCCCAGTCACCCATCAACCGCCGCGCCGCGGTCCGAAACGCCTCCGGGCAGATCGGATCCCCCGGATCCGGCCACAGCGCCGCACAGATCACGGCCCGGCACGCCGCCAGCGGCCGCCGCGCCCACCAGATGTGCAGCGTCGAGATGTGCCCGTGGCGGATGCTCTTCTCGCGCCGCGCGTGCGCGGAGATCCGCTTGATGGGCAGGTCGACTTCGATCAGGCGCTTGGGGTAGGGTTGCGCCGTCTGGTGCCGGTTGGAACTCAAGGCCATTGTGCCCACGTGCGGTAGTCCCTCGGGGTCAATCGAGGCACTTCATCTCGACTTGCTCCAGTGAACCGGAACTTCCGATGACTCGCGCGATGTAGTTCGCCGCGGCCTCGAGATCATCCCAGGCTGGGTCCGTCCAGGCTACTTGTCGATCCATCGCGCCATGCGACGAGCCGCCTCTTCCTGGGTGATCGTTTGCCCTGCTTCGGCTGCTGCCAGTCCCCTCTGGATCTTCTGCCGGACGTAGAGGTGGTACTGGATGTCCTCGAGGGAGGAGTCGTCGGGCAAGCTCTCCAGCAGATCGCGCACGTCATCCTTGGCCGTCGTCATGATCTGACCTCCAGCCGTCACTCTACCGCGTTCTCGTATCGCCAGCCAGCGGCGAGTGCGAGCCTGCCAGCGAGCCCAGTCGCCCTGCGCACTCGTGGTCGGCCCGGGAACACGCTGTATCGGCGCACACTCGGAGACCTCCAGGATCTTCTTGGTAGGGAAACCATCGTGCTGTCTGGCTGCGAAAGTTAGCTTCCCGCGCGAGTTTATGCAATTGCGTTGCGGTCGCGCGTCCGGGAGGGACGCGAGATGCCATCGAGATCAGCCCTGCTGCCGTGGGTCCGGTTGCCGCCTCCCTGGCTGAGTGGCTTGCGAGTCGGCAGCCCGAGTTCGTTGATGCCCCCCACGCGGTGTGACTAGAATCTAGTCGCAAATGGCAGAACTGAGGAGAAATATCCGGCAGCAGACATGACCGCGACAATTCGATTCGACTCTTGGCAGGCAAGTTCGGGCCTCACGGAGTGCCCCATCCTTCGGGGCATTCCGGCGGGCTCAGGTCTCCCCGACCGGCTCCGCCTCTAGCTCGTACACAACGCGCGCCACGCGGTCGACATGGGCCTTGACCTCCGGGTGGTGAATCGCATCGTAGGCCCAGACGTCGAAGATGTACGGCAGGGGAAGTTCATCCAGTTCGCCACCAATCCGGGTCACCCGCCGAATGTCCAGATCACCCCACAGCACGAGGTCGATGTCGGAGCACGGGCGTTGAGTTCCCTTCGCCCGAGACCCGAACACTTTGACGCGGGTGACCTCCGGGTGCCGACGGAAGACCTCCCGGATGAGCCTCAACTCCGCGACGGTCAGGCCGAAATCGGTCATCCGGCGCTCCGCTCCTCCAAGAAGCGAAAGAACTCCCCGATCACGACCAGGTAGCGCGTGGCGATTTGTCGAACTGCCTCCTCGAACACGGTCATGTCGTAGGCATGGGAGAGGATGTTCCGGTGCTCCAGCATGTCGATCCAGGTCTGGGCGTCCGCGAGGATCCGGGCGGCATACCCCTGCTTGATAACGTTACGCGGCGTGCCCTGCTCTAGAACCACCCCACTGAACTCGAGGTAGTCCGCTAGCGTTTTCCAGGCTAACTCGAATGTGAACTCGAACCGCTGGATCACTCCCTGCTTTTCGAGATCCGAAAGGCTCTCCCAGTCTCCTTCCAGAGCCTCGCGGAGCAACCGGTAGGCCTTCTGAAAGTTCTGGAAGCGTTGCTTCCAGCGAATGTCCTGAGTCATGGCCACCTCGCGTCAGACGGATAACTACCGGACCCCCACCGCTGGACCGTACCGCGCTCGGGTTTCGTTGTCAACGCGGCCCAAGGCGCGAACACAATCGTGCTCAACCCGGGCGACCGGCTTCCAGCCGAGCCGGATCGGGTCGCGGATGAGTGCGCCCGAGGCGCCGCCAGGTCACCTCAGCCTCGCCCCCCCGGCGGCTCGGGCCAAGAATGTGAAAAGCAGTCGTGTTCCCCATCGGGCCGGTTCCGTCCCTGACGAAAGCAGTCGTGCACCCCAGCGGTCAGCATCCGCCCGAAAGATGTCTATCGGAGGTGCGGACAGGATGCGTACCGACCGTGTGCAGCGTTGCTCCTGCCCCGGTCGCACTCTGTCCGCGGCCCGGCATGACTGCACCTCGCCCGGACAGACTGCGACCAGACCATGTACACGAGTGACTTTCACATTTTTGGAGCGTGCCGGGGCAGGTACACGAGAAGACCCGGGTTTCCGTAGCCCGCCCTCACGGCCCGCCCGGCGTCTCCTCACGGGGATGGGAGGCGGCCGAGGGGGAACGCGGCGAGAGGCGGAGTCGCAGGAGCGTCCGGGGCGTTCGCCCCGCGGCACCTGAGACGTCCAGAGGGGCTTGGGGACGGTAGCCGGGAAGGCCTGTCACTCCGATGCCTCCAGGATCTCCTTGGCGCGAACGCAATAGTGCTCGACCTGGACGATCGGCTTCCAGCCCAGCCGGACCGGGTCCCGGATGGCATGGATCTCCGGCGTCGACCCGCAGTTGTAGACCACGTAGAGCCAGTAGTCGGTCTTCATCCGTTGCGCCGTCTTGTACTCATTGGAACTCAAGGCCACTTCGCCCACCTGCGAGCGTCCCTTGACCTCGATGAACCGGACTTCGATGAACGTCTCGGGGTCCTCAGGGTGGGGCCGGCGCGATTTGAGGTCGAACCCGCAGTTTTCCGACTCGACGCTCTGCACGACCCAGCCGCGGGCCTGCTCGTAAGCCGTCACCGCTTGTACGGCGATCGCCTCGATCTCGTCGCTACGGACCATCGGCGCCAGGCCCGGTTCATTGCGGTCGGGGTGGGGGAGCACCCAGGCACGTCCCAGGTGCCGGATATCCCCGGCGGCGCACTCCCGCTCCATCGAGAGTTCCTGCCGTCGCCGGTCCAGACGCCCATTCAGCTCGTCCAGCCGGTCGTTGGCGAGTTTCAGGTTGGCCGCCGAGAGGGGCGACTCCTCGCGTTGCTGGATCTCGAACAGTTCCGCGACCTTGAGGCTCGCCCGGTCAATCAGCGTGGTCAGGCTGAGCTCTAAGTGTCGCTCGATGGTGGCGACCTCCCGGGTCCGTTCCGTGGCGATCTCGCCGAGGAAGCCGTTGAGCGTTCGTTCGACCAGGATACGCTCGGCGGCTTCGATGTTGGGCAGACCCTCCGGCAGCGGGACCTGCGTCTCGGGCGGCGCCGGTGTCAGATCGAGGAGGATCGTTGGCTGGCGGACGGTCATGAGGCCTAGGTTGTCGGTCTGGACCGCGAAGATGCGCCGGTGCAGGACGTGGCCCCGCCCGTCGCGGACCGAGGCACTGAAGAAGTCCAGCAGGTACGGCTCCTTGGCGTGCAGATCGAAGAAGGTCGCACCGCGGGTGCAGTCGTCGCTGCATAGCTCCTGCGCTTCCTCGCGCACAGCCTCGAAGAGCGGGTGTCCCGGCGTGACCCACTCCAGCGTCGCGTCGTCCTTGAGCTGTTCCTTGTCGAAGGTGACGCGGGCATATTCGTGGCCGAGCTTGCCGAACCGGGGCTCCAGCCGCTCGCCGCGCGGCCAGAGGCTGCGGGGCACGCGGCCGGCGCGGAAGACGTGGCTTCCGGCACGGGTCTCGCGCACGGTGATCCCGATGAACGGCGCCGCCTGGAGGAAGAAGTCTTCGATCACCTCCGGAACCAGCCGGCGTTCCTTCGCTTCCTCGCGGCGACCGATGAGCGACGAGAGGTTGAGCTCCCTCTTGGCCAGCCCCTCCAGCGTGCTCGCGGTGATCCGCCGGAACCGCTCGACGTCGACCTCCTGGATGATCCGTTGCTTGATCGTCTCTTCGGTTAGGTTGTGGGAGTACATCTCCCGGATCATCCGTTCGAGCTGATTGGCGGGGAAGACGTCGCCCAAGACGTTGAACACCTGCCCGGTCTGTTCCGGATCGAGGTCCGCCTCAATCGCCTGGATCCGTTCGAACAGCTTGTCGAGGACGCGGCCTTCTCGCGTGTTCGTGGAGACGAAGTTCAGGATCAGACAGTCGCGCTCCTGGCCGTAGCGGTGGACCCGTCCCATCCGCTGCTCGAGCCTCACCGGGTTCCACGGGATGTCGTAGTTGATCAAGAACCAGCAGAACTGGAGGTTGATTCCTTCGCCGGCGGCTTCGGTCGCCACCAGAACCTGCGCGCGCTCGCGGAAGTCCCGTTCGGCGTAGATGCGTGTCCCGGGTGTGTCCCGGTCGCCGACGTTCATGCCACCGTGGATCTGCGTGGTGGTAAGACCCCAGGCCGTGAGCTTCTCGACAAGATAGTCGAGGGTGTCTTTGTGTTCGGTGAAGAGGAGGAGCTTCATCTTCGGGTCGTCGAAGACTTTTCGTTGGGTCAGGACCTCCTTGAGTTTCACGAGCTTGGTCTCGATCTCGTGCTTCTCCAGCTCCAGCGCCCGGTGGATCAAGAGCTCAAGCTGGAGGATCTCCTCCCGCAGCGCGGCCGGGTCGAGCGAGACGACCACCGACTCTAAGTCCTGCGTGATCTGATCCTGCTCTGCCTCGGTCAGCTCGTCGAAATCGTCGGGGAGCCGCTTTTCGATCTGGGCGCGGCGGTAGGCTTCGGGATCGTCGAGGATCGCCTGCCGCTTGTCGCGCATTCGCTCGAGGCTGCGATGGACCGCGTGGAGACTCGAGGCGAACCGCCGCTGCAGCATCGCCATCGTGAACGAGAGCGCCCGGCCTCGGGCGGAGTTGTCTCCGTGCGCCTTGATCGACTGGTCTTCGACGAAGCGGGTGAGGGCGTCGTAGAACTCCGCCTCGTCTTCGTTGATCTGGAACGGGACGGTCCGCACGTTGCGCTTGGTAAAGAGCTTCTTCACGACCCCGGTCTGCGGGTCGGGGAAGGTGACCAGCGCTTCCTTGGTCCGCCGGAGGTAAAACGGCGCCCGGCTCCGCTTGATCGCCGAATCGAGGCTGGACACGTCGCCGTAGACGTCCTTGTCCAGCAGCGACAAGAACATGCAGAAATTGACCGGATCTCCCTTGTGCGGCGTGGCGGTCATCAGAAGGTAGTGGTCGGTCCGCTCGGAGAGGATCTCGCCGAGCTGGTAGGCGAGCGTCTTCTTGTCCCAACTGTAGGCGCTCATCTTGTGCGCCTCGTCCACGATGATCAGGTCCCAGGTGCTGCGCAGCAGGCTCTCCTTCGCGTCTTCGATCCGCGACACCCAGGAGATCGAGGTGATGAGCTGGTTCCTTTCCTGCCACGGGTTCTGGCCGTAGTTGGCCCGCAGGACGTCCCCGCGGATGATCTCGAACCCCTCGTGGAACTTGTCCTGCATCTCCCGCTGCCACTGGAAGGTGAGGTTGGCCGGGGTCACGATGAGCGTCCGCTGGACCAGACCCCGGACCTTCAGTTCCTTCAGCAACAGCCCCGCCATGATCGTCTTGCCGGCGCCCGGATCGTCGGCCAGGAGGAAGCGGATCCGTGGGAGGGTCAGGAAGTTGTCGTAGACCGCCTCGAGCTGGTGGGGGAGCGGGTCAACCCGGGCGATCGAGAGCGCGAAGTACGGGTCGTACTCGTAGGCCAGACCCAGACGCTGCGCCTCGATGGCGAGGCGGAAGCGTGTGGCGTCCCCGTCGAAGGTCTGGGTGGCCACGACCTGGATCGCCTCGAGCTGGGCGGGGCTCAGCACCGGCTCATGGACTAAGCCGGTATTCAGGCCCTTGGCGACGATCTTGAGGGACTCCCCGACCGGGACGACGACAATGACCTGGACCGGTTCGGGGAAGATGGCTCCCTTGAGGATCACGTTGGGCGCGAGTTGGTCTAGGCGCATGCTTGGGTCCAATCTCGGGTGATGGGAAACGGTCTGCCGTGATGCCGCATCCGCGTGGCAGTGGGGAGGAGTGCTCCTCGTCCATTGGGCGTGTCCACGCGGGCTCGCATTTTGATGCGGCTCAGGGCGTTGGGCAAGGGGAAGTTGGCGGGTCGATGCGGGAGGACGCCCACCGCAAGGGGGCACGTCCCCCCCAGGGGGGGGGACGCCAGGCAGCGCCGCCGGCCGCGGCACCAGGGGTCCGTCGCGGAGTGTGCTAGACTCGGTGCATGATGGGGGGAACCGTGAGATCACTCGAAGAGGAAGCCGTCGTTCTGGCGAGGGCGCAGCAGGGAGACCGGGAAGCGTTCTGGGAGCTGGCGGCGCCCAGTGTGGACGCCATCTATCGGCTCGCCCACCGGCTTGTGCGCAGCGACGAAGATGCCGAGGACGTCGTCCAGGAGGCTTATCTCCAAGCCCTGAAGGCGATCGGGGAGTTCCGCGGCCACAGCCGTTTCACGACCTGGATTCACCGGATTGCGGTAAACCAGGCTCTGATGAAGCTACGGAAGCGGAGAAAGGATGTGTTTCCCCTCGACGCGGTGGACAGCGGGGAGATCGGATATCCCCTGAGCCTGATGGACTGGTCCGAGTCGGCCCTGGACGAGGTGGTGCGGCAAGAGGTGGTCGGGACGCTGGAATCTGCAATCGAGGAGCTTCCCATCGACCTCAAAACAGTGGTGGTATTGCGGGACGTCAACGGGCTCTCCAACGAGGAGGCGGCGCAGGCGCTCGATCTACCCATCGGGGCGGTCAAGTGGCGGCTTCACCGGGCGCGGAGCTTGCTCCGGGACCGGCTGACGGGCTATTTCCGGGAACGACAGGGTGCAAAGAGGGTCGGTCGATGAGCATGAGCAACGAGGACATTTGCGAAGAGCTGTACCGCCATCTCTCCGAGTTCTTAGACCGCGAGATGACCGATGATCTGCAAGCAAAGTTCGATGCCCACCTGGTGGCGTGCGTCTCGTGTCGGAGCCTCTGCCGCACCATGAAGGGTACTGTGGACATGGTGCACGATTTGGGGGGCACCGCGGTTCCTTGTGATTGTCTCGCCCGGTTGCGCAGCCGGGTGCTCCGCGGGGCCGGTCCTTCCGGGAGCTAAAACCTTGACCGAGGCCGGCCCCGATCGCGAGTCCGACGCGGGAGACGAGGCCCACCTGACCAGCGAGTCCGACCCGCGCCGCGAGTCTGACCTGGGCGGTGAAGTCGATTCGGGAGGCGCTGCCACCGTGGGACCCGAGATCCGTGTCCTGTTTGTCGGCACCACCTTCGCTCTCGGCGGCGCCGAGCGGGTCTTCTCCCACCTCGTCCGTGGCCTGTCGCGCCCGCCGTTTCGCGTCGAGGTTCTGGCGTTGCGGGAGCCGGGTCCTTTGGGAGAGGAGTTGCGCGCCGCCGGTATCCCGGTTCACGCCGGCCTTACCGGTGCTGCCCGGCTCGATCCGTTTCTCATCCCGCGACTCCACAGCTTCCTTCGCCGCGGTGGCTACCACGCGATCTACTTCCTCGATCACGCCCATGCCGTCTTCCACGGCGTTCTTGCCTCACGCGGGACCGGAATCCGGGTCCGCGTCATGCCGGTGCACACCACCGGGCAGTGGGGAGGGCAGCCGAGCTTGAAGCGGCCGATCCGGCTCGTGCGCGCCGGTCTCGACCGGATCATCGCCATCGCCGAGGCCCAGCGTGACTACCTGGTGGCCGAAGAGGGTGTTCCGGCGTCGCAGGTGACGGTGATCCCCAACGGCGTGCCGCTGGAACAGCCCGACGGAAAGGCGAGGCAGGCACGGCGCGCGGAGACACGGGGGCTCATGGGATGCCCGTGGGCCGCTCCGGTCATCGGCATCACCGCTGTCTTACGGCCGGAGAAAAACCACGAGCTGCTGCTGCGGGCTTTCGCCGGCGTGCGGGAGAATCTGCCCATGGCTGAGCTGTGGATCGTGGGCGACGGTCCGCGATGGGAGTTTCTTGAAGCGGAGTGCGTGCGCGTGGGGCTCTCTTTCGCACGCGAGCCGGGGGATGGCAAGACGCGGCCCGCGGTCCGTTTCTTGGGTCGTCGTGCAGACGCCCGGGCGCTCATGGCCGGCTTCGACCTGGCGGTTCTTTCCAGTCACCCGCGGGTGGAGACCCTGCCGCTTGCGCTCATCGAGGCGATGGACGCGGGAGTCCCGGTCGTGTCCACGCGCGTCGGCGCGTTGGCCGAACTGGTGGAGGACGGAGTCTCCGGCCTCCTGGTGCCGCCCGGCGACGAGGCGGCGCTGGCCGGGGCGCTTCTCGACCTCCTGCGCGATCCAAAGCGTCGCGCCGCGATGGGCCGCCGTGGGCAGGAGATCGTGGCCGCGCGTTATTCGGTGGAGCGGATGGTGGAGGCTACCGAGCGTTTGTTGTTGGGGCTGCTGGATGCGGGAAATCTTCACGCCCGAGTCTTTTGGGGGAGTCGGGGGTAACTTCGGCTCGTACCCGGAACCGGTTCGCCGCTTCGCTCCCACTGGCCAGCACCGACGTCATGCCCATGAATCAGGCAGTTGACAGTCCCTCGGGTATGACGTATCGTCATACCAGGAGGTGACGTATGGCCCGATCGAAAGTGGCTGTCTCCCTTGAGGGGACCACGCTCGACCGTCTGGATCAGTTGGTTCGAAATGCGGTGTTTCCTAACCGAAGCCAGGCGATCCAGATCGCAGTCGACGAGAAACTGGAAAGAATCGAGCGAAGTCGGTTGGCCCGTGAGTGCGCCAAGCTCAACCCCGCGTATGAGAGGGCTCTGGCTGAAGAGGGCCTGTCGGAGGATACATCCGAATGGCCAGAATACTGAGAGGAGAGGTCCGGTGGTCGGACCTTAATCCCGTGCGAGGTCACGAGCAGGCCGGGTTACGTCCCATTCTTATTCTCAGTCAGGACGTTTTCAACGAACGGTCAGGCACCGTCATCGCCGTGGCCCTGACCAGCCGGCCCCAGGATGCCGGTTTTCCGCTGACCTTGGAGTTCAAGACCAAGCAACTTCCGAAACGATCGTGGGTGAAGATCAGTCAGATTCGAACCTTGGCGGTGGAACGCGTGGGCAAGCGCCTCGGTAGGGCAACGCCTGAGGAGCTCGCTCAGGTGATCGAGGGCTTGAACGAGATCATCGGGGCATAACACGGCCGAAGCTGCCGGCGCGTAGGGCTGTGTACCCTGCGGCGGGACTGACATGGAAAGCAATCATTCGTGAGGGCGGCCTTGGAGTAGAGGAGAAGGGTGCGCCATGTTGCACCCGCCCCGAACTCACTCCATTTTCAATCTGACGTCCACTGCGCTCGATCTACTTCCCCCCGGGCATTGCCGTCTTCGTGAACCCCGCCGGCAGCTCGAAGACCGACGCTTCCACCGATCCATTGGTCAGCTTGATCAGCTCCGAGCGAAAGTCCTCTTTGCCTGACTTGTCTTTGTGGATGCTTAAGACCGGGAAGCCGGGCACCTGGTCCTCCCGCGGATGATCGAAGTCCTGCGCCAGGTCCGCGACTCTCTCCATGCCCGGGATGCTGCTCTTCATGAACTCGGCGAATTCCTTGAAGGCAGCCATGGCCGCCGCGTCCAGCTTGAGCACCTTCGGATCGGCGGCCCAGACCTCCGTCTCTCCGGTGCTGCCGGAGACCGTGTAGCCTGCGCACGCGAATCCGTTGATGGTCTTCTTCTGGCCCATCGGCTTGACGGTCTGCTTGGAGGGAGCCATGCCCTTCATCTTGCCGGCCATCATCTTTTCCATCTTGGCCCGCTGTTCCGCCGGCATGCCCTTCAGCGCTTCCTGCATCTGGGTCATGGCGCCGTTCATCTGCTCACCCATCGCCTTGCAGGCGGCCTCATCCATTTCTGTGTAGGTCTTCTTCTCGGTGTCGATGATCCAGAGCACCTTCTTGTCGCCCCGGAAGACCATGTTCTGGCCGCCCGCGCCCATCCCGATCTTGTGCTCGGCAACCCGGATGGTCTCCACGGCTTCCTTCTCCTTGGCCATGGTCTGCTTCATCTCCATGGTCAGGTCAGCCTTGGCCGGCGGGGTCAGGGACGCCAGGCCGAGGGCGAGGATCGGAATCAGCGAACGCTTCTTCATGGTAGTTCCCCTTCTTTCTCCGACGTTTCAGATCCGACCGCGGCGGGCGCGCATCTCATGTGCCTCCCTCCATCGTGACCGCCGCCCAAAACTATCACCAAATCGGGAAAATGTCAGTTTGGTGATGCATCGTGCGTGAGGGTGGGGCATCACCAAATGGGCATTGAGGTGGGTCATGACCGTGAGAAACTACCCCTCACACCTTCCCAGCCGCCCCGGCCCGGCTCCCGCGTCTGCAGCCGACCGAAATGGTCACTCCGGGAACCGTTCGCTCGCTGTCAAGTGCGCCGTTCGCCTCGTCGCTCTGCCGACCCTCGGTGGAGTTCAGCACGACTATCGTCTCGCGGCATAGACATCGGATTGTCATCATGCTCGCGGATTTCACCACCGGGACGACTATGTCCCCCTCGTGGCCCGACGCCGAATAGCACCGCCGAATCGATCCCCACAAGAGGAATCATCCGGTCCAACGCCTTCGGGGCACCGCAATTCTCGCTATGGATGGGTGAAAATCGACAGCCGTCGAGTATTCGCGGAGCGCGGTGCATGACCGACGGGCCCGCCCCCCGTCTTTGACTCTTCTCCCGTCCTGGTGTAGAACCGGGCTGACTGCGGAGGGGAGGTGCCCGATGCGCTGCGCTGTGCCGGTCGTCTTGTTATTTGTCTTCGCCCTCGGCTATTCGTGCAGCTCCGATCGAAGCCCGATAGCGGCATCCCCGCCAAACGACGACGCGGAGTTCGCCCGGCCGATCGCCCTGCGCCTGCGCCGCACGGCCAAGGTGGACGGGGGCGAGGCGATCCTGCCGGGTGCCGAGGCGTTCCTCCCAAGCCAGGGCCGAACGGCCACGCAATGGAGCTACATCGAAGCAGGAGACTCCTCCGGCTGGCTTGTCGGTCGCCTGGAGGCGCCGACGCCAACCCTGTCCGGCACCTCGACGACCGGGGCGGCCTTTTCGAACCGCGCCTCCGCACGCGAACCGCACACTCACCCGGCCGCCCGTGGTTCCTTCGACCGTCCCACTGCTGCCGTCCGCCTCGTGGCCTCACGCATCGATCGGACGTACGCGACGCTGCCCGGGCATTTCCGCCTCTGGACACCTCTGACCACGATTACCACGGATCAGATGGCCAGGCTCGGCACCTTCCTGGAAGAGGCCTACCTCCGGCATCAGCAGCTCGGATTCACCTATGAGGTCCGCACGCGCTGGCCGGTGTCCGTCTCCGTCGTCGTGCAGGCGCCCACCGTCGACGGCTACTATTCCGCGTCCATCCTGGGGGTGAACTACGGTTCGCTCGAGTTCAATGCGTTGCGCAAGCCGGGACATATTGACCTACGAGCTTTTCGGTCCTTCCACCTGCGATCCGCTGACCCGGGTCTATGTCCGTCAGACGTCGAACGGTCAGGTGGGGGCAGAGGTTCTCGATCACGTATGCAATTCCGAGAGCAGCCTGCTCATCCGGTTCCTGGGGTACGACTAGCCTCAATGTGACACAAATCAGCGAGCTGATGATGGAAAGTGAAAAGGAATGAGCGAGGATATCAGTGTCTTTATGAGGTCTCGAAGGGTATCACTAAGGACGGCAGGTTGATGCTGGAAATGACCTACGAGGTTTTCGCGGACCGGGTCGGACGCCGGCCCTTCACAGCCCTCTTCCAGGTGAATCAGGCTGGTTCCGGAGATCCTCCAAGGCTTCCGCGTCGGCCAGGTCTTTCGTCCTTCCGGAGGCCCGCTTGTTGCGAATGAGGTCATCCAGTGATGGGACGTGCACGTCGATCCCTTCGATCTCCATCGCCACGGAGCGTTCGAATGTTTCCGCAAACCGTAGCCCGGACGCGGCCGTGATGATGTCGATTCGTCTGGGAGCGACCCCGATCTGGAAGATGGTGCCGTCGGTCTGAAGGTCCTCGCTGGTGAGATCGTGCAGCGGCGCACCGAACCGACGCAGTGCGCGCAACACGGCATCGGAGTTTTCCGGCGACGGCATGACCCAGATATCTATATCCATCGTGGCGCGCGGGTAGCCGTGGGCCGCCAGAGCGTACGCCCCGACCAGAAGGAACTTAACCTTCTCGTCGGCTAAGGCGAGTAACATGTCTCTGTAGTCTTCGTTCAGCATCGTGATGCCTGCTCCAAGAGACGATCTCTCGGGTAAGCGGCCAAACAAGGCCGACTCGCTCCGCGGGCGACCCGGGAACGAAGTCGTCGTTCCTCCGGTCTGCCATCCGGGATCTGATTGTATGCGCCCGATTCATTGCTCTAGGATATCAGACGGGGCGAAGAGCACCTACCGATTCGGCCCCCGTGTGGAGATCCCCCAGCCCCGTGGTTTCTGAAGACTTGAATGCCCGTCTGCCACGTGGGTTACGCGTCCAGCTTTTCGCTCTGATAACCTCCTGAAATGGTCGAAGCAATTCATCTTGGTCCGGGAACGCTTGGATTCCGGGGCCAGGAGCGTAGCATGGCTGGGCCGGGCGGGCCCCACTCACACCGGCGAGGGGCGAGGAGGTACTCCTCTACCGCCCGGCCGCGGGGCCGGCGGCCGGATCGGCATCTTCGCGGTGGAGGGGCGGTCAGTCAGGGAGTGGCGGATTGTCGGAGAGTCCGGTGGATCGGCGACAGTACTGCGCCGGGACGGTAACGATGCTGATGGTCCTCGCCAAGCAGGAGCGACCTTCCTGGACCGGATCGCCGAGCGCTATCTCAAGATCGACTGTGCTGTCTTCACGCCGAACGCAGATCGCCGTCGTCATGTGCAGGAAATGACCACCCGCAGCCGCGCGGACGGCGTCATCCATTACGCGATCCGGTTCTGCACGCCGTACCTCATGGAGTCGCACGGGCTGGAGAGGTCCGCGCGGGAGAACGAGCTTCCGTTCCTTCGGCTCGAAACGGACTACAACATGGAGGACGCGCCGCAGCTCGAGACTCGCATTCAGGCATTTCTCGAGATACTTCGGTAGGGGGCCCGGTGCTGGTTGCCGGGCTCGACATCGGCTCACGCAGCGTGGAACTGGTGGTGGTCGACACCGCGAGCGACGCCATCGTCCACGCGCGCGAGATCCCGACCGGACCGAAGGTGGCGGACGATTGCCGAACGCTGGTCGAGGGGGCGCGCTTCGAGCGCCTCCTCGCCACCGGCTACGGCCGGACCCTGGCCGAAGTCTCCTTCGGCTATCCCACCGTTACCGAGATCAAGGCGTACGCACGCGGGGCCCACGCGGTCCACCCCGGGTGCCGCACCGTCCTCGACGTGGGGGGGCAGGACACCAAGGTGATCGCACTCGACGCATCCGGGCGCGCGGTGCGATTCGAGATGAACGACCGCTGCGCGGCCGGCGCCGGACGGTTTCTGGAGATGATCGCTGTCGCCCTGCAGTACGACATCGATGCCCTGGGTCGGGCGGCACTCGAGGGAAGTTCTGGCACCAAGATCAGCAGCATGTGCGCGGTCTTCGCTGAGTCCGAGGTTGTGGGTCTGATGACGAGGGGATCGCGCCGGGAAGACATCGCCTGGGCCGCGCACGACGCGCTGGTATGGCGCATCGTCTCTCAGGTCACGAGAGTGGGAGGCGAGCCGCCGATCTTGTTCGCGGGGGGCGCGGCCCGCAATTCGTGTCTGCGCCGCATGGTGGAAGAGCGGACCGGATGTGAGGTCTTCGTTCCGGAATCTCCCCAGACGGTCGGCGCGCTGGGGGCTGCACTGTTGGCGGCGAAGTAGGCCGGGCACGACCGGAAAACCGCGGCCTCGATCAGCGACCTTGACGGACCTATCGTCATTTGCCCTGGTACTTGACGACTCCTTTGACACAGGAAGAGCAGGATGTCTCCGTGGACATCCCCCGGGTGCTCGATCTGCGCGCCTTGCTCGCCAAGAAAAGCACCTCCTCTTCGGTCCCCGCCAGGCCGCAAAGACCTTCCTGATTCGTCGGACGCTTTCCGGCACGTGGCAACCGCCCCGAGATGGCTCCTTGCGGCGGCCGCCCCGATTCACGATGAGTCCCGCCTGTCCTCTCCTCATCACGGCGTCCCGACCCGCCCGCTTGGTGGCCCGCCGAAGTGCCGCCGCACGCGATCCGGGATCTCGCTCACCGCGGCGGCCGCGAAGAGCGCCGCGTACGGATCGAGGAACGGGAATCGATAGCGCAAGCTGAAGATGAACGGGAGGCTGACGAGAAGTCCGACCAGGGGTGGCGCCAGCGGTAGCCGCGGCACGCGCCGCCGGTGCGACCAGAGCGCGAGCAAGGCCAGCAGGTGCACCGGCCAGAGGTAGAGTGCGGCCACCTGCGCCGATCGCGACATCACGCTTGTTTCCGGGGTCATTTGAAAATAGTGGAACGTTCGCCGGGCCAGGATCTCCGCCGCGCGTCTTGGGTATTGGCTCACCCACGCCCGAGCCGCGTCGGACCAGTATCTCCCTTCAGCCACCGGCCCCACGATTCCGCGCACTTCCATCTCCCGGACCGCCGCCTGGCTGTCCTCGTGAAAGAGCGCTTCCACTTCCGCGGTGTAAAGGGGCGTGTCGGCTCCGTGATACATGGCGAGGATACGGTCGTGCATCCCGGCCCAGAGGTTATACGGGCCGATGAAGGTCCCCGGATTCCAGCGGTCCGTGGCCGCGTGGTTGCGCAGCGTCCAGGGAGCGAGCGTGAGACCGACGGCCGCGAGGAAGACGGCGGCGCGAGCGAGGCTGCGCCGGCGAAGCAGGATCCACAGCGCGAATGCTGGAATGAGCATGAGGCCCGTGGGACGCGCGAGGGCGGCGAGACCCGTGAGAAGGCCGGCCAGTGCCGAGCGTGGAATGTCCGCGCGCGGCTCACGGCTCTCGGTGGCACCCCACCCGGCGAGAACCACGACCGCCCCTAAGACCGCCACCATGAACGGCGTCTCGGTGCTCCAGCGTCCGGAGTAGTAGATGGCGTAGGGGTGCAACGCGAAGATCCCTGCGGCGATGAGTCCGGTGGGCCGGTTGAACAGCCGTTCCCCGGCGCCGAACATCAACCACACCGTCAGCGTGCCGAGCGCCACCATGCATGCGCGCGCCCATGCCTCCCAGCTTCCGGGGAGTCGGAACAGCGCCGCTCCGAGCACCGGAAGGAGGGGCGGCCTCGCGAAGTCGGCGTGAGGACCGGGGGGAAGCAGTGCGGCGGGCTCGAACCAGCGCGGCACCGAGACCGCGTAGCCGCGGCCCGCGGACAAGTTTTGCGCGATGTCTCGGTACTCGGTGCCGTCGATTTCGAGAAACGCCGCCGGCCTCACAGTGACCGACCAGGCGGCCCGCAGGATCGCGGCGGCGAAGAGCACGAAGATCAGGATCCGACGCGGGCTCACAGCATCAGCGCGACCTTCCCGGCTTGAATCGGTTCGTGCGTGAGGAGGTCGAACCCGTGCGCGAACTCCTCCAGGGGCAGGCGGTGTGTAATCACCGGTCGGATGTCCAGCCGTCCGCTGGCGAGCAGGTTTGACATTTGGACCCAGGTCTCGAACATCAGCCGGCCGTTGATGCCGAGGAGGCGCACCCCTTTGAAGATCACGCCGTTGGTGAGATCGATGGAGAGCCGGCCGTCGGGAAGGCCGAATGCTGAGTAGCGGCCGCCCTTACGAACGAGCCGCAAGCCCTGGTCGAGGACAGACTGTCGTCCCACCATGTCCAGGACCACATCGACGCCGCCCCCCTTGGTCTGGTCCAGGATGAACTCCTCCACCTTGTCCTTCGAGGCGTCGAAGACTGCGTCGGCACCCATTTGGCGCCCGATCTCGAGGCGCATCGGAGAGAGGCCGACGAGCCAGACGCGGGCGGCGCCCGAAACACGGGCCACGCCCACGGCAAACAGGCCGGCCGGGCCGTCACCGTAGATGAGTACGGTGCGCGCGGTCACCGGCTCGACCAGCGTGGCGTAGACGGCGTTACCCAACGGCTCCTGTGCGGCTGCAAACTCGGGTGGGATCGCGGGGTCGTTCTTCCAGAGGACGAGCTCGGGGACAGCAATGTACTCCGCGAAGGATCCGTTGCAGTCGACCCCGAGGATCTTGAGGTTGGAGCAGATGTGCATCTGGCCGGTGAGGCAGGGGACGCAGGTCATGCAGGGGATGTGCGTCTCCGCGCTCACGAAGTCACCCGTCTTTACGCGGCGGCACGCCTTTCCGACCTCGACCACAGTGCCGGCGAACTCGTGCCCCATGGTTTGGGGGATGCGCGGGCCGATGCGACCCTGGGCCCACTCGTTCCACTGGTAGATGTGGACATCGGTGCCGCACACGGTGGAGGCCGCCACCTTGACCAGCGCCTCGTCCGGCCCGATCGACGGGATCGGAACCTGCTGTAGCTCTGCACCCTCGCGCGGACTCGCCTTGACGACCGCCCGCATCTTCTCCGCCATGCCCCACCCCCCACGTCGTCTGACGCCGCTGTCGCCCCATCCCAAGTCCGGTGAACCCGGTAAGTATGGGACCGCTTGATCGTGCGGTCAAGGTTCGGGAAGGCGCCTCTGCGCGCGCCTGAGGTGATTCCTGGCGACCCAGTTCCAGTGCTCGCCCTTGCGTTCGCCCGAAAACTCGGCTACACTCGCTGCTGCTGACCATGCAGAGTCACGCAGAGTGGGGGTGGAAAGGGCCGCCGGCGTCCGAGTCGATCGGCTTTCTACGCTACTCGCGGCATGTGGTGCGCGGGTTCGACAGGGTCCCGGATGTTGTGAGAAGGGGATTCGAGGATGGCACGCCCGAGTCACGTTTGTTGCGTCGTCGGTTGCCTGGCTGCTCTCCTCTTGTTGAGCTGTGGCGATGACGATAAGAAGATCTCCGAGCCGACTCCCTCGCCGTACCGACCGCAGTCGTCGATCGAAAACGTGCTCTACAATCTCAGGGAGAGCTACATTCGCCGCGACCTGGAGGCCTACCGGGTGCTGTTTGCGCCGGACTTCGTGTTCCGATTCAACCCGTTTGATGTCTACAATCCTGGCTTTCCGGTGCCGTCATCGTGGGGTATCTCGGAGGAGTGCCGGGCGGCGGACAGCCTGTTTGCCTCCAAACAGGTCACGAACATAGCGATCTCATGGTCGTTTCCGGATGCGGCGGTGGACAGCGCTGCCACCGGTACGTGGATCTTGCAGGCGACCGGGGTCGACGTTCTGGTCGTTACAACCTGCGAGGATGGAACCCATTTCAGCTACCTCGCGGAGGATGGGCGAGAGATGTTCCACCTGCGCACCTATCCGCAGGAACGAGCGTCCGATGGGAATTCTCTCTGGCGAATCACCCGCTGGACGGATGAGGACCCCTTGTGGCCCGCGCGCGCCGGGAGCGCGACAAAAACGTGGGGCCTGATCAAGTACGCATTCAGCCGGTAGACCGACCCGTATCGAAAAGGCATGTACCACAAGTCAGCTTCTCTATGGCGGGCCACGCTTCTTGCGGCGTGCCTGACGAGCCCCTGCTTCTCTGCCTGGCCGGACGGCGACGGCTGTCTGCGGGAGCGTCCGTTTTTCTCGGCGGAACGTGAAGAGGATCGACACTGCGACGCCTGGCGCGACACCGATCATTTCCGCGTGCACTTCGCCACCGGCGGCGACAATACCGTTCACGGCTGGCCGGACCCTGCCTATGTCGATAGTGCCTGCGTTTTTCTGGAGGACTCGTACCGGGCGTTCCATGTGACCTTGGGGTTTGCTCCAGCCCTTTCGGACTTGGCTCGGGGAGGCGGCCGGGACCTGGTGGACTGCTACCTGCTGGACACCGGATCGCAGGGGGTGGGATATGCCGGCCGGGATTCCGTTACGGGCAGCCCGTGCCGGGGCTCTGCGGCCGGATACTTCGCGGTGGACAACGACCTTGGAGTAGAGGAGAAACCCGGAATTCTGCGTGCGACCCTGGCGCACGAGTATTTCCACCTTGTACAGTACGGCGCAGGGGCCGTCGGGGCCTGGTTTACGGAGTCGGCAGCCGTTTGGGCCGAGCGAGCGGCCCGGCCCTCGTACGCCGGATATGCCTGGCGGATGCCGCTATGGTTCTGGACACCGCATCGCGGTCTGTGGGGGCTGGGGCACTCGCTGCGGCCGTACGGCGCCGCCCATTTCTGGTGCTTCCTGGAGGAAACCACCGACGCCACTTTCATGCCGGCCGTCTTCCGCCGATGCTGTAGCGAGTCGTGGCTCAACGCGCTCAAACTGGAACTCGCAGAGCGGGGAACGAATCTGGATTCCACGCTGGCGCGGTTCGCCCTTTGGAACAATGCGACCGGTGCCTGGAATGATGGCTGCCATTACCGCCAGGGCGGCGCGTTTCCGGAGATCACCTGTCAGGCGGTCCACGATACCCTGCCGGTCCAGGGGCTCACCTTGGCCGAAGATCTGGTTGCGCAATCCGCCGCCTTTGACTACATCCGGTTTCGCGGACCGGGGGAACGGGACACCCTCCGCCTGGAATTCGACGGCGCGCCGGAGATGCGTGATGCACGATGCCTGTGCTTCGCCTGGCAGCGGGGCGGCCATCCGCAACGCGAGTGGACGGTCTTCCCCGATGTTGACGGAGATGTGAACATGAAGATCCCCGGTTGGTCGACCTGCGACCAGATCACGATGATTGTCGTGAATTTCGAGCAGGCCGACGGCGACTTCTCTTTCCGTTACGCCGCGCGGGAGATGGGTGACCCTGCTGCTCGGTGGGTCAGCGACCTCATGGTTGCGCCGAATCCGTTTTGGAGGGAAACCAGGCTGTCGTGGAGAACCGAAGGCTCTCCGGTTCCGGCGACGCTCGCGATCTTCGATGCGTCGGGCCGGCGGGTGCTTTCCAGACTGATGCCGGCCGAGCGAGTCGGCAACCAGCGTTTTGTCTGGGATGGCCGCGATGCCGAGGGCCACGAAGTGACGGCGGGGGTCTATTTCATTCGCATCACGACGCCGGAGGAGATGAGAGCGACACGCGCGGTGCGGCAGAGGTAGGAAGGAACGCTCTCGCTGTTGCCCGGTCGAGCGCGGATCTGCGAGAGAAGGCGCTCCCAGTCGTCCTCAAAACCAAGGGCGTAGAGCGCGTCTGCGCGTTGCGCGCCGAGGCGGACCGCGAGGCGGACCGTACCGATAGGAAAGCGGAAGCTCTCAAGACGAACGCGCGTGTTTCTTCCTCGACACGGTGGATGACAATGAGGTCCACAGGTGCATGGCCGCATAGGCGCGCCATGGCCGCCACGCTTCGGAGCGCTCACGGAGCTCCTTCTCGGACACCAGCGTGCCTTCGACGGACAGAGCGCGACGAAGGCCGAGATCTCCTGCGGGGAAGGCATCCGGGTCGCGCAGCGCCCTCAGGGCGACGTACTCGACGGTCCAGGGCCCGAGGCCGGGGATCGCCAGCAGTCGCGTGCGCGTCTCCTCGATCGGCGCGGCGGGGGAAAGAGAGAGACAGCTTTCGGCGATTTCCCGAGCGAAGCCGCTCAGGGCCCGTGCCCGCGCGCCGGGCAGCCCGATCTTCGCGATGTCGGCCTCGGCGAGCCGCTCCGCCGTAGGGAACAGCCGCGTAGCGCCGGAGGTCTCATCCGGGGTCCGGGCGCCGAACGCCTGCGCCAGCCGTCCCGCCAGTGTCGTAGCCCCGGCGACCGAGATTTGCTGGCCCAGAATGGCCCGCACCCCCAGCTCGAAGCCGTCCCATGCGCCGGGCACGCGAAGACCGGGGCGGGCGCGCACGAGTCGGGCCAGCCCGGCATCGCGCCGCAGGTGATCGTCGATCGGCAGCGGGTCGGCATCCGCGTCGAAGAGAGCCTTGATCCGTTCGACCACCTCGATAAGCCCGCGCGTGAGAGGAGGCCGCACGCAAAAGACCAGGCGCGGCGGCTCGGGCTCGAAGGTCACCTCGATGTAGTGCGGCGCGCCGTCGACCAGGACGCTGCGCCGATAGGAATCGGGCGTGACCTGCTCCACGCCGGGAATGGCACGGGGAGCCAAGAAGGCGATGAGGGAGTTCCAGTCATAGGGGGTGCGCACCGGTAGGCGCAGGCCCAGTCCCTCTCCGGCGACCGGGATCGGCGCGCCATCGCGGCGCACCGTGGCCGTGGTGCCCAACCACGCGGGCGCCCCGGGCGCGGCATCGGGCCGGCAGCGGCGGCAGGGACGGTAACCCGCTTCTTCCGCTGCGGCGGCGCAAGGGTAGAAGCGAACGTGGCGCCGCTGGGGCGTCACCGCCGGGCAGAGCGGGCGGCAGTAGATGCCGGTCGTGACAACCGCGGCGTAAAATCGGCCGTCGAAACGGGCGTCACGGCTGCACACCGCCCGGTAGCAGAAGTCCTCGGAGGGCTGGTTCGTCGGTTGCATGGGGACAGTATGCGCCGGTCCGCGGCGCGCCGTCGAATCTTGGAAACCCGGACGCGAAGAACAGGGACTTGACACGTTCAACCTAATGACTAGGATTATGGTCAATGACGCACCGCGTTGCATTCTCGATCATCTACGCGCCCGAGGTCAGCCGGCACGTGGATGCCCTCGAAGCGAAGTACCATGGTGTGATTCAGCGGACGATCCACGAGCAGTTGTCGTTCGCGCCGGGCAAGCAGACTCGCAACCGCAAACCTCTGGAGGACCAGCCGGGCCCCTGCGGAGCGAGTTGGGAACTCCGCTGTGGTCCTGCGAATCGGTTCCGCGTGTTCTATGAATTGCCCCCTGAGGCCAGAGAGGTCTGGGTCTTGGCCATCGGTGTCAAGGATCGGGACCGGTTGTTCATTGCCGGGAGGGAGTTCGAGCCGTGAGAGTCGCAAGCCTGGCCGAGGTCAAGGCGAAGTTGAGCGCGTTCTTGGATGAAGCCGGGACCTCGGGCCCGGTGGTCATCACTCGCAACGGAAAGGCCGTGGCGATTCTGCTTGCTCCGACGGACGATGATGACCTGGAGGCGCTGCTGCTGTCACGGTCCCCGCGGTTTCGGTCTCTGCTGTCCAAGTCCCGGGCGAGCATTCGGGCGGGAAAGGGCGTGGCGCACGACACGTTCTGGCGGGCCGTGGACCGAAAGGCCGCGCGAGCTCCACGGCCACGCGAGAACGTGGTGCGTGATCGAGCTGCCCAACCACCCGTTCCACCGCCGCTTCCGGCGGGCGGCGGGCGCGCCGTGGGGGAGAGAAGCGGCAGCGGCAAACGACGAGCCCCCCGCGGGTGAAACGTGGCGTCAGCCCCGGAGAGATGAAGAATGAGCGCCTTCGCTGACTACATCAGAGAGATCCGCAAGAGCCTCGACAAGGGCGACTCCACCGAACACACCCACCGCCCCGCCCTGGAAGCGCTTCTTGAAGCCTGCGGTAAAGACACTGATGCCACGAACGAGCCTCGCCGCATCGCCTGCGGCGCGCCTGACTTCAATATCAGTCGCAAGGGCGTTCCGCTCGGGCACGTGGAAACGAAAGATGTCGGCATCAATCTCGACGAGATGGAGCGCGGCAGGGGACCGAACGGGGACCGGTTCAAGCGGTACTCCACACTGCCCAACTGGATTCTCACGGACTATCTGGAGTTCCGCTGGTACGCGGCGGGCGAGAAGCGTCTGACTGTTCGCGCGGCCGACTTGGATAGCAAGGGCAAGCTCAAGACAGCGCCGGATGGCGAGGCGCGGCTGACTGAACTCCTGACCGCCTTCTATGCGCAACCCGCGTTGACGGTCGGCACGGCCAAGGATCTCGCCAACCGCATGGCCGGCATGACGCGCATGATCCGGGACCTCATCCTGGCCGCTCTGCTGCAGGAAGAGAAACGGGCGGAACAGGTCAAGAGCGGCGTCGCTCGCGAGACCATGCCGGGCTACGGGGCACCGACGAACTAGCTACACGAGTGGCTGCAGGCCTTTCGGGATACGCTCATCCCCGATCTGAACGAACATCAGTTCGCCGACATGTTTGCCCAAACCCTGGCCTACGGCCTCTTTGCCGCCCGCGCGCACGCGCCGGGCAGTCCCTTTTCGCGTGGGTCCGCCGCGGTCAATCTTCCCCGCACCAACCCCTTCCTGCGGGAGCTCTTTGAGCAGATTGCAGGCGTCAGGATGCCGGACACCATTGCCTGGGCCGTGGATGACATGGTCGAACTCCTCAAGCACGCCGACATGACGGAGGTCCTCCGGGACTTTGGCCGGTGCAAGGGACGGGAAGACCCCGTTGTCCACTTCTACGAGACCTTCCTGGCCGCCTACGATGCGGCCATGCGGGAAGTCCGAGGCGTCTTTTACACTCCGGAACCCGTCGTCAGCTACATTGTCAACTCGATAGACTGGCTGCTCAAGACCCGCCTCGGCCGCTCCCAGGGACTGGTCGACGAGAACACCCTCGTCCTCGACGCCGCCACCGGCACCGCGACCTTTCTCTTTTGCCGAATGGCGGATCAAGCAAACCGGCGAAGGTGTCTTGGGCTACATCACCAACCACGGATACGTGGACAACCCGACGTTCCGAGGCATGCGCCGGCACCTCATGCAGACCTTTGACGAGATCTACGTCCTCGACCTGCACGGCAACTCCAAGAAGAAGGAGAAATCGCCGGACGGCGGGAAGGATGAAAACGTGTTCGACATCCAACAGGGCGTGGCGATCCTGCTGGCGGTGAAAGGTGTCCTTTCGGCAAGCCTGCATGACTCCCCCGTAGCCCCCGTCTACCCTTCCGAGTCGTGGGCTTCAAGAAGGAGGGCGACTCATGGGACGAGACGGAACGGCACTTCCAGCCAGCGTGAGCAGGGTTCGCGTCCGCGTA